>NZ_JAWDIR010000044.1:0-355177 GCF_046156265.1 Pseudoxanthobacter sp. M-2
CGCGCAGCGCGGCGGGGCGGGGTGACCGCGGGCGGCAGCCCGCGCATGACTCTTTCCGCGGCCACCGTGCTTTGTGGACGCCGTCGCAGTTCTTCCCGCCGCCTCCCGGCGGCGCCGCCCCCCCCCGGCGACCTGCGGTCGCCGACCCTCCCCCTCGAGGGGAGGGTGGTTTCAGCGGCGACAATTGCCTCCACTAGCCACGTCCGCGGCGACGTGGACGAGTTGACGGCGGCGGATGCAGGGTCTGGCGACGGCGGATCTTCGTGACCGAACGACGAGGTGGGGCAATCATGACCTTCCCGAGCGAAGAAGAGTTCCTGGCTGCGTTCGGCGTGGAGCCGGCGGAGTCCGATCTCTCCGTCGGGTCTTTTCTCTACGTGTTCGAGGACTGCGACGGTCCACTCAAGGCCATGGTTTCCTTCAACGCAGTCGAGCGATCCTTCCAGGTTCGCCTGTTGATCGCCGGCAGGGACGTGATCGTCGTTTCCTCTGAAAAGGTCGAGAGTTTGAGGATCCACCAGGACCGCAGGAGCTCCAGCCTCAGAGCGATCTTCGACATCGACGGCATCATCTCCGAAGCGGAGGTCATCGTGTCGCCGGCCTTGTCGTGCCGATGGTGGGCTCTCGAGAGATGAGGCCCGAGGCCCATCACGCACCCCCCCCCCGGAGCCCGCCCATGCCCCGTCGTTTCGTCGATCTCTCCGTCGCGCTCGAAGCCGGCATCGCCTCTGATCCGCCCGGACATCAGCCGGAGATCGACTACTTCCGCCACGCCGACACGGCCGCGGAGGTCACCGCCTTCTTCCCCGGCCTGAAGGCGGATGACCTGCCGGGCGGGGAGGGGTGGGCGATCGAGCGGATGCGACTCACCACCCACACCGGCACCCACCTCGACGCCCCCTACCACCACCACTCGACGATGAACGGCGGCGAACGCGCCATCACCATCGACGAGGTGCCGCTCGAGTGGTGCTACGGCCCGGGCGTGAAGCTCGACTTCCGCGCCCTGACGGACGGCCACGTCGTCTCGGCTGCCGAGGTGGAAGTGGAACTCGCCCGCATCGGCCATGTGCTGGCGCCGGGCGACATCGTGCTGGTCAACACGGCGGCCGGCGGCCGCTACGGCGAGCCGGACTATCTCGCCCGCGGTTGCGGCATGGGGCGGGAGGCGACGCTGTACCTCACCGAACACGGCGTCCGCGTCACCGGCACCGACGGCTGGAGCTGGGACGCGCCGTTCCTCCACACCCGCAAGTGCTGGGAGGAGACCCACGACCCCTCGATCATCTGGGAGGGCCACCGCGCCTCGATGACGATCGGCTACTGCCACATCGAGAAGCTCGCCAACCTCGACCAGCTGCCGCCCACCGGCTTCACCGTCTCCTGCTTCCCCTTCAAGATCAAAGGGGCGTCGGCGGGCTTCGTCCGCGCGGTGGCGATCTTCGAGGACTGAGGTCAGCACAGGTCGCCAGCGATCCGTTTGCCGGGACCCTGGCAGAGAAGCACCGCCGGACGAGTCAGTCCCCGTGCGGTGGAACGGAATGCCGGATGGCCGCCCGATCCGTGGCGAACTGATAGGTCGGCGACCAGGACCGCATCCCGGTCATGCTTGTCCGGTGATGGACGTTGAAGCCATCGTCCATGCACTTCGTCGGCGTGACGGACGACTCTTCCCGGCGGTAGAGTGCATCAACGAAGGCCGCGTCGTTCGGGTTTCCGGGAACTCTGACGCTGATGCGGACGAGAGAGTACCTCGTGTAGCACTCGCTGGGTGGCGCTCCATTACCGGCTTGGTCGAAGCCCAGTCCGGAATTTGTCGGCGAGTCGAAGCAGAGCTCGCTGTCGCTTTTGCGTCTGTCGAACACGCCGAGATCGACGTCCCTGCCGTTCTCACCGGCCACGCGTACCGTCACCCGGCACGACGACCTCGAACAGGAAACGTCCGGTGACAGCGGGGCGTCCTCGATGAAGGACATCATCTCCGGCGTCGGCCGCTGACCGAGCACGACGCACCGGGACGTGTCCTCCGACGTGGCCGAGGCGGGTCCGAAGCCCGCGCAGATCGTGGCGGCCACGACGCACAAGCCCGAGGCCTTGGACACGGCCAAGGCCCATCGACCAACAGCTGTCTTCGCTTTCCGGTGTGTCACAACCGACGCCTGCGCCTGCCTCGGCCGCGCGCTTGCCCGCCAGGGTAGTGCCGTGGCCAGGGCAGACACCTATCATGGGCCGGTCATCCTGGGGAACGCCCGGCCGGTCGCCCATCGCTGCTGTCTCGTCGCGACGAACGCCGCGAGCAGCCGGCACATTCGGCAGCGATCACCGCGCCGCCTGGAGCCGCGCCGTCTCCGCCAGCATCGCCTGCCGGAGCCCGATGTGGCGGTTGAGGTCGTAGCTCCAGTGGCCGGCCCGGCCGCGCCGGCGCTCCGAGCGGAGCGCCCGGGCGAGCAGCGCCAGGACGCGCCGGGTGCCGGCCGGGCTGTCGTCGGCCACCTCCGCCGGCGCCACCGGCACCAGCCGCGGCAGGATGCTCGCCCGCCGATACTCCACCGCCCCGGCCCGGACGGCGGCCCTGACCGCCTGCCGGGCGGTGGCGGCAACGGCGGCTTCGGCGGGGCAGAGCCGCTTTGGGCGCGCGCGCCCAATGCGGCCGTCTGGTCCCCGCGTCCCGGTGTCGTCGTCGATCGGTCCGACCTTCGGCTCTTGCATCGTCCCCTCCACCAGACGGAGGAAGTATGCAGGTGCCCTTCGAGGCGGGGATAAGTTTCCTAGGTCGAGAGGGCAGCCAGGGTCGCGACGCGTCCCTCCCCTGCAAGGGGGAGGGACAGACCGCGCAGCGGTCAGGGTGGGGCCCGTCAATCCAAACTGCGCGCCAATTGTGAGGACGCGTGGTGCCTGCCGCAACCGTCCCCGCCCAAACACTTCGTTCAATCCCTCGCTCTACCGACCGGTCGATGGCATAAGGAAAAATATCCGACCCCTCTCGACAACCATGCGAATGCAGGTACAAATTCCTATCGCGCCGACGGTGGCGTGACAGGGAGGCGGTCATGGCGAGGCGTGGGCGTGGCGATGGATCGGTGGGGGAGGCGGCCCCCCCGGCGAACGACAGGACCGTCGGTGGCGTGGAGCCGGTTCGGCGCGATCCCGACCCCACTGACCCACCGACCCTAGAGGCCGTGGTCGCCCGCGCCTTCCACCTCCCTTCGACCGACCTTCACGCCCCCACCCGCCGCGCCGACATCGCGCTCGCCCGGCAGGTGGCGATCTATGTCGCCCATGTCGGGCTCGCCGAGACGCTAACGGCGGCCGGGCGGCGCTTCGGGCGTGATCGCTCCACCGCGGCCCACGCCTGCCGACGGGTCGAGGACCGCCGCGACGACCCCGGCTTCGACGGTCTCGTCGCCGGCATCGAGGCGGCCGTCGCCGCGTCGCGGAGCAACGCCGGGCAGGAGGTCGCGCGATGAGCGGCCCGTCGAAGAACCCATCCGGCTCGGGGGTCGAATCGTCGGTCCCGTCGGCTCCCGCCAGCCCGGCGGAGGTGCGCGGCGCGACGCGGCGGCTCCTGAAGGCGCTCGCCGGGGCCGCCGGGCGGCTCGCCGGGGACGGGGCGGCGGTGATCGTCGCCGGCACTGACGGCGAGCGGCGGCTGGCGATGCCGCCGGGGCTGACGCGGGCCTTGGCGCGCGCCGATCTCCTGCGCGTCGAGGCTGCGGGCGAGGTGGCGGTGACGGCGGCCGGGCTCGCCTGGCTCAGGCGCTCGCTTGCCGGCGGCACCGATCCGTTTCGTGCCCAGCAGGGCGCACCCGCCCCGGCGAGCATCGAGGCGCCGGATGGTGGCGCGGCGGTGGTGCTGAAGGCCGAGGACGCGAGCCCGCTCGCCCGCCTCGCCGCCCGGCGCGGGCGCGATGGCAAGCCGCTCGTGGACGCGGGCCAGTGTGCCGCCGGCGAGCGGCTGAGGTCCGACTTCGGCTTCGCCCAGCTCGGGCCGCGGGTGACGATGCACTGGTCGGGCTTCGGCGGCGCCGGTGGCGGGCCGGGGATGGGGCGCGGCGGCGCGGCGGAGCTGTCGGATGCGGTGGCGGCGGCGCGCGAGCGGGTGCGGCGGGCGCTGTCCGCGCTGGGCCCGGAGCTCGCCGACGTGGCCCTCGACGTCTGCTGCTTCGAGGTCGGGCTCGAGGAAGTCGAGCGGGCGCGCGGCTGGCCGGTGCGCTCGGCCAAGGTGGTGCTCGCCATCGCCCTCGACCGCCTCGCCGCCCACTACGGGCTGGCGGCGGAGGCGCGTGGCCCAGCCGAGCCGCGCGGCATCCGGTCGTGGGGCAGCGAGGGGTTCCGCCCGCGGGCGTGAGGTCCGAAGGCTCGGGCAGGGAGAGCGAGGGGCCGCGGTTCAGGCGTGGGCGAGCGCCGTCTCGGCGTCGGCGCGGATGCGGCGGACCATGGCGGAGAGGCCGTTCGAGCGCTGCGGGGTCAGGTGGTCGCGCAGGCCGAGGCGGTTCAGCATCGCCTCGGCGTCGGTCGCGAGGATGTGGCGGGCCGGCTTGTCGGAATAGAGGGCGAGCAGGATGGCGACGAGCCCCTTGACGATGTGGGCGTCGCTGTCACCGTCATAGTGCAGCACCGGTCCTTCCGGGCTCGGCGCGACGGGCCGCGCGGCGAGCCAGACCTGCGAGGTGCAGCCCTGCACGAAGTTCTGCGGGTTGCGGGCTTCCTCCGGCAAGGGCGGCAGCTGGCGGCCGAGCTCGATGACGTAGCGGTAGCGCTCCTCCCAGTCGTCGAGCAGCGCGAACGTCTCTTCGATCTCGGCGATGTCCATGACGCACTCCTCGCCGCCCGGCTGCGGCGCCCTTCAGGCTCCCCGGCATATAGGCGCTGCGGGCGGCCGGGGAAACCCGGGAGGTCGGTCTGCCGCCGGCTCAGCCACCCGTCCGGCGGCGCGGGTCGGGGACCGGCAGCGGCACGGTCAGGCCGATGGCGGAGGCGGCGGAGGCCGCGGCGGCGGTCGCGGCCGATTGGGCCGCTGCTGTCGCCGCCTCGCCGAGCCAGGGGTCGGCGCGGTCGGCGGCGGTGAGCGTGCCGACGACGGCGGCCGGCAGCGTCGAGACGCGCACCGGCACGGTGGCGACGGCGATCGGCGGCGGATCGTAGGCCGCATTCGTCGCCGGCGCGGTCTCGCCGTTCTGCAGGCTTGCGGCGAGCTCGAGGCCCTGGCCGACGGCGTCGCCGAGTGCGGCGACGACCGAGAAGCCCGCCTCGCAGACGGCGCCGTTGTCGAGGCAGAAGCGCACCACGTCGACGGCGGCGGGCAGGGCAGGGCCGGGGACGGGGGCGCTCGCGGGTGTGTTCGTCGCCGGGGCGAGCGGTGCGGTGGAGGCGACGGCCACGGCGGTCGGTGCCTGCGGCAGCGATGCGACCGGGGCCGGCGTATGGTTCGGCGCCTCACCGGTCTGCATCGACGGCAGCATCGGCACGAGCAGGATGATGGCGCCGATCCACAGGCACGCACGCAGCAGGAAGAACACGGGGCACCCTCCCTTCGGAACGTCGGCGCTCCGGCGAAAAATCGGCGCGGAACGGGGAACGACCGGTGGAGACTAGCCGCCCCGGCTTTCCCGCGGGTTGTCCAGATCGTGACAATTCGATCGATCCGCCGCTTCGTCCCCGGACGCTTCGCCGCGGCCGTGTTCATGCCCTTTGCAACCCTCCGCTTCAGCCTTCCTTAAGGGCGGACGGGCACCTTTGGGGCCGACGAGATCGCTCTCAAGGGGCGGCGCTCCGGCGCCGCGGCTGACGTGAACATTGCCGCCATCACCGCCCGCTTCGGCCGCCGCCGCCGGGGCGAGACCACGCCTCCGCGCGCCGCTTCGCCGCAAGACTATGCGGCGCCGCCGCCGGCGGAGACGCTCGCCCGCCGCATCGCGCTCGCCGAGGCAGTGGCGAGCGAGGGCGTCGCCTTCTACGCACCCGACGGCTCGCTGATCGCCGCGACGCCGGCGCTTGAGAAGCTCGTCGCCGTGCGCGCCGGTGCGCTCGCTGGCGACGCGCTGCTGCAGCGCCTCGACATCGGCGACCGGCCGACCTTCCTCAGGGCGCTCGCGACCACGCTCGCCGACGGCGAGGCGGCGACCGTGACCGTCCACTGCCGCACCGGTGGCGACGACATCGGCGGGCTCGCGGCCTCGAGCGTGGCCGTCCTCGACGTGACGCTGCGGCGGACCTTTCCGGGCGAGGTGTTCGGCCCCGGGGTGCTCGCCCGCTTCACCGACGCCTCCGCGCGCATCGAGGCGGCCGACGAGATCCGCCGGCTTCGCGAGGCTCTCGCCACCACGATCGGCGCCCGCTCGCGCGAACTCGGCCTGCTCGGCCACGAGCTGCGCACGCCGCTGTCGGCGGTACTGGGCTTCGCCGAGACGCTGGCGCTCACGGGCGAGAGCGACCCCGATCCGGCGCGGGTGCGCGAATATGCCGGGCTGATCGCCGAGGCCGGTCGCCACCTGATGGACGTCGTCGGCGGCCTCATCGACCAGGCCGGACCGGAAGGCGGAAGCGACGAGACGGCGGAGGAGGTCGACCTCGAGGCCCTGCTCGAGCGCTGCCGCCGCATGATGGCGCCGGTGGCGGATGGTGCCGGAATCGACCTCGCGTTCACCGTGCCGGCGCCGCTGCCGGCGGTGCTGGCGGCGCCGCGCGCCTGCCGGCAGATCGTCATCAACCTGCTCTCGAACGCCATCAAGTTCACCGACCGCGCGGGTCGCGTCGAGCTTTTCGCCGAGCGCGCCGGTGACCGGGTGCGCATCGTCGTGCGCGACACCGGCATCGGCATCGCCCCGGCCGAGATCGACCGCCTCGGCACGCCGTTCATGCGGCTCACCGACAACACCGGCCGTCGCCGCGAAGGCGCCGGGCTCGGGCTGTCGGTGGTGAAGGCGCTCGCCGCCGTGCACGGCGGCACGCTCGACATCCGCAGCCTGCCCGGCCACGGCACGACGGTCGCCGTCGACCTGCCGGTAGCGGTGGCGGCATCGATCGACCCGGTGCGGGCGCTCGCATGAAGAAGCCGGCCCCTCGCCGCGCGCCGGCGCGCAAGGCGTCGAAGGGACCGGGCGTCGCCGGCCGCCTCGGTGCGGCGCTCGCCGCCCGGCCGGTGCCGGTTTTCGGCACGCTCGCGGCGACGGTGGCGACGGGGGCGGTGCTCGCCAACATGCTCTTGATGCAGCCCGGACCGCATCCGGCGCCGCTGTTCTCCGCCACCCCGGCTGATGCGCCGGCGGGCGCGGTGACGGGGCAGACGGAAGCGCCGGCCTCGCTGCTGGTCAAGGACGTGCAGACGGCACTCGCGACCCGCGGGTTCTATTCCGGGCCGATCGACGGCTATGCCGGCCCGTCGACGGCGGCGGCGATCCGCGACTTTGAAACCGCCGAGGGGCTCGCCGTCACCGGGGTCGCGTCGGAAAAGGTGCTGGTGCGGGCGCTGCTCGGCCCCTCGGCGACCGCATCCGTGACCACCACCACGACGACGCGCGTGCCGCCGCCGGCCCCGAGCCATTCGGTCGCTGCCAATGTCGACGTGAAGCGCATCCAGCAGGCGCTCGCCGACCTCGGCTACGGGCCGCTCACGGTCGACGGCAAGGCCGGCGGCCAGACCGCCTCGGCGATCCGCCGGTTCCGCCTCGACCACGGCCTGCCGGTGAACGGCGACATCGACGACCGCCTGGTCGCGACGCTCGCCGGCATCGGCGGGCTCAGCACCAACTAGATGCGCGTCGTCTCCTCCTTCTGGGTCGGCGCCTACGTGCGCCGCTGCCACTCTGTCGGCGCCTTCGCCACGGTGGCGCGCAAGGGCGCGACGGAAGCTGGCGCGATCTTCGTCGTCGTCGACCGTCTCGACGGCACCGCAGACCTCTACGGCCCGGCACCGCAGGCCTTCTTCGACGCCGAGCAGCCGCTCGACCGGCAATTCGAGAAGGTGCTGTCCGGGGTGCCGAACAGCGAGATCCGGGATCGCATCGAGCGGGAAGTGCGTTTCGATCCGGACCTGTGGGTGATCGAGATCGAGGACCGGCAGGGCCGCGCCTTCCTCGACCTCGCGACGGGAAGCTGATAGCGCTCGCCTCGCCGCGAAGCGCGGGGAGGCGAGATGGACGAGGCGGCGCCGTTCTGGCGGACGAAGACGCTGGAGGAGATGAGCCCGTCGGAGTGGGAATCGCTCTGCGACGGCTGTGGCCGCTGCTGCCTCAACAAGCTGGAAGACTGGGACACCGGCGAGATCGCCTGGACCAACGTCGCCTGCCGCCTGCTCGACGGCCAGAGCTGCCGCTGCGGCGACTATCCGAACCGCTTCGACATCGTGCCCGACTGCGAGCAGCTGACGCCCGAGGTGGTGCGCTCGATCGACTGGCTGCCGCCGACCTGCGGCTACCGCCTGGTCGAGGAGGGCCGCGACCTCGCCTGGTGGCATCCGCTGGTGAGCGGTGATCCCGACACGGTGCACGCCGCCGGCGTCTCGGTACGCGGCCGGACGGTGTCGGAGGAGGGGATGCCGCTCGAGGCGCTCGAGGACCACGTCGTCAGCTGGCCCGGCCGGCCGCCGAGGAAGGCCGGGATCGGGCGGGGGCAGCGCCGGGGTGGGGATCTGGCGGGCAAGCGGGTTGGTGAAAAATCCTAGAATAGGAATTTTGTCGTTGACAGCGTGACGGTGGTTCGCTATCGTTCAGGCATGGTCGACGAGGTGCGGGTTGGGGCAGTCGGCAGTCGGCAGTCGGCAGTCGGCAGTCGGCAGTCGGCAGTCGCTGGTGTGCGGTGGCGCCTGCCCCGGGCACCCACCCTCCCCCTGTGGGAGGGTCGGGCCGCGAAGCGGACCGGGGAGGGCCTCCGGCGGCGTCAGCCGGCGGCGCTGCGAGGTTTCGGCAGTCTCTGGCGCCGTACCGCCGCGCTTTGCGCGGCGGCCCCCTCCGGCCGGCTTCGCCGGCCACCTCCCCCACGAGGGGGGAGGGGGCGCGCGGCTGTTTGGGACGAATACTTGGCAGATCTTCGCAGTGCTCTGTAAGCTCGCGCATCTTCAAGTTGCGCGAGCCGCGGAATGCCCCAGTCTGCCATCGATCCGAGGCTCCGTCGGCGGGCGAGGGCGTTGCGCCTGGAACCGACCGTTGAAGAGCGGCGCGTCTGGGCGATGCTGGAGCCACTGCGGCGTGCGGGGTGCCGGTTTCGACGGCAGGCGCCGGTTGGCCCGTTCATCCCCGATTTCGCGTGGCTGGGTGGCCGGATCGTCGTCGAGGTCGATGGCGGGCAGCATGCGACCGAGGAAGGCCGGGCGGAAGACTTGCGGCGGGAGGCTTGGTTCGCTCGGCAGGGCTTCGTCACGGTGAGACTGGCGAACGAAGAGGTGCGGCAGTCGCCGGATGCGTGTTTCCTGCGGGTGCTGGAGGTGATGCGGCGGCGAGGATGCCTGCCGGAGGAATTCGACGCCGGGTGATCGGCTGAGCATGCGGCGGCCGCCGCGGATCTCCCTCCCCCCTCGTGGGGGAGGTGGCGGGCGAAGCCCGCCGGAGGGGGCCGCCGCGCACGAGCGCGGCGGTGCGGCGCCGGCGATTGTCGAACCGTCTCACCGCCGGCAGCTTCGCCGCCGGCGGCCCTCCCCGGATCGCCTGACGGCGATCCGACCCTCCCGCAGGGGGCGGGTGAACGGCGGAGCTTGGAAGCCGCGTCGCCTCAATACCCGCCGACGATCGGCAGGATTTCGCCGGTGATGTAGCTCGCCGTCTGAGGGGAGGCGAGGAAGACGTAGGCCGGGGCGATCTCCTCGGGCTGGGCGGGGCGGCCGATCGGGGTCTTCTCGCCGAAGTGGACGATCTCCTCGGACGATTGGTCGGCCGGGTTGAGCGGCGTCCACACCGGACCGGGGGCGACGCAGTTGACGCGGATGCCGCGGGAGATCAGCTGGCCGGAGAGCGAGCGCGTGAAGGCGTGGATGCCGCCCTTGGTGGTGGAATAGTCGATCAGGCCCTTCGAGCCGTCGAGGCCGGTGACCGAGCCGGTGTTGATGATCGACGCCTTCCGGCCGAGATGCGGCAGGGCCGACTTCACCATGTAAAAATAGCCGTAGAGATTGGTCTTCATCGTCCGGTCGAACTGTTCGGGGCTGAGGTCCTCGATGTTCGACAGATGCTGCTGGAAGGCGGCGTTGTTGACGAGGATGTCGAGCCGGCCGAACTCCTTCATCGCCTGGTCGACGGCGTGCTGGCAGAAGGCGAAGTCGGTGACGTCGCCGGTGATCGCCAGGCCTCGGCGGCCCTCCGCCTCGATGGCGCGCACGGTCTTCTCGGCGTCCTCGTGCTCGTCGAGATAGACGATGGCGACGTCGGCGCCCTCGCGGGCGAACAGCACGGCGACGGCGCGGCCGATGCCGCTGTCGCCACCGGTGACGATCGCCGTCATGCCCTCCAGTTTGCCGGAGCCCTTGTAGTGGGGGGCTTCCCACATCGGCGCGAGTTCCTGGTCCGCCTCGAGACCGGGCTTGTCGAGGTGCTGGTCGGGCATCGGCGGGAACGGATAGTCGCGGGCGCCGGTCTGCGGCTTGTCCTTCGGCTCGGGAGCCTTCGCCTCGGCGTCCTCGGCGCGCTGCTGCAGGGTGCGGTGGACGGCGGCGGTGTGCCCGGCATCGCGCTCGAAGGTGTCCGGGCCGGCTGAGAAGACGGATTCGATCATGGCGGGGCTCCGCTGTGAGGGGTTTCGGGGACAACCGGTGGCAGCGGCGGAGGTTCCGTTCGCTGCCCTGGCCTTCTGGGGGAAGGGGCCTCGTCGGGAGCGCGGAGGCTCGTGTCGGCCGCATTGCCGTTCCTGTTCGCGGAGGCGGATGGGTTCCCGGCACGAGGCCGGGAATGACCCGACTCGGTTGTTGCGGCCTGGCTTCGCCAACGCCCGTGGCTCGGCGCGATGCCTCCCTCACGAAGTCATTCCCGGCCTTGTGCCGGGAACCCATGCAGCGGCTGCCGCAGGTAAGACGCCGGCATGGTGCGCGCGGAGAGAGATGGGTTCCCGGCACAAGGCCGGGAATGACTCCCATGGGTTGTTGGCGCGGGAGGCGGGCATGGCGCGAACTGGCGTGCGGCGGCCGGAGGTGCCCAATCCGCTGATCTTCGCGCCGAGCGGCGAGACGTGGGCTTCGGTGCGGACGCTCTACGAGGGCGGGGCGCTGGCGAAGGTGTCGGTGGCGCGGCTTGCGGGGATGAGCGACGAGGCGCTTCGCGAGCGGGCCCGGCGCGAGGGGTGGCGCGGAGCGCCGACACGCCGGAGCGCGGGTGCCGCGCCGTCGCCGGGGCGCGTCGCCGGATCGACAGCAAGATCGGCTCTCCCGCGGGGTGAGGGCGGGAGGTTCGTGCGCGCGGCTGGCGCTGCACCGCCGCCGGCTGCGCCGGCGGCGGCCCTCCCCGGATCGCTGCGCGATCCGACCCTCCCGCAGGGGGAGGGTGGGTGCCCGACTTTGGCGGCGGAGAGCGGGGCTGCGGATTTTTCATCAGCAGTCTCGCCGCCCGCTGCCGCCCCCGATCCACGGACGCAGTCCGGGCGGGCGGCGCTGGTGGACCAGCTTTACGGGCTGTTCGCGGCGCAGCTTTCGGCGGCCGGCGCGGACAGGCTCGGCGGGGCGCTCGAGCAGCGGATGCGCTCGCTCGCCACCTTCGCCAAGACGCTCGATGCCCTGGTCGACCTCGACCAGCGGCTCGGGGCGCCGGCCGGGACCGGGGAGGCCGACTTCGATGCCTATCGCGCCGAACTCGCCCGCTGCCTCGCCGGACTGGTCGGAGAGCGTGGCGAGGGAGGATGAGGGTGGGGGCGAGGGCTCCGTCTTCCCGGCAGGGCTCGATGGAGACGGCGGCCGGTCGCTGCGACGGGGGCTGCAGCGCTGCGTCGAGCAGGGGCTGGGGCCAGAGGTGCTCGCCCGGATGGCGCCGTACGGCGCGCAGTTTCTCGCCGACTGGGCGATCTGGGCGCGCGACGACCAGTGGCGGTTTTCCGACGACTGGCGGACCTGGCTGGTGCTGGGTGGCCGTGGCGCCGGCAAGACGCGGCTCGGGGCCGAATGGGTGCGTGGCATCGCCACCGGCAGGCCGCCGTTCGCGAGCCGGCCGAGCCGGCGCATCGCGCTCGTCGGCGAGACGTTTTCGGCGGTGCGCGAGGTGATGATCGAGGGCGAATCCGGCCTGCTCGCCGTGCATCCGCGCGGCGAGCGGCCGGCCTGGCAGCCCTCGCGGCAACGGCTCGAATGGCCGAACGGGGCGGTGGCGCAGGCGTTCTCGGCGGAAGACCCCGAGGCGCTGCGCGGGCCGCAGTTCACCGACGCCTGGCTCGACGAAGCGGGCAAGTGGCGGCAAGCGGAGGCGACCTACGACATGCTGCAGTTTGCGCTGAGGCTCGGCGAGCGGCCGCGCCAGATGGTGACGACGACGCCCAGGGCGACGCCGCTGCTGCGGCGGCTGATCGCCGAGGCCGGGACGCTGGTGACGAAGGCGCCGACGGCGCTGAACCGGGACTTTCTGGCGCCAGGATTTCTGGCGGGGCTGACGGAGCGCTACGGCGGCACCCGGCTCGGCCGGCAGGAGCTCGAGGCCGAGCTGATCGCCGACCGGCCGGACGCACTGTGGCGCCGGGAGGCGATCGAGGCGGGGCGTGTGGTGCGGCCGCCGGAGATCACGCGGACGGTGGTGGCGGTGGATCCGCCGGCCTCGAGCGGCGCCGGGGCGGACGCCTGCGGGATCGTCGCGGTCGGCAAGGGGGTGGACGGGCTCGCCTATGTGCTCGCCGACGCCACCGCCGCGGGGCTGCGGCCGGGCGAGTGGGCGGGGCGGGCGGCGACGCTCTACCGCCGGCTCGGCGCCGACCGGCTGGTCGCCGAGGTGAACCAGGGCGGCGAGATGGTGGCGGCGGTGTTCGCCGAGGTGGCCTCCGACGTGCCGGTGTCGCCGGTCCGGGCGACGCGGGGCAAGTGGCTCCGGGCCGAGCCGGTGGCGGCGCTCTACGAGCAGGGGCGGGTGCGGCACGTCGGGGCGTTTGCCGAGCTCGAGGACGAATTGTGCGATTTCGGCCCGGACGGGCTGTCGTCGGGGCGCTCGCCGGACCGGGTGGATGCGCTGGTCTGGGCGGTGACGGCGCTGATGCTCGGGCGGCGCGGGGAGCCGCGGGTGCGGGTGGGGTAGGGGCTCGGCAGTCGGCAGTGGGTGGCGGGCAGTCGGTAGTCGGCAGTGGGGCGGTGTCTCTTCGGCGGGCTCCTCACCCTCCCCCTGTGGGAGGGTCGGGCCGCGCAGCGGACCGGGGAGGGCCGCCGATGGCGAAGCCGTCGGCGGTGCGACGGTTCCGCAGTCTCGGGCGCCGTATCGCCGCGCTCTGCGCGGCGGCCCCCTCCGGCGGGCTGCGCCCGCCACCTCCCCCACGAGGGGGGAGGGGGCGCGCCCAGCGAGCCGGGATGACGATCGATGGGTTGCGCGGCCACGAGGGGGCGATCGGATGCTGAAGCGGTTGTTCGGGCGTCGGGATGGGGGCGGGAGGCGAGCGGTCGGGGCCGGGGTGGTCGGCAGAGGCGCGGCCGGTGCGACGATCGGGGCCGGTGTGGTGTTCGGTGCGCCGGGCGCTGCCGCTGCGTTCCCACCCCCCGAGGCGAAGGCGTCGCGGACGGGGGCGCTCGTCGCTCTCTCTTCGCCGGGGCGGCCGGTGTGGACGCCGCGGGACTATGCGGCGCTGGCGCGCGAAGGCTTCGGGCGCAATCCGGTGGTCTATCGCTGCGTGCGGATGATCGCGGAAGCCGCGGCCTCGGTGCCGTGGCTCGTCTACGAGGGCGAGCACGAGGCAAGCGAACATCCGCTGCAGGCGCTGCTCGCACAGCCGAACGCGCGGGCTTCCGGGCGGACGCTGATGGAGGCGGCCTATGGCCACCTGCTGGTCGCCGGCAACGCCTATCTGGAGGCGGTTGCCATCGAGGGCGTGGTGCGCGAGCTCCATGCGCTGAGGCCCGACCGGATGCGGGTCGTGCCGGGGGGCGGACGGCTGGGCGGAGGGATACGAGTATTCGGTCGCCGGGCGGACGGTGCGTTTTGCCGGCGAGGTGGGTGGCGAGTGCCCTGGCGGTGGTGGTCGGGGCGGTCGCGGCCCGGGCGGAGACGGGGCGGGCGGAGACGGGTCTGGCGGCACGGCGGGGGGCGGGCGCGGGGTGCGGCCGATCCTGCATCTGTCGCTGTTCCACCCGCTCGACGACCACTACGGCTTCGCGCCGATCGAGGCGGCGCAGACCAGCCTCGACGTCCACAACGCCGCCGGCGCCTGGACGAAGGCGCTGCTCGACAATTCGGCGCGGCCGTCGGGGGCGCTCGTCTATGCGGCGGGCGAGGGCGGCAACCTCACCGACGAGCAGTTCGAGCGGCTGAAGCGCGAGCTCGAGGACGGCTATGCCGGGGCGCGCAACGCCGGGCGGCCGCTGGTGCTAGACGGCGGGCTCGACTGGAAGGCGATGGGGCTGTCGCCGAAGGAGATGGATTTCGCCGAGGCGAAGGCCTCGGCGGCGCGCGAGATCGCGCTCGCTTTCGGAGTGCCGCCGATGCTGCTCGGCATTCCCGGCGACAACACCTATGCGAACTACCAGGAGGCGCACCGGGCACTGTGGCGGCTGACCGTGCTGCCGCTCGTCGGGCGGACGGCGGAGGCGCTCGGCGGCTGGCTGGGGCCGGCCTTCGGCGAGGGGCTGAGGCTCGGCACCGACCTCGATGCTGTCGAGGCCCTGTCGGCCGAGCGCGAGGCGCTGTGGGCGCGGGTGGGGGCGGCGGCGTTCCTCAGCGAGGACGAGAAGCGGATGGCGGTGGGATACGGGGTGCGGGCGGGCTGACGGCGCGGCGGCAGGGCGCGGGGCGAGCGGGGGCTGGATGCCGGGTGACCGGGTGCCGGCCCCGGGCCGTCTGCGGGCCACCGCGCTCAGGAAACGACGCGGTTGCGGCCGGACTTCTTGGCGGCATAGAGCGCCGCGTCGGCGCGGGCGACGGCGGGCATGATGGTGTCCTCGCCCGGCCCGACGGCGGCGATGCCGATCGAGACGGTGAGGTGGAGGCTGGTGTCGGAGGCCGGAAACGGCTCGCGCTCGGTCGCCTGGCGCAGGCGTTCGGCCATCCGTCTGACCTCCTCGAGGCCGCAGCCCGGCAGAACGCAGATGAACTCCTCGCCACCATAGCGGGCGACCAGCTCGTAGGCGCCGAGGAGGTCGCGCGTCATCGCGGCGAAACGGGTCAGCACGGCGTCGCCGGTGGCGTGGCCATGATGGTCGTTGACGAGCTTGAAGGCGTCGATATCGGCGACGAGGACGCCGAGGGGCGGCCGATCCGACAACGGGCCGGCGAGGTGGCGGGAGGATTCCAGCAGCAAGCCGCGGCGGTTGAGGAGGCCGGTGAGCGGGTCCCGGGTGGCGAGCCATTCGAGCTCGGCCCGGGCGCGTTCGCCGGCGAGCGCGAGCAGCGCGACGTTGGAGAACAGGCAGGCGAAGTGGTCGAAGGCGAGCACGACGACATCGCTGCCGACTTCGGGCTGGTCCGGACCGATCTCCTGCAGCGAGACGAAGGCCGCGGCGGCGAAGCCGACCAGATAGAGGCCGAAGGCCGTAGCGGCGACGGCGCGCGAGGCGAGCCGGCGGTGGCCCGGCGCCGCCAGGAGATCGATGACGAAGACGAGGCAGGGGACGCAGAAGGCGGCGAAGACGCCGGCGAGGGCGAAGTTCGGAGCCCCCGTTGCCGCGAGTATCCCGACATAGGCGATCGGCGGGGCGAGGGTGGAGACGGCGACGAGGGCCGGCGGGACGGGGCGGCCGTCGAAGCGGCGCAGCCCGACCCAGCCGAGCGTCAGGCCGAGGCCGATCAGGCCGTAGGTCAGGAAGCCGCGCACGGGCGCGAGGTAGGACCCGGAAGCACCGGTCGCCAGCACGAGGACGAAGCCCGCCGCGATCAGGGCGGCACCGAGGCCCCAGTCGCGCAGATAGGGGTCACCGCGACCATGCAGCCACATCGCCAGGAAGACGACGGCAAAGCTCGCCCGCATGGCGAGGCCGGAGACGAGCAGGGTGTGGCCGTCGAGTTCCACGGGGGTCGGTCCAGTCGCCGTTTGGCGGAGCTTTAGCACCGTGGCGGGCGAAAATATCGACGGGAGCGTGGCAAGGCCGGGGGGCTGGGACCGCCGAGGCGGCGTGCGGCGGCGGGAGGCGGCGATGGATCCGATCACGGAGAACGTCATGGCGCGGGGCGACCTCGCGCATCTGGCGCTGTTCCTGTGGGCGAGCGGGGCGAGCGGGCTGCTCGCCTGGTCGCTCAGGGAGCTCGCGGCCTCGAACCGCCGCTTCAACGATTTCGTCGCCGAGATCGCGCGGCTGACCGCGCTGTTCCGCGACCGCGACTGAGCGGCCGGCGGCGGAGCGCCGCCCGGCCGGGACGAGGATCAAGCGGGGCGATCTTCGACAGAACGGGGGACTTCCATGCAGCGGCTTCTCGCGGGGCTCGGCCAGGGCCGGGCGGACGACCATCGAAGCGTCTTCGCCGCCTTCGCCGGCGTGCTCGCGCGGCTGCTCGCGCCGCCCGGACGGCGGACCGCCGGGGAGCGGCGATGACCGCGCTGGCGGCGGCGGGCGCCGTCGTCGAGGGCTATGCCAGCCTGTTCGGGCGGGTCGACATGGGACGCGACCGGGTGGCGCCGGGGGCGTTCCGCCGCTCGCTCGCCCGCCGCGGCGCCGGCGGGGTGAAGCTGCTCTGGCAGCACGATCCGGGCCGGCCGATCGGCCGCTGGACGGAGATTTCTGAGGACGGCGTCGGCCTCAAGGTGCGCGGCCGGCTGCTGCCGGAGGTGGCGCAGGGGCGCGAGGCCCTGGCGCTGATCCGCGCCGGCGCCCTTGACGGGCTCTCGATCGGCTTCCGCACGGTCCGCGCGCGGCGCGAGCCGGCGACGGGGGTTCGGGAGCTCGTCGAGATCGACCTCTGGGAGATCTCGCTGGTGACCTTTCCGCAGATGCCGGGCGCGCGCCTCGCGCTCGCCGGTTCGCAGATGCCGGCAGCGCGCTTCGCGCTCGGCGGCTCCCAGTTGCCGGCGACGCGATGCGCCGCCGGTGCCGCCGGCCTGACGGGCCGGCTTTCGCTTTCCACAAGGTGAGGGACGAGACAGATGGACGTGAGCGTGAGCGCGCCGGAGACGAAGGCCGCGGTGCCCGAGGCGGGGGCGGCCGAAGCGTTCGAGACGATGATGGGCGCCTTCGAGGCGTTCCGCGAGGTGAACGACCGCAGGCTCGACGAGATCGAGCGGCGCGGCGGCGGCGACGTGGTGACGGTCGAGACCCTCGGTCGCATCGAGGCGGCGCTCGACGAGCAGAAGCGGCGGCTCGACCGGCTGGCGCTGAAGGCGGCGCGGCCGGGGCTCGGCGCGCCGGGCGAGACGGGTGACGCTTCGGCGCGCGAGCGCAAGGCGGCGTTCGAGACCTATGTGCGCACCGGCCGCGAGGACGCGGCGCGCACGCTGGAGGCGAAGGCGCTGTCGGTCGGCACGCCCGCCGACGGCGGCTACCTGGTGCCGGACGAGACGGAGCGCGAGATCATGCGCCGGCTCGCCGACATCTCGCCGATCCGCCGCATCGCCGGCAGCCGGCAGGTCTCGGCCTCGGTCTACAAGAAGCCGTTCTCCGTGGCGGGACCGGCCGTCGGCTGGGTGGCGGAGACGGCGTCGCGGACGCAGACCGCCACGCCGACGCTGGCCGAACTCGCCTTCCCGACGATGGAGCTCTACGCCATGCCGGCGGCGACGGGGCAGCTCCTCGACGACGCCGCCGTCGACGTCGACCGCTGGATCGCCGAGGAGGTGGAGACGGCGTTCGCCGAGCAGGAGGGCGCCGCGTTCGTCACCGGCAACGGCACGAACAAGCCGACGGGCTTCCTCGCGGTCGACACGGTGGTGGACGCTTCCTGGGAGTGGGGCAGCCTCGGCTATCTCGTGACCGGGGTGAGCGGCGGGCTGGCGGCGTCGAACCCGTCGGACATCCTGATCGACCTCGTCTATGCGCTGAAGGCCGGCTACCGGCAGAACGCGCACTTCGTCATGAACCGGAAGACGCAGGCGGCGATCCGCAAGCTGAAGGACGCCGACGGCCACTATCTCTGGCAGCCGCCGGCGAGCGCGGGTGCCGAGGCGACGCTGATGAACTTCCCCGTCGCGGAAGCCGAGGACATGCCGAACATCGCGGCGAACTCGCTGTCGGTGGCCTTCGGCGACTTCAAGCGCGGCTATCTCGTCGTCGACCGGATGGGCGTGCGGGTGCTGCGCGATCCCTACTCCGCCAAGCCCTACGTGCTGTTCTACACGACGAAGCGGGTGGGCGGCGGCGTCCAGGACTTCGCGGCGATCAAGCTCCTGAAGTTCGGCACGAGCTGACGGCGCCGGGTCCTCCCGACCTTTCCCGGGACAGATCCCGAAGAGGACAGCGCGGCCGTCCACCGCGGCCGGGCCTTGCCCGGCCGCGGTGCATTCTCGATCGATTTCCTGCGCGGCCGGGTACGCTTGCTGCCCGGCCGCGGCGACTTCTTCTTCTTCTCCCTTTTTCATGAGGTGCCGCATGACGGCTTTCCTCGTCCGCCCTCCCGCGGTCGAGCCGGTGAGCCTCGCGCAAGCGAAAGCGCACCTGCGGCTCGACCACGATGCCGAGGACGATCTCATCGCGGCGCTGATCCCGGCGGCGCGCGGGCTCGTCGAGCACCGCACACGGCGCGCGCTGATCGACCAGGGCTGGCGCATCGCGCTCGACCGGTGGCCGCGGCGCACGCCGGTGCGGCTGTCACCGGGGCCGGTGACGTCGCTCGATGCCGTGACGGTGTTCGACGGCGACGGCACGCCGCACGTTCTGGCGGCGGACGAGACGACGGTCGACCTCGCCGGCGGGCGGTTGCTGCCGGGGCCGACGACCAGGCGCCCGGGGCGGGCGCTGAACGGCGTCGAGATCGATTTTTCCTGCGGCTACGGTGAGACGGCGGACGCCGTGCCGGAGCCGCTGCGGCAGGCGATCCTGCTGCTCGTCGGCCACTGGTTCGAGGTGCGCGAGGCGGCGAGCCTCGGCGTCATCGCGAGCCCGGTGGCGCTCGGCTTCGAGGCGCTGGTGGCGCCGTTCCGGGTGGTGCGGCTGTGAGCGCCGGGGCGCTCAGGCGCCGGCTCTTCATCGAGCGGGCGGCGGGGACCGCGGACGGCGGTGGCGGGCGCGAGATCGCCTGGGAGCCGGTCGCGACCGTGTTCGCGGCGGTGCGGCCTGTGCGCGCCGAGGAGAGAGACGAGCTCGGCCGGCTCGATGGGGTGGCGACGCACGCGGTCGAGGTGCGGGCCGGGGTCGACCTCACCGGCGGCGACCGCCTGACGATCGACGGGCGGACACTGCGGGTGCTGGCGGTGCGGGAGGCGGATGCGCGCGGCCGGCGGCTGCTCGCGCTTGCCGAGGAGGCGGAGCGATGAGCGATCCGGCGTTCGCCCTGCAGGCGGCGATCCACGCGCGGCTTGCCGGCGACGCGGCGCTGACGGCGCTCGTTGGCGCGGGTCGCATCCACGACGGGCCGCCGCGGGCGGCGGCGCTGCCGTTCGTCGCCTTCGGGCGCTGGCGGGTGCGGCCACTCGACGGCCTCGAGGCGCCCGCCCACGAGCACCGGCTGGAACTGGTGGTGCGGTCGGCGGCGGGTGGGCGGCGGGAGGCGTCGGCGATCGCCGAGCGGGCCGTCGCCGCGCTGGGCGAGACCGTGTTGGTGCCGGACGGGCACCGGGTGGCGAGCCTGGCGCTCATCGAGAGCACCAGCGGCGAGGGGCGCGACCGGCGCTCCTTCGAGGCGGTGGCGGTGCTGCGCGTCGTCACCGAGCCGGTGGCGTGACGAGGTTTTCGGAAGGAGAGGCGGATGGGCGCGCAGGCGGGCAAGGACCTCTTGCTCAAGGTGGATTCGACCGGCAGCGGGCCGTTCACGACGGTGGCGGGCCTGCGGGCGCGCACGCTCGCCTTCGACGCCGCGACGGTGGACGCGACGGATTCGGAGTCCGAGGGGCGGTGGCGGGAGCTTTTGGCCGGGGCGGGGGTGAAGCGGGCGAGCATCGCCGGCTCCGGCCTGTTCAAGGACGCGGAGTCCGACGCGCTGGTGCGCTCGCTGTTCTTCGCCGGCACCATCCGCGACTGGCGGGTGATCGTGCCGGATTTTGGCCTGGTGACCGGGCCGTTCCAGATCACCGGGCTCTCCTATGGCGGCGACCACGACGGCGAGGTGACGTTCGAGCTGTCGCTGGAATCGGCCGGGGTCCTGAATTTCCAGGCCGACTGAGGGGTGCGTCGGCGGCGCGGGGGGGCGTGATGGCGAACGGGGTGCGGGGCGAGATCGAGGCCGAGCTCGACGGGCGGCGGTGGACGCTTTGCCTGACGCTCGGCGCGCTCGCGGAGCTGGAGACGGCGTTCGAGGCGGACGACCTCGCGGGGCTGGCCGAGCGGCTGGCGGCCGGGCGGTTGTCAGCGCGCGACGCGATCGCGCTGATCGGCGCGGGCCTGCGCGGCGGCGGGTCGGAGGTGAGCGACGACGCGGTGGCGGCGATGGCGTCGGCCGGCGGCGTGCCGGCCTATGCGGCGATCGTGGCGCGGCTGATCGGGGCGGCGTTCGGGGCGGGTGGAGACGGGGAGGGAGGCACAAACCCTCCGCCGCCGCGGGCGTGAGGCGCAAGCCGGCGTTCGCGGGGGAGGACGACGGCGTCTGCTCGGGAGAGGCTGAAGCGGGCGGCGAAACCCTCCCCCCTCGCGGGGGAGGTCGGCGCGCCGGAGGCGCGACGGGAGGGGGGGCCGCGCGGGAGCGCGGCTGGAAAAGTTCGCAGCATGTGCGCGGCGCGTCCGAGAAGCTCACCGAGGTTGCATTTGCGGCGGCCCCCCCTCCCTACCCTCCTCCGCGAGGGGGGAGGGTTCGCCTGGGGGGAGGTTGTGCCCGGAGGGCGATGCCGAAGCCTTTGCGCACTCCTTCGAGGGCTGTGCCCCCCTGGGGCGTGATCCCCTGGGACGCGGTGATGGCGTTCGGGATCGGGCGGCTGGGGCTGTCGCCGCTGGCGTTCTGGAGGGCGACGCCGCGGGAGCTGGCGGCGGCGGCGCGCGGGATGAACGGCGAGAGCGTCGGGCCGGCGATGGGGCGGGCGACGCTCGCGGCGCTGGGGGCGCGGTTTCCGGACGGGGGGTAGGGGCAATCGGAAGACGCTCGGTGGCGGCGGACTGCCCACCCTCCCCCTACCGAAGCGGGCTTGCCCGCTTCGGTTAGCTGAAGTGCCCAGGTCGGCAAGCCGGCCAGGGTGGGAGGGGCGGGCCGCGCAGCGGACCGGGGAGGGCCGCCGGTGGCGAAGCCGCCGGCGGTGCAAGGGTTCGGCAAATTCTGACGTCGTACCGCCGCGCTTTGCGCGGCGGCCCCCTCCGGTCGGCTTCGCCGACCACCTCCCCCACGAGGGGGGAGGGGAAGGGGCGGCGGCAAGACCCCCGGTGGGCGCGCGCGGCGGCGACGCGGACGGGAGTCTGCTGCTGCAGATATTGGAGGATCATCATGGCGGACGACGACATGTCCGGGCTCGGCGACGGCGAGGCGGTGGTGGCGGCGGCGGAGCTCGCGCGCACCCTCGACGGGGTGCGGCGGACCGCGCGGGGTATCGCCGGCGACCTCGGGACGGGGCTCGCGAGCGCCGTCGTCTACGGCGAGCGGCTCGACCAGGTGCTGGCGCGGGCGGCCGAGCGGCTGACGGCGCGGCTGCTCGACCGGGCGCTTGTGCCCCTCGAGGGCATCGTCGCGGGCGGACTGTCCGGTCTCGCCGGGGCGGCGGCGGCGACGGTGTCGCCGATCGCGGCGGCGGGTGGAGCGGGGGGGCTCGGCGGCGGGTTTGGCCGCGGAGGCGGCGGTGGGGGTCGGACCGGAGGTGTTGCGGGCTTCGGCGGTGGTGCCGGCGCAGCCGGGGGCGGCGAGCGGGCGGTGCAGTTTACGCTGAACGTGACGACGCCGGATGTCGACGGGTTCCGGCGCTCCGAGGCGCAGGTGTCGGCGATGCTCGCCCGGGCCGTGGGGCGCGGGCGGCGGGGGATGTGAGGGGATCGGCAGTCGGTAGTCGGCAGCCGGCAGCCGGCAGCCGGCAGTCGGCAGTCGGCAGTGGTTCGTGGGGCGCCCGCCCTCCCCTACCGAAGCGGGCTTGCCCGCTCCGGTCAGCTGAAGTGCCCAGGTCGGCAAGCCGACCTGGGTGGGAGGGCCGGGCCGCGGAGCGGACCGGGGAGGGCCGCCGCTGGCGTCAGCCGGCGGCGGTGCGGCGGTTCGGCAATTTCAGGCGCCGTACCGCCGCGCTTCCGCGCGGCGGCCCCCTCCGGTCGGCTCCGCCGACCACCTCCCCCACGAGGGGGGAGGGGAAGGCCTCGTTGGCGGACCGTGACTGCGACAGACAGCAATCGAGTGGGAGGAGACCATCATGCCGACGTCCTTTCACGAGGTGCGGTTTCCGCTGGGGGTGGCGTTCGGGGCGGTCGGGGGGCCGGAGCGGCGGACGGAGATCGTCGTGCTCGGCTCGGGCCGCGAGGAGCGCAACAGCCGTTGGGCCGACGCGCGGCGGCGTTTCAATGCCGGAACGGGGATCCGCAGCCTCGATGACCTGGCGGTCGTCATCGACTTCTTCGAGGAGCGGCGGGGCCGGCTCCACGGGTTCCGCTTTCGCGACCCGACCGACTTCAAGTCGTGTCTGCCGAGCGGCGAGCCCGGGCCGGAGGACCAGACACTGGGCACCGGCGACGGCGAGCGGCGGGCGTTCCAGCTGCGCAAGCGCTACGGCGCGCAGCACGCGCCCTACTACCGGCCGATCGAGAAGCCGGTGGAGGGGTCCGTGCGGGTGTCGGTCGAGGGGGAGGAGATCGGGCCGGGCCATCTCGACATCGATCCGACGACGGGGATCGTGACGCTGTCGGCGGCGAAGACGCCGGCGGAGGGAGCGCGGGTGAAGGCGGGCTTCCTGTTCGACTGCCCGGTGCGCTTCGATACCGACCGGCTGGAGATCGACCTTTCCGCCTTCGAGGCCGGTACCGTGCCGGTGGTGCCGATCGTCGAGATCCGGCCGTGAGGACGCTGCCGGCGGGGCTCGCCGCACGGCTCTCGGAGGGCGCGACGACGCTCTGCCGCTGCTGGAAGATCACGCCGCGGGCGGGGGGCGGGCGCGCCTTCACCGACCACGACCGGGTCGTGAGTTTCGGCGGCGACGACTACCTGCCGGCCGGGGGCTTCGAGACGAGCGCCGACACGGCGACCGCGACGCTCGCCGCCGGCGGGGTGGAGGTGGAGGGGGTGCTGTCGACTGAGGGCATCGACGCCGCCGACCTCGCCGCCGGGCGGTGGGACGGGGCGAGCGTCGAGGTGTGGCTGGTCGACTGGAGCGAGCCCGCTTTGCGCGAGCGGCTGCGCACTGGCACGGTCGGCGAGGTGACGCGCGCCGACGGGTCGTTCCGGGCGGAGCTGCGCGGGCCGGCCCAGGCGCTCGAGGAGGAGCGCGGCCGCCGCTTCGCCCGCGACTGCGACGCCGACCTCGGCGACGGCCGCTGCGGCATTGACCTCAACGACGGCGACTACCGCGAGGTGGCGACGGTGGACAGCGCCGACGGGCGGACGCTGGTCGTCTCCGGGCTCGGGGCGTTCGACGACGGCTGGTTCGCCGGCGGGCGGGCGAAGGTGACGAGCGGGGCGGCGGACGGGTTTGCGAGCGAGATCCGCCGCCATGCCGTCGACGGGCCGGGGGTGACGATCGAGCTGTGGCGGCCGCCGCCGGCGGCGATCGGGCCGGGCGACACGGTGGGGGTGACGGCCGGCTGCGACAAGCGCTTCGAGACGTGCGTGGCGAAGTTCGACAACGCGGTCAACTTCCGCGGCTTCCCCCACATCCCCGGCGACGGCTTTGCGCTGGCGTATCTGCCGGACGGGAGTGGGGAGAACGATGGCGGGGCGATCGTGTGAGGGGGGGCGCGGGTGGGGGCCAGTGCTCCGGCCTGGCTTCATAGAGCCTACCCCCGCCACCGCACCTCCCCGGCCCTCGACCTTCTACGCGTGCTTGAACTCCGACCCAGGACCCCCTCGAGGTCATTCCCGGCCTTGTGCCGGGAACCCATGCGACGGCGCCGCGGAGGCGACGGCGGGGATGGCGCTCGGGGAGAGGGATGGGTTCCCGGCACAAGGCCGGGAATGACTCCCTCTGAGGGCGCGAGCTGAAGCAAACGAAAATCATGGTTAATCAGTGGTTTACCCGGTGCGGCTGAGAGGCCGTGGCGGGTGTCGATGCAGGGTCTCGCGCGATCTTGTCGTTTCGACCTAAGGCATTGGATGAATTGCAGTTTTCCATTCGGGCAAAGGCGCCGGAAAAGGGCATATGAGCGGCTGGACGCGGCCAGGCGAGCGTATGCGATAAAAGCTCAATTGTTTCCGTTGGATAGGTGCCCCGGTCGATCCGGGGCATGACGGATGAGGGTGTGGAGGGTGGGTCGAGGCTCACGTGAGTTGTGAGGCGGGAATTAGATTAAAAACAACAGCTTAAGCCAATATCCTCGCAATTCACACGACTCTGTTCATCCTTCTTAAACCATGTTCGGAGGTCGTCATGGCGGGGCGCGGGGCGATCGTAGCCGAGGCGCGGGCGTGGATGGGGACGCCGTACCGGCACCAGGCGTCGCTGAAGGGGGTCGGCTGCGACTGCCTCGGGCTGGTGCGCGGAGTGTGGCGCGCCCTCCTCGGCGAGGAGCCGGAGCGGGTGCCGGGTTACACGCGCGACTGGTCGGAGGCGGGGGGCGCCGAGGCGCTGGCGGAGGCGGGGCGGCGGCATCTCGTCGAGATCGATCCGGCGACGGCCCGGCCGGGAGACGTGCTCGTGTTCCGCATGCGGCCGGGCGGGCCGGCGAAGCATGCCGGCATCCTGATCTGCCGGGAGGCCGCCTCCAGCGGGCGGTCTGCCGATACAGCTTCCGGCGAGGGCCCCGCGGGATGGGCGGCGTGTCGCGACGCGGCTCTCTCGCGGAACGCGGCGTCGGGGAGCGGACGGTTCGTGCACGCCTACGAGGGGGCGGGGGTGGTGACGACGCGGCTGACGCGGTGGTGGGCCGGTCGGCTCGCCTACGCGTTCGCCTTTCCGGGGGTGGACGACTGATGGCGACCTTGGTGCTGCAGACGGCGGGCGCGGCGGCGGGGGCGCTGTTCGGGCCGGTGGGGGCGGCGGTCGGGCGCGCCGTCGGCGGGCTCGCCGGCGCAGTAATCGACCGGGCGCTGATCCCGGGCGAGCGGTCGCGCGGACCGCGGCTCGAGAGCCTCGACGTGCAGACCTCGACGGAGGGCGCGCCGGTGCCGCGCGTCTACGGGCGGGTGCGCATCGCCGGCCAGGTGATCTGGGCGACCCGGCTCGAGGAGGAGACGCGCGAGGAGGGCGGTGGCGGCAAGGGCCTCGGGGGCGCGCAGCGCAGCTACCGCTACTTCGCAAACTTCGCAGTCGGTCTCTGCGAGGGGCCCGTTCACCGGATCGGCCGGGTGTGGGCGGACGGCAAGCCGCTCGACCTTTCCGGCGTGACGATGCGCCGGCACCGCGGCGGCGAGTTCCAGGAGCCAGACCCGCTGATCGAGGCGAAGCAGAGCGATGCGCCGGCCTATCGCGGGCTCGCCTATGTGGTGTTCGAGCAGCTGCCGCTCGACCCCTACGGCAACCGGCTGCCGCAGCTAACCTTCGAGGTGATCCGGTCCGTCGATGCGCTGGAGGGGATGATCCAGGCTGTGACGCTGATCCCCGGGGCGACGGAGTTCGGCTATGCGACGGAGGCGGTGACGCGCGAGGGCGCGCCGGGGGTGACGATCGCCGACAACCGCCACGTCGGCACGGCGGCGAGCGATTTCGAGGCGGCGATCGACGAGCTCGTCGACCTCTGCCCGGCGCTCGAACGGGTGGCGCTGGTGGTCGCCTGGTTCGCCGACGACCTGCGGGCCGGCCACTGCCGTCCGCGGCCGAAGATCGAGGACGCCGACCGCCGCACGCGCGGGGCGACCTGGGAGGTCGACGGCGTGACGCGCGGCGAGGCCGAGGAGACGAGCCGGGTCGCGGGGCGGCCTGCCTATGGCGGCACGCCATCCGACGACAGCGTCGTGGCGGCGATCCGATCGCTCAACGCGCGCGGGCTGAAGGTGACCTTCTATCCGTTCCTGCTCATGGACGTGCCGCCGGGCAACGACCTGCCGGACCCGTGGGGCGGTGACGGGCAGGCGGCGTTCCCGTGGCGGGGGCGGATCACCGTGCACCCGGCGCCGGGGCGGCCCGGCTCGCCGGACGGCAGCGGCGACGCCGCGGACGAGATCGCCGGCTTCGTCGGGGAGGCCGTGGCGGCCGACTTCGACATCGACGGCGACCGGGTCCGCTACACCGGACCGGCGGAGTGGTCGTGGCGGCGGATGATCCTGCACTATGCGCACCTGTGCACGGTGGCGGGCGGCGTCGACGCCTTCCTGATCGGCTCGGAGCTGATCGGGCTCACGACGGTGCGCTCGGCGCGGCGGGATTTTCCGTTCGTGCAGGCGCTCCGGGACCTCGCCTCCGATGTCTCGGACGTGCTGCCGGGCTCGACGCTCATCTCCTATGCGGCCGACTGGTCGGAGTTCTTCGGCTACCGGCCGAACGACGGCAGCGGCGACCACCTGTTTCACCTCGACCGGCTGTGGACGAGCCCGCACGTCGACTTCGTCGGCATCGACGTCTACTGGCCACTCGCCGACTGGCGGGACGGCGACCACCTCGATGCCGCGGCGGCGCGCTCGATCTGCGATCCGGCCTATCTCGGCGGCAACGTCGCCGGCGGCGAGGGCTACGACTGGTACTATCCGACCGCCGAGGCGCGGCGGAACCAGGACCGGGAGCCGATCACCGACGGCATGCACGGCAAGCCGTGGGTGTTCCGCTACAAGGACCTGAAGGGCTGGTGGTCGCACCGGCACTATGACCGGCTCGACGGCGTCGAGGTGGAAGATGCGACCGCCTGGGAGCCGGAGGGCAAGCCCTTCTGGTTCACCGAGGTGGGGTGCCCGGCGGTCGACCGCGGCGCGAACCAGCCGAACGTCTTCGTCGACCCGAAGTCGTCGGAATCGAACCTGCCGCACTTCTCCGACGGCGGGCGCGACGACGCCATGCAGCGTCGCTACCTCGAGGCGATGCTGCGCCACTTCGACCCCGCGGTGCCCGGCTACGTCTCCGGCGACAATCCGCAGTCGGAGGTCGACGGGGCACGGATGGTGCGCCCGGACGGCATCCATCTCTGGACCTGGGACGCGCGGCCGTGGCCGGCCTTTCCGGCGCTGTCGGATGTCTGGTCGGACGGGCAGAACTGGCCGCTCGGCCACTGGCTGAACGGGCGGCTCGGCGCCACGACGGTCGGCGGGCTGATCGGCGCCATCCTGCGCGACCACGACTTCACGGCCTACGACGTCGAGGGGCTCGACCGCGTCGTCGCCGGGGCGGTGATCGACCGGCCGATGGCGGCGCGGGCGGCGCTGGCACCGCTGGTGGAGGCGTTCGACGTCATCGTCTCCGACCGCGGCAGCCGGCTCGTCTTCACAGACGCCGACACGCTGCCGGTGGCGACGATCGCGCCCGACGGGTGCGTCGACACCGCCGGGGGGCGTGGACCGCTCGTCCGCTGGACGCGGACGCAGGACAGCGAACTGCCGATCGAGGTCCGGCTCGGCTACCGCGACGTCGAGCGTGACTTCTCGCCGGCGGTGGCGGCGTCGCGGCGGCTCGCGGGCGAGACGCGCCACGTCACCGAGATCGACGTCGCCGTTCTCGCCGACGCGGAGACGATGAGCCGGGCGGCGGACGCGGCGCTGTTTTCGCGCTGGGCGGGGCGCGAGCGGGTGGCCTTCGCGCTGCCGCCCTCGCTGCTCGCCCTGCAGCCGGGAGACGTCGTCACGGTCGTCGAGGGGACGGCTCAAACAGACGTGGTGATCGAAGAGATCGAGGACGCCGGCACGCGACTGGTGGCCGCGCGGGTTCTCGACCGCGAGATCGCGCGTCGGCGCGGACGGCGGCGCCGCGGCGGCGACGGTGGGGGCGGGCGGGGCGCGCGGACGGTGGCGCCGGCGCAATACGGGGCTCCGGTGGCCGTCATCCTCGACCTGCCGATGATCGACGCCGAGGTGCCGGCCGAGCGGCCGCACGCGGCGGCCTTCGCGCGGCCGTGGCCCGGCAGCGTGGTGGTGGAGCGCAGCCGCGACGGCGACGGCTTCGAGGCGATGGCGACGCTGACGCGACCCGCCCGGATCGGCACGCTCGTCGAGCCGCTCGGGCCGGGGCCGGAAGGGGCATGGGATCGCGGCGGACGGATCCTCGTGCGCATCGCCGGGGGGCTCGAGGCGCGGACGGTGGCCGACGTGCTCGCCGGCGCCAACCTCGCGGCGGTGAAGGCCGAGACCGGCGCCTGGGAGCTCCTGCAGTTCCTAGACACCGAACTCGTCGCCGCCGACACCTATGCGCTTTCCATGCTGCTGCGGGGACAGTCGGGCACCGAGGACGCGATGGCGGCAGGCGCCGCCGCGGGGGCACCTTTCGTGATGGTGGACCGAAGGCTCGCGGCGCTGCCGGTGGCGCGGGACGAGCTCGGCACGCCGTTCCTGTGGCGCTCGACGCCGGCGGGGGCGGACCCCACCGGCGCCACGGCGGTGACGGAGACGCTGGCGCCGCAGGGGCGGGGGCTGAGGCCGCTCAGCCCGGTTCACCTGAAGGCGGTGCGCGATTCCGGCAGCGGCGACGTGACCGTCTCGTGGATCCGACGGACTCGGATCGGCGGTGACGGATGGGGCGAGGAGGAGGTGCCGCTCGGCGAGGAGCGCGAGCGCTACCGCCTCGACATCCTCGACGGCTCGACCCTGAAGCGCCGCATCGTCACCGGCGAGCCCGCGGCCGTCTATGCGGCGGCCGACCAGATCGCCGACTTCGGCGCCCCACCGGCGAGCCTCGCCGTGCGCGTCGCGCAGATCGCGGCCGGCTTCGGCGCCGGAACGCCAAGGGAGGCGCTGCTGCATGTCTGAGACCCCGAACTTTTCGCTGCCGCTCGTCGCGGCCGCGCAGGCGCAGAAGCATGTGACGGTCAACGAGGCCCTGCTCCTGCTCGACGCGCTCGCTTCGCTGCGGCTCGAGAGTGTGGTGGAGACCGCGCCGCCGGGCTCGCCGGTCGACGGCGACCGCTACGGCGTGCCGGCGGGGGCGAGCGGGGCGTGGAGCGGCCATGCCGGCGAGATCGCCGCGCGCATCGGTGGCGGCTGGGTGTTCCGCGCGCCCGCTCTCGGCCAGGTCGGCTACGTCGCCGACGAGGCGCGGCTCGCGGTGTTCCGCCCCGGCCTCGGCTGGGCGAGCGCGATCGCCGCGAGCCCGAACGGGGCGAGCCTCTCGCCGGCGGTGATCGAGGAGGAGGTGGCGCTCACGGGCCCCTTCGTCGACACCGTGGCAGTGATCCCGGCGCGGGCGCTGGTGCTGGCGGTGAGCGTGCGGACGGTGACGGCGGTCACCGGGGCGACCTCCTACGACTGCGGCCTTGCCGGCGAGCCGTCGAAGTTCGGCGGGTCGCTCGGGGCCGGGGCGGGGTCGACCAATGTCGGCGTCGTCGGGCCGTTCGCCGTCTATGCCGACACGCCCGTCCGCCTCACCGCCAACGGCGGCGATTTCACCGGCGGCGCGGTGCGCGTGGCGATGCAGGTCATCGGCTTCACTGCGCCGGCCGCCTGAGGCCGCCCGGACGACCGATCCAGACAGACGCAACCTCTCGCAGACAGGAGCCGAGCCATGCCGATCCTCGACCGCTTCGCCCACCAGGGACCCGGGCCCGACGGCCCGGCGGTGCGCTGCTTCGCCATCACGCCGGATGACGACGACGACCTGCCCGAACTGGTGCGCGGCCTCTATGTCGGCGGCGGAGGCGCCGTGTCGATCCACGACGCCGAGGGCGGCACGACCGTGTTTTCCGGCGTTCCCTCGGGCACGGTGCTGCCGGTGCGGGCGCGGCGGGTGCGGGCGACCGACACCACCGCCACCGCCCTCGTCGGGCTCGTCTGATGCTCGGCATCGGACTGCCGGTGGGGGCGGCGGGAGCCTACCGGGCGATCGACCCGGACGCCGCAGCCTATGCCTCGGCGATGACGGTGGCGCCGTCGGCGGCGCGGGTGGCGCTGTTCGACGCCTTCGTGCGGGCGATCAAGGCGGGCGGGCTGTGGACCCGGCTCGACCTTCTCTACCTCCTCGCGGCGCATGACGAGCAGGCGGGGCGGGTGAACCTGATCGCTCCGGGGGCGCACACCTGCACGGCGGTGAACTCGCCGTCGTTCGTGGCCGACCGCGGCTTCGCCGGCGATGGCGCGACCTCCTATCTGTCGACCGGTCTCAATCCGAGCCTCGGCGGCACGCGGTTCGCCCAGAATGATGCGACGCTGTTCGTCTGGTCGCTGACCGACCTCAATGCCAGCGCCGCGGAGATCGGCACCGGCTCGGCGACACGGCTGCTGGCGCGCTCCTTCGGGGCCCTGGCGGCGCGGGCGAACACCACCACCTCGACGACCGTCGCCGTGGCGGATTCCCTCGGGCTCGTCGGCTGGTCGCGCACGAGCAGCGCCGGCCATGACTTCTTTCGGGGCGGGACGGTTGTCGCAAGCCCGGTGCAGGCGAGCGACCAGATCAGTGCGGGGGTCGTCCGCATCGGGGCGGCCGCGTCCACCTACTCGGCGCGGCGGCTGGCCGTCGCGGGCGTCGGGGCGGGGCTCGACGGCGGCCAGATCGCGGCCCTCGACGCGGCCTGCGAGGCCTATCTCGACGCGGTGGGAGCGCTGCCATGAGCGAGGCGAGCTACATCGAGCTGACGGTTGTCGAGGCCGATGCGGTGCGGGGCGAGACGAGCGCGGGTCACCGGCTCGACCCGGTCGGGCTCGCCGGTGGCACGTTCGTACTGCCGGTGGCGGTGCTCGCCGATCCGGCGCATGCGCTGCGGCACGGCGTGCTGGCGGCGCTGCCGACGCGGGCGGTCGGCGCCGAGGAGTGGGTGGGGGAGTAGGGGGGTCCGCTCCCACCCTCCCCTCGTGGGAGGGTCGGGCCGCCGCAGGCGGACCGGGGAGGGCGCCGGCGGCGTCAGCCGACGGCGGAGGAGGGTCCGGCAATCTCTGGCGCGGTACCGCCGCGCGTTCGCGCGGCGGCCCCCTCCGGCGGGCTTCGCCCGCCACCTCCCCCACGAGGGGGGAGGGTAAGACGCCGCTACTTCTTCTTCAGGAGCGCCTCGGCCTGGTGGAGGTACTGGAGGCAGCCCTGCTCGTCACCGGCTTCCTGGAGGGCGTTCGCCTCCGAGAGCGCGTTCATCGCGGCGATCGGGCCGGCAACCGGCGGGTTGCCGATGGCCGCGTCGGCACCGGAGGCGTCGGCGGCGGCCAGCGGGTCGGGGCCGCCGGTCGGGGCCGGGGCGGTGCCGGCCGGCGGCGTCACCGCCGAGGCGGCCGCCGGATCGCCCGGCATGCCGCCGAGGCCGGGATTCTCGGCCTGGATCTTCTTCTCGAGGGCGGTGATCTCAGCGGCGCAGTCCGCCGCCGCCGGGACGACCGTGCCCATCACCAGCGCGACGGCGAGCGCCGCCGCGAAAACCGACGCCGCGCCTTTGGCGCGCTGCGAACCGACACGCATGACCGAACCTCCGCTGCCGCTGCCCGAAAGGGGTAGAGCCTCGCGCCCGCGGCGGCAAGACGGCCCTTCACCACGATCGATACCGGGAGACGACGCGATGCGAACGAGCCCCGCCGGGCGTGCCTTCATCGGCCGCCACGAAGGACTGCGGCTTTCCGCCTACCGGGACGCCGCCGGGATCTGGACGATCGGCTGCGGCCATACGGCCGCGGCCGGACCGCCGGTGCCCGTCGCCGGGATGACGATCACCGCGGCGGAGGCAGACGCGATCCTCGGGCGCGACCTCGCCCGTTTCGAGGCGGCGGTGACGCGGCTCGTGACGGTGGCGCTGTCGCAAAGCGAGTTCGATGCGCTGGTGTCGTTCACCTTCAATGTCGGCGAGGGGGCGCTTGGGCGCTCGACGCTCCTGAAGAAGCTGAACGCCGGCGACCGGGCCGGGGCGGCGGCGGAGTTCGGGCGCTGGAACAAGGCGGGTGGCCGCGTGCTTGCCGGGCTGACGCGCCGGCGGGCGGAGGAGCGGGCGATGTTCGTCGCCGGCGGCGGTGCGACGGGTGGGGCGGTGACCGAGCCGACGGCGGTGGCGCCGCCTTCGGTGCCGGTGGTCCCGCGGGCGGAGCCGACCGGGCCGGCGACGGGGGCGACCGTAGTGACGACGCATGAGGCGGCGACGGCGGTGGTCGAACCGCAGACCATCGCAGCGCCGGGACTTCCGGGCAAGCCGGCGCTGGCGTCGAAGGCCGTGTGGGGCGGGTTGATCGCGGTGGCGGCGGCGCTGCTGCCAGTGCTGGGGCCCACGGCGGGGCTCGACGAGATCGGCCAGGGGCAGGTGCTGGAGACGCTCGCCGCCCTGGGTGGCGTGATCGGCGGGCTCGTGGCGATCTGGGGACGCCTGACGGCGCGGGCGCCGATCCGCTGACGGCCGCCGCGGGCGATGATCCGTCGAACGGCGCCTCGACGGCGGCCGGCGTTCATGGAAGGTTCAGCGCGGCCGCCTTATCGAGAGCCCATGCGCCCGGGAACCGCCCTTCTCGCGATCCTTCTCGTCCTGACGTCCCTCGCCGGCCATCTCGCCGTCGTCGGGCCGGCGGCGGCGGCCGAGTGCCTGAGCGGGGCCGAGCGTCGGCAGGCGGTGCAGTCGGGCCAGGCGATGCGGCCAGGCCAGATCCGCCGGGCGGTGCAGGGCGAGATGATCGACCTCAAGCTGTGCTGGCGCGGCGGGCGGCTCGTCTATGTGGCGACGGTGCTGGGGGCGGGCGGCGCGGTGCGGCGATTGACGGTGGATGCCTTCAGCGGCGCCCTCGTCGGGCGCTAGGGTCGGGGCGAGAGGAACCGGGACGGAGGAGAGGGCGCTTGCGGGTACTCGTCGTCGAGGACGATCACGATCTCAGCCGCCAGCTTGGCACGGCTCTGCGCGAAGCGGGCTATGCCGTCGACACCGCCTTCGACGGCGAGGAGGGCCACTTCCTCGGCGACACCGAGCCCTATGACGCGGTGGTGCTCGACATCGGCCTGCCGCGGCTCGACGGCATCAGCGTGCTGGAGCGCTGGCGGCGCGACGGGCGGGCGATGCCGGTGCTGCTCCTGACGGCGCGCGACCGCTGGAGCGATAAGGTCGCCGGCATCGACGCCGGTGCCGACGACTATGTGGCGAAGCCCTTCCACATGGAGGAGGTGCTGGCGCGGCTCAGGGCGCTGGTGCGCCGCGCCGCCGGCCACGCCTCCAACGACATTACGTGCGGGCCTGTGCGGGTCGACACGCGGGCGTCGCGCGTCACCGTCGACGGAACGCCGGTGAAGCTCACCTCCCACGAGTATCGGCTGCTGGTCTATCTCCTGATGCATCAGGGCCGGGTGGTGTCGCGCAGCGAGCTCACCGAGCATCTCTACGATCAGGATTTCGATCGCGATTCCAATACGATCGAAGTGTTCGTTGGACGGCTGCGCAAGAAGCTCGTGGCCGACGTGATCGAGACGGTGCGCGGCCTCGGCTACCGGCTGGTGGCGCCGCCGGAGGGCGGATGATCCGCGGGCTCAGGGCACCCCAGGGCGCGCCGAGCTCTCTCGCGGCACGGCTGCTGCTGTCGGCGATGCTGTGGAGCGCCATCTCGCTCGCCGCCGCCGGCGTCATCCTGGTGGCGCTCTACCGGCAATCGGTCGAGCGCGGCTTCGACGAGCGGCTCGATGTCTTCCTGAAGACGCTGATCGCCCAGATGGTGGGCGAGGGCGACGACGAGATCGCGCTGCGCGAGCCGGGCAATCTCGGCGAGCCGCGCTTCGGGCTGCCCTTGTCGGGCTGGTACTGGACGGTGCGCAGCTTTCCGGCCGGCGTCGTCGAGATGAGCTCGCCCTCGCTCGCCGGCGACGTGCTGGCGCTGCCGGACGGCGAGCCGAGCCTCGACGGCACGCCCGCCCGCGGCGCCATCGCCGGGCCGGACGGTGAGGACCTGCGCTATCTCGAGCGGGTCATCTCGCTCGCCGACGGCGGCCGCTATCTGGTCGCGGTGGCCGGCAACGCCACCGAGATCGGCGAGGAGGTGGCGACCTTCGGCACGCGCGTGGCGGCGACGCTGTCGGTCTTCGGGCTCGGGCTGGTGCTGGCGACGCTGCTGCAGGTGCGCGTCGGCCTGAAACCGCTCGAACGGATGCGGGCGGCGCTGCACGCCATCCGCGTCGGCGACACGCAACGGCTCGAAGGCGCGTTCCCGAGCGAGATCGCCCCGCTCGCCACCGAGCTCAACGCGCTGATCGATTCCAACCGCGAGGTGGTCGATCGCGCCCGCACCCACGTCGGCAATCTCGCACATGCGCTGAAGACGCCGCTTTCGGTGGTGCTGAACGAGGCGCGCGCCGGGGAGGGGCCGCTCGCGGCCAAGGTCGAGGAACAGGCCCTCCTCATGCAGGCGCAGGTGAACCATCACCTCGACCGCGCCCGGCTCGCGGCGCAGCGGCGGATGATCGGCGTCGTCACCGAGATCGCTCCGGCGGCGGAGGGACTGGCGCGGGCGATGCGGCGCATCCACGGGGAGCGCGGCCTCGCGGTGGAGGTGAGCGTGCCGGCGGACCTGCGCTTCCGCGGCGAGCGCCAGGACCTCGAGGAGATGCTCGGCAACCTCCTCGACAACGCCTGCAAGTGGGCCACCGGAACGGTGCAGCTGCGCGTCGAGGCGACGGGGGCGGCGGGGGGCGACCGGCGGATGGCGCGAGTGATCGTCGACGACGACGGGCCGGGGCTCGGCCCGGCCGCCCGCAAGGCAGCGCTGGAGCGCGGCCGGCGGCTCGACGAGAGCGTGCCGGGCTCGGGCCTCGGCCTCGCCATCGTCACCGACCTCGCCGGGCTCTATGGCGGGCGGCTGGAACTCGATGCAGCACCGTCCGGCGGGCTGCGCGCGGTGCTTTCGCTCCCGATCCTTTGACGCCCGATTCTCCCGCAGTGCAAAAGGACTCTGGAAACGGAGCGCGAACGGACCTAACTATGGCCCTGTTGCGGGCGCGTCCTTGCCCGCCGATGGGTGCGACATGCCGGCGAACGGAACGGTGATGGCGGGCGGACGGCGGACGCTGCGACCGATGGTCGCCGCGGGCCTCATGCTGGCGCTCGCCGGTTGTGCAGGCACAGATGGCGTGGCGATCGGCACGCCGCTGTCGGCGACGGGTCTCGCGGCGCCCGCAGAGGCTCCCGAATCGATCGCCTCGGAAAAGATCGAGGCGCTGCTCGGTGCGGGCTTCGGCGGTGGGCTCGGCCCGGGTGACCTCGCAGCCGCCTACAAGGCGCAGACGCGGGCCCTCGACCAGTCGCGCGCCGGCACGTCGGTGACGTGGACGAACCCGGCGACCGGCAACAAGGGCGAGATCGTCCCCGGCCCGGTCTATGTCGTGAACAACCTCGAGTGCCGCGATTTCGCGCACACCGTCGAGACCTCCGCGGGCCGCGAAGTGCGGCGTGGCGCCGCCTGCCGGCGCACTGACGGCTCCTGGCAGGCGATCGCCTGAGGCGACGGCACTCAGGGGCGTGATTGGCCGCGGCGGCGCGACGCCAGTGGCTTCGGCGCATCTTCCTGCAGAAATTGATCGAACCCCGCGACGGGCGCGTGACAACCTGTCATCGTTCCAGTCGAGCGAGAGGCGGCCACATAGGCTGCGAGGTCGCCGCTGGCAGGAGCGTTTTCGGGTAGCCGATGGTTTGGGCTGTGTTCGCCGTGCTGACCGCGCTTGCAGCGCTCTCGGTGCTCGTTCCGATGGCGCGGGCGGGCCGTTCGCGCGGCGTTTCCGAGGACGGGCTGTCGGCCCCCGACGCCGCGATTTACGCCGACCAGCTCGCTGAGCTCGAGCGTGACGTCGCCCGCGGCGCCGTCAGCGGACGCGAGGCGGAGGCGGCGCGGGCCGAGATCGGCCGCCGGCTGATCCGTGCGTCGCAGCGCCCGCAACAGGCGGCGCCGCAGCGGCGTTGGCCGCTGATTGTGGCGGCCACCCTGGCGATCGTCGGGCTGCCGCTGCTCGCCGTTTCCCTTTACGGCGGTTTCGGCGCGCCGACCCTGCCCGACCTGCCGCTCGCGAGCCGCCAGTCGGAGCCGGTCGACGGCCAGAACCTCGAGGCGCTGGTGGCGCGGGTCGAGGGGCATCTCACGCAGAACCCGGACGACGGCCAGGGCTGGGCGGTGCTCGCCCCGGTCTATCTGCGCGCCGGTCGCTATGGTGATGCCGCCGCGGCCTTCTCCAACGCCATCCGCACGAACGGCCCATCGGCCGATCTCGAGGCCGGCCTTGGTGAAGCGCTGACGGGTGACGCCGGCGGCGTCATCACCGCCGATGCACGCGCGGCTTTCGAGCGCGCGCTCGCCCTCGATCCCGCCGCGATCCGGCCGCGCTTCTTCCTGGCGCTGGCGCTCGGCCAGGACGGCCGTACGGCCGATGCGCAGGCGGCGTGGCAGGCGATCATCGACAGCGCCAGCGGCAACGAGCCCTGGCTGCCGGTGGCGCGCACTCAGCTCGCGACACTGACCGGATCAACCGAGGCGCCGCCTGCGGCAACTTCGACAGCACCGAGTTCGGGTGCGCCCGGTCCTGACGCCGCGGACGTCGAGGCGGCGGCCGAGATGACGCCCGAGGAGCGGGCCGCCATGATCGGCAACATGGTCGAGGGGCTGTCGGCCCGTCTCGCCAGCGAGGGCGGCACGGTGGACGATTGGCTTCGGCTGGTACGCTCCTATGTTGTGCTGGGGCGAACCGAAGAGGCGCGCACGGCCCTCGCTGCGGCGAGGGCGGCGCACTCGGACGCGGCGGACGTGCAGCGCCTCGACGCAACGGCGGCGGGGCTCGGCCTCGCCGAGTGAAACGGCCGGACGAACCGGCGGGAGGACGAACGTGCTTGGGGCCTTCGATGGCAAACCGGGGCGGGCGATGATCACCGGGGTGAACCGATGACGCGCAAGCAGAGACGTCTCGTGCTGATCGGCGTGGCGGGCGCCGTGCTGATGTCGGCGACTGGCCTGGTGCTGTCGGCACTGAACGACCAGATCGTATTCTTCCGCACCCCGACCGAGCTCGCCGAGCGGCAGGTCCCGGTTGGCGACCGGGTGCGCATGGGCGGCCTCGTGGCCGAGGGCAGCGTCGAGCGGACCGGCGAGACCGACGTCCGCTTCGCCGTCACCGACACGGCGAGCACCATCCCGGTGACATACACGGGCATCCTGCCGGACCTCTTCCGCGAGGGTCAGGGCGTGGTCACCGAGGGTCGCCTCGGCCCTGACGGCGTCTTCGTCGCCGACACCGTGCTCGCCAAGCACGACGAGAACTACATGCCGAAAGAGGTCGCGGACGCGCTGAAGGCGCAGGGCCACTGGCAGGACGGCGAGCAAGCGGGCGAACCGGGCGTCGCCAGCCAGTAGGCGAGAGAAGGGGAGCCGCGGCCATGATGATCACCGAAATCGGCCACTATGCGCTGGTGCTGGCGCTCGGGCTCGCCATCATCCAGTCGGTGCTGCCGGTCTGGGGCGCGAAGACCGGTGACGGACGCCTGATGGCGGTCGGCGAGCCGGTGTCGCTCGCGACCCTCGGGTTCGTGGCCTTGTCCTTCGCGGCGCTGACGGTCGCCTATGTGCGCTCCGACTTCTCGCTGGTGAACGTCTTCGAGAACTCGCACTCGGCGAAGCCGATGATCTTCAAGATCAGCGGCGTGTGGGGCAACCACGAGGGCTCGATGCTCCTGTGGGTGCTGATCCTGGTGCTGTTCTCCGCCCTCGTGGCGATTTTCGGCGGGCGCCTGCCGCAGACGCTCCGGGCGACCGTGCTGTCGGTGCAGGGCTGGGTGACGGCGGCATTCCTGCTGTTCATCCTGATGACGTCGAACCCTTTCAACCGGATGATCCCGGCACCGTTCGAGGGCCAGGACCTCAATCCGATCCTCCAGGACATCGGCCTCGCGATCCATCCGCCGCTGCTCTATGTCGGCTATGTCGGCATCTCGATTTCGTTCTCGTTCGCCGTCGCGGCGCTGATCGAGGGCCGCATCGACGCCGCCTGGGCGCGCTGGGTCAGGCCGTGGACGCTGGCGGCGTGGGTCTTCCTGACGCTCGGCATCGCGATGGGCTCCTACTGGGCCTACTATGAGCTCGGCTGGGGCGGCTGGTGGTTCTGGGACCCGGTCGAGAACGCCTCCTTCATGCCGTGGCTGGCGGCGACCGCGCTGCTCCACTCGGCGATCGTCATGGAGAAGCGCGACGCCCTGAAGATCTGGACGGTGCTCCTCGCCATCCTCGCCTTCTCGCTGTCGCTGCTCGGCACCTTCCTGGTGCGCTCGGGCGTGCTCACCTCGGTGCACGCCTTCGCCACCGACCCGACGCGCGGCGTCTTCATCCTCGCCATCCTGGTGTTCTTCGTCGGCGGCTCGCTGGCGCTCTATGCCTGGCGCGCGCCGATGCTGAAGCCCGGCGGCATCTTCGCGCCGGTGAGCCGCGAGGGCGCCCTCGTCCTCAACAACGTCTTCCTGTCGGCCGCCTGCGCCACCGTCTTCGTCGGCACGCTCTATCCGCTCGCGCTGGAATCGGTGACGGGCGAGAAGATCTCGGTCGGCGCACCGTTCTTCAACCTCACCTTCGTGCCGCTGATGATCCCGGCGCTGATCGCGATCCCCTTCGGCCCGATGCTCGCCTGGAAGCGCGCCGACCTCGCCGGTGTCGCCGAGCGGCTCGCGGCGGCGGCACTGGCGGCGCTGGCGGCGACGGCGGTGACGCTGTGGCTGACCGGGGCGACCGGCATCCTCGCGGCGCTCGCCGTCGGCCTCTCCTTCTGGCTGATCGTCGGATCGCTCACCGAGCCGGTGCTGCGGGCGGCGCGGGGCGGCGGCGGCGCCGGCGTCTTCCTGCGGCGCTTCTTCGGTCTGCCGCGGGCGGCCTTTGGCACGGCGCTCGGCCATCTCGGCATGGGCCTGACGGTGCTCGGCATCGCCGGGGCGAGCGGCTACGACCATGAGCGCATCACCAGCGTGGTGCCGGGCGAACGCATCGAGATCGCCGGCTACGACCTCACCTTCGAAGGCTCGACGCCCCGCCTCGGCCCGAACTTCCGCGAGGAGGTGGCACGCTTCGCGGTGACGCGCGACGGTCAGGCCGTTGCCGAGATGACGCCGACGAAGCGCTTCTATCCCGCCCGGCAGATGCCGACGACGGAGGCGGCGATCCTGACCCGCGGCTTCTCGCAGCTCTATGTCAGCCTCGGCGATCCGGGGGCGGACGGGCGCACGGTGGTGCGGGCCCAGTACAAGCCGATGGTGACGCTGATCTGGCTCGGTTGCGTGGTGATGGCGATCGGCGGCTGCCTGTCGCTCGCCGACCGGCGCCTGCGCGTCGGCGCGCCGCGTCCGGCCCGGCGGGCGGAGGCGGTGGCGTGAGGGGTATTTCGCTCGGCGCACGCGAGAAACCCTCCCCCCTCGTGGGGGAGGGCGGGGAGGGGGGGAGCGGCAGACGCCGCGGCAGAGATTTGGCAGAGCGCGCGGCCCTCGACGCGCCTCGCTTCGGGGATGGAGTTCGCGGCGCCCCCCCTCCCTGCCCTCCCCCGCAGGGGGGGAGGGTTCGCGCGGCAGTCTTGGCCAGCGTCGTTTCCACCCTGTTTCTGCTGGCCGCCCCCGCCCAGGCCGTGCAGCCGGACGAGATCCTGCCGGATCCGGCGCTCGAGCAGCGGGCGCGGGCGCTGTCGGCGGAACTGCGCTGCATGGTCTGCCAGAACCAGTCGATCGACGATTCCGACGCGCCGCTCGCCCGCGACCTCAGGCTGCTCGTGCGCGAGCGGCTCGTGGCCGGCGACAGCGATGCGCAGGTGATGACCTTTCTCGTCGATCGCTACGGCGAGTTCGTGCTGCTGAAGCCGAGCTTCTCCGGCCACAACCTGCTTTTGTGGCTCGCGGCACCGGCCGTGCTGATCGCCGGCGGGCTGATCGCCTGGGGCGTCGTCGGCCGGAACCGCCGCCGCCAGGAGCCGGCACCGCTGTCGGCCGAGGAGGAGGCGGAACTCGCGCGATTGCGGGCCGGTTCGGCAGGCGCCCCGGAGACGCCGAGCCGCTGACGGCTCGTCACCTCCCGCCCAGCGGTGAACCTTACGAAGATTTCATCCCTCGGACAGCGGGCCGTAAGGCGGCGGGCGTCACAAAAGACCTCGAAGGCGGCGGCGAGTCGCCTGCAGGACAACAAGCTCCTTCGAGGATCTTCGCATGAACGAGACTTCCCACAACGGCTCCACTCGCCCCGGCCCGGTGCGCCGTCGGCGGACCGCCCTGCTCGCCGGTGCGCTGTCGCTCGGCATCGCCGGCATGGTGGCCGGTGAGGCGTTCCTGGTGCCGGCGACCCCGGCGATGGCCGAGGCCGTGAAGGTTCCGGGCGACGCGGCGCAGATGCCGAGCTTCGCCGACGTCGTCCAGGCTGTCGAGCCGGCCGTCGTGTCGATCCGCGTCAAGTCCGAGGCGCGGCCGCAGACGTCCGGCTTCGACGGCATGCCGCGCGGCGGTCCGTTCGAGTGGTTCCGCGAGTTCGGCCCGCGCTCCGATCGCGGCCCCGGCCAGGGCACGCCCGGCCTGCCGAACCGCGGCCAGCGCGGCTTCGTCACGGGCCAGGGCTCGGGCTTCTTCATCTCCGGCGACGGCTACGTGGTGACCAACAACCACGTCGTCGACGGCGCCTCCGAGGTGAAGGTGACGATGGACGACGGCACCGAGTACGACGCCAAGGTGATCGGCGTCGACGAGAAGACCGACGTCGCCCTGCTGAAGGTCGATGCCGAGCGCGACTTCCCCTACGTCACCTTCGACGACGGCGACATCCGCGTCGGCGAGTGGGTGGTGGCGGTCGGCAATCCGTTCGGCCTCGGCGGGTCGGTGACGGCCGGCATCATCTCGGCCCGCGGCCGCGACATCGGCGCCGGCCCCTACGACGACTTCCTGCAGATCGACGCGCCGATCAACAAAGGCAACTCGGGCGGCCCGACCTTCAACCTCCGCGGCGAGGTGGTCGGCGTCAACACGGCGATCTACTCGCCGTCGGGCGGCTCGGTCGGCATCGGCTTCGCCATTCCGGCCGCCACTGTCGAGAAGATCGTCGAGGACCTGAAGGATGACGGCAGCGTCACCCGCGGCTGGCTCGGCGTGCAGATCCAGGGCGTCAATGCGGACATCGCCGACAGCCTCGGCCTGAAGGAGGCCAAGGGCGCCCTCGTCTCCGAGCCGCAGGCCGACGGACCGGCGGTGAAGGCGGGCATCAAGTCCGGCGACACCATCACCGCGGTCGATGGCAACGCCATCGACGATCCCCGCGACCTCGCCCGGCGCATCGCCGGCTACGCGCCCGATACCGACGTGAAGATCACGGTGTGGCGCGACGGCAAGCAGCAGGAGATCACCGTCAAGCTCGGCACGCTGCCGACGGACGGCAAGCGCGCCGACGCCGCGACCAGCGGCTCCGGCTCGGATCTCGCCCAGCTCGGCCTCTCGGTCGCGCCGGCCGCTTCGGTCGGGCTCGAGGACAACGGCCTGGCGGTGGTCGAGGTCGATCCGCAGGGTCCTGCCGCCGAGCGCGGCGTGCAGGTCGGCGACATCATCGTGGCGGTCGGCGGGCAGCCGGTCGGCAAGATGGCTGATGTCACCGCCGGCATCGAGGCGGCGAAGGGCGAGGGTCGCAAGGCGGTCCTCTTCCAGGTCCGCTCCGGCGAGAACACCCGCTACATCGCGCTGCCGATCGATAAGGCCTGACGCGATCGGGGGACCCCCAGGGGCTCCCTCGCAACAAGGATCGGGGCGCCCGAGCGGCGCCCCTCCGGAACGGTGTCGGTGAGGCTCCCGTCGCCCCCGCCGATCCGACGCCGAGGGGCGGCAGGTGGACATCCACCTGCCGCCCCGTCCTTTTCAAGACGGGCGGCCAGCCGAGGCGCCCCGCGCCATGCCCTCCTTTCCCTTCTCGAACTTCCTGCTCTCCTCCGGATCGCCGGCGCCCGCCGAGGCGCTCGACGCCTTCCGCCCGTTCGACCGCAGCGAGGTCGGCCGTCCGGCCGAGGTCCGCCCGGCTGCGACCGGTCTCACCGGAACGCGCCACGACACGGCGTCCCGCAACGTGGAGCTTGGCGACGGGCCCGAGGGCGGGCATGGTTCTCCGATGCGGATTCTGCTGATCGAGGACGACCGCGAGGCGGCGGCCTACATGCTCCGGGGCCTCAAGGAGGCCGGCCACGTCGCCGAGCACATGGCCGACGGCGAGGACGGCGCCGCGGCGGTGGAGGCCGGCGGCTACGACGTCGTCGTCATTGACCGCATGCTGCCGCGCCGTGACGGGCTCTCCATCGTCGAGGGTATGCGCAAGCGCGACGACCAGACGCCGGTCCTGATCCTCTCGGCGCTCGGCCAGGTCGACGATCGCGTCACCGGTCTTCGCGCCGGCGGCGACGACTATCTCGCCAAGCCCTATGCCTTCGCGGAGCTTCTCGCCCGCGTCGAGGCCTTGGCGCGACGGCGGCGGCCGAGCGACGTCGAGACGCTTTACCGGGTCGGCGACCTCGAGCTCGACCGGCTCTCCCATTCCGTCACCCGCGCGGGCAAGGACGTGCCGCTGCAGCCGCGCGAGTTCCGCCTGCTCGAGTATCTGATGAAGAACGCCGGCCAGGTGGTGACGCGGACCATGCTGCTCGAGAACGTCTGGGACTACCACTTCGACCCGCAGACCAACGTCATCGACGTGCACATCTCCAGGCTGCGCTCGAAGATCGACAAGGGCTTCGATCCGCCGCTGCTGCACACGGTGCGCGGCGCGGGCTACATGATCCGCGCCGGCCAGCCGCGGCCGGCGTGAGGCGGCGGCGATGGTGACGCGGTGAGGGGGCTCGGGTGAGGGGGCTTGGGCGCTTCGTCCGCACGACGGCGTTCAAGCTGTCGCTGATCTACCTCGCCGTCTTCGCGGCGCTGTCGCTGTTCCTCATCGTCTCGATCGCCGACACCACCAACGACCTCCTGTCCCGCCAGCTGCAGGACACGATCGACGCCGAGATCCAGGGGCTCGCCGAGCAGTACCGCACCGGCGGCGTCAGCCGGCTGATCCGCGTCGTCGAAGCGCGCAGCAAGATGCCGGGCGCGAGCCTCTACCTGCTCACCGACTTCTCCGGCAATGTCATCGCCGGCAACGTCTCGGACCTGCCCTCAGCGGTGCTGAGCTCAGCCGACGGCATCGCCCGGCCGGTGCCCTACCGCCGGCTCGCCACCGATATCGGCGACGAGCAGCCGGCGGTGGCGAGCCACAAGGCGCTGGTCAGGGTGTTTGTGCTGCCGGGCGGTTTCCGGCTGCTCGTCGGCCGCGACCTCGCCGAGCGCGAGCAGTTCCGGGACGTCGTCTGGCGGGCGGTGAAGCTGTCGATCGGGGCGGTGCTGCTGCTCGGGCTCGTCACCTGGTTGTTCGTCAGCCGGCGGGTGCTGAAGCGCATCGATGCCGTGAGCGTCACCGCCAAGCAGATCATGGGCGGCGACCTCGGTGGTCGCCTGAAGGTGGACGGCTCGGGCGACGAGTTCGACCGCCTCGCCGAGAGCCTCAATACCATGCTCGACCGCATCGAGCAGCTCATGCACGGCCTCAAGGAGGTCTCCGACAACATCGCCCACGACCTGAAGACGCCGCTGACGCGGATGCGCATCCGTGTCGAGCAGGCATTGGGCGACCCGAACGTCGGCGAGGCATCGCGGGAGGCGCTCGGAGCGACACTCGAGGACTGCGACGGGCTCATCCGCACCTTCGAGGCGCTGCTGCGCATTGCCCGCGTCGAGGCGGGGTCGGCGGGGGTGCGGACGCAGCCCGTCGACGTGGCGGAGATCGCCCGCGAGGTCGCCGAGCTCTACGAGCCAGTGGCCGAGGAGCAGGAGGCGACGCTGACGGTGACGGTGCCGGAGGTGGTGGTGGTGGCGGGCGACCGCGACCTGCTCGCCCAGGCGGTCGCCAATCTCGTCGACAACGCGCTGAAGTACGGGCGCCCGGCGGACGGATCGCAGCGGGTTTCGCTGACCGTCACCCGCGATGGCGAGGAGGCGGTGATCGCGGTCGCCGACAACGGACCCGGCGTGCCGGAGGCCGATCGCGGCCGCGTCACCCAGCGTTTCGTTCGGCTGGAGGGGAGCCGGACGGCGCCGGGGTCGGGGCTGGGGCTGAGCCTTGTGCAGGCGGTCGCGAGCCTGCACAAGGGGACGCTGATGCTCGGCGACGTGGCGCCGGGGCTCGTCGCCGAGCTCCGCCTGCCGGTCGGCGCCGCCGGGCCGAAATAGCCGGACAACGGCACGCGGCGAGGGCGGAATGCAGGACGAGGCCAGCGAAGCCGGCGACGGCAGGACCGATTCCGGTGCGCCGGACGGCATGGCGAGGCGGGTGGCGGGTAGCCTCACCGAGTGTCTTTCCACCTTGCCGGTCACTGATGCGGCGGCGGCGGAGGTGGCGCGGTCAGACCTGATGGCTGCTGCCCGTACCGCCGGCGCGGATGGCCTCGCCGACACCCTCGCGCAGCCCGGGACGCTGCCGGACTTCCTCGGCGCCGTGCTGTCACAGGCGCCGTTCCTGCGCGACCTCGCGGTGCTCGACCCGCTGCGCCTCGCGGCGATCCTCGCCGACGATCCCGACGCGCGGGTGGCGGGCCTCGTCGCCGCCGCGGGCGAGCGGCAGGCCGACGAGGCGGCGCTGATGCGCCACCTGCGCCGGCTCAAGCAGGACATCGCGCTGACCGTCGGCCTCGCTGACCTCGGCGGCGCCTGGGACGTCGACCGGGTGACGGCCGCCCTGAGCGACTTCGCCGACGCGGCGATCTCCGCGGCCGTGAATCACCTGCTGCGCGAGGCCGACCGGACGGCCAAGCTGCGGTTGGCGAACCCCGACGCGCCGTCGGAACGCTCGGGCTGGATCCTGCTGTCGATGGGAAAAGGCGGGGCGCGCGAGCTCAACTATTCGAGCGACGTCGACCTCATCGTGCTGTTCGATCCCGAGCGGCCGGCACTCACCGATCCGGACGAGGCGGCGCGGCTGTTCGTGCGGATGACGCAGCGGCTCGTGAAGATCCTGCAGGAGCGCACGCCCGACGGCTACGTCTTCCGCCTCGACCTCCGCCTCCGGCCCGATCCGGGCGCCACGGCCGTGGCGCTCTCCGTGCCGGCGGCGCTCGTCTATTACGAGAGCATGGGGCAGAACTGGGAGCGGGCGGCGCTGATCAAGGCGCGCGCCTGCGCCGGCGACATCGAGGCGGGCGAGGGGTTCCTCGCCGAGATCGCGCCGTTCATCTGGCGCAAGTCCTTCGACTACGCCGCGATCGCCGACGTCCATTCGATCAAGCGGCAGATCCACGCGGTGAAGGGGCACGGCACGATCGCGGTCGCCGGCCACAACATCAAGCTCGGCCGCGGCGGCATCCGCGAGATCGAGTTCTTCGTGCAGACGCAGCAGCTGATCGCCGGCGGCCGCGAGCCGCGACTGCGCGGGCGCTCGACGCGCCAGATGCTGCGGGTGCTCCACGACCTCGGCTGGATCGAGGAGCGGGTGCGCGATCAACTCGACGCGGCCTACGTGTTCCTGCGCTCCGTCGAACACCGCCTGCAGGTGCGCCGGGACGAGCAGACGCATGTGCTGCCGGCCGACAGGGCCGGGCTCGAGACCATCGCCCGGCTGATGGGGTTCGCCGATCTGCCCGCCTTCGAGGCGGCGCTGAGGGTGCACCTCGAGCGCGTGCAGAAGCACTATGCCCGCCTGTTCGAGGACGCTCCGGCGCTCGGCTCGGACACCGGAAACCTCGTCTTCACCGGCGGCGACGACGACCCCGACACACTGGACACGCTCTCGCAGCTCGGCTTCAAGGCGCCGCAGGAGGTCACGCGGGCGATCCGCGCCTGGCACTTCGGGCGCTATGCGGCGACGCGTTCGACGAAGGCGCGCGAGCGGCTGACCGAAATCACGCCGGCGCTGCTCGCCACCCTCGGCCGGCTCGACAACGCCGACGCGACGTTTGCCGCCTTCGACCGCTTCGTCGCGCAGTTGCCGGCGGGCGTGCAGATCTTCTCGCTGCTGCGCTCCAATCCCGGACTGCTCGACCTCATCGCGCTCGTCATGGGGGCGGCGCCGCGGCTCGCCGCGATCATGACGCGGCGGCCACGGGTGCTCGACGCGCTGCTCGACCCGCTGTTCTTCGGGGCGCTGCCGAAACGGAAGGAACTCGCGGCGCGTCTCGAGAGCTTCCTCGCCGAGGCACGCTCCTACGAGGAGGCGCTCGACCGGGCGCGCATCTTCGGCCAGGAGCAGGCCTTCCTGATCGGCGTGCGGGTGCTGACCGGCACGGTGGAGTGCGGCCAGGCGGGGGCGGGATTTGCGACACTCGCCGACGCGATCGTGCAGCGGCTGTTCCGGTGCGTGGAGGCGGAGTTCGCCGTCCGTCACGGCAAGGTCCCCGGCGGGGCTGCGGCGCTGCTCGCCCTCGGCAAGCTCGGCGGGCGCGAGATGACGGCGGCCTCCGATCTCGACCTCATCCTGCTCTACGACCATCCCGAGGACGCGGAGGCCTCGGATGGGGTGAAGCCGCTGGCGCCCAGCCAGTACTATGCGCGACTGACGCAGCGGCTGGTGGCGGCGCTGTCGGCGCCGACCGGCGAGGGTACGCTCTACGAGGTCGACTTCCGCCTGCGTCCCTCCGGCAATGCCGGGCCGCTCGCCACGCGCCTCGACGCCTTCGAGAGCTACCAGGTCAAGGACGCCTGGACGTGGGAACACATGGCGCTGACGCGGGCGCGGGCGATCGCCGGCGACCCGGGTCTCGGCGAGCGGGCGGAGGCGATGATCCGCGCCGTGCTGAGGAAGCCGCGCGACCGCACGGCGCTGTTTGCCGACGTGGCCTCGATGCGCGGGCGCATCGAGCGAGACAAGGGGACGAAGGATCCCTTCGACCTCAAGCAGGTGCCGGGCGGGCTGATCGATGTCGAGTTCGTCGCGCAGGCGCTGATGCTGGCGAACGGGGCCGAGCGGGACGACGTGCTGTCGACGACGACGGAGACGGCGCTCGCCCGCCTCGCCGAGGCCGGACTTCTGGCGGGCGAGGAGGCGGCGGTGCTGCGTCCGGCGATCCGGCTCTACCAGGCGCTGACGCAGGTGCTGCGGCTTGCCGTCGACGGCCGCTTCGTGCCGGCGGAGGCCCCCGGCGGGGTGCTCGCGGCGATGGCGCGGGCGGCCGAGATGCCGGACTTCGGTGGGCTCGAGGCGCACCTTGTGGAGACGCAGCGTGCGGTCCGGGAGAGCTTCGAGCGGGTCGTCGGGATGGTTGGGGGAGCACCACCCGCCCCTTGAGGGGGCGGGTCGGCGACCGCAGGTCGCCGGGGCGGGGTGGCGCCGCCGGGAGGCGGCAGGAAAGACAACGAGGGTGGCCGGAGAGAGAGTCGAACGCGGGCTCCCGCCCGCGGTCACCCCGCCTCGCCGCGCTTCGCGCGTCGACCCGCCCCCTCAAGGGGCGGGTGGCTGCCATGGGTCGAAAGTCTCTGCAGAGCCACGACGGCGTGGATGTCGTGCGACGACGCGATCGCCGCCCGCTTGCGGCCCTCTGCGCTTCCCGACAGGATGCCGTGGCGCAAGGCCAACAAGATCAGCGATCGGGGGATCCACCCAATGACGGAGTTTTCGCGCCGGGGTGTGATCGGCGGCAGTGCGGCCCTGGCGGGCGGGCTCGCGATGCTCGCCGGGCAGGCCTCCGCGCAGACGGCGTCCGAGCCGCCGACGGCGGCTCAGACCGGAGCGCCCGCGTCGGCGCCGTTCCCGTCCTTCCGTTTCCCGCTTGGCTCGATCACCGCCCAGAAGCAGTATCCCGGCGGCTGGGGCAAGGAGGTCAACGCCGAGAACTTTCCGCCCTCGGAGAGCTTCGCCGGCGTGCTGATGGAGCTGAAACCGGGGGGCCTGCGCGAGCTGCACTGGCACGCCAACGCCGCCGAGTGGGCCTATGTCATCGACGGCGCCTGCCGGATCACCGTCATCGACCCCGGCGGCGGATCGGAGACACTCGACCTCACCGCCGGCGACGTCTGGTTCTTTCCGCGCGGCCACGGCCATTCGATCGAAGGGCTCGGGCCGAGCGGCACCACCTTCGTCCTCGTCTTCGACAACGGCGCCTTCTCGGAGTTCGCCACCTTCTCGATCACTGACTGGCTCGCCCACACGCCGGTCGAGGTGCTGGCGAAGAACCTCGGCGTGCCAGTCTCGACCTTCGCGGCCTTCCCCAAGAAGGAGGCCTACATCTCGCTCGGCGCGCCGCCGGGCGCGACGCCCTGGCCACCGGCGCCGGGCAGCCTCGACACGCCACCGCTGACGCACGGCTACCACCTGCTCGGGCAGCAGCCGCGCCGCTACCCGGGCGGCACGGTGCGGCTCGTCTCGCAGAAGGAGTTCCCGATCTCCGCCTCGATGACCGGCGCCCTGATCACGCTGGAGCCCGGGGCGCTCCGCGAGATGCACTGGCACCCGAACGCCGACGAGTGGCAGCTCTATCTCGCCGGCACGGGGCAGATGACGGTGTTCGGCTCGGCCGGCCGGGCGAGCACCGACCGCTTCGGCAAGCTCGATGTCGGCTACGTGCCGCGCGGCTGCGGCCACTACATCGAGAACGTCGGCGACGACGAGCTGCAGGTGCTGCTCGTGCTGAACAGCGGCACCTACGAGGAGATCTCGCTGACGCAGTGGCTGGCCTCGAACCCGAAGCCGCTGCTCGCCAACAACTTCTCGGTGCCGGAGGCGACGTTCGAGAGCATCCCCGAGGGCGAGGTGTTCATCACGGGGTGAGGACCGGGTGGGCTTCTCTTCCTTCTCCCAGCATTGCTGGGAGAAGGTGCCCGAAAGGGCGGATGAGGGCCCGCGCGGCACGCGCGGGAGTTTCAAGACACGCGCGACCCCGCGCCGCCTGGGCGGCGCGCCCTCATCCGGCGCTACGCGCCACCTTCTCCCCGCCTTCGGCCGGGAGAAGGGAAGTGAGGCCGCCGACGTCGCCTCACTTCCTCTCGTAGACCAGCTTTCCGTCGATCCATGTCTCCAGCACCTCGGTGTCGTCGAGGGTGGCGGGGTCGATCGCCGTGATGTCGCGGTCGAGGACGACGAGGTCGGCGCGCTTGCCGACTTCCAGGCTGCCGGTGGTCTTCTCCTGGCGGGCGGCGAAGGCGGCGTTGATCGTGTAGGCGTCGATGACGTCGCCGATGCCGAGGCCCTCGCCCGTGCCGAGGGGAGGCTCGCCGGAGCCGCGCTCGACGCGGGTGATGCCGTGCTCCATGGCGCGGAAGGGGTCGTAGGGCGACACGTCCCAGTCGCTGCCGCCGGCGATCATCGCACCGGCCGCCTTCAGGCTGCCTGCCGGATAAAGCCAGCGGTAGCGCTCCGTCCCCAGATAGGGCTCGATCGGCCCGACGTTGGAGGCGTCGCGCTTCGCCCATTCGAGCTGGAAGTTGGCGATCACGCCGAGCTCGGCGAAGCGGTGAAAGTCAGCTGGGTCGACGAGCTGGAGGTGGGAGATCTGATGGCGGTTGTCGGTGGCGCCGTTCGCGTCGAACGCCGCCTCGAAGGCGTCGAGGCTCGCCCGCACTGCGCGGTCGCCGATGGCGTGGACGTGCACGGTGAGGCCGGCCGCGTCGAGCTTCGTGACGATTGAGTCCATCGTGGCCTGGTCGAAATAGAGCTCGCCGCTGTTGCCGGTCGGCCTGCCGGCCGCGTCGAGATAGGGGGCCAGCAGCGCGGCGGTCTGCGTCGGCGCCTCCATGACGCCGTCGGCGAAGATCTTGACGCTGTCCATGCGCAGGAAATCGGCATCGGTGGAGCCGGCCTTCGCCATCGCGGCGATCATGCCGATCTTCGCGTCGCCGTCGTCCTCGAGGTCCTCGAGATAGATCGCGGCGCGGACGCGCATCTTCAGGCGCCCAGTGCTCTGCAGGAACTGCCAGACCGGTGCTTCCCGGCGGGTGACGTAGGCGTCGGTGACCGACGTCAGACCGTTCGCCATCATCCCGGCGAGCGCCGCCTCGGTCATGGCGGCGGCGCCGGCGATGGAGGGGGTCGGGATGTTGTCCTGGATGAGCGCCATCGCCGTGTCGGCGAAGGCGCCCGTCGGATTGCCGGCGGCGTCGCGGACGATCTTGCCCCCGGGGGGATCGGCGGTCGCGGCCGTGATGCCGGCGACCTCCATCGCGCGCGTGTTGGCCCAGAGCGTATGGCCATCGTTGCCGACGACGGCGATGGGGCGCGTCGCCTCGATGGCGTCGAAGTCCGTCGCGGTGGCGTCGAAACCGTAGTTGTAGAGCTGCACAACCTCGAGCCAGCCGTCGCCGGTGTCGGGGCGGTCGGCGAGGCACTGGCGGATGACGGGCCCGATCGCCGCGAGGGTGGCCGGAACGTCGGCGAGCGAACACTTGGAGGCGTTGACCGCCCCGAAGATCGGGTGCGAGTGGGTATCAATCATGCCCGGCATGACGAACTTCCCACCGAGGTCGATCACCTGCGTGTCCGGGCCGACGAAGGCTTCGATTTCGGCATCACGGCCGACGGCGGTGATTGTGTTTCCGGTGATCGCGAGCGCCTGACGGACGGAGCGGTTCGCATCGACGGTGTAGATCCTGCCGTTCTTGAAGACGACGTCGGCCATGTCGTCGCTGGCCGCAAGCGCCGGCATCGGCGCTGCGGCGGCGAGAGCGAGAACTGTCAGGGTCGCTGCCGTCGCGGACCGGCGCGGACGTGTCTGAATCGGCATGAAACGTTCCCGGTGCACGGCGCCGCCGTACCGGCGGGCGCACGGCGTTTCCCTACGCACGAGCGCCTGCCGCACATGGCGACAGGCGACACACATTAGAATGTGGGAAATGCTGCGCGCCAGAGGCGCAAGCTGTGCCGTCGTGCGCCGACGGCGCGGCAGGACCAGGCCAGCCCGTCAGGCGGCCTGCCGCTCCTTCTCGCGGGCGGGCGGCTCGTTCAGCATGTGGACGGTGACGACCGTGCCGACGCCGACCTCCGACTGGATCTCCATGCGGCCGCCGTGCAGGTGGATGAGCGAGCGGGCAATGGCGAGGCCGAGGCCGGAGCCCTTGTGGCTCTTGGTGAACTGGTTCTCCACCTGCACGAAGGGCTGGCCGAGGCGCGAGATCTCCTTCTTCGGGATGCCGATGCCGGTGTCCTCTACGGCGAGGACGATGCCGCCGTGCTCGGCGCGCGCCCGGACCGTGACGCGGCCACCCTGGGTCGTGAATTTCACGGCGTTCGACAGGAGGTTCAGCAGGATCTGCTTCATCGCCCGGCGGTCGACGTTGAGCTTCAGGCTCGGCGTGATGCCGGCGGCCAGCAGGATGCCCTTTTCGGATGCCGAGGCGCCCATGATGCGGGTGGCCTCGCCGACCACCTCCTCGACGTCGACTGCTTCCACCGACAGGTCGAGCTGGCCGGCCTCGATGCGCGACATGTCGAGGATGTCGTTGATGACGCCGAGCAGATAATTGCCGGAGTGGTGGATGTCGCTGCAGTATTCGACGTATTTCTCCGAGCCGAGCGAGCCGAACATGCCCTGCTGCATGATCTCGGAGAAGCCGATGATGGCGTTGAGCGGCGTGCGCAGCTCGTGGGAGATGTTGGCGAGGAACTCGGACTTGGCGCGGTTGGCCTCTTCGGCGCGGGTCTTCTCCTCGGCATACTTCTCGGCGAGCTCGACGAGCTGGCGTGCCTGGCTCTCGAGCTTCTGGCGGGACTGGCGGAGGTCGGCGACGGTGGCGCGCATGCGCCGCTCGCTCTCCATCAGCCGCTCCTCGTGGCGCTTGAGCGCCGTGATGTCGGTGCCGACGGAGACGAAGCCGCCGTCCTTGGTGCGGCGCTCGTTGATCTGCAGCCAGCGGCCATCGGCGAGCTGCGCCTCGTAGGAGCGGGCGCCTTCCTCCGGCCGGCCGTCGGTCGGGATCTGCGTCGTGACGATCGGCAGGCTCGCGTGCTTCATCACCGCCGCATAGGGGGTGCCCTCGACGATCGCCTCGTCGGGCAGCTCGTGCAGCTGCTGGTACTTCGAGTTGCAGATGACGAGGCGGTTGTCGGCATCCCAGAGCACGAAGGCTTCCGAGATCGTCTCGATGCCGTCGCGCAGGCGGAGATCGGCGGTGGCGGAGCGCTCGGCGAGGATCTTCTGCTCGGTGATGTCGACGGCGATGCCGATCAGGTGCGGCGAGCCGCCGGTCGCCTCGGCGACGAGCTCGGCGCGGATGCGCAGCCACACCCAGCGGCCGTCGGCGTGGGCGAGGCGGAGCGTGCGGTCGACGGTGCCGCCGCCGGAGGCGAGGATGCCGTCGGCGAGCGCGAAGAGGTCGCCGTCTTCCGGGTGGACGAGGGTCGAGACCTCGTGGAAGCCGAGGAGCTCGTCGCGTGGCTCGCGGCCGAGGATGTCGTACATCGAGGCCGACCAGAACATCCGCCCGCGGGCGAGGTCCCAGTCGATCAGGCCGCAGCGGCCGCGCAGCAGCGCCGTGTCGATGCGGGCGCGGGTGGCGCCGTAGATGGTGTCCGCCTCGCGGGCCCGGGTCGACTGGGCGAAGAAGGCGTAGACGAGGACCAGGATGACGCCGCTGGTGCAGGCGAACAGGGTGGCGTTGGCGGAGAGCGAGCGGCGCCAGCTCGCAAACACCGCTTCGGTCGGCTGGACGAGGGCGATCATGCCGCGCGCGTCCGACAGGTGGCGGACGGTGGCGATGGCGTCGGTGCCGTCGGTGAGGGTGAGCTCGAGCACGCCCGCGCGGGCGCCGAAGATCGTCAGCGGCTGGGATTCACCGAGGAGCGCGTTGAGGGTGCGGCCCTCGAGATCGGGGCGGACCGGAGCGGAGGCGAGGATGGTGCCGGCGTCGTCGGCGAAGAGGATCTGGCGGCCGTCGGCGACGGCGCGCGGCGGCAGTGTCTGGTCGAGGGCGCTCTGCAGCGCCTCGGCGGCGCCCGTCGTCAGATCGGGCGCGGCGCCGAGATCGGCGGCGACGGTCGTGGCGATGAGCGAGAGAGTGTCGCGGGCGGTGACCTCGGTCTCCTCGTAGGCGCCGACGAGGGCGGCCGACCGGTAGGCCGCGATCACCAGGATGAAGATGACGGTGAGGATCGGGATGGCGCGGCGGAACACCGCCTCGTTCTCGACGAGGCGGGCGTAGGCCGGCGCCGCCAGCAGCCGTGCGTGACCGGAGAGAGCGATCGGACGGGCGGCCCCGCGACCGGCGCTGCGGCCAACCAGGGCCGAGAGCCGCTCCATCCGGGACAGCAAGCCGGCAATATTCGGCATGCGTCGACGCGCAGGCGCGTCGGCCGTTTCAACCCGTGCCATGACGGGACCCTCGATTTACTTGTGAATTGGCCCTGAAATTCGGACATTACGCTCTGTCCGAATCACCTCCATTTGAATCCAGGCGAATCGCCTTGTCCAGAGTCCGTGGCCGAAATTTTCCCGCCGCGGACGCCCCTCAAAATGCGGGGATATGGTTGACGAATCGTTACTCCAGACAGCGGGCGACGATGTCGGCAACATCCCGCGAAAGCGGCTCCTGGGCAGAGACGCGGCGAAGCGCCGCCTCGGCGAGCGCACGCCGCCCCGGCTCCAGCGCCCGCCACGACCGGAAGGCGCCGAGGAGGCGGGCGGCGACCTGCGGGTTCTTCGGATCGAGAGCCAGCACGACGTCGGTGACGAGGCGGAAGCCGGCGCCGTCGGCCCGGTTGAACTGGCGCTGGTTGGCGCCGGCGAAGGCGCCGACGAGCGAGCGCACGCGGTTCGGGTTCGCCATCGAGAAGGCGGGGTGCTTCATCAGCGCCTCGACGCGGCCGAGGGTGCCGTCGCCGGGGGCGGTCGCCTGCACGGTGAACCACTTGTCGAGGACGAGCTGGTCGTCGCGGAAGCGGTCGTAGAAGTCCGCCAGCGCGGCGCCTGCACCGGGGGCGTCGGCGTTGACGAGGACGGTGAGGGCGGCGAGCCGGTCGGTCATGTTGTCGGCGGCGCGGTAGTGCGCCTCGGCGCGGGCGCCGGGGGTCTCGGTCTCGGCGAGCGTCAGGTAGTCGAGCAACGTGTTGCGCAGGGCGCGGCGACCGGCCCCGGCGGCATCCGGCACGTAGGGTGCGGGCGTCGACAGCGCGTCGTAGAGGGCGGCGAAGGGCTTCGCCAGCCGCTCAGCGACGGACCGGCGCAAGGCCGTGCGGGAGGTGGCGATCGCCTCCGGATCGACGTCGTGGGAGAGCTCGCGGGCGATGTCGGCCTCGGTCGGGAGCTGCAGCACGAGGGCGCGGAAGGCGTGGTCGAGGCTCTCGTCGCCGGCGACGTGACCGAGCGCGTCGGCGAAGGCGGCATCGGTCGCGACCGGCTGGCCGGCACGCACTGCGGCGACGCCGGCCTTCAGGTCGGCGACCGCGAGCGTCTGCGCCGCCTCCCAGCGGTTGAAGGGGTCGCTGTCATGGGAGAGCAGGAACAGCCGGTCGTCGCGGGTGAGGTCCGTCTCCAGCACCACCGGGCTGGAGAAGCCGCGCAGCAGCGATGGCACCGGACGGACGCCGATGTCGGAGAAGACGACGCGCTGGGTCGCCTGGTCGAGGATGAGCACGTCGCCCTCGACGGTGGCGCCGCTGACGGTGCTGAACTGCATGTCCTCACCGTTCGGGCCGACGAGGCCGAAGCGGATCGGGATCGGCACCGGCGTCTTCTCCGGCTGGCCGGGGGAGGGCGGGATCGACTGCGCGAGCTCGAGCACGTAGCGGCGTGCGGCGGGGTCGAAATGGCCGCGTGCGCGGACGCGCGGCGTGCTCGCCTGGGCGTACCAGCGGCGGAACTGAGAGAGGTCGGTGGAGGTCGCCTCGGCGAAGCAGGCGATGAAATCCTCGACGGTGGCAGCGTCGCCGTCGTGGCGGTCGAAGTAGAGGTCCATGCCGCGCCGAAAGCCGTCCTCGCCGAGCAGCGTCTTCAGCATGCGGACGAGCTCGGAGCCCTTCTCGTACACCGTCGCCGTGTAGAAGTTGTTGATCTCGCGATAGGTTTCGGGGCGGACAGGATGGGCGAGGGGGCCGGCGTCCTCGGGGAACTGGTGGGCGCGCAGGAGCCGCACGTCGGAGATGCGCTTCACCGGGCGCGAACGCTGGTCGGAGGTGAACTCCTGGTCGCGGAAGACCGTCAGGCCCTCCTTCAGGCAGAGCTGGAACCAGTCGCGGCAGGTGATCCGGTTGCCTGTCCAGTTGTGGAAGTATTCGTGCGCGATGACGCCTTCGACGCCGGAATAGTCCTGGTCGGTCGCGGTCTCGGGGATGGCGAGGACGTACTTGTCGTTGAAGACGTTCAGTCCCTTGTTCTCCATCGCGCCCATGTTGAAGTCGGAGACGGCGACGATCATGAAGATGTCGAGGTCGTACTCGCGGCCGAAGGCCTCCTCGTCCCAGCGCATCGAGCGCTTGAGGGCGTCCATGGCGTATGCGCAGCGGCCCTCCTTGCCGTGCTCGACATAGATCCGCAAGTCGACGTCGCGGCCGGACATGGTGACGAAGCGGTCGCGCACGCAGGCGAGATCGCCGCCCACCATGGCGAACAGGTAGGCGGGCTTGGGGAACGGGTCGTGCCAGACGGCGAAATGCCGATTTGTGCCGGGGATTTCGCCCGTCTCGACGAGGTTGCCGTTGCCGAGCAGCACCGGGGCGAGCGCCCGGTCGGCCTCGAGCCGGGTCGTGTAGACGGCCAGTACGTCGGGCCGATCGAGGAAGTAGGTGATCCGCCGGAAGCCTTCCGCCTCGCACTGGGTGCACCAGGTGCCGTTCGTACGATAAAGGCCCATCAGCTTGGTGTTGGCCTCGGCGTCGATCTGCGTCTCGATCTCGAGGGTGAAGGGACCGGCCGGCGGCGTATGCAGCAGGAACTGGCTGGCGGTGGCGGCGTAGGCCTCGGCGGGCAGGGCAGCGCCATCGACGGACACCCCGACCAGCGTGAGCTCGTCGCCGTCGAGCAGGAGAGGCGCCCCGTCCGGCGTACCGTCGCGCCGGCGAACGGCCAGACGGCTCTTGACGCGCGTCGCGTGCGGCGCGAAGGCGACGTCCAGCTCCACCGTGTCGATGGCGTAGGCCGTGGGCCGGTAGTCTGCGAGGCGGACAGGGTTGCCCTCGTGGCGCGTCATCGTCGATCCTGCTGCAAGTGTCGAGGCATCACGGTTCGGGGCATCGTCAGGTCCCGCCCTGGTGAGATGTAGTCCGGCGGACCGCGGATCGCCAGCGCCGCGCCGTCGGTTCGCCTTGCTGCCGCCCGGAAGGGCGTCCAGCAGAGGCGACAAGGGCGGGCGGCATCGGGCCGTGCCTGGAAGAGGGGACGTGCGGGTGGCTGGAACGGCAAAGGCGGTGGCGGAGCGCCGGCGGCGGTTCCGGATTCCGATGGTCCTGCTGCTCGGGCTCGCCTATGGCGGCCTCATGCTCGTCGCGCTCGCCTTCGTGCTGGGGCTCACGGCGTTCTCCAACTATTCCAATACGTTCGCTCTTCTGAACGAGAACTCCATCCTGACGATGCGCGCTCTCAGCGAGCGCATCGAGGCGCATATGCGGCCGGGCGAAGATGCGGTTCGCGAGATTGCCGAACTCCATGCCAACGGCACTCTGCCTCTCGACGAGTTGCAGGATCGCTTCGCCGTGGCGGCAGGCGTGCTGGCGACGTCCGATGTCTTCGACGCGCTCGTCTTCTACGACCGCGAGTTCCGCTATGACGGCATGTACCGTGACGGCGAGGGCCAACTCCACAAGATCGAGACCGACGACGTCAAGCAGGTGGACGTCCGCCGGGCCCTCGAGAACCTCAATCCAGAGCAGAGGAGCTTCTGGGGCACGCCCGTCTTCGTGGAGAACGACAGCTTCATCAATGTCGGCGCGCCGCTGGTCCGCAATGGCGTGATCACCGGCTACATCGTTGCCGCCGTCAGCACGGCCATGCTCTCCGAGGCCGTCCGCGACGTCTCGGCGGAGGGCGACGGAACAAACTTCATCCTCTACGGCCCGGACGCCGTGTTCGCGCACTCGCGCGGCCGGGCGCTCGGCCTGCAGCAGAAGCTCGGCGCGGACGAGACGGTGGTGCCACTCGCGGAAGCCGGCGACCCTGTGCTGGCCAAGCTCGGCGAGCGCGACCTCTTCGAGAACTTCGAGAAAGCGGCGGCGGTCGGCGTCGAGGTCGGCGCGGTCGAGCTCGACGACGGCCGCGACTACGTCGTGACGACCAAGGAGATGCGGCAGTTCGGGCCAGTGCCGTGGATCGTCGGGCGCTACCAGCCGCAGGAGGAAGTGATCGCCGAGATCCGCCGCCTCTACGGCTCGATCGCCATTGGCATTCTCTCCATCGCGGTCGCGGTGGTGATCGCGGTGCTGATCGCCCGCCGGATCGCCCGCTCGCTCGACCGGCTGCACGAAGTCGCCGGCCACATCGAGCGCTTCGAGATCGACGAGGCACCGGAACTGCCGCGCAGCCGCATCCAGGAACTCGACGACGTCTCCACGGCGGTCAATGGCATGCTGGCAGCACTGAAGGCCTTCGCCGTATATGTGCCGCGCAGCCTCGTGCGGCGGCTGGTGCGGCTCGGCTTCCAGGAGGCGACGCGCCTGCAGGAGCGCCAGGGGACGATCCTGTTCACCGACATCATCGGCTTCACAGCCCTGTCTGAGACGATGTCGGCTGAGGAGGTCGCCGGCCTCCTCAACGAGCACTTCTCGCTGATCGTGCGCTGCGTCGAAGACCAGCAGGGCACGGTCGACAAGTTCATGGGCGACGGCCTGATGGCCGTGTGGGTGGGCGACGACGCCGAGGAGGGCGCGGCGTGCGCGGCGCGGGCGGCGATCGCCATGGCTGAGTGCGTCGGCCGCGAGGCGGCGAAGGCGCGGGCGGCCGGGCGCGCGCCGCTGCGCATCCGCATCGGCCTGCACTTCGGGCCGGTGATCGTCGGCAATCTCGGGGCCGCCGACCGCGTCAACTACACCATCATCGGCGACACCGTGAACGTCGCGTCGCGCCTCGAAGCCCTCGGCAAGGTGGTGGCGCCCGAAGAGGACGCCGTCATTCTCGCCAGCGCCGAGGCGGTCGACGTGCTGACCGCTGTCGATCCGACCGTGAGGTGGACGGACGTCGGCACGACGGTACTGCGCGGCCGCTCGGGCGCCGTCGACGTGCGCCGCATCCTGCCGCCCGATACCGGGGCGCCGCCCGGTGCGATCGCCGCCGAGTAGGTCGGAAAGCACCCGTAGTCTCTCGGAGCTTGCGCCCTGTGGCTGTCACGATAGGAATAGGCCGTCTAGAGTAGCTTCGCAGCCGGTTGCGGCATGCGAGGGAGGGGCCTGTTTGGTGAACGTCCTGTCGATCGAGGGTCTGACGGTCGAGTTCGGCGGCGACGACGGCATCGTCCGGGCGGTGGACGACGTCTCCTTCGTCGTGCCGGCGTCGCGCACGGTCGCCCTGGTCGGCGAGTCGGGCTCGGGAAAGTCGGTGATCTCGCAGGCGATCATGGGTCTCCTGCCCAGCAAGGCCCGCATCGTCGGTGGCCGCATCCAGTTCCGCGATCCCGAGGGAGGGGAGCCGGTCGACATCGCCGGCCTCGACCGGACCGGCAGCGCCATGCGCGCCATCCGCGGCAATCGCATCGCCATCATCTTCCAGGAGCCGATGACGTCGCTGTCGCCGCTGCACACGATCGGCGACCAGATCGGCGAATCGGCGCGCCTGCACCGCGGCGTCGGGCGCGACGAGGCGCGCAACCTCACGCTCGACATGCTGCGCCTCGTGCAGTTTCCGAACCCGGGCCGCGCCGTCGACGCCTATCCGTTCGAGCTCTCCGGCGGCCTGCGCCAGCGCGCGATGATCGCGATGGCCCTGCTGTGCCGGCCGGCGCTGCTCATCGCCGATGAGCCGACGACGGCGCTGGACGTGACGATCCAGGCCGAAATCCTCAAGCTCATCAAGGATCTGCAGTCCGAGCTTGCGATGTCGGTGCTGATGGTGACGCACGACTTCGGCGTCGTCGCCAACATCGCCGACGAGGTCGTCGTGATCTATCACGGCCGCATCAAGGAATCGGGCCCGGTCGACGAGATCTTCCGCAACCCCCAGCACGACTATCTGAAGGCGCTCCTGCGCGCGGTGCCGCGCTTCCACATGGAGCCGGGCGAGAAGCTGGTGCCGATCCGGCCGATCGAGCCGCAGGCCGGCGGCTTCCTGCATGCGCACCGTGAGCCCGTCCCCGCCACTGCCGGGCCGATCCTGCAGGTCGAGGCGGTGACGAAGGCGTTCGGCCAGCGGCGCGGCACAAAGCCGGCGGAACTGCCGCGCGCGATGGACAATGTCAGCTTTTCGGTCAAGCGCGGCGAGTGCCTCGGCCTCGTCGGCGAGTCTGGCTCCGGCAAGACGACGACGGCGCTCGCCATCCTGCGCGCCGTTTCCATCGATTCCGGGCGCATCCTGTTCGACGACGGTCGCGGGCCGATCGATGTCAGCACGCTGAGGGGCGCCGACCTGCTCGCCTACCGGCGCAAGGTGCAACTGATCTTCCAGGACCCGTTCTCCTCGCTCAATCCGCGCATGTCGGTGAACGAGATCATCTCCGAGCCCTTCGTCATCCACCGCATCTGCGGTGAGGAGGAGCAGGCGCAGCGGGTGCGCGAGCTGATGCGGCTGGTCGGGCTCGATCCGCGCATGCTGCGGCGCTACCCGCATTCCTTCTCCGGCGGACAGCGCCAGCGCATCGGCATCGCCCGCGCCCTGGCGCTGCGGCCGGAACTGATCCTCTGCGACGAGCCGGTGTCGGCCCTCGACGTCTCGGTGCAGGCGCAGATCCTCAACCTTCTCAAGGATCTGCAGCGTGAGCTGCAGCTCACCTACCTGTTCGTCAGCCACAATCTGGCGGTCGTCGACTACATGGCCGACCGCGTGGCCGTGATGTGCCGCGGCCGCCTCGTCGAGCTCGCCGAGACGCGGGCGCTGGTCTCCGACCCGATCCATCCCTACACGCGCGCCCTGCTGACGGCCGTGCCGGAGGCGAGCCTCGACAACCGGCTCGACTTCGCGGCGCTGTCGGCCTCGCGTGCATCCGAACCGGCGGAATGGCCCGAGCCGTTCCGCGTCCTGCCCGGCGTTCGTCCCGACCTCGTCGAGATGCGGCCGGGCCACTTCGTCTGTGCCCCGGGTCTGGCCGTGGGCGCACCGGTCAGGGAGGCCGTGTGATGGTGGTTCGTGCTTTGGCCGCGGCGGCGCTGGCGTTGCTGTTCGCCGGTCCGGCGGCCGCGCTCGATTATGTCGAGACCCCGAGCCTGGAAGGCAAGGGACTTCCTCCGATCTCGGAGCGTCTGCCGCAGGTCCCGCTCGTCGTGGATCTCGAGGCGCAGGGCCGCAAGGTCGGCCACCCCGGCGGCGCCATCCAGACTCTCATCGGCCGCGCCAAGGATGCGCGCCTGATCAACGTCTGGGGCTACGCCCGCCTCGTTGGCTACAACGACAAGTTCGAGCTGAGGCCCGACATCCTCGAGGCTGTCGATGTCGAGGATGGTCGGATCTTCACGCTGCGGCTGCGCAAGGGCCACAAGTGGTCGGACGGTCAGCCGTTCACCAGCGAGGACATCCGCTACTGGTGGCAGGACATCGCTACCAACACCGACCTGTCGCCCTCGGGACCCGAGCCGTTCATGCTCGTGAACGGCGAGATGCCGACGTTCGAGGTGGTCGACACCGAGACGGTGAAGTTCACCTGGCCGGCGCCGAACCCGCTGTTCCTGCCGGCGCTCGCCGCCGCCGCCGACCCGTTCATCTATCGCCCGGCCCACTATCTGAAGCAGTTCCACCAGAAGTACGGCGAGGAGGGCAAGATCGCCGCGCTCGTGCAGGAGAAGCAGGTGCGCAACTGGGCGCAGCTGCACAACCAGCTCGACGAGATGTACAACGCCACCAACCCCGACCTGCCGTCGCTGCAGCCGTGGGTGCCGTCGAAGGGGGCGAGCGACCGGCGGCTGGTGATGCGGCGCAACCCGTACTTCCACCGCGTCGACACGGCCGGGCACCAGCTGCCCTACGCCGACGAGGTCGTCATGACGGTCGCCGACGGCAAGCTGATCGCCGCGAAGGCGCAGGCGGGCGAGGTCGACCTGCAGGCCCGCAATCTCGGCTTCTCGGACATCACCGTGCTGAAGAAGGGCCAGGCGAACGCCAAGTACCACACCCTGCTGTGGCCGAGCGCCAAGGCCAACCAGATCGCGATCTATCCGAACCTGACGGTCAAGGACCCGACCTGGCGCACGCTGCTGCGCGACGTCCGCTTCCGCCGCGCGCTGTCGCTCGGCATCGACCGCGACATGATCAACCGGACGCTGTTCTTCGGCTTCGGCGTGCCGAGCAACAATGCGGTGCTGGCGCAGAGCGAGCTCTTCCGCGAGGACTACCGCACCAAGTGGGCGGGCTACGACGTCGAGCAGGCGAACGCCCTCCTCGACGAGATCGGCCTGACGCAGCGGCGCAGCGACGGCATTCGGCTGATGCCGGACGGCCGCCCGCTCGAGATCATCGTCGAGACCTCCGGCGAGAGCCAGGAGGAGAGCGACGCGCTGCAGCTAGTGGCCGAGACGTGGCGCGAGATAGGCGTCGCCGCCTTCGAGAAGGCCTCGGACCGCGACAACGTCCGCAACCGGGCGCTCGGCGGCGATCTCGTGATGACGGTGTTCTCGGGCTACGACAACGGCGTCGCCACCGCAGACATGTCGCCGGCCGAGCGGGTGCCGTCGGACTCGGCCTTCCTGATCGGAATGGCCTGGGGCGCCTATGTCGACAGCAAGGGCACCAATGGCGAGAAGATCGACTACGAGCCGGCCCAGAAGCTGATGGACGCCTACAAGTCGTGGCTCGGCGCGGTTGCCGAGGCTGACCGTGACGCGGCCTGGCACGCGATCCTCGACACCCACGTCGACCAGGTGCTGACCATCGGCCTCGTCGCCGAGGTGCGCCAGCCGATCGTCGTCAAGGACAAGCTGCAGAACGTCCCGACCGACGGCGTCTGGGGCTGGGACCCGGGTGCCAATTTCGGCGTCTACGGCATGGACACCTTCTTCTTCGATGAAGCCGGCACGAACCGGAGCTGAAAGGGATGCTCCTTTTCATCGTCCGGCGCGTGCTCGGGATGATCCCGACCCTGTTCGTCATCGCCTTCCTGACGTTCTTCATCATCGAGCTGCCGCCGGGCGACTACCTGACCAACCAGATCGCGCAGCTGAAGGCCTCCGGCGAGGCCTCGGCGGCCGCGAAGATCGAGTTTCTGCGCTCGCAGTTCGCCCTCGACCGGCCGTTCCTGGAGCGCTTCGGCATCTGGGTCGGCATCTGGCCAGGTCCCGACGGCTTCAACGGGCTGCTGCAGGGCTACTGGGGCTGGTCGTTCGAGTACGAGAAGCCGGTCGCCGAGGTGGTCGGCCCGACGCTGCCGCTCACCATCGTGCTGAATGTCGCGACCGTCATTTTCGTCTACGTCGTGTCGTTCCCGATCGGCATCTACTCGGCGACACGGCAGTACAGCTGGGGTGACTACGGCTTCACCATCCTCGGCTATCTCGGCCTCGCGATCCCGAACTTCCTGCTCGGACTGATCCTGCTCTACCTGTCGAACCGCTGGTTCGGGCTGTCGATCGGTGGCCTGATGGATCCGAAGTACATCGACGCGCCGTGGTCTCTCGACAAGCTCGGCTCGATCCTCGCCCACCTGATCGTGCCGACCATCGTCATCGGCACGGCCGGTACGGCGGGCATGATCCGGCGCCTCAGGGCGAACCTTCTCGATGAATTGCACAAGCAATACGTCGTGACGGGGCGCGCCAAGGGCCTGCCGGAGCGGCGCCTGCTGCTGAAATATCCCCTGCGGATGGCGCTCAATCCGTTCATCGCCGACATCGGCAACCTGATCCCGTCGCTCGTCTCCGGCTCGGTCATCGTCTCGGTGGTGTTGAACCTGCCGACGGTCGGCCCGGTGCTGCTCGACGCGCTGCGCTCGCAGGACCAGTTCCTGTCGGGCTTCATTCTCCTGTTCGTGGCGGTGCTGACGCTCGTGGGCATGCTGGTTTCCGATCTCCTCCTCGCCGTCGTCGATCCGCGCATCCGCTTCGGGCGGCGGGGGACGGCGTGAGCGCCGAGCCGCCCCGCACGGGGCACTATGTCGATAAGGAGCCGTTCGACGCCTACGAGGCGGAGGCGCTCACGGCCGAGCAGGAGCGCTACTTCCAGGCGTCGCAGTGGCGCATCATCTGGATGCGCTTCCGCCGGCACAAGCTGGCGGTGATCTCGCTGTTCGTGCTCGGGCTGTTCTATCTGACGGTGCCGTTTGCCGAGATCATCGCGCCCTACGATCCGAACACCCGCTCGAACCAGCACCTGCACGCGCCGCCGCAGCTCATCCACCTCTTCCACGAGGGCGAGTTCGTCGGGCCGTTCGTCTACGGCATGAAGGCCGAGGTGAACCTCGAGGACATGCGCTGGGTCTACGAGGACGACCCGACCAAGGTCGAGCGGCTGCGCTTCTTCTGCCTCGGTGACGACTACGACTTCTGGGGCCTGATCCCCGGCCGCTTCCACCTCGTGTGCCCGGCGGAGGGCGGTACCTTCTTCCTGTTCGGCACCGACCGGCTCGGCCGGGACGTGCTCTCCGGCATCATCTACGGCTCGCGCATCTCGCTCACCGTCGGCCTGATCGGCGTCGCCATCTCGATCATCCTCGGCATGGTGCTCGGCGGCCTCGCCGGCTACTTCGGTGGCATCATCGACACGGTCGTCCAGCGGACGATCGAGATCCTGCGCTCGCTGCCGGAACTTCCGTTGTGGATGGCCTTGTCGGCGGCGCTGCCGGTGACGTGGAGCCCGGTGCTGATCTATCTCGGCATCACCGTGATCCTCGGGCTCCTCGACTGGCCGGGCCTCGCCCGTGCCGTTCGCTCGAAGCTGCTGGCGCTGCGCGAAGAGGACTACGCGCGGGCGGCGGTGCTGATGGGGGCCTCGCCGGGACGCATCATCGGCAAGCACCTGCTGCCGGGCTTCACCAGCCACATCATCGCCAGCGCCACTTTGTCGATCCCGGGCATGATCCTCGGCGAGACCGCGCTGTCGTTCCTCGGCCTCGGCATGCGACGCCCGGCGGTGAGCTGGGGCGTGCTCCTCAACGAGGCGCAGAACATCACGGTGGTGACGGTCTATCCGTGGCTGATGGCGCCGGTGATCCCGGTGATCATCGTCATCCTCGCCTTCAACTTCCTCGGCGACGGCCTGCGCGACGCGGCCGACCCCTACAAGTAGGCGCTGCCTAGACGCCCTCGGCTCAGCCGGGGCCGTCGAAGCCGAACAGCGCCGGTGGTGACGGCCAGCGCACGGCCGGATGACCGGCCGTCGTTGCGAGGAAGGCCTCGAGGAAGGCCCACACCGGCTCGTCGTGCGAGAGGTGGTGGCTGAGAACGCCGATCGGCACGTCGGCGGCCTCGCCCGTGCGGGCGGCGACCTGCTCGTCGAACAGCATCAGCATCCGCTCGTCGCCCATGTAGCTGCGCGTCGTCTTCCAGACGATCGGGTCGAGGTGGGGGTCCAGCCGGTGGCCGGCGCGCTCGAGCGATGTGAAGGTCGACAGGCCGGGCAGTCCGACCTCGCCGCGCCGACGCGCGACCTCGGCGTCCACCCGGTTCCACGGCGGCGTCAGCACCGGCAGGAATCGCTGGCCGAACAGGGCCGCGAGTTTCGAACGGCCTTCGGTCAACTCACCCAACACCGTCTCGACCGGGCGCGCGCCGCCGAGTTCGGCGGCGCGGGCGCCGGTTGGCTCATGGTTGGCGTGGCGCCAGCCGTGCTGAACGACGGTGACATGGACTGCGTCCGGCCGCGCGAGCCGTTCCGCCAGCGAAGGCTGCGCCGGCTCCGGGATGACGGCTAGGACGAGCGGTAGCTGCAGGCGGTCGGACAGGGCGATCAGGCGGTCGAGCGCGGGCTCGGGGAGGGCGGCGTCGTCGTCACGCCACCACAGCGAGATCGTACGGCCAGCCGCGGCGAGCGCGTCGAGCCGGCCGCGCAGGCCTTCGCCCAGGGTCGGTGCGTCAAGGTTCATCTCGCCCTCTCCGTTGGGCCGCATCGATGAGGATCGCGGCACTGCGCGTCGCCCCCGCGAGGTCGGCCTCCAGGCCGGCCGGCGGCCGCGTGAGGCAGCGATCGCACGCGGCGGCGAGGCTCTCCGGCGTGAGCGCCTCGGGGTCTACCACCTCGGCGACGCCCCGGCTCGCGAGGCTCGCCGCCCGCTGTCGCTGCTCGGTCTCAGACCCTTCCGCGAAGGGCACCAGTACCGCCGGTACGCGTGCGGCGAGAATGTCGAGGACGGTGTTGTAGCCCGCCTGGCTGACGGAGAGGCGGGCACGTTTGAGGAGGCCGGGAAAATCCGGCCGCGCCGGCTCGACGACGACGCCGTCGCCCGCCTGTGCGGCGAGCGCCGCGAGCGCCGCGAGCGTTGCCGCATCGTGGGTGCGACCGACCAGCAAGCGCCAGCAGGCGCCGCCGGCGAGCTTCGACAGGGGGCGCGCCGCCAGGGCCGCCCGCAGCAGTTCGGCACCGACCGGCCCGCCGCCGCACGAGACGACGACCTCGTCCTCGCCGTCACCGGCTGGTGGCAGCAGCCCGCTCGGCTCGTGCACGAAGCCGGTGTAGCAGACGAGATCGGCGATCTCCGCCTCGAAGGGGAAGCTGTCGGAGAGCCGCACGAGCCGCGGGTCGGCGTGGACGAGGACGAGGTCGAACAGCCGGCGTGCCGTCTCGGCCATCGCCTGCTCCTTGGCGGCGTCCTCCTTGCGCACCAGGATGTCGCGGACCGAGGCGGCGATCAGCGGCCGCGACGCGCGGTCCCGCGCGGCCTGCAGCATCGGCTCGAGTTCGAAGGCGAGCATCCGCCGGCCGAACGGGAAGGTCTCGGTGAGGATGATGTCGGGCGCCACCTCCGTCAGGAGGGCGAGCAGCTGATGTCGGCGCTCCTGCCGCCAGCCGTCGTCGATCGGTGCGCCGCTTTCCTGCAGCAGCGTCCGGAAGCTCGCGTCGGCGGCGTGCGCCGGCGGCAACTCGGCGACGGTGAGGCCCGACGTGTCGAGCGTCGGCGGCAGGCGGTTTCCGGCGACCAGCACCACCTCGACACCGGCGGCGACGAGGGCGCGGCCGAGCGCGGCGGCGCGCACGGCGTGACCCGTGCCGAGCAGGTGGTGGACATGGATCAGCGCGCGCATATGGCACGCTCCTGCCGGCTCTGCATCGCCGCGGCGAAGATCGCGTCGAGGCGTCGCGCCGCCACCGGCAGATCGTGGTGGGCTGCGATGTGGGTGGCCGCCGCGGCGCCCATGCGCGCGCGCGCCAACGGATCGGCGAGCAGCGCGGCGACGCACCCGGCGAAAGCGGTGGCGTCGCCCTCCGGGGCGAGCAGGCCGGTCTCGCCCTCGCGGACGATCTCCGGCACGCCGCCGCGGCGGGCGCCGACCACCGGCAGCCCGGCTGCCTGCGCCTCCAGGAAGACGAAGCCGTAGGCCTCGTTGATCGCCGGCCAGACGAGGACGTCGGCGCCCGCGTACACCGCCGGCATCGCCTCACTCGCCCTGGCCCCGAGGATGGAGACGCGGTCGGCACCAAGGCCGCGGGCGGCGAAGGCGGCCTCGACCTCCGGCCGGGCCGGTCCGTCACCGACGATCGACAGCCGCCAGGGCTGGTCGGCGAGACGGGCGAGGGCGTCGGCGAGGACGGCGTAGGAGCGCGCCTTGTCGCCTGGCCGCATCATGCCGACGGCGAGCAGCTGCACTGCACCTGTCGACGGCGAGCGGCCCGCTGCCGCCCGGAACGGTGCCGCGTCGAGGAACGGCGCCAGCCGGTGCAGGCGCGCTTCGGGCACCACGGCGGCGAGGCCCTCGGCGTCCTCGGCATGAATGGCGGCGACCGCGTCGGCGGCAGCGAGCGCCGTGTCGACCTCGCGGAAGCGCTCCGCCCACGGGCCCGTTGCGCGCTTCAGGGCCCGGCTCGCCTCGATTACGACGTAGGGGATGCCGAGCCGCGCCGCGACGGCCGGCCCGATGCGGTCGGGGGCCCGGTGATAGAGATGGTAGGTGAGGAAGAGGTCGGGACGCTCGGCGCTGCCGGCCTGCCATCGCTCGAGGAGGCTTTCGACCTCCACGGCGGCCTCGGCGCGCTGGCGCGCATCGGCGGCGGCATCGGGAGCCGGCAGCCAGCTCACCAGCCGCGACGCCACCTCGGTACGATGGCCGGCGAGTTCGAGCGCCCGCACGATCATCCGCACGGCCTGCCGGTCCCCGGAGGGGAGGGGATCGTCGGGCGGCTTCATCGGGGCATAGAGCGCGACGTGCATGAGCGTGGCGGCAGACACCGCCTCAGGCGGCGGCGGCGCTGCGGTCGCCCCGCAGCAGCGCCACGATGCGGTCGAGGCCGGGGGCCGTCGAAAAGCGCTGGCGGACCGCCTTCGAGCCGGCCTCGGCGAGGGCAGCGCGCGTCTTCGTATCGCAGATCAGCCGCTCGAGCGCGGCGGCGAGGGCGGTGGGGTCGCGCGGCTCGACCAGCACGCCGGTCCGGCCGTCGTCGATGACCTCGGGGATCGCCGAGACCCGCGTCGAGACGCAGGCGAGGCCGAGCGCCTGCGCCTCCATCAGCACGTTGGGCAGGCCGTCGCGGTCGCCGCTGCGCGTCACCCGGCTCGCCAGCACGAAGATGTCGGCCTCCGCGCAGGCGGCGATGACCACCGATTGCGGCTGCGCGCCGCGCCAGTCGACGCGATCCGCGATCTCGAGCCGTTCGGCGAGGGCCTTCAGGCGCGGCACGAGGGTGCCGCCGCCGATGTGGACGAACCGCCAGTCGAGCTCCGCCGGCAGACGCGCGAGTGCGCGCAGCACGTCGTCGAGCCCCTTCTTCTCGACGGCGCGGGCGACGCTGACGATCGTCACCGGCGCGTGTCGCCCGTCGCGGTCGGCCGGTTTCGCCGTCGGCGCTGGGAAGCGGGCGAAGTCGAGCCCGTGGTAGACGAGGGCGACCTTCTCGGGCCGGTCGGAAAGCGAGCGCAGCTTGGCGGCATTCACCGCCGTGCAGGTGGTGCCCCAGTCGGCGTCGGCGATCTTCTCGGCGAGCTCCCAGTCCGGCGACGTCCAGATGTCCTTGGCGTGGGCGGAGAACGACCAGGGCAGCCCCCGCATCATCGCCGCGTAGCGCGTCACCGAGGCGGGGGTGTGGAGGAAATGGACGTAGAGGCTGTCGATGTCGGCCGGCAGCTCGGCGGCAAGCACGCAGGCCTGGCCGAAGCGGCGCCGGCGGCTCGCCGAGCGGTCGCGAGCGAGGTCGCGTTCGTAGGCGGCGAGAGCATCCTCGTAGCCCGGCAGGCAGACGGCGGCGCGGCGACCGGCGGCGACACGCGGCGGGTCGTCCTTGAGATATTCGGGGAGATAGAGGACCTCGGCGCGAATCTCCCGGTGAACCGGGTGCACGGCGCCGTCGGTCGGCCGGCGCAGCGAGACGATCAGCACGTCGAGGCCGCGGCGCTCGAGCCCGAGGATCTCCTGGGCGATGAAGGTTTCCGACAGGCGCGGATAACCCTTCACCACGACGGCGATGCGGGTCATGGCCGCCGGCGCGCCCGCGGGGCCATCAGAGCAGCGCGGCGGTGCGCCGCATCCGCTGACGGTCGGCCAGGAACTCGCCGACCCGGCCCTTGATGACGTCGAGGCCGCCGAGCAGGTTCGGCGGACCGCTCTGCGACGGCGGCGCCTGACGGGGCAACTCGGCGAGTGCGTCGGTCATCAGGCCGACGTCAGGGTACTGCTCGATCGGCAGCACGCGCAGGAGCCCGACCTCTTCCGCCCGGGCGGCGCGGATCGCCTGCTCGCGGCGTGGCACGACGCGCGGCACGAGCAGCGTCGGTTTGTCGAAGGAGAGGATCTCGCAGAAGATGTTGTAGCCGCCCATGCCGACGATGGCGGTCGCGCCGTCGAGGAGGGGCTCAATCTGCGGCGTGAAGTCGATGACATGCACCTCCCGCAGGTGGCTGGCGCGCTCCATGAAGCCCGCCTGGTGCTCCGAGTCCATGAACGGGCCGAGCACGATCACGGCGGGAAACAGAGGCCGCTGCCGTGCCTCGTAGGCCCGCATCACCCAGTCGATCAGCTCGACGCCGTCACCGCCGCCGCCGGGGCTGACGAGGATGTAGGGATCCTCGCCGAACGGCGAGCGGAAGGTCGCCGCCGCCGCGTGCGGCAGCTCTCGCCTCAGATAGCCGGTGAACAGCGCCTTGCGCCTGACAGCATCGCTGACGCCGACGCCGGCGAGGGGATCGTGGATTTCCGGCAGGCCGTAGACCCAGATCTCGTCATAGAGGCTGCGCAGCGCCGCCGGCACGCCCTTGCGCGACCACTCCTCCTGCAGGAGGTCGGCGTCGTCCATGACGTCGCGCAGGCCGAGCACGCAGCGCGTGCCGATGGTGGCGAGCTTCTCGAGGGTGGCGCGCACCTCGCCGCGAAGACCCAGCGGCTCCTTGTCGACGAGGAACACGTCCGGGCGGAACACCATCGCGGTGTGCTCGATGATCGAGGCGCGGATTGCCAGCGTCTCCTCGATGTCGAGACGCAGGCTGAGCGAGGTGTAGTCGCCGTCGCGCAGCTTGATGACGCCGGGGATGCGCACGAAGTCGACGCGGGTGCGGAAATCGAAGCTGCCGATGATCGGTGAGCCCGACAGAATCAGCACCGACATGTCGGGGAACTCGTCCACCAGCGCATGCGCGATCGTGCGGCAACGGCGCAAGTGCCCGAGGCCGAACGAGTCATGGCTGTAGATGAGGACCTTCGGCGTTTTCGGGAACATTCTCTGCAGGGGTTCGGCGCGCGACCCGCAGGGGCCTCGTCGCGGCTGGGGCGATGCAAAGGGAGATGGCCGGTCCGCCGCCCCCCCGGGTCGGAATTTCCTCCGGCTGCGCCCGTCGGTCGCTGACATGCGACGGCGGGAGATTGCGTGCGCGACGCGGTCCGTTCTGCGTCGGAATGAGCCTAGTCCCGAACCGGCATCCTCGTAAAGCGCCGCCGCGCCGGGTCGGGCAAAACCTGCACCGCGCGGGGCTTCTGTTCAACGGCCGTTGCATCCTGCGGCGGGCCGGTGTCAAGGTTCGCGCCGCGGGGTGCGCAGGACCGTCGGAGTTCACCGTCGTCCAGGCCGGCCCCTCCTGCGCACCGGGTCGCCCGGTCGCTGGTGGCCGAAACGGACGACGAGTATGCAGAAGACGCTTTTCGGGTTCATCTGGCATTTCAGCTGGCGGCAGCAGCTGTTCATCCTGCTGATTACCGTCTTTTCGTTCCCACTCGTCTACATGTCGCTCGAAGTGCCGAAATGGATCGTCAACAATGCGATCCAGGGCGAGCAGTTTCCGCAGTCCTTTATGGGCTATCAGTTCGAGCAGATACCCTATCTCGTCCTTCTCTGCATGATATTCCTGGCGCTTGTCGTCGCCAACAACGTCATTAAGTATGTCCTCAACTTGTACAAGGGGATCGTCGGCGAGCGGATGCTGCGGCGCCTGCGGCACCAGCTGTATTTTCAGGTGCTTCGCTTTCGCCCGGCGCATTTCCGCAAGGTCTCGTCGGGCGAACTGATCCCGATGATCACCGCCGAGGTGGAGGATCTGGGCGGTTTCATCGGCGATGCGGTTGCGGTGCCGGCCTTCCAGGGCGGCACGCTACTCGTCTACCTGTTCTTCATCTTCATGCAGGACCCGCTGCTGGGCTTCGCTGCGATCTCGCTCTATCCTGTCCAGGCCTACATCATTCCGAAGCTGCAGCGCCGCGTGATCATCCTGTCGCGCGAGCGCATCAAGAACGTCCGCCGCATTTCCGATCGCATCGGCGAGAGCGTCGGCGGCACGATCGACGTTCACGCCAACGATACCAGCGCGTGGCATCTGTCCAATATTTCAGATCGTCTTTTTGAAAACTACAACATTCGCTTTGAGATCTACAAGCGGAAGTACATGATCAAGTTCGTGAACAATTTCATGAACCAGCTTCCGCCATTTCTTTTCTATCTCATTGGCGGCATCCTGGTGATCCAGGGTTCGATCTCGTTCGGCGCGCTGGTGGCGGTGCTCGCCGCCTACAAGGACCTCGCCAGTCCGTGGAAGGAACTGCTCGACTATTACCAGAACATGTCAAACGTGCAGGTGAAGTACGAGACGATCGTCGAGAACTTCGATCCGGTCGAGATCTACCCGCCGGATCGCCTGCTCGCCGACCCGGCGGACGATGTGGCGCTGGCCGGCCCCCTGGTGCTGGCCGGGCTGGTGGGGGGCGCCAATGCGGCGAAGCCGGAGGTGCAGGGCGTCAGCATCGAAGTGCCCGAGGGCGGTCATGTCGGCCTCGTCGGGGGCGACGGCAGCGGACGCACCGAAGTGATGCAGATGGTCGCGGGCCTGATGTCGCCGAGCGCCGGCAAGGTGGAAGTCGGTGGTCGCTCGGTCGACGGGCTGCCGGAATCCGTCCTCGGGCGGCAGGTCGCCTATGTCGGCCCGGCACCGCACGTCTTCAACGAGACGATCCGCACCAACGTCATATACGGGCTTCGCCACCGGCCGCTCGGGCCCCCGGAGGTCGAGGCGGCGGAGGCGAAGCGGCGCGCCCTGGAAGCCGCGGCGACCGACAGCACGCCCTTCGACTTCCTGTCGCCGTGGGACGATCTCTCTGCGGCCGGCGTGGAGACGACGGCCGCCCTCGACGATCTCGTGATGGAGACGCTTGCGGATGTCGGCCTCGGTGACGACATCTATCACATGGGACTGCAGGCGCGGATCGACCCGGCCGTCGATGGCGATCTCGTCGGCCGCGTGCTTTCGGCGCGGCGGGCGATCGTCGAGCGGATCGGCACGAACGGCGACGTCGGCGATCTCGTCGAGCTGTGGCACCCCGACCGGCTCAACCTCAGCGCAACCATCGCCGAGAACGTGCTGTTCGCGTTGCCGACCGAGCCGACGATGGCGATCGGTTCGATCCCCGCCGATCCGGTCGTTGCCGCGACGCTCGACGAGGCTGGCTTGTCCGACGACCTCGTCGCGCTCGGCGTGTCGGTGGCCGAGACGATGATCGAGTTGTTCTCGACCATGCGGGGCGACGACAGCCTGATCGGCACCTATTCGTTCATCGCCATGGACGAACTGCCCGCCTACGAGGCACGGCTGAAGCGGATGAAGGCGTCCGGAACGTCGTCGCTTCCGGCGGCGGACAAGGCGGCCTTCATCGGCCTCGCCTTCCGGATCGTTCCGTCCCGGCACCGCATCGCCGAGATCAGCCCGGATCTCGAAAAGAAGATCATCGCCGGGCGCGACCTGTTCCGGCGCAAGCTCGACGACGGCTCCGGGCGGTACGTTCCGTTCGACCCGGAGGTCTACATCGCGTCGCTGACGATCGAGGACAATCTCTTGTTCGGCAAGATTCGCGTCGACCGTCGCGGCGCGCGCGAGCGCATTGACGCCTTCGTCAGCGATACGGTGTCGGAACTCGGCCTGCGACAGCCGGTCGCTCGCGCCGGCCTCGAGTTCCAGGTGGGCGTCGCCGGCTCGCGGCTGACGAGCAGTCAGCGCCGGCGCATCGGCGTCGCTCGCGCCCTCGTCAAGCGACCGGTCCTGGCGCTCTTCGACGACTGCATCGACGACGCCTCGCAACTTTCCGCCGTGCGCCGGCGGCTCGAGGGCCGGACCGCCATCTTCGGCGCCAGTCAACCATTCTCGCTGAGGGGCCTCGACAGCTACTACGCGCTGCGCTTTGGTCGCTTGGTGGCCGAGGGCACATACGATACCGTCGTGTCCGCTTTCGAAGATGAACCTGCGGCGCCGCCAAACGGGGCGGGGGCGCGCCAGAAGGGGGAGGTCGAGGCGTGAGCCTGGACGGCGAGGTCGAGGCACTGCGGCGCGTGCCGCTGTTCAGGGGCATCGACCCGACGAAGCTGCGGCTGCTCGCGTTCATGAGCGAGCGGATCAGCTTCCGGCCGGGCGAGCGTCTGTGCGAGCAGGGCGAGCGCGGCGACGCCGCCTACATCATCCTGTCCGGCGAGGCGGACATCCTCGTGCGGACGCCGCAAGGCGAGCAGGCCGTCGCGAAGGTCAAGGAGAACGACATCGTCGGCGAGATCGCGATCCTGATCGACGTGCCGCGGACCGCCTCGGTGGTCGCTGCGACCGATCTCAACGCACTCGCCGTCTCGAAGGAGAGCTTCCTGAAGCTTCTCAGCCACTTCCCTGAAATGTCGCTGGAGATCATGCGCGTCCTCGCGCAGCGGCTCGAGCGCACGACGCGCGACCTCGCCCAGGTCCGCGCGGCTGCGGCCGGGCGCTGAGGCGGCAACCGGTGGCCCCAGACGATCGCCTGACCATCCGATTCTGGGGCGTGCGCGGTTCGCTGCCGGCACCAGGGCCGCTCACTGTCCGCTATGGCGGCGAGACCACCTGCCTCGAGGTGATGGTGGGCGCCGAGCGCGTCATCGTCGACTGTGGCTCGGGTGCCCGCTGGCTCGGCATGGAACTGATGCGCCAGGGCGCGGCGGGCGCCGACCTGCTGTTCACGCATTCCCACATGGACCACATCTGCGGCCTGCCGTTCTTCGTGCCGGCCTACGACCCGAACTACGACATCCGCCTGTGGGCCGGCCATGTCGCCAGCGCCGGCGCCCACCAGGACATTCTCGAGCGTCTGATGTCGCCGCCGATCTTCCCGGTGCCAACCGCGGCCCTGAAGGCGTGTCGGTTCCGCTCCTTCCACGCCGGCGAGAGCATCGACCTGCCGAGCGGCGTCCGCGTCGATACGGTTCGCCTCAATCATCCCGGCGGGGCGACGGGCTACCGCTTCGATCATGCCGGCCGGCGCCTCTGCATCATTACCGACCACGAGCATGGCGATCCGGACATCGACGCCGCCGTCACGGCCTTCGTCGAGGGGGCGGACGTGATGGTCTATGACGCGATGTACAACGAGAGCGAATATCCGAAGCGCGTCGGCTGGGGACACTCCACCTGGCAGGAGGGGCTGGCGCTCGCGGCCCGCGCCCGTGTCCGCCGCACCGTGATCTTCCATCATGACCCGGTGCGCACCGACGACGATCTCGACCGCCTGACCGAGGACGTGCAGGCTGCCGACCCTGGCGCGCTGGTGGCGCGCGAGGGGCTGGTGGTGGACGCGGCGGACTGAGGTCGCCATCCGGCGACGCAATCAAGAGAGGCGACATGGAACTCGGCAGGGACATCAGTGCCGTCGTGACCGGCGGGGCGTCGGGCCTCGGTGCGGCGACGGCCCGCACCCTGGCGGCGCGAGGCGTCCGGGTCGCGCTGTTCGATCTCGACCGCGCCCGCGGCGAGGCGGTCGCGGCGGAGATCGGCGCCGTCTTCTGCGAGGTCGACGTGACCAGCGATACGAGCGTCGCTGCCGGTTTCGAGGCGGCGCGGGCGGCGAACGGGCAGGAGCGGATCCTCGTCAACTGCGCGGGCATCGCACCCGCGGCCCGCACGTTGTCACGCTCTGGTCCGCACTCGACCGCGCTGTTCGAGAAGGTCATCCTCGTCAATCTCGGCGGCACGTTCCGTTGCCTGTCGCAGGCGGCGGCCGGCATGGCGGGGCTCGAGCCGGTGACGGCCTCTGGCGAACGCGGCGTCGTCGTCTCGACGGCCTCCGTTGCCGCCTTCGACGGCCAGATCGGCCAGGCCGCCTACGCCGCCTCGAAGGGTGGCGTCGCCGCGCTGACGCTGCCTGCCGCGCGCGACCTGTCGCAGAACGGCATCCGCGTCATGACGATCGCGCCGGGCATCTTCGAGACGCCGATGCTGGCGGCGCTGGCGGCGGAGGTGCAGGAATCTCTCGGCCGCCAGGTGCCGTTCCCGTCGCGGCTCGGACGCCCGGCCGAGTACGCCGCCCTCGTCGCGCACATCTGCGAGAACGAGATGCTGAACGGCGAGACCATCCGCCTCGACGGCGCCATCCGGATGGCGCCGCGGTAGCCGGCAGCCGGTCAGGAGCCGGGCCGGCTTGCTCCTTCGGCCAGGCCGAAGTCGTAGGGTCCCGGGAAACGCTCGACATATTGCAGGTGGCTGACGAAGCCCGTCTCCGCCGTCCAGGTGTGGGCGAAATAGGCGGGCGGCTCCATCACGAACAGCGCCGTGGCGGAATCGGCGAGATCGAGCGCCACCTGGTGGGCGACGCCCGGCACGATCATCGCCAGCGTTCCCCCGAAGGCTGCCGTGATGGCGCGGTGGACGTGGCCGCAGACGACGCGGCCGACCTGGGGGTGGCGGCGAACGACCTCGTCCATCGCCGCCCCGTCGCGCAGCAGGATCGAGTCCATATGCGACAGCCCCGTCCGGAACGGCGGGTGGTGGAGCGCGACCAGCGTCGGCCGGTCCGGCGCCGACGCCAGCGTGGCGTCGAGCCAGGCGAGGCCGTCCGCGCCGAGTTCGCCGAGCGCGCGTCCCTCGACGAGGCTGTCCAGACAGACGAGCCGCAGCGGGCCCACATCGGCGGTGTAGTTGATCGCGCCGCTGCCGCCGGGCCCGATCCAGCCGGTGTCGGCAAGGCCCGCGCGCATGGCCTCGCGCCGATCGTGGTTGCCGGGGATGACGTGGACCGGCATCGGCAGGGCCGACAGGATCTCGCGCGCCATGGCGTATTCGCGCGGATCGCCGCTGTCGGCGATGTCGCCCGTCACCAGCACCGCCGCCGGCACCGGGCGGAGCGCCAGAAGGGTCGCTACGGCACGCCGGGCGAGCGCATTGGTATCGACGAAGCCGAGCGCGGGCAGCCCGCGCGGGCGAAGGTGCAGATCGGATATCTGCGCGATCAGGATCATGTCTCACCCCGAGGTCCCGAAGCGGCGGCGGCGTGGCGTTGACGCCGCTGCAAAGCGACGGCTATCACGCAAAGGCGGCCTCGGCGAGAGGCCGAGGCGGGCCTCTCCAGCCGCTCCCCGGACGATCGGATGTCATGAGCATGAGCGGCGAGGCAGGGGTTCCCGCCGGCGGAACGGCCGTCCCGTCCGCCGCTGACGACCGGCCGGAGTGGCGGAGCGCCAACCTCACGGTCCTGATCATCATCCTCGTCGCGACCGCGGTGCGGCTCGCCTTTGCCGGCGCCATCGGCCTCGGCATCGACGAGAGCTACATGGTCGCCGCCGGGCGGACGCTCGGGTGGAGCTACTTCGACCACCCGCCGCTGTCGTGGTGGCTCTCTCGCGGGGCGGCGCTGGCGGCCTTCAGCGAAGCGCCGTTCATCGTCCGCCTGCCGTTCGTGGTGCTGTTCGCCTTCACCACCTGGTTCGTTTACCGGCTGACGGCGCTCCTCTATCGCCCGCGGGCGGGTGTCTGGGCAGCCGCCGCGCTGACGCTCGCACCGATGCTCGGCGTCACCAGCGCGACCTGGGTGCTGCCGGACGGCCCGCTCGACTTCGCGCTGGCGGGCTTCGCGCTTGCGGGCGCCCACGCGGTCCTCGGCCGCTCGGCGCGCCCGCTCGGCTGGTGGATCCTCGCGGGTCTCTGCGCCGGTCTTGCGGTGATGTCGAAGTACAGCGCCGTGCTGACGCTGGCGGGACTACCGCTCTTCCTGCTGACGTCGCCGCGCCACCGGATGTGGCTGCTGAAGCCCCACCCTTGGCTCGGCCTCGCCGCGGCCCTGGTGGTGGCGCTGCCGCTGATCGCCTGGACGCTGCAGACCGGCGCGACCTCGATCGGTTTCCAGGGCGGACGGGCCGCGTTCGAGACCTTCCGGCCGTGGGGGCCCCTTGCCGTCCTCGGCGGGGCCGCGCTGTTCCTGCTGCCGTGGATCTTCGCGGGCCTCGTGGTGGCCATGGTTGGCCTCGTACGGCGGGGCCGCGGCGACCCGAAGAGCTGGTTCCTGCTCTGCCTCGCGCTGCCGCCGATCGTGCTTTTTACGGTCGTTGCGCTGTGGTCCGGCAAGCTGCCCTTGTTCCACTGGGCGGCGCCTGGCTATCTGCTGCTGTTTGCGGCGCTGGGCGACCTGCTGGACCGCCATCGCGACGCCCTCTGGCTGCGGGCGACGGCGCTCGCCACCGCGGGCCTCGTCGTCGCCGGGCTCGCGTTCGTGTCTCTCGAGGTTCGAACCGGCATGCTGTCGCGGCTGGTGCCGGCGCTGGAGCGCGAGCAGCCGGCGCTGCAGGCGACCGACTGGACGGCCCTGCGCGAGGCGCTGCGTCGCCGCGGCATGCTGGGGCGGCCCGACCTCGTCGTGGCGGCGCCGCAATGGCACGCTGCAGGCAAGGTCGATTACGCCCTCGGGGGAGCTCTTCCCGTCTTCTGCCTGTGCAGCGACGCCCGCCAGTACGGCGTCGTCCATCCGGCCGAGAGTTTCCTGGGTGCCGAGGTGCTGATCGTGCTGCCGCCCGGCAGCCGCCGCGACCCGGTCGCGCAGTACGCCGAAGCCTTTGCCTCGATCGAGCCGTTCGGCACCGTCGATGTCGGTCCGATCGGTGGCGAAGCGGCGCGCCTGCGCCTTTTCATCGGCCGCGACTTCCGCGACCTGCCGGCACGAGACAGCGCCTCTCGCTGAACGGAGCTATGCCCGTCAGGCGTTTGCGGCCGTCTCGACAGCGACCGTGGCAGGCGTGAGTGCCGGCGCCGCAGCGTCGATCGCCGCCTGCTGGCGCAGGCAGCGGCGCTCCAGCAGCGCCATGCTCACCGTCGCCAGGAAGGGCAGGGACTGCACGATCAGCACGAGCGCGAACACGTAGATCTCGCGGACTTCGTCGCTGTTGGTGAACCAGAGCAGCGCGGCGCCGGCGACGAGGAGGGAGCCGATGATCGCCTCCCACTTCGCCGGGAAGGCGCCGACGGCGTTCTTCTTCGCGCCCTTGGCGGTGCGCAGGAAGGGCAGGGTGTCCTTGAACAGGCCGAGCGTCACGGCCCGGGCGATGGTGAGCTGCAGGCTCATCGCCGCGATCGCCGCACCGACCGCGTAGCGCATCGGCATCCGCACCCGCAGCTTATAGAGCAGCGAGAAGTGGAGGATGTTGACGAGGAAGACGATCACCACCGGCAGCGTCAGGACGGAGTCGGGCAGGGCGATGCCGGCGAAGGCGACGACGGGCACCCACATCAGGTTGAGGAGCGCAGCGGCGACGCCGAGGGTCTCCGCTCCGAGCCAGTTCATCCAGCCGATCAGATATTCCGCGCGCTGCGGTCCGGCGAGGCGCGAGCGGTTGGGCAGCAGGCGACGCCAGTGCTTGCGGCAGATCTGCAGCCCGCCATAGGCCCAGCGGTGGCGCTGGGTCTTGAACGACTGGTAGTCGTCGGGCAGCAGGCCGTGGCCATAGCGGCGGCGGGTGTAATGCGCCGTCCAGCCACGTTCGAGGATCGACAGCCCGAGATCGGTATCCTCGGTGATGGTGTCGCTCGACCAGCCGCCGGCCTCGTCGAGGGCGACGCGCCGGATCAGGCACATGGTGCCGTGCACGACGATGGCATTCGACTCGTTGCGCTGCACCATGCCGATATCGAAGAAGCCGGCATATTCGGCATTCAGCACGCGGTGGAACAGGCTGCGGGCATCGTCGCGGTGGTCCTGCGGCGCCTGGATCAGCCCGACGCGCGCGTCGGCAAAGTGCGGGACGAGGTCCTTCAGCCAATCAGGCTGCACGACATAGTCGGCATCCAGCAGCGCGACGATCTCGGCGTCCTCGGCCGTCTCGTTCAGCGCCAGGCGCAGGGCGCCGGCCTTGAAGCCGTCCACCCGCTCGGCGTTGATGAACTTGAAGCGAGGACCGAGCGCGCGGCAATGCGCCTCCACCGGCAGCACCAGCGCGGGATCGGGCGTGTTGTTGACCACCACCACGCACTCGAAGTTCGGGTAGTCGAGGGCGGCGACGGAATCGAGGGTCTGCTTCAGCATCTCCGCCGGCTCGCGGTAGGCTGGAATGTGGATCGAGACCTTCGGCAGATAGGGAGCGGCGGCCACCGAGGGGACGTCCGGCACGAGCGGCACCGTGCGCGGCTGCGGATCCGGCAGAGGCGTCGCTTCGGCCAGCAGGCGCGCCGGCTGACGGCCGAGCGCGACGGCGGCGATCTCCTCGATGCGCGCGAGCGACAACAGGGCGAGCGGCACCAGCAGGATCAGGCCGGCCACCCACATCACGGCGCTGCCGACGACGAGATAGTGCGACAGCGGGTGGGCGATCGTGATCGCGAGCCAGGCCCCGACGCACTGCGCTGCCGAGGCCATGACCATCGCCTGCAGGAAGGTCGGTCGCTTCAGCAGGAAGACGAAGAGCGACAGCAGCGTGCCGACGAGCAGGGCAGCGCCGGCGATGCGCTCCTTGTTCGGTTCGGTGATGGTGCCGGCGAGATCGAACTTGAGATTACGCTCGGCGTCGAAGAGGCCCCAATAGGCACCGACGGAGCCTTCGTTCACCTTCCAGCGCTGATCGAAGGCCTCGATGATGTTGTAGTCGATCCCGAGATCGCGGGCGCGGCTGACGAAGGCGCGAAGAATCTCCGCCTGTGCCACCGGGCCGGGCTCGGCCGCCTTCATGTTGTATCCGCCGGACGGCCACCCGAACTCTGCGACGACGATGTGCTTGCCGGGGAAGGTGGTGCGCAGCCGGTTGTAGGCTTCGACCGCATGCTCGACGACGCTCTCGCGCGGCACGCCTTCCCAGTAGCCGAGCATGTGCGCGGCGACGAAATCGACCGCGCCGGCCATCTCCGGATTTTCGAGCCACGTCGACCAGATGTCGCCCGTGGTGATCGGCACGGGGCTCTCGCCGCGGACCTTGCGCAGAAGCTCGGCCATCTCGGCGCCGGTCTTCTCGCCACGCAGGACCGTCTCGTTGCCGACGACGATGGCCTCGACGGTGTTGGGGAACTTGTTGGCGAGGTCGATCGCCGTCTTGATCTCGCGCGCGTTGCGCTCCTCGTCGAGGTCGATCCAGGCGCCGAGCGTTACCTTGATGCCGAATTCAGCGGCAATTTCAGGAACATGCTCGAGGCCGCCGGTGGCCGCATAGGTTCTGATGCGCTTGACGTAGGGAGCCACCACCGCCATGTCGGCGCGGATCTGCTCCGGCGTGACGAGGTCACCGTCTTCGGGGTTCTGAGAGGCGTCGTAGGGAGAGAAGGAAACGCTCTCGAGTTTCCCGTTGACGTCCGGCGGGGTTACTTCCTCGCCATTGATGAGCCAGATCGCGCCGTGGGCCAGGACGGCCACCACCACTGCGACGAATGCAACCGGCATCGCGCGCCGCAACTTACCGACGAAGCCCATGGATCCACCGCTCCTCGAGAGCTCGAGGCTGAGAGAACGAATTCGCGCGGCTTCGGTTCCTGCCGCTGCCGCTGCGGCCCGGAGAGGGATGCCGCAGCGAAGGAGGCAGAAAGAGCCTGAAGATATTGGAGTTTTTCGGGCGCCAGCCGCGTTTCCGGTGCCGCCTCGTGAGAAACGGCCCGGTGCCCCGCTGCAGGCCCTCGCCTAATCTCGTATCACGAATGCTGCGATGCGAGAGGAGCCGTCGATCCGCGTCACTGCGCCGCGGGCTGCTCGCCGGCCGGCTGCGCCTCCGGCGCCGGCTGTGCGTCGCTCGGCGCCTGCGCTTCGCCACCTTCGGCCGACGGTGCGGCGGCCGGTTGCAGGGAGGCTGGATCGACGGCCGGGTTGGCCCAGCAGGCGTTGGCGCGGGTTGGCAGGCCGGGATCGCCCTGCTCGGGGCTGACACCCACTTTCACGAGGCAGCGGAAGGCCGCGGGAATGTGCTCGGACGGGCAATCGAAGCGATCGTAGAGGTCGATGAAGTCCGTCGCCGTGCGGATGTCGTCCCGCCACAGCAGGCTCAGAATGCGCTCGCCCGCCCATGTGCATTCGGGGCTGTCGGGTCCGGGGAACTCGTCGTCCTGGGCGAAGGCCGGCCCGCCGAGCGCGGAGACGGAGAGGAACGCCGCAGCCGTCAGTGCGACGGTGAGAGGGGCGCGGCTGGCGAGCCCGAGTGCGTATCGGGGCAGGGGCGACGATCGCGACATTTGGGACTTCCGGTGCAGGCAGGGGTCCAGGAGTTCGGTCCGGCGCGGCGGAGGATGGCGGAAGCGCTGCGGGCTGTCCACCGCCCCCGCCGCGGGTGCATCAGAGGGCTGCGAGGTATTCCCCGGCGGTGGCGCGGAACTCCGCGCCGAGCTCCGGATGGGTCGCGGCATAGGCGAGATTGGCCATCAGGAAGCCGATCTTCGAGCCGCAGTCGTAGGTGCGGCCTTCGAACTCCAGCGCCGTCAGGGGTTGTGTCTTCATCAGCTGCAGCATCGCGTCGGTCAGCTGGATCTCGCCACCCGCTCCGGCTTCCTGCGTCTCGAGGAGGTCGAAGATCTCGGGCTGCAGCAGGTAGCGGCCGGTAATGATGAGATTGGAGGGGGAGGTGCCGCGCGGCGGCTTCTCCACCATTCCCGTTACGTCATAGACCCGGTCGCCGCCGGCACCGATCTTGACGACGCCGTACTGGTGCGTCTGGTCCTCCGGGACGGGCTCGACGGCGATGACATTACCGCCACGCTCGGCATAGACGTCCATCATCTGCGAGAGGCAGCCGCGGTCCGCCTTGATGAGGACGTCGGGCAGCAGCAGCGCGAACGGTTCCCGGCCGATGATCTCGCGCGCGCACCAAACCGCGTGCCCAAGGCCGAGCGGGGCCTGCTGCCGGGTGAAGCTCGTCTGACCCGCCAATGGCCGGGCCGCTTCGAGGATCGCCAGGGCGTCGCGCTTGTTGCGCTCGCGCAGGGTATCCTCAAGCTCGTAGGCGATGTCGAAGTGGTCCTCGATCACCGCCTTGTTGCGGCCGGTGACGAAGACGATGTGCTCGATGCCAGCCGCGCGGGCCTCGTCGAAGACGTACTGGATGACCGGACGGTCGACGACCGTCAGCATCTCCTTCGGCATCGACTTCGTCGCGGGGAGGAAACGCGTCCCGAGGCCCGCCACCGGTACCACAGCTTTCCTGATCGGTGCCTTGTTCACTCCCAGCCTCCCCTGCCGCTCTTTTCGGGTGCGATCAGCCCGTCGCACACCGTCAGCACTATCGACACCTCTGCGGCCCCCGCAAGGCCACGCCAGGAGCCAACGCTGCCGGACGGGGAGGAGTTGCCGACGTGGTGGAGACTTCGTTGCCGCGGCGCCCGGGCACCCGTCACGACGTCTCCAGAATGCGCCGGCGCGCGAAGCGCTCCGCAACCAGTCCGATGAACAGGGTCGTCACGGAGAAGCCGACGAAGTAGTAGGGATCATAGAAGGGGTATTCGTAGATGTCGTAATACCCGTTCCGGGACGCTACCACGGCATGCGCCAGCGGGTTCCAGTAGAGAATGTCCTGAACATAGCTCGGGAACGTATGCAGCGGGTGCAGCACGCCGGAGATCAGGAACAGCGGCATCATCAGGATGGCGAAGAACTTGTCCCACGGAGGGAAATACGAGCAGATCGCCGTGTTGATGAGGCCGCTGCCGAGCCCCAGCAGCGCACAAATCACCAGCGGGAAGAAGGTCGCACCCCAATCGTGCGGCAGCCCATAGCCATTGACGAGATAGTACCCGACAAAAAATACCAAATAGATGACGATATAGAGGAGCAGCTGGATGATGGCGGCGGCGATGAACGGGTCGATCGGGCGCACGATCGGGATGTACAGGCACTTCTTGTAGCGCTTGATCGAGGATCGGACTTCCTTGGCGACGCGGCGATAGGAGTTGAACGGGATGACGCCGGTGGCGAAGAAGAGGATGAAGCTGGTGCCGATCTTCGCCTGCTTGTCGATGAACGAAACGGCGAAGGAGACCGACAGCACGAAGAAGAACGGTTCGGCGAGCGCCATGAACGCGCCGAGCTTGTGGCCAAGGATCTTCGTGCGGAAATCGCGCAGCGTCAGCGCCCAGATGACACGGAACTGCGTCGCCAGCGCCGCGCCGATGCCCTCGTTGCCGCGATAGCCGGGGATCGGAAGCGTTTCGGGTGGTGTCGTCGTCTGGATCGGGGGTGCGGCGGAAACGAGGCTCATGGCCGCTCCCCCTGATGCGGGTCGACAGATGACGGCAGCGACGCCGGCTGCCGCCGCGTCGCATCGAACCATCGCGCCGCCGCATAGAGTGCGATGTCGGCGGCATTGTGGGCGAGGATCGCATCGAGTGCCGCGTCATCGAGAGGCGGGCGGCGACCTTGACGCGCGGCGGAGACATTGGCGCGGGGCCGGAGGCGGTCGACGAGGTTGGGGCGCCGGCCCATCATGTCGTCGAGAGCGGGCAGGAACGTCTCGTCCAGGGTATCGGTGGTGCCGACGGCGGCGAAGCGCGGCAGATTGGCGATGGCCGTCGCGCGCGCCTTCTCGCCGAGCTGCGAGCGCCTGCGGCGGGTGACGCCGGCGAGCTTCCGCGTCATGTAGTTGCGCGTGTAGACGGTCAACCGCGGATCCTCGCTCGTGGCGAACGCCAGGAGGTCATTCTCGGCGCAGAAGCGGACACGGAATCCGTGATCGTCGCCCGCCTCGTCGCCCATTGCCCCGAAGGCCCCAGCTTCCCGACGAAAGTGGTGATACTGCGACAGCATCCGGTCGACTGGGTCGCGAAGAACGGTCACCCAGGCCCAATCGGCGAAATGCGTCTCGAGCAGCGGCAGGCTGAGGTGGCCCACCACCGCCTTCCGATCTGCAAGCGCCGCCGGGTTCTCCCGCAGCGACGCATCGAAGGCGTGGACGTCCTTGACGTGCAGGACAGCGCTCGCGCCGAGGCGCGACCGCAGCCGTTCGATCACCGTGGTGCCGCCGCACTTGAAGAGGTGGAGGAAGACGATCCGGCGGCCGGGCTGGGGAGGCATGCCGGGCCGCTCACGTCGCCGGCATGAAGTCGGGTCGGTTGAGATCGAAGTTCGACGAATAGAACGGGTCGGTCATCAACGTCACGCCCCAGGCGGCCCGCATGTAGGCGACCTCCATCTCGTAGCGGGTGCGCTTTTCCGGCGCCATGTCGAGGCCGCGTGAGGCCGATTCGTAGTGGATCAGCCGAGCGAAGGGGGTCCAGAGGATGCGGTAGCCCTTCTGGCGGATCTTCAGGCAGAGGTCGATGTCGTTGTAGGCGACCGTCAGGTTGGTCTCGTCGAGGCCGCCGGCCTCCTCGTAGACCGCCTTGCGCATCACCATCACCGCGCCGGTGACGGCGGAGAAGTCGTGCACGACCGACAGCCGTCCGAAGTAGCCGGTGGAATCGCGCGGGAACAGGTGATGGACGTGGCCGGCGACGCCGCTGATGCCGAGGCCGACGCCGGCGTGCTGGATGCGACCGTCGGGGTAGAAGAGCTTCGCACCGACGCAGCCGATGTCCGGCCGCAGGGCGTGGCTCACCATTTCCGTCAGCCAGTCGGCGTGGGTGATCTTGACGTCATTGTTGAGGAGCCCGATCAGCGGGCTCTCCGCCAGGGCGACGGCGCGGTTGTTGAGGCGCGAGTAGTTGAACGGCGATTCGTCGCGCACCACCGTGACGTTGTCGCGTTCCCCGGCCGCCGACAGCAGCCCCAGCGCCTCGGTGTCGACGGTGCCGTTGTCGATCAGCACCAGGCTGAAGTTGGGATAGTCGGTGAGCTCGAACAGTGAGGTCAGGAACGGCCGCAGCAGGTCGGGCCGGTCGCGCGTCGGCACGATCAGCGTCACGGCCGGGGCGGGGGCGGCAACCGCGCGCCGGACCCGGTAGGAGGGGAACTCCGGCACGGCGAGCACCGAGCCCTGGATACCCGCCCGCTGCAGGTGCTCCTCGAGGGCGACGCGGCCGGCGCCGAAGGCTTCGCTCGCCGTCGAGCCCGGGGTCTCCGGACGCTGGCCGGCGTAGCGGTGGCACAGCACTTTTGGCAGGTGGACGATCGAGGCCGGGTCGACGCGCTCGATGATGCGCAACAAGAGGTCGAACTCCTGCGCCGCTTCGACGGCACGGCGGAAGCCTCCCGCCGCCCGCACCGTCGCGATGTTGAGCAGGGTCGGGCGCCCGAGATAGTTCCAGGAGCGGAACAGGTCCTCGCTCCAGGCCGGCTTGAAGTGCGGGTCGCTGCGGCCGCCGTCCTCGTCGAGGGTGTCCTCGTCGGCGTAGATCACCTCGGCATCCGGCCGGGTATCGAGCGCCAGCGCGAGCTCGGCGAGCGCATGGGGCCGCAGTCGCTCCGTTTCGCCGATGACCGCCACATGCGTGCCGGTGGCGGCGGCGAGCGCCGCGTTCGCGGCTGCCGAGACGCCCGATCCGGCGGCGACGCGGCGAACCAGGATGCGGCGATCGCGGGCGCTCCAAGTGTCGCACAGCTCCGCCACGTCCGGGTCGATGTCGCGATCAAGCGCGATCGACAGCTCCCAGTCGGGCCAGATCTGCTCGGTGACCGTGGTGATCGCCGCCTCGACCAGCGGCAGGCGGCCCGTCGACAGCGGCATCAGCAGCGAGAACCGGGGCCGCGCCGTCAGCGCCGCGGCCCGCTCGGTGACGCCCGCGCGGTGGCGGTGCTCGTCATAGTCGAAGCTCGCCTGCCAGAGATTGTAGCGGATGTCGCGGTTGCTCGAGGCCCAGTAGAGGCTCGAGGCGCTGGAGAAGTTCTCCACCCGCTTCGGCTGCATGATCGACATCGCCGCGTCGCGCACGAAGCGACGGAACCGGACGGGGTCGGCGCGGAAGTGCTTGATGGCCGAGCCGAGCGCCCGCCGTGCCACCTTCCAGAACGGGATCTTGCGCACCGCGAAGGTGTCGACGACGAAGCCGGTCGGGTGATCGCACGGCTCGAAGCGCAGGGCCTGCAGCGGCTTCGGCACGCGACAGAAGGCCGAGAACATCGGCGGATGCTCGCGGGCGAGGCGGATGGGCAGTCCTTCCGGTCCGTCGCCGAAGTCGAAGCGGACGCGCGGGCGCACCATCGGGTCGGTCTGGATACGGGCCTCGACGCGATACCAGCCGGGCACGAGCGGGGCGTTGAACCGCAGCTGAAACCACGCGCGGTGCGACAGGGCCCGGAAGCCGGAGCCGACGGGTTCGATGTCGTGGCTCTCCTCCAGCGTCGCCTGCACGGCCCACGGGGGGCGTCGTGCCGCCTCCTGGGCCTTCTGATCGACGATGAGGATGCCGGACCGCGTCCGGCGGCGGTGCACCGCCCCCCAGGGCTTCCCGGCCGGCGTCGTCTCCAGCCGGTTGATGGTCATGCCGTCGGTCTCGCCGGTCGCCCAGATGCGCAGGCGCACGACGCGCGTCGGCAGGTAGACCCAGGTGGTGTGAAGGCCGTCGGGGCTGCGGTCGAGCTTCACCCGCGTCCAGTTGTAGACGCCACCGACGAAGCCGAACGACAGTGTCACCTCGGCGCCCGCGTCGTTCTCGGCGCGCAGCACGATGCCGTGCCAGCCCCGGCGCATCGACTGGGCGAGCCGGATCGTCACGGCCGGCGCAGCCCCGGTCATGCGCAGGACCGAGCCCTCCCACTCGCAGTCCTGGCTCGCGACGATCTCGCCGGGCACCGGTCGGATCGCGCGGGCGACCCGCGGTGAGATCGTCCGGGTCGTCACCGGCCGCGTCGGATCTGCGAGGATCTCCATGCCGGAATCGAGCCGCAGCCGCTGTCCGAGCGCGCTCGTCGCCTCGATCGCCTCGAAGCGGACGTCGGTGATGCGGAAGGTTACGGCCGCTTCGCAGGGATCGATGCGAATGCGGCGGAAGCGCTTGGGCGAGCGGAACACCGCCCGCCGGGTGCCGTCGCTACCTGTCCGCAGCACCGTCCCGCTGTGCTCGCCGAAGCCCTTGCCGAGATCGACGAAGACGCGCGAAAGCGAATCGACGTCGGTCTCCACATCGAGCTCGACGAGATACCAGCCGGGCGGCTGCGGCTGGGCGAGATCACAGATGATGCGGGGGTCGTGGCCTGTGGCCCGGAACCCGTCGACGGTCTGTTCGATCTCGCGCATCGTGACGAGGCGAGCCGAAATCGACCACTGCGGTGCACCGTCCATTTCGCCCCAAAAGACCCAGGTCACAAGGCGCCCGGCGGCTCCGCATCGGGCGAACGCCGTGGGCTCACCGACCGGACGCGGCCCACCGCTGCAGCGCCGGCGCGGATCGCGGTCACGCCGATCCCCGGCGGATAATTCAAACGCCGCCCCGGCGCAACTGCGCCGTCAGGACGCCGGGCGGTAGCGGAAGTGAACCGGCAGCGCGGCAAGCCGTGGATGATGCCGGTCCTTGTCGGAGACCGTGGCCTGTTCCGACGCTACGGGCCAGGGGATCGAGAGGTCCGGATCGTCGAAGGCGAGGCCCTTGTCGGCCGCGGCATCGTAGTAGCCGGTGACCTTGTAGATCACCTCGGTGTCCGGCTCCAGCGTGCAGAACCCGTGTGCGAAACCGACCGGCACCCACATCTGGCGGCCGTTCTCGGCGGACAGCTCCGCGCTGACGAAGCGGCCGAAGCTCGGCGAGCCGTGGCGAACGTCGACAGCGACGTCGAGGATGCTGCCGCGCACGACGCGCACGAGCTTGCCCTGCGGCGACGGGTCCGTCTGGAAGTGCAGGCCGCGGATCACGCCGGCGGTACGCGACAGGGAGTGATTGTCCTGGACGAAGTCGACGTCGATGCCCGCGTCGGCGTAGACGCGCCGGCTCCAGGTCTCGACGAAGAAACCGCGCGCATCGCCGAAGCGCTTCGGCGTCAGCACCATCACGTCGGGGATCGACAGCCGTTCGACCTGCATGATTCGACCTGCATGAGACGGGGGCGCAGCCGCGGACGGCCGCTTTGTCGATCAGCGGTCGGCCCGGGTCAACCCCGCTCGCTTGACGCCCCCGGGCCGATGCGCGACACGGGCGAGGCGCGACGCGGGCGGCCGATCCGCCGCTGCGGCCGGGCGGACAAGCGGGCGGACAGAAGCGTGGACAAGCCGACGGCCGCACCGCTGGTGCTTTTCGACATCTCGCGGCTCATCGCCCGCATCGCCCGCACGGCGCCGACCGGCATCGACCGCGTCGAACTCGCCTATGCGCGCTGGCTGATCGCCGAGGTGGGTATCGAACTCCGCTTCGTCGCCGTTGCCGGCGCCCGCGTGCGCCTCGTCCCCGACAGCCTCGGCAGGGCCCTCGTCGACTTGGTCGGGCGGCGGTGGGAAGGCCGGACCGATCGCAGCGAGACCGACGCCGGCCTCGCCCGGGTGGCGCGGTTCCTCGGGGTCGACGCACCGGCGGCGGGCGGGCGCGACCCGGCGGCCTCGGAGCCCGGTGCCTTTGACAGCGCCTCCGCGATCGTGCGCTTCGCCATCGACCCGTTCGGGCGGGTGCTGCAGAACCCCGTCCAGGTGTTCGCCCGCCAGGCGCTCGAGCCGCTGATCGCCGCGGCGGCTTCGGCGGGGCGCGACGTCGTCTACGTCCACGTCTCCCATCACAACCTGCACCGCCCCGAGCCGTTTCGGCGCCTGAAGGCGGCCGGGCCGGTGCGCGCCGTGGTGTTCGTCCACGACCTGATCCCGCTCGACTATCCCGAGTACGCGCGCCCCGGCGACGACGCCAAGCACGCCCGCCGTATCGCCACCGTCGCCGAGATCGCCGACGCCATCGTCGCCAACTCGCGGGACACCGCCGAGCGGCTGGCGCCGCATCTCGTTGCCGCCGGCCGCCGGCCCGCCGCCGGGGAGCCGCCGATCGTCGTCTCCCACCTCGGCATTCCCGACGCGCCGCCGCGTCCGCCCGCCCGTCTTGCGGCCGGGGTGCCGCCCTATTTCGCGGTGATCTCGACGATCGAGGCGCGCAAGAACCACCTCCTCCTGCTCAATCTCTGGCGCCGGCTGGCCGAGCGCCACGGCGCAGCGACGCCGAAGCTCGTCATCGTCGGCCGGCGCGGCTGGGAGATCGAGAGCGTCATCGACCTCCTGGAGCGGCTGCCGGCGGCGCGCGAGCACGTGCTGGAGGCGGGGTCGCTCTCCGACGAGGCGCTGGCGGTGGTGATGGCCGGCGCGCGGGCGGTGCTGATGCCCTCGCTGGTCGAGGGCTTCGGCATGCCGGTCGCGGAGGCGCTCGCCGTCGGCGTGCCGGTGATCGCCTCGCGCATCCCCGCCCACGAGGAGATCGCCGAGGGCTATGCCGACCTGCTCGATCCGCTCGACGGCCCGGCCTGGCTCGACGCCATCGAGGACTACGCGCAGGACGGCTCCGCGCGGCGCGCGGCGCAGTGCGCGCGCATCGCCGGCTACCGGGCACCGACGTGGGCGGCCCACTTCGCGGCGGTGCGGTCCACCGTGCTCGGCCCGCTCACGCCTCCGGCTCGATGAGCCGCGCCTCCTCGGCATCGTAACGCCACGGCGTCGGCGCCGTGATGTGGGTTCCGCCGAGCCAGCGGTCGATGCCGATCAGGGCGACGCGGTCGGAGCGGCCGGCCAGCACGTCGCGGCCGGCCTCGGTGAGGCTGACGCGGGCCGTCACGAAGGCCTTGCGGCGCGCGTCGTCGTCGATCACCGCCGCGCCGAACGGCTCGGGCAGGCCGACCAGCAGTGGCGGGCGGGCAAAGGCGAGCTCGGAGAGCTGGCGGAAGAACGACCAGTCGCCGAGGAAGGCGGCTTCCTCCATGGCGAGCACGCGGGCGAACAGCATGCCGACGCGGTCGACGCCACGGTTGATCGAATAGAGGATCTGCCGGTCGGTGCGCGACAGCCCGTCGCCCGGACGCGGCAGTTCCTCGAGGGCGCGGCGCAGGGCGTCGCCCATGAACGGCAGGCCATCGGCCTCCACCTCGGCATAGTCCGCGAGATCCACCGGCGTGGCCTCGCGGAAGGCCGCCCAGCGTCGCGCGGCGTCCTCCAGCGTCTCCTCGTCCACCGGCCGCAGCCGCGCCGCCAGCGCACCGAGGCGCTCCGCCGGCAGCGGACCGAGGTGGACGCGGGCCTGCAGCGACAGGATCGGCGGTCGTGACGGCAATTCCGACAACGCGTCCAGCACCTGCAGCAGCTGCAACTGGTCTGCGAGGTCGTGCTCGAACCAGAGCTCGATGCGCTCGAAGCGGGCGGCGCCGGCGACCGTCGCGTCCCGCTGCTCGAGGTCGGCGAGAACCTCGGCCTCGCTGCGCCGGAACGCGGCCGCCAGATGGGCGGCCCGCACGCGCCGCAGCTCGGCGGCGTCCTCGGTCTCGGGTACCGGCCCCTCGTGCAGAACGTCCCGCCAGGGCAGGACTTCGGCGTCAGGGCGAAGTGCGGCGAGGGTCGAGCCTGCGACGTCGCCGTTGGTCACGATGAGTACGGTCACGGCTCTTCGGTCGGTGCGGCGATCGTGCGCGTCGTGCGCAACGTCGCGAGGGGGTGGACACGATGGCAGTGCGTGCCGTCGCGGGCAAGGGGGCGGGCTGCGAGGGCGATTCGTGGCGAGGGTCGCGCGGCGTCACTGTCCGGTCGGCGGGGCAGTGGCGAGCCGGACCGCCGCCACCACGGCGTAGAGGGCGAGGATCGCGCCCATCACCACGGCGATCCCGTGCGGTCGCCAGACGTCCATCCCGACGCCCATCGCCGCCGGCCCGACGACCACCCCGCTCGCATACATCATCACGAAGGCGGCGTTCGCCGAGACGAGGTCGAGCCCTTTGTAGCGGCTGCCGAGATGGGTGAGGCCGACGGTGTAGAGGCCGGCGACGACGCCACCCCAGACGAACAGCACCGCCGCGAGCCACAGTGGGTTTGCCGAGGCGACCGGCACGAGGGCCGCACCGGCGACGCCGACGAGGGCACAGGCGAGCAGCAGCTTGCGGCGCTCGATGCGATCCGCCAGCCAGCCGATCGGGATCTGCGAGACGACGTTGCCGAGCGCGAGCGCCGACACCATCAGTGCCGCCGTCGCCTGGCCGAACCCCACGGCGATGCCGTAGATCGGCATCAGCGCCATCGCGCCGGACTCCACCGCGCCGAAGGTGAAGGACGCGAACATGGCGAGCGGCGCCACCGCCACGAAGGCTAGGATGCGGGTCCGCCCGTGCGTCGCCACGCGCGGCTGCCACCCGCGCGCCGCCAGGATCGGCAGCGCCGTCACCGCCAGCACCGCTGCCCCCAGTCCGAACGGCAGGAAGCCCTTGGTGCCGATGACGCCGAGCATCGTCGGCCCGACGGCGAAGCCCACCGACAGCGCGGTGCCGTAGAGCCCCATCGCCAGGCCGCGGCGGCGCTCGGGCGCGGCGCTGCTGATCCAGTATTCCGACAGCACGAAGATGATGGTGAGCGCCCCGTGGAAGGCGATACGGATGAGGAACCACGCCCACAGGGCTTCGACGAGATAGAAGCCGATCAGGGCGATGGCGGCGACCGCGATGGCCGCCGCGATGCCGGCCGCGGTGCCCAACCGTCGTGCCAGCGGGACCGAGATCGGCGTCGCGGCGATCGAGGCGATGCCGGCCGTGGCCGAGTTGAGACCGATCAGGTAGGAGGGAACCCCGCGCGCCTCGAGGATCAGCGACAGCAGCGGCAGCGACAGGCTGAGCCCGACCCCGAAGGTGAAGGTGGCGACGATCGGCGCCATCAACCCGATCGACCACAGCGTGTCGGCCTCGGGAGTGCCGGGGGATCGGACGGCGGGCATGGCGGAAGGGGCTCCACGGCGGGAGCGGGAGCCTATCCGAGGGAGCAGTCGGTGTCAGCTTGGGCGGTTCGTGTGTCCGTTCGGCAAAACCGGCCACTCAGGGCCGTATTGGCCCACAGATGGCACTATCCCTCCGAAAGCCGCCAGCGGGCGCACAGGATGCCTGTCTTGTGCACACTCCTGCGCTATTTCGCGCCAAAACCCGGCCGATTGCCCGCTCGATGTGAATCCAGTACACGGAATTGCAAGCAAGACCCGCCATTCGCGCTGAAACAGCGTGGCTGGCCACCCCTCGATGTGCTGAAGCGAGCCCCCATGCCCACCATCGCCGCCCAGATCTTCCAGACCCTGGCCGATCGCATCGCCCAGGGCGACGTGGCGCCCGGTCAGAAGCTCGAGGAGAAGGCGCTGGCCGATGAATTCGGCGTGTCGCGCACGCCGGTGCGCGAGGCACTGCGGGAACTCGGCGCGCGCGGCCTCATCGAGATCAACCCGCGGCGCGGCGGTGTCGTCGCGCGCATCAGCGTGCCGCAACTCGCCGACATGCTGGAGGCTGAGTGCGAGCTGGAGGCGACCTGTGCCCGTCTCGCCGCCCAGCGCCTGACGGCGGTCGAGCGCGAGCAGCTCTACGACCTGCACCGCCGGTGCGCCGAAGCGGTGAAGGCGAAGGACCTCGAGGGCTATCTCGCCGCCAACCGCGACTTCCACGACCACATCTGCCGCGGCGCCCACAACACGACGATCGCCGCCATGGCGGTCGACCTCCGGGCCAGGCTCGCGCCGTTCCGCCAGCGTCAGGCCGGCACCATCGAGGCGCGAATGCAGCAGTCGCTCGACGAGCACCAGGGCATCGTCGACGCCATCCGCGCGAACGACGCCCGCACCGCCTTCGATGCCATGTGCGCCCACAACGCCCGCCTCAGCGCCGGCGTCATGCGGCTGTTCTCCGAGAGCATGCTGGCGAGCTGACACCCGTCTCGGCGCGAAGCGGGCCGGTCGGCCCACTCCCCTTGCACTTGACCGCGGAGCGGGCCAGTCGGCCGCTCCGGTGTCACTCGCCCGGGCTGCCTACTTGCGCAGGATCCCGAAATCCCACGACGGGTTGCGGCCGATCTGCAGCCGCACTGCCGCCCCGGACTCCACCGCCGCATAGTCGGACGCGGGGATGGTGAAGGTGACGGCGAGCCGATCCGCCTCGATCGCCGACACCGTGAACGGCCTGTCGCCGATCCACAGCACCGGCAGCACGTTGGTGATCGGGAACGGCCGCTGGCTCGTCAGCCGGAGCGTGACGCCGCCATCGGCCGTCGGGCTCGTGGCCGCAGTGCCCGCTGCGGGACGCTCGACGCTGAGGCCGTTGTTCTCGCCCGCGGGAGCGGGAAGGATCGGCAGCCGCACCTCTGCCGGTGCCGCCGTGTCCGTCCCGGCGCTCGCTACAGTGGTCGCCATGTCGCGGCTGCGCTTCGTCTTCTTGCCCCCGTCCACGGTGATGTCCGAGATCGCCACGCGGCCGCTCTCCTGGCCGGAGAAGACGAAGCGGATGGCGCGCACGTCCTTCGTCGCCGACGTCTTGAACTTCGACACCGGCACCCGGATGGTCGACAGCATTTCGTGGGCGCTGACGGCCTCCGAAGCGCTCTTGTCGATCGTCGGCCAGTCGAGCCAGCGCGCGGCCTCGACGTCGACGGCCGGCGAGACCTTGCCGTCGGAGCTGACGAGCGCCACGGCGATCTGCGGCTTGTCGTTATCTCGGAGACCCGGGCACCAGACGTCGGCCGCACAGCGCAGGGCCGCCCGGAAGTTCAACGTCTTGAAGTCCGCGAGACGCAGCGGACGACGGTCGGCGACCACCACCTCGTAGAAGTGCTTCCCGCCGCCGTCCCATTCGAGCGTCGCCCAGCGCACGCTCTCGTCGTGCGGGACCGCCCACCCGAAGTCCGGAAAGCTAGCGAGCACCGTGGAGTGTTCGACGTCGAGGCCGACGGCGCGATTGCGCGCGCCTGAATCGCTGATGCCGGATGCCTTCGTGAAGCGCTGCAGCACCTGCACCCCGTCACCGATCGGGCCCGGCAGGAAATTGCGTAGCACCGTCGCGAGCCGCCGCAGGTCCTTCGGAGGAGCCTTGCCGGCATCGAAGACGGCGTTGAGGTCCGGCTTGCGATCCGCGCCGACATTCGCCTGGAAGAACGGCACCAGCGTCTCGATCCCGGTCTTGCGCTGCTCTTCGGAGCCGAGCAGCGGCCCGAACATCGCCGGATAGCCGGCGCAGCCCGCGGCATCGCTCTGCTGCCATTCCGTGTTGTAGAAGTTGTGGTTGGCGCCGTAGACGCCGACGGTCGCCTTGATCGCGTCAACACGGTCGTTTTCGATCAGGAAGGTGCGGTCGAACACCCGCATGCCGCCGAGGTCGATGACGTCACCGTCGCAGACCGGCAGCAGGATGGCACTCGCCACGCCGTCGGCGTTGAGGACGCGGCTCGTCTGGCCATCGACCGGGCCGATCTCGAAGATCGCCCGGATGCGCACGTCGCTCACCTTGCGGGCGAGCCGGCTGTCTTCGCGCATCTGCTGCAGGGCGGCGCGAACGCCCTCGCCACCACGGCTGTGGCCCATCAGCCCGACCTGCTGGAGATCGAGATGCCCCTTCGGATCGAAGCCGAGCGACTTCGGCACGTCTCCCTTGCCCCTGTTCCAGTCGGCGAGGAGTGCGAGATGGCGCATCACCAGCCGGCCCCGCATCAGGTTGAGGCCGCCGTCACCGTCGATGCCGGCGCCGGCGGTGATGCCGCGGTTGGCGTTGATCGAAACGACGATGTAGCCGCGTTGCGCGAGCCGCCGCGCCAGATAGTCATAACCCAGGTGGTTCGGCGTCACGACGTAGCCGTCGGGGCAGGTCCCGTTGCGGGTGTAGTCGGTGCGGTCATCCACGCGGACACCGAGCTCCGGGTCGAAGCGGCCGCAGGTCCCGTGGTTTCCGTGCAGGAAGACGAGCACTGGGAACGTCTCGCGGCCCAGCTTCGCCGGTCGCCAGACGTGCGCCCAGATCTCCGTTTCGCGGTCGGTCGCCACTAGCGGATCGACGCGGGCGGGGAACTTGTAGTGACCGGTGGCGACGCCATCGGCTGCGGCAGATGCCGACGGCGCCCCGCCCGCCATGGCGAGGAGGGTGCCGAGCACCAGCGCGGCGACGACGGCGGACAGACGGCGCGCCAGAGAAACTTCGATCATGACGTTGAACCCGGAAGCATCCCCCGCACCGCCCTAGCACGAGTTTGGTGTCGGCAAAATGCCAACCGCGGCAGCGAACTGCGGGGCCGGTCGTCGCACACGCCGTCGTCGTGATGCAGACGGGTGGGAACCGCGGCCGTGATCGACTAAGCACGCGGGATCGGCGCGCCCTCCCGGCGCCCTTCGAGGCACGGCGGATGATGGGCGGTTTGCCTGAACTCGTGGATACGATGACGGGCTGCCTGCTCGGCGGGCCCATGATCGGCCAGCTGCTGGCGCTCGGCGTTCTCGCCGTGATCGTGCTGGTGGCCCTGTTCGTCGCTTCCCGTCTGCTTCGAAGCCGCCTGACGGCGCCGACGTTGCTCGTGGGCCTGGTCCTCGGAACTGGCTTCGCCGTCTATGGCATCGGCTCGATCTTCGCCGTGTTCGAGAAGGACGAGGGCGTTCTGCACCCGGGCGAATCGCACCGGTCGCGCTGCGAGCCCGCCCCGGAGGGCACGGAGGCCTCTCGAACGGGCGGGCAGCTGTTCGCCTGGACGTTGCCGGCGGGGGCAAAGGGCAGCGGTCTGTGAGGCAGACCGCAAACGCCGTGAGCAGGGTGCGCGTCGAGCGGCCTCAGGGCGTGAAGTAGGCCGGCTTCTGCGTCGCGATCTTCGGCAGCGAGGTCAGGATCTCCGACAGGTGGCGCCGCATCGCCGTCTCGGCGGCGTCCGCCGAACCCTGGCGAATGGCGTCGACGATGGCCGTGTGCTGCTCCAGGATGACGTCCAGCGGCGTCGCCTGCGGCAGCGACAGGTAGCGGACGCGGTCCATCTGCGCCTTCAGCCCCTCGAGCACCCGCCACGCGTCGTCGCAGCCCGCGCTGCGGGCGATCTGCTGGTGGAACTGCTCGTCGAGATGCAGAAAGCCTGCGTTGTCTGACGTCGCGGCCGCAGCGCGCTGCTGCTCGACCAGGGCATCAAGGGCCTGAAGGTCGGCGCCGACTGCTTCCGCGGCCGCCTTGCGGGCGATCGCCACTTCGATCGCCTCGCGGATGAAGCGCGCATTCTCCACCTCGCGCAGCGAGATCAGCCGCACGAAGGTGCCGCGCTGCGGGCGGATCTCCACGAGCCCCGCCTCCGACAGCTTGATGAACGCCTCGCGCACAGGCTGGCGGGAGACGCCGAGCTGGCGGGCGATGTCGGCCTCCGACAGCGGGTTACCCGGCTCGAGCTGCAACTGCACGATCGCCCGCCGCACCGTGTCGTAGACGCGGCCGGCGATGCTGGACTGGCGCTGCCGAAGACTCGCGTCAGGCAACACGGGGAGGGCGGTCACTTCGCTCATGTTGACGATCATATACTACCATACTAGTCTGCGGAAGCAGGTCGGAAACAAGCGGCCGCTCTCTGGGAGGAGACGATGACGATCACCCGTTTCGCACCGCTGCTTTTCGCCGGCCTGTTCGCCGTCGTCGCCGGGCCGACCCTCGCCGCCGATCAGACGCTCAGCATCAACACGGCGCTGACCACCTCCGACCCACTCTACAAGGGCCTCGAGAGCTTCCGCGACGCGGTCGCGCAGCGCTCGAACGGCACCATCGAGGTGAAGCTCTTCCCGAACTCGCAGCTCGGTCCCGACGAGGACGTGCTGGAGCAGGCCCGGGCCGGCGCGCCGGTCGCGGTCGTCGTCGACGGTGGGCGCCTCGCCGTCTTCCAGAAGGAGTTCGGCGTCCTCGGCGCGCCCTACCTCGCCTCCGGCTATGACGGCATCCGCAAGGTCGTCACCTCGCCGCTGTTCGAGGAGTGGGTCGGCAAGCTGCGCGACGCCTCCGGCCACCAGGTACTGTCGTTCAACTGGTGGCAGGGCGAGCGCGAGCTCTGGACGAACAAGCCGGTCGCCACCCCGGCCGATCTCGCCGGCGTGCGCATGCGCACCCCCGGCGCGCCGGTGTGGATGGAGACGATCAAGGCGATGGGCGCCACGCCGACGCCGATGCCGTTCGCCGAGGTCTACTCGGCGCTGCAGCAGAACGTCATCGACGCGGTCGAGGCGCAGCTTCCCGCCGGCCAGGGCGCCAAGCTGCCCGAGGTGACGAAGAACCTGACGAAGACCGGCCACATCAACCTCATCACCGGCCTCGTCACCAGCGCCGCCTGGTTCGACAGCCTCACCCCCGAGCAGCAGACGATCCTGCGCGAGGAGGCGCTGAAGGCCGGCGACGTCGCCTCCTACGGCACGCGCGACTCGCTCGCCGCCATCGAGGCCGACCTGAAGGCCCAGGGCATGACGGTGGCGGAGATCGACGTCACGCCGTTCAGGGAAGCGACCGCCGGCGTCTACGACACCCTCGGCTACGGTGACCTGCGCGACCAGCTGCAGGCGATCGCCGCCGGCCAGTAGGCCCGACCCTCGCGTCCCCCCTTGCGGTCCGGCACGCGCCGGGCCGCCCCGCCGCCCGAACCGAGGAAAACGCCCATGACCCGGCGCCTCGCGCAGCTCGAGCTCGCCATCGGGGCGGCCCTGCTCGCCATCATCGTCGCTTTGGTGTTCTCGGCGGCGATCATGCGCTTCTTCGGCACGCCGCTGATCTGGTCTGTCGACCTCGCGCAGCTCCTGTTCATCTGGCTGTGCTTCCTCGGCGCCACCAAGGCGATGCGCGAGAAGGCGCACATCGGCATCGACCTCGTCGTCCGCCTGCTCGGCCACCGCACGCGGCTTGCGGTCGAGATCGTCGTGACGGCGATCGTGCTGGTCTTCCTCGGGCTGCTCGCGGTGGAGGGATACAAGCTGACGATGCTCAACCGGCAGCGGCTGTTCGGCGACAGCGGCCTCTCCTACGCCTTCGTCACCTCGGCTGTGCCGATCGGCAGCCTCATGCTCGCCGGGGCACTCGTCTTCAATCTCGTCGGCGCCTGGCGCCGGCGCCGCGACGGCCACACGCTCGTCTATTCGCGCTCCGATCCGCTCGCCCCCGCGGAAACGGAGCTCTGAGATGGCGCTGATCGCCGTCGTCTTCTTCGCTCTGATGTTCATCGGCGCACCCGTCGCCTTCGCCATCGGCATCTCCGGCTTCGTCTTCTTCATGACGGACACGACGATGCCGATGTCGATCGCGGTGCAGAAGATCGCGACGATGAGCCAGAGCTTCCCGCTGCTCGCCGTGCCGTTCTTCGTCCTCGCCGGCCACCTGATGAACGAGAGCGGCATCACCGACCGGCTGTTCCGCTTCTCCCACGTCGCTGTCGGCTGGATGGCCGGCGGGCTCGCCCAGGTGGCGATCGTGCTGTCGACGGTGATGGGCGGCGTCTCCGGCTCGGCCGTCGCCGACGCCGCGATGGAAGCACGCATCCTCGGCCCGACGATGATCGCCAAGGGCTACGGCAAGGGCTTTTCGGCCGCCGCCATCGCCGTCGGCTCGCTGATCACCGCGACGATCCCGCCCTCGATCGGGCTCATCCTCTACGGCTATGTCGGCAACGTCTCGATCGGGCGGCTGTTCGTCGCCGGCATCATCCCGGGCCTTCTGATGATGGTGGCGCTGATGGCGACCACCTACGTCATCGCCCGCCGCCGCGGCTACGTCGTCACGGACGCCGAGCGACCCACCTGGCGGGCGCTCGCCGCCGCCACCTGGGGCGCGAAATGGGCGCTGCTGTTCCCGGTCGCCCTCGTGCTGACGATCCGGGGCGGCGTCTTCACGCCCTCGGAAGTGGGGGCATTCGCGGTCGTCTATGCGCTCGCCGTCGGCGTCCTCGCCCACCGGGAGCTCACCTTCGAGAAGACGCTGCGGGCGTTCGGCCACGCCATCTCCGACATCGGCCTGATCATGATCATCATCCTGATGTCGGGCATGGTCGGCTTCGCGATCATCTACCTGCAAGTGCCGCAGGGCATCTCGACGTGGATGCTCGACGGCCTGCAGGATCCGCGGCTGATCGTGATGGTCGTGCTCCTGTTCCTGCTCGTCGCCGGTTGCTTCATCGAGAGCACGGTGCTGGTGCTGCTGCTGACGCCGATCTTCGTGCCGATCGTGACGCAGGTCGGGATCGACCCCGTGCACTTCGGCATCCTGATGATGTCGATCGTCACCCTCGGCGGCATGACCCCGCCGGTGGGGGTGGCGATGTTCGCGGTGTGCTCGCTGATGAATGTGCGCGTGGAGGAGTACACCCTCGAGGCGCTGCCCTTCCTGGCGACGATCATTGCGTTGATCGTCGCGCTGCTGTTCCTTCCCGGCCTCGTGCTGTGGCTGCCGAACCTTGCCTTCGGGTGAGGCGGCGGCGCCCCGCCTTTTTCAATTTCGGAGCTCTCGATGAGACACGTCTGGCGCTGGTTCGGCCCGGTCGACAAGGTGACGATCGCCGATGCCCGGCAGGCGGGCGCGCAGGGCATCGTCACCGCGCTCCACCACGTGCCGAACGGTGTCGTCTGGACGCCGGAGGAAATTGCCAAGCGCCAGCGCGAGGTCGCGACCCTGCCGGACGGCGGGCCGAGCGGCCTCGCCTGGGAGGTGGTGGAGAGCCTGCCGGTCTCCGAGGCCATCAAGACGCAGACCGGCGCCTTCCGCGATCACTTCGCCGCCTACCGCACCTCGCTCGAGCACCTCGCGAGCGCCGGCATCGAGGTCGTCTGCTACAACTTCATGCCCGTGCTCGACTGGACGCGCACGGACCTCGCCTGGCGGGTGGCGCACGGCGGCACGACGATGCGCTTCGATCTCGTCGCCTTCGCCGCCTTCGACATCCACATCCTGCAGCGGCGCGGCGCGGCGGAGACCTTCGACACCGCCCTCGTCGACGCGGCAGCCGAGCGGTTCGCCGCCATGACGGAAGCCGAGCGCGACACGCTCGCCCGCAGCGTCAGCGCCGGCCTGCCGGGCGCGGAGGAACACTGGTCGCTCGACGGCCTGCGGGCGCAACTCGCCCACTATGCCGGCGTCGATGCCGGCCGGCTGCGGCAGAACCTCATCGATTTCCTCTCCGAGGTGGTGCCGACCGCCGAGCGCCTCGGTATCCGGCTCTGCTGCCACCCGGACGACCCGCCGTTCCCGCTGCTCGGCCTGCCGCGCGTGATGTCGACGGAGGCGGACTACGTCACCGTGCTCGCCGCCGTCGACGGCCCCGCGAACGGCGTGACGCTGTGCACGGGCTCGCTCGGCGCCCGCCCCGACGTCGACCTGGCGGGCATGATCGAGCGTCTCGGTGACCGCATCCATTTCCTGCACCTGCGCAACGTCACGCGCGAGACCCCCGGCACTCCGTGTTCCTTCCATGAGGCCGAGCACCTCGACGGCGATACCGACATGGTGGCGGTGATCGCCGCCGTGGTGCGAGAGGAGGCGCGGCGCAAGGCGGAGGGCAGGGGGGACGCGCAGATCCCGATGCGGCCCGACCACGGCCAGGACATCCTCGACGACCTCGCGCGGGGTGCGCAGCCGGGCTATCCGGCGATCGGCCGCCTGAAGGGGCTCGCCGAACTGCGCGGCGTCGAGCGCGCGCTTCGCCCCGTCGCGCGCTGACGGCTGAGGAAGGCCCGGAGACAGGCGGGCCCAGAGACGGATGGAACGCTTCGGCGGGTGCGGGGTTCTGCACGAACTAGGTGCCGAACCGGGGTGACCATCTTGAGTCTCGTGAGCGAGCGACGTCCGGTGGATGCCGGCGTGGCAGACGCTGTCTTCGATCCGCCGCGAAATGCCTGGCGCGTCGTCCGCGCCGAGGCGGCGCATGTGCTCGTCGATGCCGCCGACTATTTCGGCGCGCTGCGGCGCGCCATGCTCGCCGCCCGCCGCCGCATCGTCATCGTCGGCTGGGACGTCGACAGCCGGACCAGGCTCGTCGGCGCGGAGCCGCCCAACGACGACCTGCCGGAAGAGCTCGGCCCGTTCCTGACCGCGCTCGTCGAGCGCACACCCGACCTCCGCATCAAGATTCTCGTCTGGAAGAGCCCGCTGTTCTACACGCTCGACCGGCAGGCGGAGGTCGAGGTCGTCCTGCAATGGGGCACTCCGGCCGCGATCGAATTCGCCTTCGACGACGAACTGCCATCGGGAAGCGCCCAGCACCAGAAGATCGTCGTCGTCGATGACGCCATCGCCTTCTCCGGCGGCCTCGACCTGACGATCCGCCGCTGGGACACCCGCGATCACGACCTCGACGACGCCCGCCGCGTCGACCCGGCCGGCAAGCCCTATCCGCCCTTCCACGATGTCCAGATGGCGGTGACGGGAGAGGCGGCGGAGGCCGTCGCAGAGCTCGTCGCCGAGCGCTGGCGGGCGGCGACGCACGAGACGCTGCAGCCTCTCGGCCGACCGGCCCTGACGGCGCCGAAGATGGGCATCGCCGAACCGCACTTCCGTGACGTCTCCGTCGCCATCGCCCGCACGATGCCGTCCGACAGCGAGGAAGCCGGTGTTCGGGAGGTCGAGGCGCTCTTCGCCGACATGATCGATGTGGCGGAGCGGGCCGTCTACATCGAGAACCAGTTCCTCACCTGCCTGCCGGTCGCCGAGCGGCTGGTGCGCCGCATGCTCGAGCGTCCGGCGCTCGAGGTCCTGGTGGTGGCGCCGCTGAAGCACCACACCTGGATCGAGCACACGACGATGCAGAACGGCCGCGTCCGCTTCATCGACGTGTTTCGTCAGGCGGGCTTGAGCGATCGCATCGCGCTGCTCGCCTGCGAGGTCGGCGACGACGAGCGCCGCGAGGCGAAGATGATCCACGCCAAGGTGATGATCGTCGATGACCGATACCTGCGCGTCGGCTCGGCCAATCTCGCCAACCGCTCGATGGGCGCCGACAGCGAGTGCGACCTCGTCGTCGCGGCGGAGCGGCCGGCGGACCGCGCTATGGTCCGACGCATTCGAGACGAGCTGATCGCCGAGCACTGCGGCTGCACGGTGGATGTCGTCGGCCGCGCCATCGACGAGAAGGGCTCGCTTCTCGCCGCCGTCGCCGGCGCCGGCAAGGGCTGCCGCCTCGTCGATGTCGACGAGGAGGAGGCCACGGCCGTCGGCATGGAGTGGATCGCCGATCCCGATCGGCCCCTCACGGACATCGAGCCGATCGCCGGACTGAGTGGCGGCCGGGGCCGGCACCAGTGGCGGTGGCTCGCCGCCGGCGCGCTGGTCATCGCGGTCGTGCTCGCCGGCCTCGCCTGGCGGTACAGCGGTGCCGTGGGCGTCGCCGATCCGCGCGAACTCGCCAATGTCATGGAGACGTTCCCGGGCGGCGTCGTCGGCGGCGTCCTCGTCGCCGGCCTGTTCGTGCTCGCCGGCCTTGTCGCTTTCCCCGTGACGCTGCTGATCGGCGCCACCGCCATCGCCTTCGGGGCCTGGCCGGGCCTTCCGTACGCCGCCGGCGGAGCGCTCGCGAGCGCGCTCACGACCTACGGGATCGGCCGGCTGATCGGGCCGGACGTGCTACGGCGCCGGATGGGGCCACGGATGACGCGACTGCGCGAGGCGGTCAGCGAGCGTGGCGTCCTTGCCGTCGCCGGAGTCCGCCTGTTGCCGGTGGCGCCGTTCTCGATCGTCAATCTGATCGCCGGGGCCTTCCGCATCCCTGTCGTCGACTACACGGTCGGCACCCTGCTCGGTCTTGCGCCGGGCCTCGTGCTCCTCACCGCCCTCGGCGACCGGCTCGTCGCGGCGATCCGGGAGCCGACCTTGTGGCGCGTGCTCCTGCTCGTCGCCGTGCTCGTCGCCTGGGCCCTGACGTCGTTCGGCCTGCAGGTGCTGATCTCCCGATGGCGTCGACGCTGACCGGACGCCCGCCGGTCGACCAGATCCGCTGCATGACCTGGAACGTGCATCGCGGCATCGGTCCGGACGGACGCTACGATTTCCAGCGGGTCGTCGCCCTGATCGAGAGGCACGCCCCCGATGTCCTCGCCTTGCAGGAGCTCGACACCCGCGGCATCCAGGACCTCGAGAAGCAGCCGCTCTCGATCCTGTCGCGGGCGTTCGGGCTGCACGCCGTCGAGGCGCGCACCATCGTCGCCCCGGATGGCCACTACGGCCATGCCCTCCTTTGCCGCTGGCCGATCCTCGCCGACGAGCGGCTCGACCTGACGGTGCGCTCGCGCGAGCCGCGCTGCGCCATTGGCGGACTGGTCGAGACACCGCTCGGACGGTTGCACGTCCGCGCCATCCACTTCGGCCTCGACCCCTTCGAGCGGCGCGAGCAGGTGCGGCGCGTCTGCGCGTCGAGCCCCCCCGGCGAGGCCGCGGTCCTGCTCGGCGACTTCAACGACTGGCTCGGCGTCGGCTTCGTCCGCTCGCAACTGCGCACCACCTACGGGGCTGCCGCCGCCCGGCCGACCTTTCCCGCCGGCCTGCCGCTGCTGTCGCTGGACCGCATCTATGCCCGGCCGCCGCTCACGGTGGCGCGGACGTGGACGGATGCCGAGGCGCGCCACGCCTCCGACCACCTGCCGCTGATCGCCGATCTCGCTCTGCAGGGCGGGTGAGACCGCCTCTGTGGCGCCACGCGGGGCCGGCCGCGGAACGGCCCCTGCTTCTCCACGTTGACACTCCGACCGCAACAAGCACAGGAGTGGCCCGATGCGCCTCCTCTTAGCCGTAGCCCTTGGCGCCGCCCTCGCTTCGCCGAGCCTCGCGCAACAGACCAACCCCCTCGACACCCGCATGTGCCCCGACGGCAGCGCGACACTGCCCGACGGCTCGCCGTGCCCGCCGATCGCCACCCAGCAGGGGGGCTCAACACCGGGCGAGGTGCCGGGTGCCGGCGGCAACGCCTCCCGCAACAACAACAACACCGGTGGCTCCCCGATCCAGAGCGGTCAGGGTGGCGAGGCCGATGGCATGAGTTCCGGAAGTGGCGCAACATCGCCCGGCGGAGACTGAGCGAGCACAGACGGTCGTCGCGGCCGAAACGAAAAAGGAGCCGAGGCAACTCGGCTCCTTCTGTTTGTCGGACACATTCGGGACGCGGGCGCGCTGTCGCTGCCCCGAACCCTCAGCGTCGGGCGGCGCGTCCGGCCTTCTCGCGCGCAGGCGGGGCGGCGGACACCGGCTCGGGCGCGGGGACGCGCTCCGGAACGTGGGGCGTCTCTTCCCCCTGATCCGCAAGGCCCGGGAACTCTCCCTGGTTGGTGATGGCGATGGCGGGCTCGCTCTCGTCACCCGCTCCACCGATCGGCAGAAGGGTGGAGCGCAGGCTGTCCTCCGTCGCCACCATTTCCCGCGCCATGGTCCAGTGCGCCTCGGCGAGCCCGTGCGGCTCGCCCTCCGACTGCCAGAGTTCGTAGGCCTTGGCGCGGATGCGCTCCTCGTCTTCGTTGGGCGAAGCCTGGTCTTCCGGCATGTTCACTCTCCTGCCATGCGGTCGCGATCGGGGGCGTAGTCCTCGGCGGCGCGCCGCGTCGCTTCCTCGGTTTCGTCGAGGCCGTCGATGGTCTCGAACGTGGTGCCAGGGTCAGGGCGCCCCGTCACTTCGCTCATCGGTTGCGCGTCGATGGGGATGGCGCGGGCTTCCGCCTCGACGGGATTGCCGCCGCCCTCCAGCATCGCGCCGTCCTCGTGGCCGAAGGCTGTGTCCAGAAGGGGCTCGTCCGCCGGATCGATCGATGCCGTGTCGGCATATCGGCTCGGTCGGCCGACGCCCGGGTCTCGTCCGGCCTCGGCCGCTCTGTCGCGATGGCGCATCCGTCTCTCCTCTCGTCCGTGTCCGGGGACGAGAGGGAATGCGCCGGCGGTCGGTAACGTTCCAGCCGCCTCAGGCGGCGTGCCCGGCCTCGGAGAGGTCGAAGGCGATGGTCGCCCGGACGCCGTCCGGGGCGTAGTCGATTTCGACCACCGGGTTCAGGTTCGACGGCAGGATCCGCCGCATCAGCTTCGAGCCGAAGCCCTTGCGGCTGGGCGGTGCGACCGGTGGACCACCGCTCTCGACCCAGTTGAGGACGATGCGGGGAGGCGGTCCGTCATGCAGCGTCCACCGGATGGCGACGCGACCGGCTGGAAGCCTCAGCGCGCCGTACTTTGCAGCGTTGGTCGCCAGTTCGTGCAGCGCCAGCGACAGGCCGACCACGGACTGCGCGGGCAGGGCGGCGTCCGGTCCGCCGAACGAGAACCGTACGCCGTCACCGCTGCGGTGGGGCCGGACCGCCGCCTCGATCGTCTCGTGCAGACCGGCCCCGGTCCAGTTCGAGGCGACGAGGAGGTCGAACGAGCCTGCGAGAGCGACGAGCCGCTCGGCGAACCGGGCGGATTGCTCGGGGGCGGCACCGGCGAAGGTCTGCGAGGCGATCGCCTGCACTAGCGCCAGCGTGTTCTTGGCGCGATGGCTGAGTTCGCGGGCCAGAAGGGTTCTCTGCTCGCTCGCCTGTTGCCGCTCGATGTCGCGCTGCTGCAGAGCCGCCATCATGCCGTCGAGGGCGGCGGCCAGGGTCTCGAACTCGCCGTGATCGCCTCCCATGCCGGTGCGGGCGCCGAGATCGCCGGTGCGCCAGGCGCCGCTGACGGTCAGCAGGCGGTCGATCGGCCGCTGGATGACGCGCTGGCCGACGAGCCAGGCGATGCCGAAGGCGAGTGCGGCCCCGGCCAACATCGCGGCGGCGCTGGTCGCGGTCGCCCGGTTGATGGCCGCGAAGGCCCGCTCGGTGGAGACCCCGGCGCTGACATAGAGGCCGTTCGTCATCGTCGCCGGCAGGTAGCCGATGACACGCAGCGTTCCGTCCTGGCTGCGCACCTCCAGGCTGCCGGAGGCATCGGCAGCGACGAGGTCGACATAGGGCGGCGGGATGCGGGTGCCGACGAAGCGTTCGGCCAGCGGGACGCGCGCGACGATCACCCCGTCGCGGTCGGCGATCGTCAGCGCGTCGCCGGGTGCCAGGGCACGGGCCTGAAGCTCCTTTCCGAGCCAATCCAGCCGGATGTGCGCGACCGCGATCACGCGCCTCCCGTCGGTCCCGATCGTGTGCGGTACTGCGACGGGCAGCAGGGCCGGCGCCGTGGCGTCGCTGCGGCGATAGCGACCGATCGCAACGTCCTTCTTCGCCAAGGCCTCGCGCGCCAGCGCGTCGACACCGGCGATGCCGTCACCCGGCCCGTCGCACTCCTTCTCCCCGGTGTCGGGGTCGAAAAAGGCGATCGATGCGACCTGCTCGCCCTGGTTCGCCACGATGTCGACGAAAGCGCGGCACTCCGCCGAGGTGAAGAGCCCGGCGTGGTGTGCCGTGGCCGTCGCCCGCAACAGGTCCGCCAGGCTGTCGACGATGCGGCGCATCTCCGAGCTCGCCAGCCGGGCCTGCCGCAGGGCCTGCGCGTGGATGTCCGCTGTGCGCTCCTGGCGCAGTTGGTACTCGGTGATGCCGAACGCCACGAGAGCCGGAGTCAGCGCGGCTGCTGTCAGAAGGAAGAGCCGCTGCCGGATTGTCAGGCGCATCCGTGGAGCCTCACCACCACCCGGCAGCCACTGTGCCGAGCGTGCGCGGCGGAGACAAGGCCGGCGGCCCGTCTTGCGCCCTGCAGCGAGCGTCCGGTCGGATCAGGCGAGTGATACCACGGCGACAGTGACCGCTCCGGCAATCATCAACCCAGCGAGCACCCAGACCCATGCGGGTATCCCGCGGCCCTCTCGAAGCCGCGTGGGAACCCGTTCGTGGACGTCGGCCGGCGCATCGGCGGGCGGACGGGAGAGTTCGTGGGCGGCGGCCTGGGCGACATCCGAGCGCGTGGGTGGTGTTCCGGCGGCCTCGTCGTCGGTCCCGAGCGGGGATGCGGCGGGGTCGGGAAAATCCACCTTGTCGCTGCCGTCGCCGCGGTCGATGCGGCTGCGCAAGGCATCGGCGGTCGTGACGGGTCCCCGGGGTTCGGGGGGTGGTTGCACCTGCGTCGTCATTGTGGCCTCCGGCTGTGCACCGGCGGGCATCCCGATGCACCCGACCGCGACGGGCATCGCAGCCGGGCTAGTGGAACCCTCCCTCACACAGATCGTTCCGGTGAGACTTCCCCATCGCTTCTCGTGGGGAAGAGGCATGGCAGACGCGAACGACATGACAGATCCGAAGGGCGGCGTTCGTGCGGAGATTTTGGAGCTGCTGCCGGCGCTGCGGGCCTTCGCCTTCAGCCTGACCAATCAGCGAGCCGATGCCGACGATCTCGTCCAGGACACACTGGTGCGCGCGATCCAGAGCCTCCACCAATACACGCCCGGGACGCGCCTGAAGTCTTGGCTTTTCACGATCATGCGCAACAGCCAGCGTTCCGCCTACATCGTTCACCGCCGGGAGAACACCACCAACTACGAGGCCTTGGCCGCCACCCTCCAGACGAGGCCCGAGCAGGACGGAGTGGTCGACCTCAACGACCTTCGCAGCCTGTTGTCCGTACTGCCCCCGGAGCAGCAGGAAGTGCTCGTCCTCGTCGGGGGGTTGGGTTTCTCCTACGAGGAGGCGGCAGAGGTGATCGGCTGTGCCGTCGGCACGATCAAGAGCCGCCTCGGCCGCGGCCGCGAACGCCTGGAGCGGCTGATGGCGACGCTCCCCTCAGAGGCAGACGGTAGCGCTGGCACGCATCCCCCGGTCGCCTCCAGTGTCGTGCTGAGAGGCAAGGTGGCGCCGGCCGCCCGCCAGAGCCCCGGATCCGTCACCCAGCGGTTCGTTCCCCCCGAAGACGGTCTCGCAGGGTCACGCCCAGTCCATCAAGGAGAGTGAGAAGATGCCCGCACCGCTCGCCCGCGCTCTCGTGTCCGGGACGGTCGCCAGTCTCGCGACCACGGTGGCTCTTGCACTGTTCTCGCGGGCCGCCGGGCGGCCTGCGGTCGCGCCCGTCAACGCCACGAGCCACTGGCTGCACGGCGACGACGCGGCACGGAGGCCGGGGCCGGATGTCGGCCGCACCCTCGTCGGCTACGCCACCCACCACGCCTCGTCGATCTTCTGGGCCTACCTCTTCGAGCGCCTCGCCGGGTTGCGCGGGCGCCCGGGAGCCCCGGTCCTCTTCCGCAATGCCGCAGCCATCACGGCGATCGCCGCGGTCGTCGACTACGGCGTAATGCCGAAACGGCTGACCCCGGGCTGGGAGCTGGTGCTGCCCAAGCGCAGCGTCGCCACAACCTACGCCGTCCTCGCGCTCGGTCTCGCCGTCGGCGGCTGGCTGTCGGAGCGGCCGCGCCGCTGACGGACGACGCGGCCCATCGGTGCCGCGACGGCGGCGTCAGGAACCTCTCCGGTCGGTCTCGGACGGCGCAGGGGTGGCCGTGCGTCCTGCTCCGCTGCCGGCCGCGGAGGCGGGAGCAGTAGCCTCGTCCGCGCGCCGGGCCGCCCGCATCTCCTGGGAATGCTCGACCCCGCCGTGAAAACCCCGCACGGCCACATCCAGCCCGGTGCTATGGGGCGGTACCGCGCTCTCGACGACGTTCGAGGACTGATCCGGCGTGAGCCGGTTCTCGATGTCGCGAGCCGGCCGGTCGACGACGTCCAGGACGGGTGGGCGCGGGCCGTTGGGTTCGCCGGACGTCCGCGCGGCGCGCTCGCGTCCTCCGACGGGCCCCAGCGGCGGCCTTGCTGCATCGGACATCTGGTTCTCCTTCTGTCTGTTCGAACACGAACCGGCAGGAGGACGAGATGTTCCGATGCGCAGAGGTCCCGCGGCGGCTCAGCGCCAGCCGAGGGGCGGCGCGACGTGGGTGAGGATCGCCTCGATGACGTGGGCGTTGTAGTCGACGCCGAGCTGGTTCGGCACCGTCAGGAGCAGCGTGTCCGCCTCGGCGATCGCCTCGTCCTGGCGCAGCTGCTCGACGAGCTTGTCCGGCTCGGCCGCATAGCTGCGGCCGAAGACGGCGCGGGTCTTCTCGTCGATGAAGCCGATCGTGTCGCCCTCCTCGCCGCTGCCGCCGAAGTAGGCGCGGTCGCGATCGTCGACGAGAGCGAAGATGCTGCGGCTCACCGAGACGCGCGGCGTGCGGGTGTGGCCGGCCGCCGCCCAGGCCTCGCGATAGGCGCGGATCTGCTTCGCCTGCTGGATGTGCAGCGGCTCGCCGGTCTCGTCGTCCTTGAGCGTCGAGCTCTGCAGGTTCATGCCGCGCTCGGCCGCCCAGACGGCGGTGGCGTTCGACGAGGCGCCCCACCAGATGCGCTCGCGCAGGCCCGCCGAATGGGGCTCGAGGCGCAGTGGCCCTGGCGGATTGGGGAACATCGGCCGCGGATTGGGCGTGGCGAAGCCCTCGCCGCCGAGCACGCCGAGGAACACCTCGGCATGGCGCCGCGCCATGTCGCCCGGGCTCTCCTCGGGGCCGGGCTGGTAGCCGAAGTAGCGCCAGCCGTCGATCACCTGCTCGGGCGAGCCGCGGCTGATGCCGAGCTGCAGGCGGCCGCCGGCGATGAGGTCGGCGGCGCCGGCGTCCTCGGCCATGTAGAGCGGGTTCTCGTAGCGCATGTCGATGACGGCGGTGCCGATCTCGATTTTCCGCGTGCGGGCGCCGACCGCGGCCAAGAGCGGAAACGGCGAGGCGAGCTGGCGGGCGAAATGGTGGACGCGGAAATAGGCGCCGTCGGCGCCGAGCTCCTCCGCCGCGACGGCGAGGTCGATCGACTGCAGGAGCGCGTCGGCGGCCGAGCGCGTGCCGGAGCGGGGCGACGGGTTCCAGTGGCCGAACGAAAGAAAGCCGATGGTCTTCACGCGTCACTCCGTGGACGGGAAAAGGGGCGCGGCGAGGGGGAGGAGGGGGCGCGCCGTCGCCGCCGCAGGTGGGCGCTCCGGCTGCCGGCGTCAACCCGCGTCGAAGCGGGGACCCGGCGCGTCGACGGTGATGAGGTGGCGGACGAGCGGCGGCTCCTCGCCGATGTGGAATGCTGTCGCCGCGCGCTGCACGTCCGCATCGGCCACCGAGACGCGCTGGTGCTGGCGCAGGTGCTCGTCCCAGGATTCCACCATGAACCACTCGACGATCCGCTCGGCGTCGGCGGCGTCCTCGGTGACGCCCCAGGCGTAGGCGCCGTCGCGGCGGCGCTCTCCGGCGAGGCGGCCGAGAGCGGCGAGGAAGGCCGAACGATCGTCGGGGCGGATGCGATATTCGATCTGCACCATCACTGGCCCGCGGTCGCCCTCGATCGGCGCCGCCGTCAGCGGCTCGGGCCAGTGGTTGGAAGCGACGAGGTCGGCCTCTCCCACCGGCAGCGGCACGCGGTGAAGGAGGAAGCCGGCGACGAGCAGCCCCGCCGCCGACAGCGCCAGCGCCCCGGCGATGCCGGCCTGCTGCGCAATGAGGCCCCAGGCTAGGCTGCCGCCGGCCATCGCGCCGTTGAAGACGGTGAGGTAGACGGCGAGCGCGCGGCCGCGCACCCAGTTCGGCAGGATCGCCTGGGCGGTGCCGTTCAGCGTCGTCAGCGCGACGATCCAGGCGATGCCGAGGCAGAACAGCACGCCGACCGCGACCGGCTGCGGGGGTGCGAGCGCCAGCGCCGCCATCGCCGCCGCGGTGACGACGGCCGCCGCCAGCATCAGCCCGTCGGAGCCGAGGCGCGCCCGCAGCCGCGGCAGCGCCAGCGCCCCGGCGATGGCGCCTGCCCCGACCGCGCCGAGGAGCAGCCCGTAGAAACCGGCGCCGCCACCGAGCAGCGTGCGCGCCACCAGCGGCAGCAGTGCCCAGACGGCGCTGGCGAAGGCGAAGAACACCACCGCCCGCAACAGCACGACGTGCAGCGGCCGGCTCGCCCGCGCATAGCGCAGCCCCGCCCGGAAGGCGCCGAAGAACTGCTCGGAGAGCCCATCGTCGGCGCCCGCCGGCCGCTTCCACCACAGGAGCGCTGCGATGACGACAACATAGCTCGCGACATCGATGCCGTAGGTGACGGCGGCGCCGAACGCGGCGACCAGCGCGCCGCCGGCCGCCGGCCCGATGGCGCGGGCGATGTTGATGCCGAGCGAATTGAGGGCGACGGCGTTCTTCAGCTCCGCCCGCGGCACCAGTTCCGGCACGATCGACTGCCAGGTCGGCGCCATCAGCGCGGCCCCGACGCCGCCGGCGAAGGTCAGCGCCACCAGGGCGGAGACCGTCATCAGCCCGCTCTGGGCGATGAGCAGCAGCGCCAGGCTGACGGCCGCCAGCATCATCTGCACGAGGATCAGGAACTTGCGCCGGTCGAGGATGTCGGAGAGCACGCCGGCCGGAATGGCGAGCAGGAAGACCGGCAGCGTGCCCGCCACCTGGATCATCGCAACGGCAGTCGGAGATGCCGAGAGATCGGTGACGAGCCACGCGCTCGCCACGTCGCGCATGAACGAGCCGGTGTTGCCGAGCACGGTGGCCGCCCACAGCACCGCGAACACCGGCCGCGCCAGCGGCGCGAAGCTGCCGGGCACGGGCTTTGCGGCGGCCGGGTCGGGAGGTGGCGTCACGGCTCGACCTTCAGTCGGGAGGGGAGGGGTGCTCGGGCGTTCCCCCTCCTACATCACCGCCCCGATCTGCCACGGCACGAACTCGGCGTCACCGTAGCCGAGCTCCTCCGACTTCGTCCGCTCGCCCGACGCCACCCGCAGCATCGCGGCGAAGATCTCCTCGCCCTTCGCCGCGATCGACACGCCGTCGAGGATGTCGCCGCAGTCGATGTCCATGTCGTCGATCATGCGACGGTAGATGTCGGAGTTGGTGGCGAGCTTGATCGATGGCGTCGGCTTGCAGCCATAGGCGGAACCGCGGCCGGTGGTGAAGCAGAGGAGGTTGGCGCCCCCCGCCACCTGGCCGGTCGCGGCGACAGGGTCGTAGCCGGGCGTGTCCATGAACACGAAGCCCTTGGCGGTCACTTGCTCGGCATAGTGGTAGACGGCGTTGAGCGTCGTCGAGCCGCCCTTGGCCGCGGCGCCGAGCGACTTCTCGAGGATGGTGGTGAGGCCGCCCGCCTTGTTGCCGGGGGAAGGGTTGTTGTCCATCGAGCCGCGATTGCGCGCCGTGTACTCCTCCCACCAGCGGATGATCTCGACGAGCTTCTCGCCGACCTCGCGCGTCGCGGCGCGGCGGGTGAGAAGGTGCTCGGCGCCGTAGATCTCCGGCGTCTCCGACAGGATCGCCGTGCCGCCGTGGTGGACAAGCCGGTCGACGGCGGCGCCGAGCGCCGGGTTGGCGGTGATGCCCGAATAGCCGTCCGAGCCGCCGCACTGCAGGGCAACGAGCAGTTCCGACGCCGGCACCGTCTCGCGGCGGGCGCGGTCCACCACCGGCAGCATCTCGGCGATCGCCGCGACGCCGGCGGCGACCGTCTTCTTCGTGCCGCCAACCTCCTGGATGGTGAAGGTTCGGAAGGTGTCGCTGTGCTTCAGCCCGTAGGCTTCCATGAAGCGGTCGATCTGGAACGCCTCGCAGCCGAGCCCGACCATGACGACGCCGCCCATGTTGGGGTTCGCCGCATAGCCCCACTGGGTGCGCTTCAGGACCTCGTAGCCCTCACCCTTGAGATCCATGGCGCAGCCGGTGCCGTGAACGAGCGGGATGACGCCGTCGATGTGCGGGTAGGCGTCGAGCATGCCCGACCGCTCCACCTCCGCCGCGATGAAGCGGGCGACGGTGGCCGAGCAGTTCACCGAGGTGAGCACGCCGATGTAGTTGCGCGTGCCGACCTTGCCGCTCGCGCGGCGGAAGCCCTCGAAGGTCGCCTGCTCGGCGACCGGCAGCACGTGCTCATCCTTCGCCTCGCTCGCATAGGCGTAGTCGCGGGCGAAGGCGGCGAAGGCACAGTTGTGGGTGTGGACGTGGTCGCCCGGCGCGATCGCCTCGGTGGCGAAGCCGATCACCTGGCCGTACTTGCGCACCGGCTCGCCGGCGGCGATCGGGGCGACGGCCATCTTGTGGCCCCGCATGACGCGGGCGCGTGCCGTGATGCCCGCCGCCACCGCACCGGCGGCGATGGCGTCGACGGCGACGACGACGTTGTCGGTCTCGGCGAGGCGCAGGGTGCGCGGGCCGGCGGGGAGGGTGGCGGAGGTGGGGGTGTCCATCTCAGGCCGCCCAGTCCGGAGCGCGGCCAGCCGGGCTGACGAGGCGGCCGTCGGGCCGCGCAAGGGCAGCGATGCGGGCCATCTCGTCCTCGCTCAGGGTGAACGTCGCGGCGGCGAGGTTCTCGGCGATCCGCTCCGGGTTGCCGGAGCCGGGAATGGCCGCGACGCCCTCGTGCTGGATGATGTAGCGCAGCGCCACCTGCGACGGCGTCCGCCCGTGTGCCGCGGCGATTTCGGCGAGGACCGGCGCGTCGAGCACCCGTCCGCGAGCGAGTGGGCAGTAGGAGACGAAGACGAGGCCGAGCTTCCGGCAGAGCGCCTGCATGCGCGACTGGTCGAGGAAGGGATGGAACTCCACCTGCAGCGCCGACAGCGGCTCCGGGCAGAACCGCACCGCCTCCTCCAGCAGCGTGGCGTTGAAGTTGGCGACGCCGATGTAGCGGGCAAAGCCGCGCCGCTTCATCTCGGCGAGCGCCCCCATCGTCGCCTGGAGGTCCATCGTCGGCAGCGGCCAGTGCACCATCAGCAGGTCGACATAGTCGGTGCCCAGCGTCTCGAGGCTCTCCATCGTCGATCGCTCGAAGTCGGCGGGCGCGAGGTTCTCGTGGGAGACCTTGGTGGTCAGGAAGATTTCGTCGCGCGGCACGCCGCCCGCCTTCAGGCCGGCGCCGACTTGCGGCTCCGTGCCGTACTTCCGCGCCGTGTCGATGTGGCGATAGCCGCAGGCGAGCGCGGCGGCGACCGTCTCGGCCGTGACGCGCCCGCCGCCGCCGGTGCCGTAGCCGATCACGGGAATGCGGGCACCGGTGGCGGCGACGGCGATCGGAACGTCTGCGGTGCGTAGGGCGGTGGTCGTCATCGGTGGTCGCCTCCCGGCGTGGTTGTTGTTGTCGGTCGCGTCAGGACGCGGTTCGCTCCAGCACGTCGAGACGATAGTCCGCGGTGCGCGTGCGGTGAACCTCCCGCACGGCAGTGCCGAGCCCCGCCTCGAACACCGCCACCGCGACGTCGCCGGCGCTGCGGCCGGCGTCGGCCCCCGTCCAGTGGACGAGCAGCAGCGTGCCGCCGGGTGCGAGCGAGGTCTCCACCCGCCGCGCCAGGGCCGCGAGGTCGTCGTCGGAGAGGTAGTAGAGGATCTCTGACAGCACGATCAGGGCGAAGCGGCCGTCGGGCCACTGCTGCGGCACCTGCATCGCTGCAATGGCGACGTGGGGAAGGTCGCGGCAGCGTGCCACCGCCGCCTCGACCGCCGTCGGGCTGACATCGAGCCCGAGGACGCGGTCGCACCGCCCGGCCAGCGCCCGTGTGAACACGCCGATCGCGCAACCGACGTCGAGCGCGGATGCATAGCGGGCGGCCGGCAGCGCGGCGAGGCTCGCGGCGTACTTGCCCGCCTCGTACTCGCTGCTCGCGACCCGCCACGGGTCCGGGTGGGCTGAGTAACGCGTCTCGAAGTAGTCGGGGCCGCGGAGGGTGGTGCGGCGGTCGTGCATGCTGGCTTCCACGGGAGTCGGTCCGGCCCGGAGGGCGACGGGGCGGGATGCATACGACTCCCGACTCCTGCCGCGCGCAAGAGGCCGGATGAGGGCGGTCACGAGCCCCTTGTCACGGGGGGATCGACATGATAGAACAAAAAGCGAACATTGATGCGTGAGGCGTCTGCTGCTGCTGCTGCAGGCGTATCGGCGGGGGACAACTCGCGGTCGCCGGGCGGGAGCGGTGGACTCCAGTGCGACGGCGCGCCTACGGTGCCGCTCCCATCCCCGGGCCGGCGGCGCGGCGCGTCCTCGCGCCAGACGCGCGGAGAGCGGCGCGGGGCGCGACTGCTCGACGGGGCGGTGGCGTCTGGCCTGCAGCATCGGACCGACGGCATCGGGATATGAAGGCTTGAGAGGAGACGGGACATGGCCGGCAGCGTCAACAAGGTGATCCTGATCGGCAACCTCGGGGCCGACCCTGAGATCCGTCGAACCCAGGACGGTCGCCCGATCGCCAACCTGCGCATCGCCACCTCCGAGAGCTGGCGCGACAAGAATTCCGGCGAGCGCCGCGAGAAGACGGAATGGCACACTGTCGTCGTCTTCAACGAAGGCCTCTGCAAGATCGCCGAGCAGTATCTGCGCAAGGGCTCGAAGGTCTATCTCGAGGGTGCCCTGCAGACGCGCAAGTGGCAGGACAAGGAAGGCAATGACCGCTACTCGACGGAAGTCGTGCTGCAGGGCTTCAACTCGAATCTGACCATGCTCGACGGACGCGGCGAGGGCGGCGGCCAGATGGAGCGCAGCGGTGGCGGCAGCGACTTCGGGCGCGGCTCGCCGATGGAGCGCGGCGGCGGTGGCGGCGCCGACCTCGGTGATCGTGGCGGACCCGCCGGTGGCCGCGGGCGTGAGACGTCGTTCGCCGGCGAGCTCGACGACGACATCCCGTTCTGACCACGAGCGGCTCCGAGCCCGTCCGGTCTGCGCCAATCCCGTTCTGAGCTGTCGGCGGAGGGTGGGGTGAGTTTCGCGCCGCTCTTCGCCACCGCGCCGGTCATCCAGCTGCACGCCTTCGCGGCGATCGCCGCCCTCCTGCTCGGCATAGGCCAACTGGTCGCCCTGAAGGGCACCCGTGCGCACCGCTTCGCCGGCTGGATCTGGGCGGGGCTGATGCTCGTCGTCGCCGTCTCGTCGCTGTGGATCCACGAGTTGCGCGTCTGGGGCCCGTGGAGCCCCATTCACTTGTTGTCGCTTCTTGTGATCGTCAGCGTGCCGGCGGCGGTCTTCGCCGCGCGGCGCCACCAGGTCGCCCGTCACCGGCGCGCGATGATCCAGCTGTTCTTCTTCGCCCTCGTTCTCGCCGGCGCCTTCACGCTGCTGCCCGGCCGCGTCATGCACGCGGTGGTGTTCGGCAGCTGAACGCGGCTTTGCCCGGCCATCGGCCGGGCAAAGCCTCAGCGTCAGAACAGGAAGTCCTCCGCCGACAGGTCGTCCCACGTCAGTCCGACGAAGGTGATGGTGTCGCCGCCGCGCAGGTCGGCGACGGCATTGCCGTCCGCGTCGGTGCGCTGGCGGATGTCGCCGAACTCGTCGGCGCCCGAGAGGCCGCGCAGATCGACGACGTCGGCCGCGGTGAAGTCGAGGATGCGGTCGCGGCCGAAATCGTCGAGGAAGCGGAAGGTGTCGGCACCCTTGCCGCCGGTGAGCGAATCGGCGCGCTCGCCGCCGTCGAGGAGATCGCCGCCCTTGCCGCCGTTGAGGACATCGAGACCGGCATCGCCGAACAGGCTGTCGGCGCCGTCGAGGCCCGTCAGGCGGTCGTTGCCGCCGCCGCCCTCCAGCCGGTTCGCCTCGACGTCGCCGCGGATGCGATCGGCAAGCGCGCCGCCGCGGACGTTCTCGATGCCGGCGAGGCTGTCGGTGTCGCCGAAGCCGTCCGTTGCCGTGCCGGCGGTGAGATCGACGTCGATGCCCTGGATCGCGCCGCCCTCGCGGTCGTAGCGGACGAGATCGACGCCGCCGCGCCCGTCGATGACGTCGTCGCCGGCGAGACCTTCGAAGACGTCGTCGACGTCGCGCCCGAGGAGTTCGTCGGCGAGGCCCGTGCCGCGCACCGCCTCGATCGACTTCAGCCGGTCGGTATCACCGAAGCTGTCGGTGGCACGGCGCGAGAGCAGATCGACGGTGACGCCCGCCCCGCCGTCCTCTTCGGAATAGTCGACCGTGTCGAAGCCGCCGCGACCGTCGAAGAGGTCGTTGCCGCCGAAGCCCGTGAAGGTTTCCTTGCGGTCGGAGCCGAGGATGCGGTCGGCGACGAAGGAGCCGCGGACGGCCTCGATCCCGCTGATCGCGTCGGTGTCGCCGTGGGTGTCCGTCGCTTCGCCCGCGGCGAGGTCCACCACTACCCCGCCGGCCCCGCCGTCGCCGGTGTAGTCGAGGACGTCGAAACCGCCGCGCCCGGCGATGTCGTCGTCTCCCGCACCGCCGACGAGGAAGTCGTTGCCCCGCCCGCCCACGATCCGGTCGTCGCCGCCGCCGCCCTGGATGCCGTAGGTGTTGGTGTCGAGGAGCGCATTGATGGGGCCGTCGTCGCCGTCGGCCGCGTCCTGCGCCGCCGCCCAGAGCGCCGCCGCGCCGAGCGAGAAGAACTCGCCCGTCGCCAGCACGTCGTCGCCCGCTGCCCAGGTGATCGTCTCGACGACCCCTCCGGTGAAGGTGCCGTCCTCGTCGCGCGAGAAGCCCGAACCGCCGAGCGTGATGCGCACGCCCGTCGCCTCGTCGAAGAAGACGATCTCGTCGGCCGCGAAGCTCTCGACGACGCCGTTCGCCAGCGTCTCGATCAGGACGCCTCGCGGATCGAGGCCATCATCCGTCTGGAAAAGGATCGTCGCCATCGCCTTGGGTCCCCCGGCCGCCATCTGGCGGCGCTTTCAGTCATGCCGTCAGTTTCGCCCCGCCCCCTGGCCGCCGCAGTGACGCGCATCACGGGGATGGTGGCGGCCCCTCACATCACCGGCGCTGCCATCAGCGTCTTGGTTCCGTCCGCCACGATCTGCACCGACAAGGCCGCCAGGACGAGGCCGAACAGCCGGGTGATGACGGCACGCCCGGTGGCGCCGAGGCGCTTGTCGATCGGGCCGGCGGCGAGAAACACCGCGAGCGTCATCGCCATGATGGCGAGCACGATCCCGATCAGGATCGCGAAGTGGCCGACCGACGGTGCCTGCGAGCCGATGACGACCGTGGCGGAGATGGCCCCCGGCCCCGAGATCAGCGGGATCGCCAGCGGAAACACAGCCATGCCGTGGATCTCGTCGACGTGGAGCGCGCGCTCGGCCGAGGCCGCCTTGCGGTCCTGGCGGCGCTCGAACACCATCTCGAAGGCGATCCAGAACATCAGCAGGCCGCCTGCGACGCGGAAGGCCGACAGCGAGATGCCGAGGAAGGCGAGCAGGTGCGAGCCGGCGAGCGCGAAGGCGAGCAGGATCAGCGTCGCGACCACACAGCTGCGGATCGCCACCAGCCGCCGCTCTTCGGGCTGCAGGCCGGCGGTGACGGCGATGAAGATCGGCGCGAGTCCCGGCGGGTCGATGATGACGAAGAGCGTCGTGAAGGCGCTGATGAGGTATTCCGTGTCCATCGCCAGCCGCCGCTCCGCCGAAGCTTCGCGACGATAGGGCGGGTAATGCGGGCCGTCGAGGGGCGCCCGAGAGGGTAGCCGCGCCACATCGGGGCCACCATCAGCCGGCGCGAGATCGCCGCGCCCGAACTAAGACACTGAAAATGATGAGAAAAGGAAAGCTTTCGCGGCGCAATGTGCGCGTGGCGGCGCCGACCTGAATCGGCTATAAGCGCGCAACGCTTCAACTGCCCGGATTTCTTCGACTTGGCCGACAAAGACCAGCCTGCCGCCGGCTCCGATCCGACCGACGTTCGCCCGGTGTCGATCACCGACGAGATGCGTCGATCCTATCTCGACTATGCGATGAGCGTCATCGTCTCGCGCGCCCTGCCGGACGCCCGCGACGGCCTGAAGCCGGTGCACCGCCGCATCCTGTTCTCGATGTCGGAGAACGGCTTCGAGTGGAACAAGCCCTACCGCAAGTCGGCCCGCGTCGTCGGCGACGTCATCGGTAAGTATCACCCGCACGGCGACCAGTCAGTCTACGATGCGCTCGTCCGCATGGCGCAGGAATTCTCCATGCGCCTCAGGCTGATCGACGGCCAGGGCAACTTCGGCTCGGTGGACGGCGATCCGCCGGCGGCGATGCGCTACACCGAGGTCCGCCTCGAGAAGGTGACGAACGGCCTCCTCGACGACCTCGACAAGCAGACGGTCGACTACCAGGAGAACTACGACGGCTCCGAGCGCGAGCCCGTGGTGCTGCCGGCGAAGTTCCCGAACCTGCTCGCCAACGGCGCCGGCGGCATCGCCGTCGGCATGGCGACCAACATCCCGCCGCACAATCTCGGCGAGGTCATCGACGCCTGCATCGCCATGATCGACGATCCGGCGCTGTCGTTCGAAAGGCTGATGGAGATCGTGCCGGGCCCGGACTTCCCGACCGGTGGCATCATCCTCGGCCGCTCCGGCATCCGCCAGGCCTTCCTCACCGGCCGCGGCTCGATCGTCATGCGCGGCCATGTCGAGATCGAGACGATCCGCAAGGAACGCGAAGCGATCATCATCAACAGCATCCCGTTCCAGGTGAACAAGGCGTCGATGGTCGAGAAGATCGCCGAGCTCGTGCGCGACAAGCGCGTCGAGGGCATCTCCGACATGCGCGACGAGTCCGATCGCGACGGCCTGCGCGTCGTGATCGAGCTGCGCCGTGATGCCACCGCCGACGTGGTGCTGAACCAGCTCTACCGGTTCTCGCCGCTGCAGACGACGTTCGGCGTCAACATGGTGGCGCTGAACGGCGGCCGGCCGGAGCTGATGACGCTCTCCGACCTGCTCACCGCCTTCATCGCCTTCCGCGAGGAGGTGGTCGGCCGGCGCACCAAGTACCTGCTCGGCCGCGCCCGTGACCGCGCCCACATCCTGGTCGGACTCGCCATCGCCGTCGCCAACATCGACGAGGTCATCCGGCTGATCCGCCAGGCGCCGGATCCCGCCACCGCCAAGGCGCAGCTGATGGCGCGCGACTGGCCGGCCAAGGACATGGCGCCGCTGCTCGCCCTCATCGACGATCCGCGCCACCGCCTCGCCGAGGGCGGCACCTACCGCTTGTCCGACGAGCAGGCGAAGGCGATCCTCGATCTCCGCCTGCAGCGCCTGACCGCGCTCGGCCGCGACGAGATCGCCAACGAGCTCGAGAAGCTCGCCGCCGAAATCAAGGACTACCTCGAGATCCTGGGCTCGCGGGCGCGCGTGCTGGACATCGTCAAGGGCGAGCTCGCCGCAATCCGTGACGAGTTCGCGACGCCCCGCAAGACCGAGATCATGGAGGGTGGCGCCGACCTCGAGGACGAGGACCTCATCCAGCGCGAGGACATGGTCGTCACCGTCAGCCACGCCGGCTACGTCAAGCGCGTGCCGCTCGCCGCCTACCGGGCGCAGCGGCGCGGCGGCAAGGGCCGCTCCGGCATGGCGACGCGCGAGGAGGATTTCGTCACCCGCCTGTTCGTGGCGAACACGCACACGCCGGTGCTGTTCTTCTCCTCGCACGGCCAGGCCTACAAGATGAAGGTGTGGCGCCTGCCGATCGCCGCCCCGCAGGGCCGCGGCAAGGCCCTCGTCAACCTCCTGCCGCTCGATCCCGGCGAGCGGATCACCTCGATCCTGCCGCTGCCGGAGGACGAGGCGACGTGGGCGGAGCTCGACGTGATGTTCGCCACCACCCGCGGCACGGTCAGGCGCAACAAGCTGTCGGACTTCGCCCAGGTGAACCGCAACGGCAAGATCGCCATGAAGCTCGACGAGGGCGACGGCATCGTCGACGTGCAGGTCTGCACCGAGCGTGACGACGTGCTGCTGACGACGGCGCTCGGCCAGTGCATCCGCTTCCCCGTCGACGACGTCCGCGTCTTCGCCGGCCGCACCTCCACCGGCGTGCGCGGCATCGCGCTGGCATCCGACGACACCGTCATCTCGATGTCGATCCTGCACCACTTCGACGCCGCCCCGGCGGAGCGTCAGGCCTATCTCAAGATGCGCCGCGCGGTCGCCGGCGAGGCCGACGACGGCGCGGTCGAGGCGGACGCGGAGGAGGGGGCCGTCGTCAGCGGCGGCGTCGAGCTCGGCGCCGACCGCTATGCCGAGATGAGCGCGGCCGAGCAGATCGTGCTCACCGTCTCGGAGAACGGCTACGGCAAGCGCACCTCGTCGTTCGAGTACCGCATCACCGGCCGCGGTGGCAAAGGCATCGTCGCGATGGCGGTGAACGGCCGCAACGGCCGCCTCGTCGCCTCCTTCCCGGTCGACGAGAGCGACCAGATCATGCTCGTCACTAATGGCGGCCAGCTGATCCGCTGCCCGGTCGACGGCATCCGCCTCGCCGGCCGTGCCACCCAGGGCGTCATCGTCTTCGACACCGCCGAGGGCGAGCGCGTCGTCTCCGTCCAGCGCATCAGCGAGGACGAGGACGCCGCCGACGCCGAGGGCGTTCCCGAGGCCGAGTGAACGCCAGAGCGCTCGCCGGAACGAACGAGGCCGGCTCCGGATAGTCCGGGCCGGCCGAGTTCTTTGGCGCAGTCGCCGGCGCGAAAGTGCGCGGCCCGCGTCGCAGTGCTTGTTCTTCTTGAAAGACCTGGTTCTCGAAGATCTTGATCTTGGAACGGTCCACGCCGGGATCTATTCCCCGGCCCCCGGTCTTGGCCAGCTAAAGGCCGTAGCCGAAGCTCGGCTCCCGCGGCGTCCGGGTGAGAGTCGTGGTCCGCGTCGTTTCGTCGGTATGGGAGATCGTGACCATCTCCTCCGACACCGGCGCCATGGTGGTCGCGACGGTCATGCGGTCCGTCTTCACGGCGATCTTCTCGGAGCCCGAGTGGGCAATGCCGACCGCCACCAGCAGCGCGGCGATCACAAGCGCGCCGAACACGGCGAGGTCGGCCGCCTTGAAGCCCTTGCGCACCGCTGCGACTGCGACCGTCCGAGCCTTCGTCTGCACGTGCTTTGCCATCGAACCCTCCCTGGGGTTCACGCCGGCCCCCTGGCGGGTGGCCGGTGGATGGGGCTCGGCCCGATGCCGAACCTGATGAAGGAATCCTTAACGGGTAGGACGCCGGCGGCTTGTGATGGAAGTCACAGGAGCGCCGTTTCGTTCCGCCGGCGGTCCGCTTCGACACCGCCGCGTGCCGCATCGCTCGCTCGACAAGGCGCGGCGGCTGCCCTATCGAGGCGCTGATGCCACACGCCCCCCGCACCGCCCTCTTTGCCGGCTCGTTCGATCCGCCGACCAACGGCCATCTCGACGTGCTGCGCCAGGCGCTCGGGATCGCCGACAAGGTCGTGGCGGCGATCGGCGTCCACCCCGGCAAGGCGCCGGCCTTCTCCTTCGACGAGCGCGTCCAGATGATCGGCGAGGCGGCCGCCGCCGCGTTCGGCCCGGCAGAGGGTGCAAGGGTCTCGGTCGTCTCCTTCGACGGCCTCGTCGTCGACGCTGCGCGCGCCCACGGCGCCGCCGTGATCGTCCGGGGCCTGCGCGACGGCACCGACCTAGACTACGAGATGCAGATGGCCGGCATGAACGGCGTCATGGCGCCCGACGTGCAGACGGTGTTCCTGCCGGCGGCACCGCCGGTCCGTCACATCACCGCCACGCTCGTCCGCCAGATCGCCGCCATGGGCGGCGACGTCTCGCCCTTCGTGCCGCCCGCCGTGCTCACGCGCATCGGGCGCCTCGCCCGCCGCTGAAGAAGAACGTCCGCGGCCGTCGTGCCGCTTCCTGGGAGAACCTCGATGCTGAGATTTGCCGCGGCCCTCGTCTTCGCCGCCGCGATGCTGACCGGCGGGAGCCTGTCCGCTCGTGCCGAGACGCTGGTGCTGGAGCTGAAGGACGGGCCGGTGACGATCGAGCTCCGGCCCGATCTCGCGCCGAACCACGTCGAGCGCCTGAAGACGCTGGCGAACGAAGGCTTCTACAACGGCGTCGTCTTCCACCGCGTCATCGACGGCTTCATGGCCCAGACCGGCGACCCGACCGGCACCGGCATGGGCGGCTCCAAGCTCCCCGACCTCAAGGCCGAGTTCACCACCAAGGCGCAGTTCAAGCGCGGCACCATCGGCATGGCCCGCTCGGCCGACCCGGACTCCGCGAACTCGCAGTTCTTCATCACCTTCGCCGACGCCCCCTGGCTCGACGGCCAGTACACCATCGTCGGCGAGGTCACGGGCGGCATGGACGCCGTCGACAAGATCAAGCGCGGCGAGCCGCCGACCAATCCCGACAAGATCATCAGCGCCAAGGTCCAGTGACCGGCGCGGCCGAGACCATCAGCGCCCGGGTCGGATGACCGGCGCGGCAAGGAGAAACACGTATGGCTGCCGACCTCGAGAACACCCTCGTCATGGAGACGACGCACGGCCGCGTCGTCATCAAGCTGCGCCCGGACCTGGCGCCCAACCACGTCGCCCGCATCAAGGAGCTGGCGCGCGAGGGCTTCTATGACGGCATCGTCTTCCACCGCGTCATCGACGGCTTCATGGCGCAGACCGGCGACCCGACCGGCACCGGCATGGGCGGCTCCGGCAAGAAGTTGAAGGCGGAGTTCTCCCGCGAGGCGCATGTCCGCGGCACCTGCTCGATGGCCCGCGCCCAGAGCCCGGATTCGGCCGACAGCCAGTTCTTCATCTGCTTCGCGCCGTCCCGCTTCCTCGACGGCCAGTACACCGTCTGGGGCGAGGTCACCGAGGGCATGGAATTCGTCGACAAGATCAAGCGCGGCGAGCCCGTCCGCGAGCCCGACAAGATCGTGTCGATGAAGGTGGCGGCCGACGCCGCCTGAGCCTGAACTGGGCCGCGGCCGGCGCGGCGGGGGACGCGCCGTGCGCACCGACGACTTCGACTTCGAGCTTCCCGACGACCGCATCGCGCTCCGCCCCGTGCGGCCGCGCGATGCGGCGCGTCTGCTCGTCGTCCGCCCGGGCGAGACGCCGCCGCTCGCCGACCACATCGTCCGCGATCTGCCCTCGCTCCTCAGGCCCGGCGACCTCCTCGTCCTCAACGACACCCGCGTCATCGAGGCCCGTCTCGACGGCCTGCGCCGTCGCGACGGCGCCGGCATCGTGCAGGTCGAGGCGACCCTCATCGAGCGCCTCGCCCCCGACCGCTGGCTGGCGCTGGCGAAGCCCGGCAAGCGGCTGAAGGTCGGCGACCGGATCACGTTTGCGGCGGTGGGGGAGGGGACGGCCGGGGAGGCTGTTTCACCCGCCGAGAAGGTGGCAGCCATCCCACCCGGGGCGCCCCCCCTCCGACCGGCTTCGCCGGCCACCTCCCCCGCGAGGGGGGAGGGTTCGCGTTTGGACTTGGGGCAATCCCTCGGCCAAGAGCACGACGAAAACCCTCCCCCCTCGCGGGGGAGGGAAGGGAGGGGGGGCGCCACAGACGCCTCCCTCGCAGCCGGAGCGGCGATGCCCGCCGCACCGCCGTCCTCCCCCGTCTGTGCCCTCACGACCCTCCACGCCACCATCGCCGAGAAGCGCGAGGCGGGCGAGATCGTGCTCGCCTTCGAGCTCTCCGGGCCGGACCTCGACCTCGCCATCGCCGGCATCGGGCGGATGCCGCTGCCGCCCTACATCGCCGCCCGCCGGCCCGAGGACGCTGCCGACCGGCACGACTACCAGACCGTCTATGCCCGCGAGCCCGGCGCCGTCGCGGCCCCCACCGCCGGCCTGCACCTGACGCCCGAGCTCTTCGCCGCGCTGGAAGCCCGCGGCATCGGCCATGCCTTCGTGACGCTGCACGTCGGCGCCGGCACCTTCCTGCCGGTGAAGACCGACACCCTCGAGGGCCACCGCATGCACGTCGAGCACGGCACGATCGCCCCGGACGTGGCGGCGCGCATCAATGCGGTCCGCGCCAGTGGCGGCCGCATCGTCGCCGTCGGCACGACGGCGCTGCGCATCCTCGAAAGCGCCGCCGACGACAGCGGCACACTGCACCCCTTCGCCGGCGGCACCGACATCTTCATCTCGCCTGGCTACCGCTTCCGCATCGTCGACGCGCTGATGACGAACTTCCACCTGCCGCGCTCGACGTTGTTCATGCTCGTCTCCGCGTTCAGTGGCCTCGCCACCATGCAGGCCGCCTACGCCCACGCCGTCGCCACCGGCTACCGCTTCTATTCCTACGGCGATGCGTCGCTGCTGTTCCCGGAGACGCCGCGGTGACCCCCTTCGGCTTCGAGCTCCTCGCCACCGACGGCGCCGCCCGCCGCGGCCGCCTGCACACCGCCCACGGCACCGTGGAGACGCCGGCCTTCATGCCGGTCGGCACGCAGGCGACGGTGAAGGCGATGTTCCCCGAGGACGTCGCGGCGACCGGCGCGGAAGTCGTGCTCGGCAACACCTATCACCTGATGCTGCGCCCGACCGCCGAGCGGGTGGCGCGGCTCGGCGGCCTGCACACCTTCATGCGCTGGCCGAAGACGATCCTGACCGATTCCGGCGGCTTCCAGGTGATGTCGCTCGCGAGCCTCCGGAAGCTCACCGAGGAGGGCGTCGCCTTTCAGAGCCACATCGACGGTTCGCGCCACATGATGTCGCCGGAACGCTCGGTGGAGATCCAGGGCCTGCTCGGCTCCGACATCCAGATGCAGCTCGACGAGTGCGTCCGCCTGCCGGCCGAGCGGGCCGAGATCGAGCGGGGCATGGAGCTGTCGCTGCGCTGGGCCGAGCGGTCGCGCACGGCGTTCGAGGGTATGGGTGGGCCGGGCAAGGGCCAGGCGCTCTATGGCATCGTCCAGGGCGGCGACGACACGCGCCTGCGCATCCGCTCCGCCGAGGCGTTGTCTGCCATGCCGTTCGAGGGCTATTCGATCGGTGGGCTCGCCGTCGGCGAGCCGCAGGCGGTGATGCTCGCCATGCTCGAGGTCGCCTGCGGCGTCCTGCCGGCCGACAAGCCGCGCTACCTGATGGGCGTCGGCACCCCGCACGACATCGTCGAGGCGGTGGCGCGCGGCGTCGACCAGTTCGACTGCGTGATGCCGACGCGCGCCGGCCGTCACGGCCTCGCCTACACCCGCTCCGGCACGATCAACCTGAAGAACGCCCGCTTCGCCGAGGACCCGACGCCGCTCGATCCCGACAGCGACTGCCCGGCGGCGCGCGACTATTCGAAGGCCTACCTGCACCACCTCGTGAAGGCGGGCGAAGCGCTCGGCGCCATGCTGATCACCTGGAACAACGTCGCCACCTACCAGGCGCTGATGCGCACGCTCAGGGAGGCGATCGCCGCCGGACGTTTCGCCGAGGTGCGCGCCGAGCTCGGCACCATCTGGGCGAAGCCGCCGCGCGCCTGAGGGGCGCCGCGCACGTTCGGGGCAGGGCGGCCGTCTACTTGTCGCGCAGACCGAGGCGCTGGAAGCCCTCGCGCCGGACCGGCCGCTTCGACGACAGCGTCCGGGAGTTGACGCCAGACCAAGAAATCTCGCCCGACAGCCGCCCATACTCGATCTTCGGGCAGCGGTTCATGACGACGCGGATGCCGGCCGCCTCGGCCTTCTCGGCGGCGGCGTCGTTGCGCACGCCGAGCTGCATCCAGATCACCTTCGGCCGCGGGTCGAGCGCGATCGCCTCGTCGACCACCTGGGCGGCGGCCTCGGAATTGCGGAACACGTCGATCATGTCGACCGGTTCCGGCAGCGCCGAAAGCGAGGCGTAGACGGGCTGGCCGAGCAGGTCCTTGCCGGCGAGGCCGGGATTGATCGGCAGCACCCGGTAGCCCTTCGCCAGCAGGTACTTCAGCACGAAGTAGGACGGACGCACCTCATTGGCGCTGGCCCCCACCATGGCGATGGTGCGCACGTCGTCGAGGACGGCGCGGATATACTCGTCCGGATAAGTGTCGTGATTCATGCGCTCGGGCTCACCGGCCTTCCCATGTCGGCTCGCGCTTCTCGATGAAGGCGCCGATGCCTTCCTCGGCGTCGCGCGCCATCATGTTCTCGACCATCACCTCGGCCGCGTAGGTGTACGCCTCGTCGAGGTCGTACTCGAGCTGGCGGTAGAACGCCTCCTTGCCGATCTTCAGCGTCAAGGGCGAACGGGCGGCGATGCGGGCGGCGAGGGCGTGGGCCGCGGCGCGCGCCTCGCCGGCCGGCACCACCTCGTTGACGAGCCCGATCTCGCGGGCCCGCTCGGCGTCCACCATGTCGCCGGTCAAGAGCATGTGCATGGCGTGCTTGCGGCCGACGTTGCGCGACAGCGCCACCATCGGCGTCGAGCAGAACAGCCCGATCGACACCCCCGGCGTCGCGAAGCGGGCGTCCGCGCCGGCGACCGCGAGGTCGCAACTCGCCACCAGCTGACAGCCGGCGGCCGTGGCGATACCCTCCACCTCGGCGATCACCGGCTTCGGCAGCCGCACGATCTGCGTCATCAGGTCGGCGCAGGTGCGCATCGTGTAGTCGAAGAAGCGCCGGCCACGGTCGGGGTCGGCGCGGTGGGCGGTGAGCTCCTTGAGGTCGTGCCCGGCCGAGAAGGCGGGACCGTCGGCGGCGAGCACCACGACGTGCACGGCGGGGTCCGCCGCCGCCGCGCGCAACGCGTCGGACAGCGACAGCAGCATCGCCTCCGACAGCGGGTTGCGCCGCCGCCCGTCATTGAGGACGAGGCGCCGCACGCCGTCGGCCGTCTCCTCGATCACCAGCGGCGCGGCCGCCGCGGGCTGCGCCGTCGCCGCTTCGGGCGAGGGCGCAGCCGCTGACCGGTGGGCGGTGTCGATGCTCACGGTCAGTTCGGAGCCGCTTCGCCCGCCGGGGCATCGCCGCCATCCGCCGGGCCGCCATCGGCCGGGCTGGCGTCTTCGGGCGCGCCGCCGGCGACGAGCGCGAGCTCGTCGAGGAAGGGCTCGATCGTCTCGACGTTGCCCGGCAGAGGCTTCAACGTGCGGGCGGCGGCGAAGTACTCACGCACCTGGGCGGCCGCGGCTGCCTTCTGGTCGGGCGGCACCTGCGGGCTCGCCTCGACCTCCGCGAGGATCTCCGCCAGGCGCTCCTCGCTCAGCTCCTCCTCGTCATAGGAGAAGGCGATCATCACGCTGTCGGCAGCCGCGATCCAGTCTTCCAGCGAGGCGAAGCCGTGCTTCGCCACCACCGCGTCGATTTCCGCCTTGGCGTCGGCCTCCTTCGCCCACGACGCGAAGGCCGCGGTGGGCGTTCCCGCGTCCGGGTCGACGCCTCGGTCCGCGGCGAGCTTGTCGCCGAGGGCCTTGAACTCCGGCCAGCTGGCGATGAAGCGCTGCACCATGTCCGCCGTGAGCGGGACCTGCATCTGGGCGATCGCCGCCTCCGTCCCGGAAGACTGCGCGACGGCGATCGCCGGGACGGAAACCCCGAGTGCGAGCGCCATGGCGAACGTGCGCGCGGTGGCGAGGAGGCGGGGTGCGACGCGGGATACGAAAGAGGTCATCTGCGGGCTTTCATGCTCGGACGGGGTCCGTTGCGGTCTGGGCCGACCATACACGATGTCCGTTCGCGGCGAGACCGTGGCGGCGGCGGCGACGTCAGGGCGGGTTGGGCGCAGCGTGTGCGTGCACGTCGGCCGCCCTCTGTGCTACTGGCGGGTGTGGCCGTGGAGGATGCCTTGCCTCACCCGACTCCGATGATGACGCCCGAGGAACTGACTGCGTTCCTCGACCTCGAGTTCCCGCAACTGCTCGAGGGCGGCCGCAGCTTCCACGTCGAGGCGGTCTATCCCGGCGGGGCGGCGATGCGGCTTGCGGCCGGCCCTCGCCACCTGCGACCCGGCGGCACGGTGGCGGGCCCCAGCCTGATGGCCCTCGCCGACCTCGTCGCCTATGTGGCGATCCTCTCCCACATCGGCCCGGTGGCGCTCGCCGTCACCACCAACCTCTCCATCAACTTCCTGCGCAAGCCGCAGCCGGGCGACCTCGTCGGGGAGGGGCGAATCCTCAAGCTCGGCCAGCGCCTTGCCGTCGTCGATTGCGCGATCCGTGCGGCGGGATCGGACGAGATCGCTGCCCATGCGGTGGTGACGTACTCGCTGCCGCCGCGTGCGGGATGAGGTATTATATTACCACATATCCAATCCTTTGAAGACTATGGTGTTTTTCGTATCGTTGGCGCTGCTGAGGCCTTGACCGGCACGCGCTGCCGGTCTATCACCGCGGCGAATTCGGTGGCCTGGCGGCCGCCGTTCTTCGTTCCGCGCCCGCCGCGGAGCGGACGGCAACCGGGCCCCGGCCCGCATCAAGTGACGGAACACGATGAAGACCTATTCGGCCAAGACCGCCGAGGTCGAGAAGCGCTGGATCGTGATCGACGCCGAGGATCTCGTCGTCGGTCGCCTCGCCTCGCTGATCGCCATGCGCCTGCGCGGCAAGCACAAGCCCACCTACACCCCCCACATCGACTGCGGTGACAACATCGTCGTCATCAATGCCGACAAGGTGGCGCTGACCGGCCACAAGTACGCCGACAAGCGCTACTACTGGCACACCGGCTTCCCGGGCGGCATCAAGGAGCGCACGGCGCGCGCCATCCTCGAGGGTCGCTTCCCGGAGCGCGTGCTCGAGGCCGCGGTCCGCCGCATGGTCCCTCGTGGCCCGCTCGGTCGCCAGCAGATGAAGAACCTCCGTCTCTACAAGGGCAGCGAGCACCCGCACGCCGCCCAGCAGCCGGAAGCGCTCGACGTCGCCGCCCTCAACCGCAAGAACGTCAGGAAGGGTTGACCATGGTCGGCGACCTTCAGTCCCTCGAGGATCTCGGCACCGCCATGGGCTCCGCCCCGGCCGCGGCGCCCTCCGCTCCGGTGCATGTCCAGAAGCTCGACAAGCTCGGCCGCGCCTATGCCACCGGCAAGCGCAAGAACGCCATCGCCCGCGTCTGGCTGACGCGCGGCACCGGCCGCGTCATCGTCAACGGCAAGGACTATGTCGAGTACTTCGCTCGGCCCGTGCTGCAGATGATGATCCGCCAGCCGATCCAGGTCGCCAACCGCGACGGCCAGTACGACATCCGCGCCACCGTCTCCGGCGGCGGCCTGTCGGGCCAGGCTGGCGCGCTGCGCCACGGCCTGTCGCAGGCGCTCACCCACTACGAGCCGGAGCTGCGCGGCGTCCTCAAGAAGGGCGGCTTCCTGACCCGCGACTCGCGCGTCGTCGAGCGCAAGAAGTACGGCAAGGCGAAGGCCCGCCGCAGCTTCCAGTTCTCGAAGCGCTGATCCGCGCCCCAGCGACACCGCATCTTGCAGCGGGGCGGGCCGGAAGGCCCGCCCCGTTTGCGTTTGAAGGGCCCCGGTGGCCCCGGAAGCCCCGCTCTGTTCGCGTTTTGAGACCTGGCTTCGGCACGCCGCCCGTCGTTGGCCTGTCGTGCCGGGCCCGCTAGAGTGCCGCCGCCGTCCATCCCGGAGAGGGACCCGATGTCCGCCGTCAACGATGATCGTCCCCCCGAGAACGCCTTCGCCGGCGGCAGCCTCTATGGCGGCTCGTTCGAGCCGGCCTATGCCGGCATCCTCTCGTTCATGCGGCGGCGGCTGTCGCGCGACCTCGCCAGTGTCGATGCCGTCGTCTGGGGCATCCCGTTCGATTCCGCCGTCACCAACCGCCCCGGCGCCCGTTTCGGGCCGCAGGCGATACGCCGTGCCTCGGCGATCCTGTGCGGTGACCCGCAGTACCCGTTCAACGCCGATCCCTTCGAGCACCTCGCCGTCATCGACTGGGGCGATTGCGCGTTCGACCAGGGCTACCCGATGGAGGCCGCCGCCGCGATGCGCGCGCAGGCGGAGACGATCCTCGCCTCCGGCGCCTTCCTGCTGACGCTGGGCGGCGACCACTTCGTCACCTGGCCGATGCTCGCCGCCCACGCCGCCCGCCACGGCCCGCTGGCGATGGTGCAGTTCGACGCCCACCAGGACACCTGGGACGATGACGGCGGCCGCATCGACCACGGCAGCTTCGTCGCCCGCGCGGCGAAGGACGGCATCATCGACGTCACCCGCTCGATCCAGCTCGGCATCCGCACCCACGCACCGGACGACTGCGGCATCGAGATCCTCACCGGCGAGGACGTCGGCACCCTGGGCGTCGCCGGCGTCGTCGAGCGCATCAAGGCGCGCGTCGGCGATGCGAAGACCTACGTGACGTTCGACATCGACTGCCTCGATCCGGCCTTCGCGCCCGGCACCGGCACGCCGGTCTCCGGCGGCCTCACGTCGCGCGAGGCGCTGATGATCCTGCGGCGCCTCGGCGGGCTCGACATCGTCGGCGCCGACGTCGTCGAGGTGGCGCCGGCCTACGACCACGCCGACATCACCGCCGTCGCCGGCTCGACGGTGGCCCAGTACTATCTCGGGCTGCTCGCGGAGCGGCGCGGCCGACGAACGGGCTGAGGCCGACGAAGCCCCGCCCGTTCTTCCCCACGATCCTTTCCCGACAGGTGCCTCCGATGACCATCCGCATCGCCGTTCTCGGCGCGTCCGGCTACACCGGCTCCGAGCTCGTCCGGCTGCTCGTCCGCCACCCCTCAGCCGAGCTGGTGGCGCTCACCGCCGATTCGAAGGCCGGCCGGCCGATGGCCGAGGTCTATCCGCAGTTCGCCCACCTCAGGCTGCCGACGCTGACGCGCATCGAGGACCTCGATCCCGCCGCCGTCGACGTCGTCTTCTGCGCCCTGCCGCATGCCACCACCCAGGTGGTGCTGAAGGACCTGATCGGCCGCCGCGGCGACCTCAAGGTGGTCGACCTTTCGGCCGACTTCCGCCTCGCCGACCCCGAGGCCTACGCCAAGTGGTACGGCCACGCCCACCAGGCGCTCGACCTGCAAGGCGAGGCCGTCTACGGGCTCGCGGAGATTCACCGGGATCGCATCAAGAACGCCCGCCTCGTCGCCAATCCCGGCTGCTACACGACGACGTCGCTGCTGCCGACGATCCCGCTCCTGAAGGCCGGCGCCATCGACCCCGACGAGATCGTCGTCGACGCCAAGACCGGCATGTCCGGGGCCGGGCGGGCGGCGAAGGAGGGCATGTTGTTCTCGGAAGTGGCGGAGGGGATGCACGCCTACGGCGTCGCCAACCACCGCCACACCGCCGAGCTCGACCAGGAGATGTCGCTCGCCGCCGGCCGGCCCGTGCAGCCGACCTTCACGCCGCATCTGGCGCCGATGATCCGCGGCATCTACGCGACGATCTATGTGCGCGGCACCGGCGCGGCAGGGGGCGCGGACCTCCACCGTATCCTCAGCGAGGCCTATGCGGCGGAGCCTTTCGTCACCGTGCTGCCGCTCGGTCAGGTCCCGCAGTCGCGCCACGTGAAGGGCTCGAACAACGTCCAGATCGGCGTCGTGCCGGATCGCGTGACGGGCCGCGCCATCGTGCTCTCCACCCTCGACAACCTCGTCAAGGGCGCCTCCGGCCAGGCGATCCAGAACATGAATCTCGTCTGCGGCCTGCCCGAGACGACGGGGCTAGAGCAGGTGGCACTGTTCCCCTGAGAGGGATCAGGCGGCCGTCGAGACGTCGCTGATCAGAGCGTCCGCCGGGATGTTCCAGTCCCGGCGGAGCCGCTGGATCATCGCCAGCGTCAGCGGCCGCCGGCGCGCCAGCACTTCGGACGCCCGCGACCGTGAGCCGAGCACGGCGGCGAGGTCGCCCTGCGACAGCCCACGTTCAGCCATGACGTACCGGATGGTGTCGATAGGATCGAGTGGCTCGATCGGCCACGCCTTCGCCTCGTACGTCTCGATCAGCGCGGCGAGAACGTCGAAGCGGTCGGCGTCCGGAGTTCCCGGCGCCGGCGGCTTCTCGAAATAGACAGCGATCTCGGCGAGCGCCCAGTCATAGTCGGTTTCGCTGCGGATCGGGCGGACGTCCATCAGATCGTCTCCGGGTCGATGCGGTCGTACTCGGCGTGGGTACCGACGAACTTGATCAGCGCGCGGCGATACCCGTAGGCGACGTGAACCACGAGGCGGTACTTGTTCCCGCCGATATCGAAGATCAGCCGGTTGTCGGCGACGAAGTCGACCGTCGTTCCGAACATGGCCTTGACGTCGGTCGGACTTTGCCAGTCGGCCCGGCTGACCATGGCAAACCAGCCCCGCAACGGCACTTCCGCTCGCGGGTGTCGCTGCCAGAACTCACGCAGCCTGCGCTTCGCGATGATCTGCATCGCATACTATTGCTCGTTCCCAGTTTGGGAGCAAGCCCCACGGGCGCTGGGTGAAGGAGAGCGCCTCACCCCCGCATCTTCACATACCGCCCCGGCGCGTCCTCGATCGGCTTGTGCTTGCGGCTGCCCACCTTCCGCGCCTTGACGCGGGTGTCGTCGTGGCTGCGCAGCCAGCGGTCCCAGTCGGGCCACCAGGAGCCCGGCGTCATCTCGGCGCGCTCGAGCCAGCCCTCGAACTCGCCCGTGGGCGGCCCATCGCTCCAGTACTGGTACTTGCCGGAGGAGGGCGGGTTGCAGACGCCGGCGATGTGGCCCGATCCCGACACGACGTAGCGCACCGACCCGCCGAAGAAGCCCGAGCCGACGAACACCGACTTCGCCGGCGCGATGTGATCCTCGCGTGTGGCGAGGTTGTAGATCGGGATCTTGACGTCGCCGAGCGACAGCGGCGTGCCGTCGATCTCGATCTCGCCCTTGGTGAAGGCGTTCTCGTGGTAGAAGCGCCGCAAATAGAATGAATGGTTTGCCGCCGGCATCCGCGTGCAGTCGGAGTTCCAGTAGAGCAGATCGAACGGGAACGGCTCCTTGCCCATCATGTAGTTCGAGACGACATAGGGCCAGATCAGGTCGTTCGAGCGCAGCATGTTGAAGGCGCTCGCCATCTTCGAGCCGTCGAGGAAGCCCTTCTCGCGCATGCGGCGCTCGAGCACGTCGAGCTGCTCCTCGTCGACGAACACCTTGAGGTCGCCGGCGTGGGTGAAGTCCACCTGGGTGGTCAGGAAGGTGGCGGTGGCGATGCGGTTGTCGCCGCGCTTGGCGAGGTGTGCGAGCGTCAGCGCGAGAAGCGTGCCGCCGACGCAGTAGCCGACGGCGTCCACCGCATCGGTCTTCGCCACCTCGCAGACGACGTCGAGCGTCTCGATGACGCCCTCGCGCATGTAGTCGACGAACGACTTCTCGGCGAGCGTCTCGTCCGGGTTGACCCACGAGACCAGGAACACCGTGTGTCCCTGCTCGACCAGCCAGCGCACCAGCGACTTCTCGGGGTTGAGATCGAGGATGTAGAACTTGTTGATCCACGGCGGCACGAACAGGATCGGCCGCTTGCGCACCGTCACCGTCGCCGGGGCATACTGGATGACCTGGCGGATGGCGTTCTCGGCGATCACCTTGCCGGGCGACAGCGCGAGGTTGCGGCCGACCTCGAACTTCGTCGCGTCGGTCTGGCGCAGCTTCAGGTCGCCCTTTCCCTCGCGCAGGTCCTCCGCCAACATCTTCATGCCGCGCACGAGGTTCTCGCCGTGCGAGGTGAGCGTGGCGCGCAGGAGCTCCGGGTTGGTGGCGACGAAGTTCGACGGCGACAGCGCGTTGGAGATCTGGCGCACGTAGAAGTCGGCCTTCTGGCGCGTGTGCGGGTCGAGGCCCTCGGCGCGTCCGACCATGTCTTCCGCCCAGCGGCTGGTGATCAGGTAGGCCTGCTTGACGAAGTCGAAGAAGTGGTTCGCCGACCATTCCGGGTCGCGGAAGCGCTTGTCGCGCGCGTCGGGCTCGGCGGCGGGCGTCGATTGCTCGCCCATCATCCGCCGCATCGACTGGTCCCAGAGGCTGATGTAGCCGGACCACAGCCGCGTCTGCGCCTCCATCGTCCGCTGCGGGTCGGCCAGCCAGAACTCGCTCACCTGGCCGATCGTCTTGACGACGTCGGCGAGCTCGTCGGCGAGTTCGTTCTTCTTCTCGCCCGCCTCGCGGGGCCCGAGATAGGCGGCGAGCGCCTTGCCGCCCTCCTCGACGACGCGCGCGAGGTTCTGCGCGAACAGCTCAGGGTTCTGCACCATGTACTGCAGCACCGGATGCTCCGGCGCAGCCGTGCCGTCCGCCGCGGCCCCCGCCGGCCGCTTCTCCTGCTTGCCCTGATCGCCCGCCGCATTCCGCGGCGGGGCATCCTTGCCGACCGTCATTTCCGTCCCGTCCCTCTTCGGTCCTAATAAACGGGTCCGATGGCACGGTGACAACAGCGTGGCGTCGACGCACCACAACCATCCGGGGCGTCTGTGCGCCGTCGCGGACGTCTGCTATGTCTCCGCACGGTTTTGCGGAAGCGGGAGCGCGCGTGGTGGGTGGCCGAAGTGAGCGGGATGGACGACGCCGGCCGGTCCGCCGGTCCATGCTCGCGATCATGCCCGCCATCGGCGTCGCGGCCCTGCTCGCCGCCTGCGCCAACGACCCCGGCGCGACGCTCATCCCGATGCCGGAACCGGAGCCGACTACCATCTCCGCCGCCGAGGTCCCGGCGACGACGCCCGACGGCTACCCGAACATCAGCGCCATGCCCGTGATCGTCGGGGGCGTGCCCCTCACCAGCGAGGAGCAGGCGACCGCCGAGAAATCGCTCTCGGGCGATCTCACCGCCCAGGGCGGCGCGCGTCCGGCGCCCGTGTCGACCACCGCCGCCGAACTTCAGGCGGCTGGCGCCACCCACGAGGCGCGCGCCCGCGCCGAGATCGGTGGCTCCTGAGAATCGGTTCGGTTGCGGATACCACGCCTGCGTGCGTGAGCCGGCGAACGATGCTATGAGGCAGCCGGCCACGGGACGGTCCGTGGCCTCCGTCCACGGGACCCACGACGATGGAAGATTTCCACAAGACGCGCCGGCTGCCCCCTTACGTCTTCGAGCAGGTGAACCGCCTGAAGGCTAAGGCTCGCGCCGCCGGTGCCGACATCGTCGACCTCGGCATGGGCAACCCGGACCTGCCGACCCCGAAGTTCATCGTCGACAAGCTCTGCGACGCCGTGCAGCGCCCGCGCACCCACCGCTATTCCGCCTCGAAGGGCATCGCCGGCCTGCGCCGCGCCCAGGCCGCCTATTACGAGCGCCGCTTCGGCGTGAAGCTCGACCCGGACACCCAGGTCGTCGCCACCCTCGGCTCGAAGGAGGGCTTCGCCAACATGGCGCAGGCGATCACCGCGCCGGGCGACGTCGTGCTGGTGCCGAACCCGAGCTACCCGATCCACGCCTTCGGGTTCCTGATGGCCGGTGGCGCGATCCGTTCGGTGCCGGCGGAGCCGGGGCCGGAGTTCTTCCACGCCCTCGAGCGGGCCGTCGTCCACTCGATCCCATCGCCGCTCGCCGTGGTGCTGTGCTACCCGGCGAACCCGACGGCGATCGTCGCCGACCTCGAGTTCTACCGCGACGTCGTCGCCTTCGCGAAGAAGCACGGGATCTTCGTGCTCTCCGACCTTGCCTATTCCGAGATCTATTTCGACGGCGTGCCGCCGCCCTCGGTGCTGCAGGTGCCCGGCGCGATGGACGTCGCCGTCGAGTTCACCTCGATGTCGAAGACCTTCTCGATGCCGGGCTGGCGCATCGGCTTTGCCGTCGGCAACGAGCGGCTGATCGCCGCCCTGGCGCGGGTGAAGTCCTATCTCGACTATGGCGCCTTCACGCCGATCCAGGTCGCGGCCACCGCGGCGCTCAACGCCGGCGACGAGCCGATCCAGGAGGTTCGCGAGATCTACCGCCGCCGCCGCGACGTGCTGGTCGACAGCTTTGAGAAGGCGGGTTGGGCGGTGCCGGCCCCCGGTGCCTCGATGTTCGCCTGGGTGCCGATCCCCGAGCGCTTCCGCGACCTCGGCAGCCTGGAGTTCTCCAAGCTCGTGCTGGAGAAGGCCGACGTCGCCGTCTCCCCCGGCATCGGCTTCGGCGAGCACGGCGACGGCCACGTCCGCATCGCGCTGGTCGAGAACGAGCAGCGCATCCGCCAGGCCGCTCGCGGCGTCCGCCGGTTCCTTGAAACGGCGGGGGAAACATTGCACAACGTCATCCCGATCGGGGCGAGGCGCTGACCGTCTAGGCTGGCGCCGCGCTCCGCCACCCGCCGCCGAGCACTCCCGCGTCCGCGCCCGGTCCCCCGAGGGCGCGGCGACGGTGCGCCGGATCGGCCGAGCCGACACGATCCGCGGATTCGACACCCCATGGAAAAGCCACTGAAAGTGGGCCTCGCCGGGCTCGGAACGGTCGGCGCGGCGACGGTCGCGCTGTTGCAGCGCCATGCCGAGGCACTGGTCGACCGCTGCGGCCGGCCGATCGTGCTGACGGCCGTCTCCGCCCGCGACCGAAGCCGGGACCGCGGCGTCGATCTCTCCGGTCTCGCCTGGTACGACGATCCCGCCGCACTCGCCGCCGAGGCCGATATCGACGTCTTCGTCGAGCTCATTGGTGGAGAGGGTGGGGCGGCGGCCGCCGCCGTCCGGGCGGCGCTCGCTCGCGGCCTGCCGGTCGTCACCGCCAACAAGGCGCTGCTCGCCGCCCACGGCAACGAGCTCGCCCGCCTCGCCGACGCGGCCGGCGTCAGCCTCGGCTTCGAGGCGGCGGTGGCCGGCGGCATCCCGATCGTCCGCACGCTGCGTGAGGCGCTCGCCGGCAACGCGGTGAGCCGCGTCTATGGCATCCTCAACGGCACCTGCAACTACATCCTGACGCGGATGGAGAAGGAGGGGCTCGACTTCGCCCAGTGCCTCGCCGAGGCACAGCGGCTCGGCTATGCGGAGGCTGACCCGACCTTCGACGTCGAGGGCTTCGACACCGCCCACAAGCTCGCGATCCTCACCGCGCTCGCCTTCGGCACCGAGGTCGATGCCGGCGCCATCCACATCGAGGGCATCTCGTCGATCACGCCGGCCGACATCGAGGCCGCCGACGAACTCGGCTATCGCATCAAGCTGCTCGGCGTCGCGAGCCGCACCGAGACCGGCATCGAGCAGCGCGTCCACCCGACGATGGTGCCGAAGTCGTCCGCCATCGCCCGCATCGACGGGGTGCTGAACGCGGTGGCGGTCGATGCCGACGCCGTCGGCGAGATCGTGCTCGTCGGCCCCGGTGCCGGCGGGGCGGCGACGGCATCTTCTGTCGTGGGCGACATCGCCGATGTCGCCGCCGGCCGGTCGCTGCCGGCCTTCGGCCGCAAGGCGAACCGGCTCGTGCCCTATCGTCCCGCACAGATGCGCGCCCACGCCGGTGGCTACTATGTCCGCCTGCTGGTCCGCGACCGGCCAGGCGCCTTCGCCACGGTCGCCGCCCACATGGGCGAGCACGGCATCTCGCTCGAATCGATCGTGCAGCGGCGGCGTGCCCCGAAGGCGGATGCCCCCGGCTCGGCCGTTCCGTCCGACACACAACCGATCATGATGATCACCTATGAGACGACCGAGGCGGCCATGCGCGACGCCCTCAAGGCCGTGGCGGCCTCGGAGGTCGTCGCAGGCGTGCCGCGCATGATCCGCATCGAGAAGCTGGCCTGACCCGTCCGGCCGCCGCAGAAGTTTTCGACCCAAAGACAATTCCAGAGGTGAAGCGATGGCGAAGGGCGACAAGGGGCGGACGTCAGCGGTGCTGGATCGCATGCTCACGCTCGAGGTGGTCCGGGTGACCGAGCGGGCGGCGGTGGCGGCGGCGCGTCTGCGCGGACGCGGCGACGAGAAGGCCGCCGACCAGGCCGCCGTCGACGCCATGCGCCGCGAGCTCAACCGCCTGCCGATCAAGGGCACCGTCGTCATCGGCGAGGGCGAGCGCGACGAGGCGCCGATGCTCTACATCGGCGAGGCCGTCGGCACCGGCGAGGGCCCGAAGGTCGACATCGCCCTCGACCCGCTCGAGGGCACGACGATCTGCGCCAAGAACCTGCCGAACTCGCTCGCCGTGCTGGCCCTGTCGGAGGGCGGCGGTCTCCTCAACGCCCCCGACGTCTACATGGACAAGATCGCCATCGGCCCCGGCTACCCGCCCGGCCTCGTCGATCTCGACGCGTCGCCGGCCGAGAACATCGCCGCGCTCGCCAAGGCGAAGGGCGTGCCGGTCGGCGAGATCACCGCCTGCATCATGGACCGCACGCGCCACGAGGCGCTGATCGAGGCGGTGCGCGCCACGGGCGCCGCCATCCGCCTGATCGGCGACGGCGACGTCGCCGGCGTCATCCACACCACCGATCCGGACGAGACCGGCATCGACATCTACATCGGCATCGGCGGCGCGCCCGAGGGCGTGCTGGCGGCGGCGGCGCTGCGCTGCATCGGCGGCCAGATGCAGGGCCGGCTGATCCTCGACACCGAGGAGAAGCGCGCCCGCGCCAAGCGGATGGGCGTGCTGGAGCCGAACAAGAAGTACGACCTCACGGAGATGGCCTCCGGCGACGTCTTCTTCGCCGCCACCGGCGTCACCGACGGCAACTTCCTCGACGGCGTCGCCTTCAAGCGCGATCGCATCGAGACGCACACGGTGGTGATGCGCTCATCCACCGGCACCGTCCGCTTCATCAAGTCGACCCATCTCGACTTCTCGAAGTTCGAGAACGATTGACGAATCGCGCCGCGGCCGGCTCCCGTCGGGGATGGACGCGATCGCGGCGATAAAGGATCGGGCGGGGGCCGGTGGCCCCCACCGCACGGACGACGAGCGGCCGCTGTTCGACGTCGCCGCTTCGGTGACAGGAAAGAGCTGGCGGCCGCGCCTCGATGCCGCCGGCGAGGCGACCGCGCTCGCCATCGCCCAGCGCCACGGCCTGCCGGACGTCGTCGCCCGCGTCGTCGCCGGCCGCGGCATCGGCGTCGACGCCGTCGAGGCGTTCCTCGCCCCGAGCCTGCGCACCGCCCTGCCGGACCCCTCCATCCTCACCGACATGGACCGCGCGGCCGCCCGCCTCGCCGACGCGGTCGAGCGCGGGGAACCCGTCGGCATCGTCGCCGACTACGACGTCGATGGCGCTTCTTCCGCGGCGATCCTCGACCGCTATCTCGGCCTCCTCGGCCGCCGCCCGCGCGTGCACGTGCCGGACCGTGTCGCCGAGGGCTACGGCGTCGGCCTCGTCGCCGTCGACACGCTGGCGGAGGCCGGCGCCCGCCTCATCGTCGCGGTCGATTGCGGCACGTCCAGCCACGCCGCGCTCGCCCACGCCGCCTCCCTCGGCCTCGACGTCGTCGTCCTCGACCACCACCCGGCGCCGACCGTGCTGCCGCCGACGGTGGCGCTGGTCAATCCGAACCGCCAGGACGACCTCTCCGGCCTCGGCCACCTCTGCGCCGCCGGCGTCACCTTCCTCGCCGTCGTCGCCCTCAACCGCGAACTGCGCCGCCGCGGCCGCTTCGCCGGCGGCCGCGAGCCGGACCTCCTCGCCCTGCTCGACCTCGTCGCCCTCGGTACCGTCTGCGACGTCGTCCCGCTCACCGGCCTCAACCGCGCCTACGTCTCGCGTGGGCTGGCGGTGATGCGGCTGCGCGCCAACCCTGGCCTCGCGGCGCTCGCCGACGCAGCCCGCCTCAGCGGCCCGCCGGCCGCCTGGCATCTCGGCTTCCTGCTCGGCCCGCGCATCAACGCCGGGGGGCGCATCGGCGACTCGGGCCTCGGCGCCCGTCTGCTTGCGACCGACGATCCGGTCGAGGCCGGCCGAATCGCCGCCGACCTCGACACCCTCAACCGCATCCGCCAGGACGTCGAGGCCGAGGCGCTCGCCGAGGCCGACGCCATGACGCTGACGCTCGGTGACGATCCGGTCGTCGTGGTCGCGGGCGCGCGCTGGCATCCGGGCGTCGTCGGCCTCGTCGCCGCCCGCCTGAAGGAGCGCACCGGTCGCCCGGCGATCGCGATCTCCGGCGAGAACGGCGCCGGCTCCGGCCGCTCGATCTCCGGCGTCGACCTCGGCGCCGCCGTTACAGCCGCCGTCGAGGCCGGCCACCTCGCCAAGGGCGGCGGCCACGCCATGGCTGCTGGCCTCACCGTCGCCGCCGACCGCATCGACGGCCTGCGCGCCTTCCTGTGCGAGCGCCTCGGCCCCGCCGTCGAAGCCGCTCGCGCCCGCGCCGGGCTTTCCATCGACGCACCGCTGTCGGCCGCCGCCGCCTCGCCGGAACTCGTCGAGATGATCGAGAAGGCCGGGCCGTTCGGCGCCGGCTGCCCGGAGCCGGTGTTCGCCTTTGCCGGCCACCGCATCGTCGACGCCCTCGTCGTCGGCGGCAGCCACGTCAAGGTGACGATCGCCGGTGGCGACGGCGCGCGGCTGGAGGCGATCGCCTTCCGCGCCGCCGAGGCGCCGCTCGGCCGCGCCCTGCTCGCCGCCCGCGGCAGCGTCCGCCACGTCGCCGGAACCCTCGGCATCGATGTCTGGGGCGGCGGCCGCAAGGTCGTGCTGCGCCTCGTCGACGCCGCCGAGCCCGGCCGGCCGCACGGCGGCTGAAGACGCGGCCCTCTCCGCCTTAACCTGACCTTTACGATAACGCGCCACTCTCTGCCTGCGCGTCGCTTGAAGGTTCTGCGTCGCGATGCGCACTAGCTTCGCGGGGCGTCGGCAACGACGCCCCGCTTCGCGTTCCGGGTTACGGCCGACTGGTCCGGTCACCGGACCAGTCGGCAGCGCGCACCGGCCCGCGCGCCACGGCGCCACCCAGGGGCCCGTCCAGCCCTCACGGGAAGCTTCCGCCATGGTAAACAAGCCGTTGCACAGGCTGATATAATTGTTTCGTTAAGCCTGCCGCTTAACCTCGACTTCACGCCGGTTCGCGAGGCTCCCAGTCCGATCGCTGGAGGGGAGCCGCTCACCGATGAGCCCGATTGCCGCAACCGTTCGTGTAGTCGATCGCGGGGTCGGCGAGGACGTCGGCCGACGGCCGCGCCGGACCAGCTCCGCCCGCGTCGCGATCGGCGGCGACACCGCGCGCCTGCCGCTCGACGAGGTGCTGGTCGGCGATTCGATCGCCGTGATGGAGAGCCTGCCGGCCGGCTCCGTCGACGTCGTCTTCGCCGATCCGCCCTACAACCTGCAGCTCGAAGGCGCGCTCCACCGGCCCGACCAGTCCCGCGTTGACGCCGTCGACGACGACTGGGACCGCTTCGACTCGTTCGCCACCTACGACACGTTCACCCGCCGCTGGCTCGCCGCCGCCCGCCGGCTCCTGAAGCCCAACGGCACGCTGTGGGTGATCGGCTCCTACCACAACATCTTCCGCGTCGGCACGAGCCTGCAGGACCTCGGCTACTGGGTGCTGAACGACGTCGTCTGGGTGAAGTCGAACCCGATGCCGAACTTCCGCGGCCGCCGCTTCGCCAACGCCCACGAGACGCTGATCTGGGCGGCGCGCGACCGCGACGAGAAGGGCTACACCTTCAACTATCACGCGCTGAAGGCCTTCAACGACGATCTGCAGATGCGCTCCGACTGGAACTTGCCGATCTGCTCCGGCGGCGAGCGCCTGCGCGACGGAGAGGGGAGCAAGCTGCACCCGACCCAGAAGCCGGAGGCGTTGCTCTACCGCGTGCTGCTCGCCTCGACGAAGCCCGGCGACGTCGTCCTCGACCCGTTCTTCGGCTCCGGCACCACCGGCGCCGCCGCCCGCAAGCTCGGCCGCCGCTTCATCGGCATCGAGCGCGACGAGGGCTATGCGGCCGCTGCCCGCGCCCGCATCGCCGCCGTCGAGCCGGCCCCCGACGGGGCGCTGGAAACGCTCGCCGGCAAGCGCGGCGCGCCGCGCGTGCCGTTCGGGGCGTTGCTGGAGGCCGGCCTCGTCGCCCCGGGAACGGAAGTCACCGATTCCCGCCGCCGCCACCGCGCCCTGGTGCGTGCCGACGGCTGCCTCGAATCGGGCGCCCACGTCGGCTCGATCCACAAGGTCGGCGCTCTCGTGCAGGGCCTCGAGGCGTGCAACGGCTGGACCTTCTGGCACCTCGACCAGGGTGCCGGCCCGCAGCCGATCGACGCGCTGCGCGAGCGCATCCGCGCGGCGTTTGCCAGCGGCGCCTGAGGCCGGCCGCCGTCGCGCCTACGGCGCCGCCGGCAGCGTCCGCATCAGCGCCGTCTCGTCGAGGGGCACCTCGCCCGCCGGAAAGCCGTTCTGCTGCAGGATGAAGGCGGTGATCGGCAGCAGCGTCGACGCTGGCAGCGAGCCGGGGTTCACGGCCGGCATCGTCGTGTGCTCGACGCCGTAGAGGTCCGACAGCGGCTGTCCGCCGAATGTCTTCAGGAACGCCGGGCCCTTCAGCGCCGGGCCGTCGGCGCCGGTGAGGTCCGGGCGGTGGCACTCGGCGCAGTAGTTGTTGAAGAGCTGCTGGCCGCTCGTCGCCTGGGCGGCGGTGAACCAGCCGTCGCGCGGCGCCGCCGTGCCAGCGTCCTGCGCCGAAGCGGCCAAGCCACCGGCAAGGCCGATTGCCGTCAAGGCGAGGACGAGCGCTGCCGCGGCGATGGCGCCGCTCGGTGCCGACATATCGATGGCAGCCTCCCCCGATCGCGCGCCGGCGCTGCTGCGCTTCTGCTGCGGGCGGTCGCTAGGCCGCGTCGCCACCGCGCCGCCGCGATTCCGGCGCAGTGACCGCCATGCTATCCCTCGGATTCGAGGTTCACAAAGGGGCGCGTGCAGATGGGTGAAGTGAATATCTGCGGCGTCGTGCCGGCAGGCCGGCCGGGCCTCTTGCACGCCGCCGGCCGCCGGCTGGCAATAGCCGCGGTCGGGCTCCTGGTCGCCGTCGTCGCGGGCCTGTCGGCGGTCGCCCCGGCGGCTGCCACGACCACCCATCGCTTTCCCGGTCTGAAATTCACCTTCGAAGCGCCGCCGGGGTGGGGGGTCTACACGGTGGCCGGCCAGCGGGTGCCGGACCCGCGCGCGAACTTCCACACCGAGATCGCGCTGATGGACCTGAAGTACGGCGACTACATGCCGGTCATCGAGTTCACGCGGCCCGCACCGGACGCCTCGATGTCGCCGAGCATCAGCATCTTCGCGACGCAGCGTGGCGAGGGCGACACCTTCGACCGCGCCCGCTGGGTTCTCGACAACGTCATCGGCTTGAAGAGGTCGAATACGATCGGCTTCGAGATGACGATGCAGCCGCGGAAGTTCACCACCGGCAAGATCGACTTCCTGTTCGCCGATCTGATTTACGGAATGAATATGCCGGACGGCAAGCAGTACGGCATGTACGACCAGACCTTCGTCATCGATGCGAAGACGATGCTGCTCATCGTCGACGTCAAGACGGGGGCGGACGACGCCCTGTCCCGACGCCAGGCGACCGACCTGATGAAGTGGTTCACCTTCGACTGACGGCTGCTACGCCACTATTGGGGTAGCGCGGCGTCAGCGCTTCCGCGGCCGGCCGGTCGATACCGGTGCCTCGAGCGCCCCGGCGACGACCTTGCGGAAGAGCGAGGGCAGCGCCTCGCCGTCGATGTCGGCCGCCGCCGACCACCACATTCCGGCCGGTGCGGCCGTCGCCGTCGGCACGCTGGCGCGCCACACGTCGAGCTCCAGGTGGAAGTGCGTGAAAGTGTGCGCCACCGGCGCCGGCAACCGTCGCCACTCGGCGGCGAGCGGGGCGTGCGAGGCCGGATTCTCCGGGGGCTCCGCCCGCCATTCGCTGCCGGGGACCTCGGTCATGCCGCCGAGCAGGCCGCGCGGCGGGCGACGTCGCACCAGCACGGCACCGTCGGTGCGTACCGCGACGAAGGCGGCGCCGCGCCGCACCGGCCGCGCCGTCTTGGCGGCCTTCAGCGGATAGAGCTCCTGCGTGCCCGCGGCCCGCGCCCGGCAGGCCTCGCTCCACGGGCAGAGGCTGCAGGCCGGCCGCTTCGGCGTGCAGATCGTCGCGCCGAGGTCCATCGTCGCCTCGGCGAACTCGCCCGGCCGGTCCGCCGGCACCAGTGCTGCGACGCGCTCGCGCACCAGTGCCTTCGCCGCCGGCAGCGGCGTCTCGATCGCGTAGAGCCGCGTGAACACCCGCTCGACATTGCCGTCGACGACGGCTGCCGGCTGGTCGAAGGCGATCGCCGCGATCGCCGCCGACGTATAGGCGCCGATGCCGGGAAGCGCCGAGAGGCCAGCTTCCTCGCCGGGAAAGCGGCCGCCGTGGTCGGCCGCCACCACTTCGGCGCAGCGCTTCAGGTTGCGGGCGCGGGCGTAGTAGCCGAGGCCCGCCCACGCCTTCATCACGTCGCCCTCGTCGGCCGCCGCGAGGTCGCCGACCGTCGGCCAGCGTGCGGTGAAGGCCTCGAAGTAGCCCTTCACGGCGGCCACCGTGGTCTGCTGCAGCATCACCTCCGACAGCCACACCCGGTAGGGATCCGGCCGCGCGCCCTGCCGCCGCTCGGCCGGTCCTGCCCGCCACGGCAGCCGCCGCGCATGCCGGTCGTACCAGGCGAGCAGGTCGGCAGCGCGAGGGGCCGGGAGGGGTGATGTCTGAGGGGTCGTGGGAGCCTGCATGAGCATGGCGCCAAGATAGTGGACCTTCCCGCCGCTTCGATAGCGCACCGGCGGGCCATCCACACCGGCTTTGGAATCGAGGATGAAACCGTGCAGGGGCTGCATGTGCTGCACGGGGCACGCGACCGCGACTGGCTGCTGTTCCCGGAGTGAGCACTGCTTCCGGTTGGCCTCGGGTCTGTGTTTGCACCGCAGCGCTTGCGTCCCCCGCCGCACCTGCGCGACACTGCACCAGCCGGACCGCGGGGGCTCGGCGCTCTCTTGCGACGCCGCGGATGGCGCCGTGACGTGAAAGGACACCGGCGGATGCGGCGCGAGCCCCGCCCGATCGCCGACCTCGTCGGCCGCGCCATCGACCCGGCCTGCCGCCGGCGCGGCTTCGCGTCCTCGGAGCTGGTGACGCTCTGGCCGGAACTCGTCGGCGCCGAGGTGGCGGAAGGCTCGCGGCCCGAGAAGCTCGTCTGGCCGCGTCGGCGCGGTGAGGCGGGGGAGGGCGAACCGGCGACCCTCATGGTTTCCGCCGACGGTCCGACCGCCCTCATCCTCACCCACGCCGGCCCGCAACTCGTCGAGCGCCTCAACGCCTTCCTCGGCTGGCGGGCGATCGCCCGCATTCGCGTCGAGCAGAATTTCCGCCCGCCGCCGCCCCCGCCGGTCCGCCGGCGCACGCGTCCGCTCGCCCCCGACGAGGCTGCCGCATTGGCCGCGAGGGCCGGCGGCATCGCCAATGGCGGGCTCCGGCAGGCGGTCGAGCGGCTCGGGCGCGCGGTCTTGTCCTCTGGACCCGCTCCGGCCGGTCCCCATGTTCGCCCCAATCCTGCGGTTCCATCCTCGTCCACGGCGAGGGTGAAGCCCCCCTTTTCCCCTGCGCATCGAGGAGTTCCCACTTGAGACTGACCCGCAGAGAGGTCATCGGCGGTGCCGTCGCACTGTCGGCCGTCGCCGGCTTCGGACTGGCGCCGCTGCCCGCATGGGCGCAGACCGTCGATATGGCGGCCCTCACCGAGGCCGGGCCACTGGGCGACGAGGCGATCGGTTCGGCCGACGCGCCGGTGACGATCATCGAGTACGCATCGCTCACCTGCGGCCACTGCGCCGCCTTCCACATGCAGACCTATCCGGCGCTGAAGGAGAAATACATCGACACCGGGAAGGTGCGCTTCATCATGCGCGAGTTCCCGCTCGATCCGCTCGCCGCCGCCGCCTTCATGCTGTCGCGTTGCGCCGGTGACGGCAAATATTTCGGCATGGTCGACCTGTTCTTCGAGAAGCAGGCCGACTGGACGCGCACCGACGATCCGGTGGCTGCCCTCCTGAACCTGTCGAAGCAGGCCGGTTTCACACAGGAGAGCTTCGAGGCCTGCTTGACGAATCAGGAGCTCCTCGACGGAGTGAACGGCGTCAAGGACCGTGGCGCGCAGTTCGGTGTCGATTCGACCCCGACCTTCTTCGTCAACGGTCAGGTGGTCCGCGGGGCCAAGACGATTGGCGAGTTCGACGCGATCCTGGAGCCCATGCTGCCCTAGCGAGCCGCGCCTTCCGAAGTCCGGCGGCGCGCGCGCAGGCGTGCGCGCCGCCGGTCCGTCGGCCCCGACCCTCCCGGGGGGCCGACCTTGAAGTTCGTCAAGCTCCGCATCGCCGGCTTCAAGACCTTCGTCGAGCCGACGGACGTGCCGATCGAGACCGGCATGACCGGCGTGGTCGGCCCCAATGGCTGCGGCAAGTCCAACCTCGTCGAGGCGCTGCGCTGGGTGATGGGCGAGAGCTCGTCGAAGAGCCTGCGCGCCTCCGGCATGGACGACGTCATCTTCTCCGGGTCGACGCGCCGCCCGGCGCGCGACCGCGCGGAAGTCACCCTCGTCCTCGACAACGCCGACCGCACCGCTCCCGCCGGCTTCAACGACGCCGACACGCTGGAGGTGACGCGCCGCATCGAACGCGAGGCGGGCTCGGTCTACCGCGTCAACGGCCGCGACGTCCGTGCCCGCGACGTGCAGCTGCTGTTCGCCGATGCCTCCACCGGCGCCCGCTCGCCGGCGCTGGTGCGGCAGGGCCAGATCGGCGAGCTGATCGCGGCGAAGCCCGCCCAGCGCCGCGGCATCCTCGAGGAGGCGGCCGGCATCACCGGCCTGCACTCGCGCCGCCACGAGGCGGAGCTGCGGCTGCGCGCCGCCGAGCAGAACCTCGCCCGCGTCGAGGACGTCATCACCGAGATCGAGGGTCGCCTCGACGGCCTGCGCCGCCAGGCCCGCCAGGCCTCGCGCTACCGCAACCTCTCCGGCGAGATCCGCAAGGTCGAGGCGGGGCTGCATTACCTCAAGTGGATCGCAGCCCGCGCCGCCGTCACCGATGCCGACGAGGCGCTCGCCGCCGCGGCAGCCGCGGTCGAGACGCGCGCCGCGGTGCAGTCGGACGCCGCCCGTGACCAGGCGGTTGCGGCCGCGGCGATGCCGCCGGTGCGCGAGCGCGAGGCGTCCGCCACCGCCGCCCTGCAGCGCCTGCGCCTCGCCGCCGAGGCGCTCGCGGCGGAAGAGAAGCGCACGGTCCAGCGGATCGCCGAGCTCGAGCGCCGTGCCGCCGAGGTGGAGGTCGACGCGGTGCGCGCCGCCGCCGTCGGCGACGAGGCGCGCGCCCGTCTCACCGCCCTCGACGAGGAGGACGCCGCGCTCGCCGCCGAAGACGCGGCCGTCGAGGCGCGCTCGGTCGCGCTGGCGGCCGAGCAGACGGCCGCTGAAGCCGCGCTCGCGGAGGCCGAATCGGCGCTGGCGGAGGCGACCCGGCGCGCCGCCGATGCGAGTGCCCGTCGTGCGGCGCTGGAGCGCGGCGAGCGTGAGGCCGCCGCCCGTCTCGCCGGCCTCGACCGCGAGCTCGAAACCCTGTCCCGCGAACGCGCCGCGGTCGAGGCGACCCGCGCCGGTGCCGGCTGCGAGCCGCTGCGCGCCGCGCTGGCTGCTGCCGAGACCGCCCAGACCGAGGCCGAGGCGGCGCTCGCCGCCGCCGAAGCCGCCGCAACCGGCGCCCGCGAGCGCGAGGCCGCAGCCCGCGCTCCGGCTCAGGCGGCGGACACCGCTCTCGCCCGGCTCGAGGCCGAGGCGAAGGCGCTCGCCCGCGTGCTCGCCGCCGCCACCCCCGGCGGCCACGCGCCGGTGCTCGACGCCGTCTCCGCCGACCGCGGCTACGAGCGCGCCCTCGCCGCTGCTTTGGGCGACGACCTCGAGGCCTCGCTCGACCCGCGCGCGGCGTCGCGCTGGGAGGGTGCGGAGGCTGCGGGCGATCCGCCGCTACCCTCGGGCGTCGCGCCGCTCTCTGCCCATGTCCGCGTGCCGCTGGCGCTCGCCCGCCGCCTCGCCCAGATCGGCCTCGTCGAGCCCGCCGAGACAGCAGCGCTGCGGCCGCTGCTGAAGCCCGGCCAGCGCCTCGTCAGCCGGGCCGGCGACCTGTGGCGCTGGGACGGCTTCGTCGCCGCCGCAGATGCCCCGACCGCCGCCGCCCAGCGCCTCGCCGAGCGCAATCGCCTCGCCGAGGTCGAGGCCGCCGCTGCCACCGCGCGCACTGCCGCCGAGGCGGCTCGGGCCACCCACGCGGACGCCCAGGCCGCCGTAGGCCCCACCGGCGCTGCCGAGCGGGCGGCGCGCGAGGCCGTCCGCGCCCGCCAGGCCGACGTCGCCCGCGCCCGCGACGGCCTCGCCAAGGCCGAGCGCCGCCTAGCCGAGGTCGACGCCAAGGCACGCTCGCTCGCCGACCTCGCGGACCGTCGCGCCGCCGATCGAGAGGCAGCCGCGACGGCGCACGCCGCCGCCCGTCAGGCCCTCGCCGACGCTCCGGTCGCTGGCTCCGAGGACACCGTCATCGCCGAGCGCCGCGCCGTCGTGGCGGAGCGCCGTGCCGCCGCCGGCGAGGCGCGCGCCGCCGCCGCCACCCATGCCCGCGAGGCCGAGCTGCGCGGCCGCCGCCGCCGCCAGATCGTCGCCGAGCGCGAGACCGCCGGCGAGCGCGTCGCCGCGGCGACCGCCCACCGCACCCAGCTCGCCGACCGCCGGGCGGCGATCGTCACCGAGCAGGCGGCGCTTGCCGACGCCCCCGTCGAGATCGGCCGCCGCCGCCGCGCGCTGGTCGAGGAGATCGCCACAGCCGAGGCCACGGCGTCGGCCGCCACGGAGGCCCGCACCGCCGGGGAGGCAGCGCTCGCCGTCGCCGACCGGGCCGCACGCGATGCGCTGGAGGCCCTGTCGGCGGCGCGCGAACTGCGCGGCCGCGCCGAGGAGCGGCGCGAAGCCGCCCTCCAGCGCCGCGCCGAGATCGAGGCGGCGATCGGCGAGGCCCTCGACGCCCCGCCGGAAGAGGCGGCGACGGTCGCCGGCTTCGCACCCGCGGCGCCGCTACCGGAACCGGCCGGCCTCGAAGCCCGCCTCGAGCGGCTGAAGCTCGAGCGCGAACGGCTCGGCGGCGTCAACCTGCGGGCGGAGGAGGAGGTCGTGGAGGCCGAAACCCGCCGCGACACCCTGGTCTCCGAGCGCGACGAGCTCGTCGAGGCGATTCGCCGCCTCCGCCAGGCGATCCAGACGCTGAACGGCGAGGCGCGCCAGCGCCTGCTCGCCGCCTTCACCGTCGTCGACGGCCACTTCCGCTCGCTGTTCCGCCACCTCTTCGACGGTGGTGAGGGCGAATTGGCACTGGTCGATTCGGACGACCCGCTGGAGGCCGGTCTCGAGATCATCGCGCGCCCGCCCGGCAAGAAGCCGCAGACGCTGACGCTGCTGTCGGGTGGCGAACAGGCGCTGACGACGATGGCGCTGATCTTCGCGGTCTTCCTCACCAACCCGGCGCCGATCTGCGTGCTCGATGAGGTCGACGCCCCGCTCGACGACGCCAATGTCGAGCGTTTCTGCGATCTCGTCGCCGAAATGACGAAGCGCACCGACACCCGCTTCCTCATCGTCACCCACAATCCGATCACGATGGCGCGGATGAACCGGCTGTTCGGCGTGACGATGGCCGAGCGCGGCGTCTCCCAGGTGGTGTCGGTGAGCCTGGAGACGGCGGAGGAGTTTCGTCAGGCCGGCTGAGCGCCGCAGGCCCGGCGGGCCGATTGTCGCAACCCCGCGCCACGACCGAAACTTATTATCTTTCAAAGCTTTGTGGCCTTCCGGGGATTCCTTGACAGCGGCTCCGGCGCCTGACTATTGTGCGCCCGGTTTCAGGGGTGGTCGGCCCCGCGAGGCCCGTTTCTGCGCGACACGCCAAGACGTGCTGCGATGCCTCCCGGAGCCATCCGGGTGGCCGCTTTCAGGAGGCTGGACGCGATGTCCGATCGCGGCTCTGGCGGACGAGGCCCCTCGGGGCCGGGCGGTGAGCACGGAAATGGGCGTCCGGAAGACGATCGCGCCCTGGCGGACCGTCTGCAGCGCCTCGGCCGATCGCTCGATCGGCCCGGCGCGAAGGACGAGCCGGCTTCTTCCGCCTCGACGGCCTCGTCGGGGTGGGGGCAGGCGGTGCGGGTCAGTTCCGAGTTCATCGCCGGCGTCATCGTCGGTGGCGGTATCGGCTGGATCGTCGACTGGTTCTTCGGTATCTCGCCGATCGGGCTGGTGATTTTCCTGCTGCTGGGTTTCGCGGCCGGCGTCCTCAACGTACTGAGGGTCACCGGCCGGGCGACCACACCGGGGCGAGATCCGACGAAGCGCTGACGGCGGGAACGCCGCGGCAGACGGCGGGTCGGCAAATGCCGGCCCGGAGTTCCGGCGGCGATGCCGGCCAACGAGACGGAGCGGGCGCGAGCCCGCGCGCAGAGGGGCTAGACGGTGGCGAACGACCCGATCTCCCAGTTCGTTATCAAACCCATCGTCGACATCGACGTCGCTGGCGTTGATCTCTCTTTCACCAATTCCGCCCTGTTCATGGCGCTGACGGTCGGCTCCGTCGTCCTCTTCCTCGTGCTGTCCACCACCGGTCGCGGCCTCGTGCCCAATCGCTGGCAGTCGATGGCCGAGATGTCCTACGAGTTTGTCGCAAACACCTTGCGAAGCTCGTCAGGAACCGAGGGCATGCGGTTCTTCCCGCTCGTCTTTTCGCTGTTCATGTTCATCCTGTTCGCCAACCTGTGGGGCATGTTCCCCTACTTCTTCACGGTGACGAGCCACATCATCGTGACGTTCGCGCTGGCGATGCTGGTGATCCTGACGGTGGTGATCGTCGGCCTCGTGCGGCACGGCACCCACTTCTTCGGCATCTTCATCCCGAGCGGCGTGCCGATGGCGCTGATCCCGCTCGTCTCGCTGATCGAGATCATCTCCTTCCTGTCGCGGCCGATCAGCCTCTCCGTCCGTCTGTTCGCCAACATGCTCGCCGGCCACATCACGCTGAAGGTGTTCGCCGCCTTCATCGTCACCCTCGGCGGGCTCGGCATCGGCGGCTGGCTTGGCGCCGTGCTGCCGCTCGGCATGACGGTGGCGCTGACAGCGCTCGAGTTCCTCGTCGCCTTCCTGCAGGCCTACGTCTTCACCGTGCTGACCTGCATGTACCTCAACGACGCGATCCACCCCGGCCACTGAGGCCAGGGCGGCGTCGCCCGTCCCGTTCGACACGTTCTCATCATCCCGCCTTTCACCAAGGAGCACACACATGGAAGCGGATGCGGCAAAGGCCATCGGCGCCGGTATCGCCTGTCTCGGCATGGGCGGCGCGGCCGTCGGCCTCGGTAACATCTTCGGCAACTACCTCGCCGGCGCCCTGCGCAACCCGTCGGCCGCCGACGGCCAGTTCGGCCGCCTGATCTTCGGCTTCGCCGTGACCGAGGCGCTCGGCATCTTCTCGCTGCTCGTCGCCCTGATCCTGCTGTTCACCTGATCGCGTCGCGCCCGGCGGCGCCGGCCTTCGCGCCGGCACCGCCCGAGGACGACGCGACCGGTCGGCATCGCGCCCGAGACCGGGCGATGATGCGGATCGGTCGCCCGGTGCGCGCCGCGCTCCCGCTGTCCGCCCCCTCGGGGCGCGGTGGGGTCGCGGCCTGCGCTGTGCAGAGTGGCTTTGGCACGTCGGGACCCGGTGCCCGGACGGGAGAGGTCGATGGCGACCGAAAGCGAAGTGATGCAGGAGTTGGCGACCGACGTGGGAGGCGCCGCCGTGGAACACGCAGGTGATCACGCCGTCGTCTTCCCGCCGTTCGATACGACGACGTTCGCCTCGCAGCTGTTCTGGCTCGCGATCACCTTCGGGCTGCTCTACTACCTGATGGCCCGGGTGGTCGTGCCGCGCATCGGCGGCATCCTCGAGGACCGCAGCGACCGCATCGTCGGCGACCTCGCAGAGGCTTCACGCCTCAAGGAGGAGAGCGAGCGCGTCATCGAGACCTACGAGGCGGAGCTCGCCGAGGCCCGCCGCAAGGCGCAGGCCATCGCCGAGGAGCGCCGCGCCGCTGTGAACGCCGATCTGGCCGAGAAGCGCAAGGCGGCGGAGAGCGGTCTCGCCGGCAAGCTCGCCGAAGCGGAAGGGCGCATCCGCTCGATCCGTGACAAGGCACTGTCGGAAGTCGACGGCATCGCCACCGAAGCCGCCGAGGCGGTCGTGGCAAGGCTCGCGCCGGTGACGGTCGACACCGCCGAGGCGGCCGCTGCCGTCGCCCGCGTGAAGCGCCAGGAGGCCTGATCATGGACGCGACATTCTGGGCGCTGGTCGGCCTCATCCTGTTCTTCGTGCTGATCGCCTACCTGAAGGTTCCGGCCAAGATCACGGCCGCCCTCGACAACCGCGCCGACCGCATCCGTCGCGAGCTGGAGGAGGCGCGTCGCCTGCGCGAGGAAGCGCAGGCCGTGCTCGCCGAGTACCAGCGCAAGCGCAAGGAAGCCGAGGCCGAGGCCGAGACGATCCTGTCGACCGCCAAGGTCGAGGCCGAGCGCATGACCACCGACGCCCGCGCGGCGCTGGACGAGATGATCGCCCGGCGCACCGCCACCGCCGAGACGAAGATCGCCCAGGCCGAGGCCCAGGCCGTCGCCGAGGTGCGCGCCCGCGCCGCCGAGGTGGCGGTGGCCGCCGCCCGGGTCATCCTCGAGGACAAGGTGAAGGGCGACGTCGCCGGTCGCCTCCTCGACGAGGGCATCGCCACGGTGAAGGCCCGCCTCAACTGAGGCCCCCGCGCCGCCCGCGCGGCGCGCCGGACAGATTTTGCGAAGGCCGCTCCGGCAACGGGGCGGCCTTCGTCGTTTCCGGCACCCTTCGGCGCGCGACGGGCCCACCGCCGACATCCCTCCACGCGCATTTTTCTGCGACTCCGCGGAATAAGCCGGCCCCCCTCGCGTTCTTCCCCTGTGCGCCCCGAGACGGCGCCGGCCCGCCCTTCGGCGACCGGTCTGAGCCTCGCGGCGACGGTCGATGTCGTGGGGTGACCGGCGCCGAGGCGCCGGGTCCGGAAATCAGGAGACGCAGATGTCGAAGTTCATGTCCGCCGCGGTTTTCGCCGCCTTAGCCGTGCCGATGGCGCTCGCCGCCGCCACGCCCACCAGCGCCGAGGAGCGGATCTGCCGCTCGTCGCTCGGCAAGGTGACGGTCGACAATCTGAAGGTGCCCTCGAAGGCCACCTGCAAGCTCGACGGCACCCGCGTGAAGGGGTCGATCGTCGTCGAGACCGGCGCCACCCTGGTCGCCGCGCGGGTGGTGGTGATCGGCAACGTCCAGGCCGAGGGCGCCAAGGCGGTGACGGTGCGCCGCGCCTCGCGCGTCGGCGGCTCGGTGCAGGTGAAGCAGGGCGGCGCCGCGATGGTCGAATCGAGCACGGTCGACGGCTCGATCCAGCTCGAGCAGAACAAGGGCGCGATGAAGGTCGTCGGCAACACCGTCGGCGCCGACGTGCAGGCCTTTCAGAACACCGGCGGCGTCACCGTCGAGGCGAACGTCGTCGACGGCAACCTGCAGTGCAAGGAGAACGCACCGGCCCCGGTCGGCGGCGGCAACACCGTGCAGGGCAACAAGGAAGACCAGTGCCGCAAGCTGTAACGCGCAACCCGGCCTGGACAACCGGCCGGCGGACGACGGAACGGGCTGCGGGTGACCGCGGCCCGCTTTCGCATCAGCCGAGCGCGAGCCGCGCCCGCACCGGCTCGAACGAGCGGCGGTGATGGATGCAGACGCCGAGCTCCGCGAGGGCGGCGGCGTGTTCGGCGGTGCCGTAGCCCTTGTGGCGCTCGAAGCCGTAGCCGGGCACGGAGCCGGCGAGCGCCGTCATCAGCCGGTCGCGCGTCACCTTGGCGACGATCGAGGCAGCCGCGATCGAAGGCGAGCGGGCGTCGCCGCGGACCAGCGCGCGGCCCTCGCAGGAGAGCCCCGGCGGCACGTCGCGCCCGTCGACCAGCGCGCCCGCCGGCCGGTCGGACAAGCCCGCGACGGCGCGTGCCATCGCCCACAGCGTCGCGCCGCGGATATTCATGGCGTCGATGCGGCCGGGCGAGGCGAGCACCACCGAGACGTCCGCCACGTCGAGGATCGCGGAAAACAGCCGCTCGCGCGCCTCCGCCGTCAGAACCTTGGAATCGCCGAGCCCCTCCGGCGGCCGCTTGCCGTGGAAGACCACGGCCGCCACCACCACCGGCCCGGCCCAGGGCCCGCGTCCGGCCTCGTCGACCCCGCAGACCGGTCCGCCGAACGCCTTGCGCGCCGCCCGGTCGAGGGCGGGGTCGGGCACGTCCGGCACGAGGTCGGGGAAGAGCGGCAACGCGTTCATGGGCGGGCAGGGTGGCGGGGCCGGGGATGATTCGCAACGCGGCCTTCCGCGCCGTCCCCGCTGTTCAGGGGGGCGTCAGTCGCCGCGGGCTGAAGCAATGCCTCTACGGCCGCTGATATTTGATGAACGGCGTCAGCTTGCCGACGTGGTCGTAGAGGCGGCGGCCCTTCTCGTTGAAGTGCTGCGTCATCCAGTAGGTCGCTTCGGCGCCGGCCGCGTCGGCGGCGGCATAGGTCGCCTCGATCAGCGCCTTGCCGACCCCGCCGCCGCGCACGTCGGAGGCGACGAACAGGTCCTCCAGATAGCAGTAGGGCCCGATCGCCCAGGTGGAACGATGGAACAGGTAGTGCGCGAAGCCGACGAGCCGCCCGTCCGCATCGACCGCCACCAGCCCGTGCGGGTCCACCGCCGGATCGATGAGCCGCCGCCACGTCTCCTCGGTGATGTGCGGGGGAAGGTCCTCCTCGTAGAAGACGAGATAGCCCGCCCACAACGGGTCCCACCCGGTGCGGTCGGAAGCGGCGATCGGGCGGATTGTGAGGGACATGGGGTCTCCCGGGGTCAACGATCCGTCTTCGCCGCGAATGCCTTGAACGCCTCGGCATAGTCCGGGTGCCAGCGCGACAGGGGCGGGCGGTTCTCGACGATGTCGCCGGCGGCCCAGAGGATGCGGCGTTCGTCGAGGGCGCGCGGCACGTCGTTGTCGGGGCAGAGGATGTAGAAGTCGCCGGCGGCGAGGCGCTCCAGCATGAAGTCGGCGGTCTCGTCGGCCGTCCAGGCGCCCGCCGGCTTCTCGGTGCGGCCGCCGGCCGTCAGCCCCGTCCAGACGAAGCCGGGGATGAGGAGGTGGGCTGAGAGCCGTGACCCGTCCGTGTTGCGCAGGGTGTGCTGCAGCGCCTCGCTGAAGGCCTTCACCCCCGCCTTCGAGACGTTGTAGGCCGGGTCGCCCGGCGGCGTGGTGATGCCCTGCTTCGAGCCGGTGTTGATGACGAGCCCCGGCCGGCCGCGGGCGATCATGCCGGGCACGAACACCTGGGAGCCGTGCACGACGCCCCAGAGGTTGACCGCGAGCACCCGCTCCCAGTTCTCCAGCGGCCCGAGGATGTCGCTGCCCGGCTGGATGCCGGCGTTATGCCGGCGTTGTTCATGAGCACGTCGGTGCCGCCGAAGCGGGCGGTGACCGCCGCCTCCAGCGCCGCCAGCGCGGCGCGGTCGGAGACGTCGGTCTCCATCGTCATCACCGCCGCGGCATCGCCGGCGGCCTCCGTCAGCACGGTGGCCGCCTCCGCCAGCTTTGCTGCGCCGAGGTCGGCGATGCAGACCTTCATCCCCAGGCGGGCGAAGCGGGCGGCGCTCGCGAGCCCGATGCCCGCCGCGCCACCCGTGACGACGGCGACGGCGCCTGGAACGAGGGCGGGGTGGGACATGAGGGCCTCCTTCAAGACGCCGCGGGGCAGCTCCAGCCGGCGTGCCCCTTCGCGGCGCTCGCGGGTCACCCCGAGGGGCCGCGAAGCCAGGGCACCGGCTTCACGGCCCCTAGAGCGGGATGTTGTCGTGCTTCTTCCAGGGGTTCTCGAGGTGCTTGTTGCGCAGCATGCGCAGGCCCCGGCAGACGCGGCGGCGCGTCGAGTGGGGCATGATCACCTCGTCGATGTAGCCGCGCTCGGCCGCCACGAACGGGTTGGCGAACCGCGTCTCGTATTCCTTGGTGCGCGCCGCGATCTTGGCGGGATCGCCGAGCTCGGACCGGTAGAGGATCTCGACCGCGCCCTTCGCCCCCATCACGGCGATCTCGGCCGTCGGCCAGGCATAGTTGAGGTCGCCGCGCAGGTGCTTCGAGGCCATCACGTCGTAGGCGCCGCCGTAGGCCTTGCGGGTGATGATCGTCACCTTCGGCACGGTGGCCTCGGCATAGGCGAACAGCAGCTTCGCGCCGTGCTTGATCAGGCCGCCATATTCCTGCGCCGTGCCCGGCAGGAAGCCCGGCACGTCGACGAAGGTGATCAGCGGGATGCCGAAGCAATCACAGAAGCGGACGAACCGCGCCGCCTTGCGGGAGGCGTCACTGTCGAGCACGCCGGCGAGAACCATCGGCTGGTTGGCGACGATGCCGACGGTGCGTCCCTCCATCCGGCCGAAGCCGACGACGATGTTGCGGGCGTAGGCCTCCTGGATCTCGAAGAAGTCGCCCTCGTCGACCGTCTTCAGGATCAGCTCCTTGATGTCGTAGGGCTTGTTCGGGTTGTCGGGGATCAGCGTGTCGAGCGACAGGTCGACCCGGTCCGGCTCGTCGTAGACCGAGAGCTCCGGCACGTCGGCCTGGTTGTTGGCGGGCAGGAAGTCGATCAGGCGCCGCATCTCGAGGAGCGCGGTCACGTCGTCGTCGTAGCCGCCATCGGCGATCGACGACTTCGTCGTGTGGACCGAGGCGCCGCCGAGCTCTTCCGCCGTCACCGTCTCGTTGGTGACGGTCTTCACCACGTCCGGCCCTGTGACGAACATGTAGCTCGTGTCGCGCACCATGAAGATGAAGTCGGTCATCGCCGGCGAATAGACGTCGCCGCCGGCGCACGGCCCCATGATGACGGAGATCTGCGGGATGACGCCCGACGCCAGCACGTTCCGCTGGAACACCTCGCCGTAGCCGCCGAGCGCCGCGACGCCCTCCTGGATGCGGGCGCCGCCGGCGTCGAACAGGCCGATGATCGGCGCGCGGTTCCTGAGCGCCATGTCCTGGACCTTCAGGATCTTCTGGGCGTGCGTCTCCGACAGCGAGCCGCCGAACACCGTGAAGTCCTTGGCGAACAGGTAGACCGTGCGGCCGTTGACGGTGCCCCAGCCGGTGACGACGCCGTCGCCGGGATACTTCGTCTCGCCCATGCCGAAGTCGGTGGCGCGGTGCTCGACGAACATGTCGAACTCCTCGAAGGAGCCCTCGTCGAGCAGCACCTCGATGCGCTCGCGCGCCGTCAGCTTGCCGCGCGCGTGCTGCGCGTCGATGCGCTTGGTGCCGCCGCCGAGCCGGGCCACCGCCCGCCGCTGCTCGAGCTCCTCGAGGATATCGCGCATGCCCCCTCCGTCCCGCCCTGCCGTTCGTGTTGCCGGCTCATAGCATGGCCGCGGGAGCGTCGCACCTGATCGAAAGGCGAGGGGGCGGGGAGGCCTGGCAGGCCGGCCGGTCCCAAGCCCCGAGAGGTGGGGCGGTGCAAACCCTTGATGAGTCATTCCCGGCCTTGTGCCGGGAACCCATCCCTCTCGGCGGACGCATCGCCCTCGATCCGCCGACCGGCCACCCGGAGCGGGCGAATGGGTTCCCGGCACAAGGCCGGGAATGACTACGGAGAGGGGGTGCGGGGGAGAGGTGAGCGGGGCCTGTGAGCGCCCCGATCGTGGCACCGGACGCGCGTCGCCCCCTCAGAAATCGTACCCGAACGCCTCGATCTCCCGCGCGTAGCGCTTCTCGATCACCGCCCGCGTCTCCGCGTCGTAAAGCTCGCGGTAGGGGCGGTGGTCGCGGCGGTAGTTCGACTTCGCCGAGGGCAGCGCCGGCAGGTCGACGCCGAGGCGTGCGGACAGCTTGCCGTAGTCCTCCGACAGCGTCTCGGTGTGCAGCATCACGTCGGCGACGATCTTGTCGTCGATCGTGTAGATCGACCAGTTGTTGATCTTCTTGCGGTCGTCGTTCAGCACATAGTCGCGGAAGCTCGGCCGCGTGTTGGGGTCGCGGTTGCGCCAGAAATAGTGCGAGACCTCGCGGTCCCAGGGGTTCCGCTCGATCGAGATCTTGACGTAGTCGCGCCAGACGGCTGCCGGCACCATGCGCTTCACCTGCTCGCCGCGCATGTGGTTGAAGAACTTCACCCCCGCCTCGGCCCGGCTGCGGCCGATCGCCATCAGCGCGTAGGCGGTGAGCGGCCAGCGCTTCATCGGCAGGTTCTGGTTCTGCGGCGGCGGGCCGACGCGCAGCTTCTCGTCGTGGCCGACCGGGGTGATGACGTCGTCCGGCCCGCAGACGCCGCCGAGGCCGAGCTCGATGCTGGTCGAGCCGGTCTTCCAGGTCTTCAGGAAGATGAAGCGGTGGCGGTGGCAGAGGATCATCGGGAAGGGCGCGTCCAGAGGCGGGAATCGGTCGGCGGAAGCATCAGAAAGTGTAGCCGAAATGATCGATCTCGCGCGCGTAGTAGCGCGCCACGGCCTCGCGTGTCGCCTCGTCGTAGAAGCGGCGATAGGCGGGACCGTCACCGCCGGGCGCGGCCGGCCTGTGCGAGCTCTTGGCGTGCGGCAGCACGGGTGGCGTCTCGACGCCGAGGTCGGCCACGAAGGCGGCAAAGTCGGCGGCGAGGCTCTCGTAGCGCAGGAAGCGGTCGACGACGATCTTGCCGTCGATCGAATAGAGCTGGACGTTCTTCACCCGCTCTACCGCCGGCCGCTTCAGCACGAAGTCGGCAAATGAGGGCCGGTCGGCCTCGGGTCGCTGCCGCATCTCCCAGAAGTAGAGCGACACCTCGCGGTCCCACGGGTTCCGCTCCACCGCCACCTTGGCATAGCCCTCCCAGACCGCGCGCGGCAGCGCCGCCTTCGCCTTGTGGGCGGGCATGTGGTTGTAGAACTCGAGGCCGGCGCGGGCCGGCGTCGCGCCCATCATCCGCCGGACCGGCGCCACCAGCGACCGCCGGAGGAAGGGGATCGCGTAGTTCTGCGGCCCGCGGCCACGCCGGAGCTTCTCGTCGGCCGGAATCAGCGGCGTGATGATGTCGTCCGGCCCGCAGATCTCCGACAGCGCCAGCTCGATGCTGGAGCTCGCCGTCTTCTTCGTCTTCAGGAAGATGAAGCGATGACGGTGCGAGACGATCATGCCGGCGCCGCGTCTCCCCGGCCAGTGAGCTCGGCCACCACCAGGGCGGCGGTGCGGGCGTCGGCCTCGCGCGCCAGCCGACGGGCGACCGCCTCCTCGTCGGCACCCCACAGCGACCAGTTCCAGTCCTCGTCTGCGTTGGCGGAGGTCCACGCGGTCTCGAAGTCGAGCGCGCCGTGGACGACGGCGAGCGCCAGCAGCGCCGAGCCGGTCAGCGTCGTCAGCACGTGGGTGGCAGCGACCAGCAGCGGCGGATCGGCGGGCACCGCCGCGGCGATCGCCGCCATCGCTTGCGTCTCCTGCTCCACGGGCATCACGCCTTCGGCCAGCACCATGCGGGCGCCGAGGTCGCGCTCGGCCCAGTCGACCACCGGGTTCCAGAGCGCGTTGGTGCGCGCCACCAGCCCCTCCGGCCCATCCGGGCGGTAGCAGAGCAGGTCGCTGCCGGCGAAGGCGACGACATCGGCGCGGACCGCCTCGATCTCGCCGGCGACGCCGTCGATGGCGGCGTTGGCGAGCCGCGTCAGCGGCATCTTGGCTGGGTCGATGCGCTCGCCCTGCGCCGCCCATTCGGCGGCGAGCACCGCCGCCAGCCCCGGCGTCGGCACCGCCAGCAGGTGGCGCGCCGGCGTGCGAACCGGCTTGCCGTCGAGCCTGAGCTCGTGGCCCTCCGGGCCTTCGGCGGTGGCGACGTCGGTGTAGAAGCGCTTCGGCAGCTCGACCTTGGCGGCCGGCGTGCGCGTCGGATCGGACGGGCGCTCGGTCGGGGCCAGCGCGCCGAGGTCGAAGGGGGTGTCTGGCTCGTCGCTCATGTCGTCACCAGTCGCCGCGCCGCGTCCTCGGCGAACACGTCCGTGATCGCGGCGGGCAGGGCCTCGAAGTCGTCGACGAGACGGTGGGCGCCGGCCGCCTGCAACTGCGCGACCGGGTGGTAGCCCCAGGAGACGCCGATCGCCAGCGTGCCGGCGGCACGCGCCATCTCGATGTCGAAGGTGGTGTCGCCGACGACGACGGTCCGCTCCGCGGCAACACCGGCCTCGGCGAGCGCGAGGCGCACCATCGTCGGGTCGGGCTTCGAGGGCGCGTCGTCTGCGGTCTTCAGCGTCACGAAGCGGTCGGCGATGGCATGGCGGGCGAGGATGCCGTCGAGCCCGCGCCGCGACTTGCCGGTGACGACGCCGAGCAGCACGTCCGGCCGCGCCGACAATGCGTCGATGGCGGCGAGCGCGCCGGGATAGGGCGGCTCGCGGTCGACCGGCTCGCTGCGCAGGCGGTGGAAGGCGGCGCGGTAAGCGTCGACCAGCGCCGCCACGGGCGCGCCAGGCGTCGCGGCGGTCAGCGCCGTCATCGCCACCGGCAGCGACAGCCCGACGATCGACAGCGTCGCCGCGCGCGTCGGCGGCACGAGGCCGGTGTCGCGGAAGGCGTGGTCCATGGCGGTGACGATCATCGCCTGGCTGTCGACCAGCGTGCCGTCGCAATCGAACAGGACGAGGTACATCGGTGGTGTTCCGCGGGAGCCGGACCGCCCCCAAATGCTGGCGGCGTGATGGACCATCCGGCGGGGAGACGTCAACTTGAGCCGTCGACGCGGGACGTCGCCGTCACTGGTCCGCTGGACAGACCAGTCGCGCGGTCAGCGCCGCCGCGACAGCACCGCCACCGCCTCGACCTCGGTCGACCAGACGAACTGGTCGACCGGCACGACGCGGTCGATCGCGTATCCACCGGCGACCAGGATGGCGAGATCGCGGGCGAGCGTCGAGGGATTGCACGACACGTAGGCGATGCGCGGCACGACGGACTTCGCCAGCAGCTCGACCTGCGGTTTGGCGCCGGCGTGCGGCGGGTCGAGCACGACCGCGTCGAAGCGGGCGAACTCCTTCGCCGACAGCGGCCGGCGGACGAGGTCGCGCCGCTCCGTCGTCACGGGCTTGAGGCCCTTGGCGAAGCGCCGGGCGGCCTCCAGGGCGGTGAGTGCCGCGGCATCGCCTTCGATCGCATGAACGGTGGCGGTGCGGGCGAGACGCAGCGAGAAGGTACCGATGCCGGCATAGAGGTCGCAGACGCGCCGCGCCTTGCCGACCGCTGCGAGAACGATCTCGGCGAGAGCCGCCTCGGCGCCGGCGACGGCCTGCACGAAGCCGCCGGGTGGTGCCACCACGGCGGTGCCGCCGACATCGAGCGACGGCGGCCGGATCATCGCGATCAGCTCGTCGTTGACCGACAGCCGGGCGAGGCAGAGCTCGGCGGCGACCGCCGGCAGCCGCATCCGCTCCGCCTCGTCGATGCGCCGCGCGCCGACGAGCGCGACGTCGAGGCCGTTGTCGGTCGCGGTCACGATCATCCGCGTCGCGTCCTTCGGGTGGACGAGGCGCGCGGCGAGGCGGTTGAGGCGCGGCAGGGCGGCGACGAGCGCCGGCTCGATCACCGGGCATTCCTCGATCGCTACCAGCCGGTGGCTGCCGCGGCCGTTGTAGCCGAGCGCCGTGCCGGTCTCTGTCCGCCGGGCCGTGAAGGTGGCGCGCCGGCGCGTGCCGGGCGGCAAAGGCACGATCGGGTCGACGGTCGCGTCGAGCCGCTCGGCGGCGATGGCGTCCTCGACGAGGCGGTGCTTGAAGGCGGTGTAGGGGGCCGGCGCCAGGTGCTGCAGCGCGCAGCCGCCGCAGACGCTGAAGTGCCGGCATGGCGGCGTGACGCGCTCGGGCGACGCGATGTCGACGGAGACGAGCGTCCCGCGGCTGCCGTGGCGCTCGACGGTGACGCGTTCGCCCGGCAGCGCGAAGGCGACGTAGAGTGGCCCCTCGGGTGTCTCGGCGATGCCGTCGCCGAGGTGGCCGAGGCGGTCGATGACGACCGTCTCGCGCACGGGGGCGGCATGCTCGTTGACGGCGACGTCCTCGACGGGAGCGAAATCGCCGCTCATGGCCGGCTGCCGGTCGACTGCCGGGTCGCGCCGATCAGGAACTCGCGGTTGCCGTCGCCGCCGGCGAGCGGCGAGGCGATGACGCCGGCGACGCGCCAGCCGTCGCGGCCCTCGATCCAGTCGGCGATGGCCCGCGCCGCGCCCTCGGCGGCGGCGACGTCGCGGACGATGCCGCCCTTGCCGATGCCGTCGCGGCCGACCTCGAACTGCGGCTTCGCCAGGAACACGCCCCAGGCGCCGGGGGCGGCGAGCGCCAGTGCCGGCGGCAGCACGAGTCTCAGCGAGATGAAGCTGACGTCGGCGACCACCGCTTCGGGCGGCCCCGGCAGGTGCTCGTCCGAGAGCTCGCGGGCGTTCAGGCCCTCGATGACGGTGACGCGCTGATCCTCGAAGATGCGCGGGTGCATCTGCCCGCGGCCGACATCGATCGCCACGACGGCCTTCGCGCCGCGATCGAGCAGCACGTCGGTGAAGCCGCCGGTGGAGGCGCCGATATCGAGGGCCATCCGGCCGGCCGGGTCGAAGCCGAAATGGTCGAGCCCGGCGATCAGCTTCTCGGCCGCGCGCGAGACAAAACGTCCGGCATCTTCAGCGAGGGCCAGCACGGCGTCCGGCGGCACCGTCGCCGAAGGCTTCGAGGCTACTTTGCCATCGATGGTAACGCGGCCGCGCCGCACGAGGTCCCGTGCCCGCGACCGGCTGTCGACGAGCCCGCGCGCGACCAGCGCGATGTCGAGCCGCTGCGCACCACCGGCGGATACCGCGGCGACGTCGTCCTCGTCGTCCTCGACGCTGCCCGCTTCGTTCACCCGAAGCACCCGGCGAGGCCGGTGAGCAGCGCCTCGAGATAGATCCCCTTCCCGTAGACCGCCCATAGCCCCCCGGCCGCCGCGACGAGCGCAGCGCCGGCGAAGGCGACGGAAAGGGTGGCGGGATGGGTCATGGGGGCTCGAATCGGTCAGGGCGGCGCGAAAAGCAAACCGCCTTTGCGACCGGATCGAATGTAATGCCTCGGGCCTTGCGAAAGAAGGCCCTTCGTCAGCCCGTCGCCGTCTGCGCCATCGACACCGATGCGCCTTGGCGTCTCTCCCGCACCAGTTCTGCCAGGATCGACAGCGCGATCTCCTCGGGCTCGATGGCGCCGATGTCGAGGCCGGCGGGGCCGTGCAGGCGGGCGAGGCGGTCGGGCGGCACGCGGTCGGCGAGCTGCGCTGTCAGCGTCGCCACCTTCCGCCGGCTGCCGACCATGCCGACATAGCCGGCCTCGGAGAGGAGGGCTGCGGCGAGCGCCTCGCGGTCGCGCTTGCCCTGGGTCGCCACCACCACCGCATCGCGGCCGTCGAGGGCGAGCGGGGCGAGGTCGAAGCCGTCCAGCACAGCGTCGGCGGCAGGCAGGCGGTCGTGGTCCTCGGCCAGCGCCGCGGCGACGACGTGGTGGCCGAGGGCGCGGCCGATCGTGACGATCGCGGCGGCGATCGGCGAGGCCCCGGCGACGACGAGGCGCGGCGCGCGGCGGACCGGCTCGAGGAACAGCTCCACGGTGCCGCCGCTCGGGCAGCTCGAGGCGTGCAGCTCGATGCCGTCGACGTCGACCGTCGCCACCACCTGGTCCTTCGGACGCACGCGGATCAGCCGCGGTGCGCCGTGGGCCAGCGCGTCGAGCGCCGCCCGCCGCGTCGCGCCGGTGACGCAGCCGCCACCGACGAAGCCGGTGAGGGTGCCATCGCGGGAAACAATCGCCTTCGCGCCGGCCTTGGCGGAGGTGGCGTCGGCCGTTCGCACGACGGTGACCAGGCAGTAGTCCTCGCCTCCGGCGGCGAGGCGACCGGCGAGGTCGAGAACGTCCGAGCGGGCGGTGCCCATGGTGCTCCTCCCTTTCAGAGGCGCCGCAGCGCCGGTTCCAGCGCGGCGAGATCGGCGAGGGTCGTCGCTGGTGCGAACAAGTCGATGTGCGGACGGGCGGCGACGACGGCGCGCGCCACCGGCTCGTAACCCTGCCAGCCGGCGAGCGGGTTCAGCCAGACGATGCGGCGGACGCGCTTCTGCAGACGCGCGAAGCCCTTGGCGACGGCCTCCGGCGCGCCGGTGTCGTAGCCATCCGAGAGCACCAGCACGACGGTGCGGCTCGTCAGAGCGCGTCGGCCGTGCATGCGGTGGAGGTCGGCGAGGCAGGCGCCGAAGCGCGTGCCGCCGCCGAAGCCGTCGGCGGTGAGCGCGAGACGCGTCATCGCCCGGATCGGATCGTGATCCATGATCACATCGCCGACACGGTGCAGGCGGGTGTGGAAGAGGAAGGCGTCGCCGTCGCGCGTGCCGACTACCAGCCCACGCAGAAACTGAAGGAAGACGCGGACATAGGGCTTCATCGAGCCGGAGACGTCGAGCAGCGCGACGAGCTTCAGGGGCGGCCGCCGGCGCCGGCGGCGCGGCAGCACGAACGGCTCGCCGCCGGTGGCCAAGCTTCGGCGGATGGCACGGCGGAGGTCCGGGCGGGTGCCCTGCGGGGCGACGAACTGGCGGCGATTCAAGCGGTCGCGGAGCACCGTGCCGAGACGGCGCGCCTCGGCTTCGGCGGCGGCGAGTTCGGCCGCGTCGGTGATGTGGCGGAGATCGGTGCGATTGAGCGGGCTCGACGGGGCCGCGACGAGGCGGCTCGCCGGCGGTCCCGCCGTGCCGCCGGTGCCGTCGTCGGGGATGGTGGCCGGGGCGGCGCGGTCGACGCCCCGTGATCTCTGATCACGGTCGTCGAGGTGGCGCTCCCACAACGCCGGCGGCGTGCGGTCGGGGGCCGTGCTGGCGCCGCCGGCGGTCGGCCTGCGGCGCTCGCGGCCGCGGCGATGCCACCAGGCCTCGAAGAGGGCGTCGAAGCGGTGCCACTGGTCTTCGGACCCGACCAGCAGCGTCTTCCAGGCGAGCCGGACCGCGCCGGCGTCGGTGGCGCCGACGCGCACGGCGATGTCGGCGGCCGCGGCCGCTTCCGCCGGGCCGAGGGCGAAGCCGTTGAGGCGGAGATGGCCGACGAAGCCGGCGATGCGGCCGGTGAAGCCGCCGTCGGGCGCCGCCGCTGCCGCCGCGGCGCCCATCACGCCGCCTTGCCCGCGAGCCGCGCCACTACCTCGATGGTGACGGAGCGCAGGTCCGGCTCGGTCTTCAAGAGGCAGCCGAGCGTCGCCAGCACCGTCTCCGGATCGGCGGCGACGTCGCGGACGCCGAGGCCGGCGAGTGCGGCCACCCAGTCGAGCGTCTCGGCGATGCCGGGGGTTTTCTCCAGGCTTTCCGCCCGCAGCGCGCGGACGAAGCGTGCCGCCTGGCCGGCGAGCTCGGCTTCCACGTGCGGCAGCCGCGCGAGCACGATGGCGCGCTCGCGCTCGGCATCGGGATAGTCGACATAGGCGTAGAGGCAGCGGCGGCGGAGCGCGTCGGAGAGCTCGCGGGTGCCGTTCGAGGTCAGCACGACGAAGGGCCGGGCGGTAGCGCGGATGGTCCCGAGTTCCGGCACGGTGATCTGGAAGTCCGATAGCACCTCGAGCAGATAGGCTTCAAACGCCTCGTCGGCGCGGTCGATCTCGTCGATCAGCAGCACCGGCGGCTCGGCTTGCGTGATCGCCTCGAGCAGCGGCCGCTTCAGCAGGTAGCGCTCGGAGAAGATGAGCTCCTCGACGGCATCGGGGTTCTCACCCTCGCGGGCGCGGATGGCCAGCAACTGGCGCTGGTAGTTCCACTCGTAGAGCGCCTGGCCGGCGTCGAGGCCCTCGTAGCACTGCAGGCGGATGAGGCGGGCGGCGCGGGCCTCGGCCAGCGCCTTCGCCACCTCCGTCTTGCCGACCCCGGCCTCGCCTTCGAGCAGCACGGGGCGGCCCAGCATGTCGCCGAGCGTGAGGGCCATCGCGAGGGCGTCGTCGGCGAGATAGCCGACGGCCGCGAGGGCGGACTGGAGGGTAGCGGGGGTCATGGGACCTGGCGCTGACGCGCCACCCTCCCCTCGAGGGGGAGGGTCGGCGGCGGAGCCGCCGGGGTGGGGTGGCGGCGCCGGGAGGCGCCGGAAGAAACTCCACTCGAGGCGCGAGCCTTTGCGCGGGCTCGCCGCCCGCGGTCACCCCACCCCGCCGCGCCTGCGGCGCGTCGACCCTCCCCCTCGAGGGGAGGGTGGCGGAGGCGTTTTCCTCGCGGCGAACTTGTGCGATCCGGAAGGGAGGAAAGCGGGAGGGGGACCGCCGAGGCGTTGCCGCGGCGTGGCTCCCCCCTCGCGCGGGTGCACCGCCCGCGCGCCCCCCTCCCGACCCGTTCCCCCGCCGGGATCGTCAACGCCGAAACGTGGCCGCGCAGGCTCACGCCGTTATCCCCAGCCGCTCCGCCGTCTGCCAGACGCGCCAGTGGTCGTGCGGCATCGGCGTGTGGGTGAGGCCGAGGTGGGCGAAGGCGTCGTTGACGGCGTTGGAGAAGGCCGACACGCCGCCGACATTGGGCGACTCGCCCACCCCCTTGGCGCCGATCGGGTGGTGCGGCGAGGGGGTGACGGTGAAGTCGGTCTCCCAGGCCGGCGTCTCGACCGCGGTCGGCAGGAAGAAGTCCATCAAGGTGGCGCCCTTGACGTTGCCGATCTCGTCGTAGGTGATCTCCTGGCCCATCGCGATCGCCAGCGCCTCGGTCAGGCCGCCGTGCACCTGGCCCTCGATGATCATCGGGTTGATGCGGGTGCCGCAGTCGTCGAGCGCATAGAAGCGCCTGACCGTCGAGACGCCGGTGTCGACGTCGATGTCGAGCACGCAGACATAGGCGCCGAACGGGTAGGTCATGTTCGGCGGGTCGTAGTAGCTGACCGCCTCGAGCCCCGGCTCGAGACCCGGGATCGCCTGGTTGTAGGACGCGAAGGCGATCTCCGTCATCGTCTTCGCCCGCTCCGGCGCGCCCTTGACGACGAAGCGGTCGACCTCCCACTCGAGATCGTCCTCGTGCACTTCCAGAAGCCAGGCGGCGATCATCTGCGCCTTGGCGCGGATCTTCCGGCCGGCCATGGCAGTCGCCGCACCGGCGACCGGCGTCGAGCGCGAGCCGTAGGTGCCGAGGCCGTAGGGGGCGGTGTCGGTGTCGCCCTCCTCGACCGTGATCATCGACGCGGGGATGCCGATCTCGGTCGCGAGGATCTGCGCGAACGTCGTGGCGTGGCCCTGGCCCTGGCTAATGGTGCCGAGGCGGGCGATGGCGCTGCCGGTCGGGTGGATGCGGATCTCGCAGCTGTCGAACATGCCGAGGCCAAGGATGTCGCAGTTCTTCACCGGCCCGGCGCCGACGATCTCGGTGAAGAAGGCGACGCCGATGCCCATCAGCGAGCGCGTCTCGCCGCGGGCGAAGGCGGCGCGGTTCTCCGCCTGCTCGGCGCGCAAGCCGGCATAGTCGACGGTCTCCATCGCCTTCGCCATGGCGGTCTGGTAGTCGCCGGAATCGTATTCCCAGCCGAGCGCCGAGGTGTAGGGAAACTGCTCCTTGCCGATGAAGTTCTTCAGGCGCAGCTCGGCCGGATCCATGTCGAGCTTGCGGGCGAGCACGTCGATCATCCGCTCGATGAAATAGGACGCCTCGGTGACACGGAACGAGCAGCGATAGGCGACGCCGCCCGGCGCCTTGTTGGTGTAGACGCCGTCGACGGACACATGCGCGACGGGGATGTCGTAGGAGCCGGTACAGATCGAGAAGAAGCCGGCCGGATACTTGGTCGGGTCGGCGCAGGCGTCGAAGGCGCCGTGGTCGGCGAGCACGTGGCAGTCGAGCGCCGTGATGCGGCCGTCCTTGGTGGCGCCGATGCGGCCGCGCATGTGGTAGTCGCGGGCGAACGCCGTGGTCGACAGGTTCTCGATGCGGTCCTCGACCCACTTCACCGGCTTGCCGGTGACGATCGAGGCGACGATCGCGCAGATGTAGCCGGGATAGACGCCGACCTTGTTGCCGAAGCCGCCGCCGATGTCCGGCGAGACGATGCGGATGTTGTGCTCGGGGATGCCGGAGATGAGGGACGCGACGGTGCGTACCGCGTGCGGCGCCTGGAAGGTGCCCCAGACGGTCAGCTTGCCGTTGATCTTGTCCATCGAGGCGACGCAGCCGCAGGTCTCGAGCGGGCAGGGGTGGACGCGCTGGTAGGTGATCAGTTCCTCGGCCACCACCTCGGCGGCGGCAAGCGCCGCGTGGGTGGCGTCCTTGTCGCCGACGGTCCAGGTGAAGATGTGGTTGTGGTGGTTGCGCGGGCCGTGGGCGCCGGTTGTCTTGCCGGCGAGGTCCTCGCGCAGCACCGGCGCGTCGGCATCCATCGCCTTGAACGGGTCGACGAGGGCGGGAAGCTCCTCGTACTCGACCTCGACGAGCTCCACCGCGTCGGCCGCGACGTAGCGGTCGTCGGCGACGACGAAGGCGACCTCCTGATTCTGGTAGAGCACCTTCTCCTCGGCCAGCACCGCCTGCACGTCGCCGGCGAGCGTCGGCATGTAGTGCAGGCCGAGCGGCTTGAGGTCGGCGGCGGTGAGCACGGCGATGACGCCCGGCAGCGCCTTGGCGGCCTCGGCGTTGATCGACTTGATGCGGGCGTGGCCGTAGGGCGAGCGGACGAAGTCGCCGTAGAGCATGCCCGGCATCTTCATGTCGTCGACATAGCGGCCCTTGCCTTGCGTGAAGCGGGCGTCCTCGACGCGCTTGCGGGAGGAGCCGAGGCCCTGCAGCTTCTCGGCGCGCTCGATCGGGGTGGGGACGGGCGCGTTCATTCGGCGGCCTCCTTGACGGCGGAGAGCTCGTGGGCGGCGGCGAGCACCGCCTTGACGATGTTCTGGTAGCCCGTGCAGCGGCAGAGGTTGCCGGAGATGCCGTAGCGCACCTCCTCCTCGGTCGGGTTCGGGTTCTCCTGCAGGAGCCGCCAGGCGCGGGTGATCATGCCCGGCGTGCAGAAGCCGCACTGCAGGCCGTGGTGCTGGCGGAAGGCCTCCTGCAGCGCGTGCAGCGTGCCGTCGGCGTGGGCGATGCCTTCGATGGTGACGATGTCGGCGCCGTTCGCCTGGGCGACGAACATGGTGCAGGACTTCACCGACTTGCCGTCTAGGTCGATCGTGCAGGCGCCGCAGTGGCTGGTCTCGCAGCCGATGTGCGGGCCGGTGAGTTCGAGGTTCTCGCGCAGGAAGTGGATGAGGAGCGTGCGCGGCTCGGCGAGCGCCTCGACGGCGCGGCCGTTGACCGTCAGCTTGACGTGCATCTTGCCCATCGGGCGGTTCCTCCCGGGTATCGTTGCTTCTTGTGTCGGGCGCTCAGCCGCTGGGGCGAGCGTTCGCGTTCGTTCAGCCGCTGGCGCGTTCGCTTGCGATGGCGATGGCGCGGCGGACCATCTGGCCGGCGACCTTGGTGCGGAAGCGCGCCGGCCCGCGCCCGTCGCTCGACGGCCGCGTGATCGCCTCGGCGGCCGCGACGGCGCGGTCGATGGTGGCGGCGTCGAGCGTGCTGCCGACGAGGATGCGCGCGGCCTCCTCGGCATAGAGCGGCGTGTCGGCGACGTTGGTGAGCGCGATCGAGGCGAAGGTGCAGCGCTCGCCGGAGCGCGTCAGCAGAACGGCGGCTGCGGCGGTGGCGTAGTCGCCGATCTTGCGCTTCTGCTTGACGTAGGCCGAGCCGTGGCCGGTCGGCGGGCGCGGGATGCGGATGGCGGTGAGGATGCGGCCGTCGCCGAGTGCGGTGAAGTAGGCCGCCTGGTAGAAGCCTTTGGCGCAGAGCTCCTCGCTGCCGTCTGGACCCTGGACGACGAAGCTCGCGTCGAGCGCCATCATCACGGCCGGCATGTCGTTGCCGGGGTCGCCGTTGGCGACATTGCCGCCGACGGTGCCGCAGTTGCGGATCTGCGGGTCGGCGATCTGCAGCGCCGTCTCGCGCAGGATCGGACAAATGCGGGCGAGGCTCTCGTCGGCGATCAACTCCGCCTGGGTGACCAGCGCGCCGATCAGCGTGGTGCCGCCGTCGTCGCGGATGCCGGCCTTCAGCTCGGCGACGTCGCGCAGGTCGATGAGGTGCTGCGGGTTGGCCATCCTGAGCTTCATCATCGGGATGAGGCTGTGGCCGCCGGCGACCACCCGGCCCTCGTCGCCATATTTGGCGACCAGCGACAAGGCTTCGGCCACCGACGCGGGCCGGTGATAGTCGAACGATGCGGGGATCATCCCGTCCTCCTCAGCGCTTCCTCGGTGCGCACCCCTTTCTCGACCGGCGACGGCGGAGGGGCGCTGCGTGGAGAAAGTCTAAGAGAGGCGGGCGGCACGGCATCCGACGTGCGTTTGAATGTCAGCGGGCGTGCACGAAATGCGGTCTCATTGCACGAAATGCGGAGGCGGATCGGCCGTCGGCGCGGCGGCCGTCTGGCCGGAATCGCGGCGCCGCGGCGGGTTCTCGACGCGGCGTCACGCGCGCGGTGGCCGTCGGCGGCCCGTCCTCACGCGGAGGCAGGGACCACCCATCGGGCGGATCGAAATGGGGGGCGCGGTCGGTCGGGCGGGCGCGTCCGGGGGAGGAGCGCGGCGGGCGACGCGGGCCTTGCGCCTCACTCCATGCCGAGCAGGCGGCGGATGTCGGCGACGCGGGTGCGGCTGACGGGGACACGGCTCTCGTCGCTCTCGCCGATCAGGCAGAACGCCTTGTCGCCGTCGCGCGAGAAGCCGGTGACGTGGGCGATGTTGACGAGATGCGAGCGGTGGGTGCGCACGAAGCGCTCCGCGTCGACCAGTGTCTCCAACTTGGAGATCGACCACGGGCAGAACAACTCGCTGTCGCCGCGCCGGAGCCAGGTGTAGTGGCCGTCGGCACGGATCGCCGAGACGTCGTCCAGCGCCACGAAGCGGACGGTGTTGTTGAGCTCGTAGGGCAGGCGCCCGGGCGTCGGAGGCGGCGTGGGCTGGGTCGACCGTGCCTCCACCGCCGTCTCGGTGCGGGCCGCGGTTGCGACCCCGCCGACGCCGGCCTCCGGCGTCGGGGTTACCCGCGCCGGCTGGGCGAACGGCGATGCCGTGGCTTCAACGTCACTGGTGCGATGGGCGATGTTGCTGGCTGGGGCGGCGGGGGGCGATGCCCGGCCGACCCCGGCGGTGGCGAGCCCACGCGGCATCGCCGGCGGAGCGCCGCCACCCGACCCGGCGGCGGCCATCGCTGGTGCCTCACCGAGCGGCAGGGCGGTGAGCAGGAACAGCCCGCAGATGACGAAGGCGGCGACCGCCACGATCATCGCCAGCACGCCGCCCGTCAGCGTTGGCTCGGAGATCGGCACGATCTCGGTCAGGAGCGAGAAGCGCGTGTAGATCATCGCCGAATAGTGCATGGCGGAGATCGCGAGCCCGAGCGCCACCGCGCCGAGGGCGAGATGGGCGTGCGGGCGCTCCCGGTAGGCGAGCCAGAAGGCGCCGATCGAGGCGCCGATCGCGATCATCGTCGAGATGACGTACCCCTCCGGCGCGAACAGCGGCATGCAGGTCCCGCCGATCGCCGACATGCCGACATAGTGCATCGAGACGATGCCGAGGCCGGTCATCGTGCCGGCGGCGACGAGGCGGCCGGGGGAGGGCTCGCCGGCGTGCAGCGCGATCAGCCCGAGGCCGGTGATCAGGATGGCGATCAGTACGGAGCCGAGGGTTCGGAGGGCGTCGTACTCGATCGGCACCGGCAGGCTGACGGCGAGCATCGCCACGAAGTGCATCGACCAGATGCCGCCGCCGAGCGCCACCGCCGCCTTGGCGATCTCGATCTTCTGGCGGTGGGCGGACAGCGCGGCGATGCCGGTGGTGACGCGCAAGCCGGTGTACGCCGCCATCACGGCGACGAGCACCGAGGCGACCACCAGCGTCGGATCGTAGGCGACCGGCAACATGGGGCGATTCTAAAGTCGGAGAGGGCGAGCGCAAGCCCGTCCCGTCCCGGAGGAGGCGGCGACGCCGGTCGTGGTGGGGCTATTCCGCCCGCGACTGCCGGAAGGCGGCCGGCGTCACGCCGTAGCGGCGGGCGAACATGCGGGTGAGGTGCGCCTGGTCGCAGAAGCCGCACGCCGCCGCGACCTGCTTGGCCGGCAGGTCCGTCTCCTCAAGCAGGCGGCGGGCGTGCTCAAGGCGCCGCTCGGTGACGTAGGCATAAGGCGCCATGCCGGTGGTGCGGCGGAACTGCCGGGCGAAGGTGCCGGCGCTCATGTTGAGCTCGGCGGCGATCTCGCCGAGGTCGAGCGTGCGGCCGAGGTTCTCCTCGATGAAGGCGCGGGCGCGCTCGCCATGGACGGCCGCGAGCTTGCCGCGCCCCTGGGTCTCGCGCAGGCGCACCGAGGCGTACTTGCGCAACAAGTGGATGACGAGCTGGCGGCCAATGCTCTCCACATAGAGGCCGGCGCCGAACTCCGGGCTGCGAGCCTCGGCGGCGATGGTGTCGATGGCGGCCGTCACGATCGGGTCGTCGGTCCGCAGGATGTCGCCGAACATCACCTCGGCGACGCCGCGGCCGGTGACCTCGGCGGCGATGCCGGCGACGAAGGCTTCGGTGAGGTAGAGGTGGGTGACGGTGACGTCCTCGGTCCAGTGCCAGTGCGACACCTGCGAGCGGGTGAGCAGCGACACCGTTCCCGGTCCGCAGACGGCGCGCGACCAGCGGCCTTCGAAGCGGCGCTGCATCGGCGTGACGCCGACGCGGTAGGAGACGAGCATGAAGTCGCGCATCGCCGGGACCATGACGTCCTGGCCCCGGTAGCCGTAGGTGCGCAAGCCCACGCCCTTCCAGCCGAGACCGTCGCTGCGGGCGAGGATCTGGCCGGGCACGTAGTCGGGCAGGTTCTCCGGTGAGCAAAGCGTCATCGGGCGTCCCTCCGCCGCCGGTCTGTCGCCGACGTGCCCGGATATGGTAGCGCGCGGGTGGCCCGGCGGCAACGAAACCGCAGGTGGCGGCAGGCGCCTGCGGACGCAGTTCGCCCGGAACGTTCAAGCTTTCGACGCGATCGTTCAAGGCAACGCGGCGATCCTTCAAGCTTAGGTGCCGGTGGCGATCCACCCTTCCCGCATAAGAAATGTCAGGGGAGGAGATCCACCATGAATGCCGTGACCGAGACCCGTGCCGCCGCGAAGGACGGCGTCGAACAGCTGGACGCACTGGTGATCGGCGCGGGCGTCGCCGGGCTCTACCAGCTGTACCAGCTGCGCAAGCAGGGCCTGAAAGTGCGCGCCTACGACAACGCCTCCGGCCCCGGCGGAACATGGTTCTGGAACCGCTATCCGGGCGCCAAGTTCGATTCCGAGTCCTACATCTACCAGTACCTGTTCGACGAGGATCTCTATCGCAACTGGACGTGGAGCTGCCGCTTTCCCGGCCAGGCGGAGATCGAGCGCTGGCTCACCTATGTCTGTGACACCCTCGATCTGCGCAAGGACATCCAGTTCGACACGACGATCGTCAGCGCCCACTGGAACGACGACACGCGCCGCTGGCGGGTGACGACGGACACCGGCGCGGTGATCGACACCACCTTCCTCGTCACCTGCTGCGGCATGCTGTCGGCGCCGCTGGAGAAGGTCTTCGAGGGGCAGGAGAGCTTCAAGGGCGAGATCTTCCACACCTCGCGCTGGCCGCGCGGCGGGGTGGAACTCGCCGGCAAGCGCGTCGGCGTTGTCGGCGTCGGCGCCACCGGCATCCAGGTGATCCAGACGATCGCCGACACCGTCGGCCACCTCACCGTCTTCGTGCGCACGCCCCAGTACGTGCTGCCGATGAAGAACCCGGCCTTCGACGCGAAGGGCGATGTCTACAAGAAGCGCTTCGAGGAACTGCGCGAGGTGCTGCCGCGCACCTTCACCGGCTTCGAATACGACTTCGGCCCGTCGTGGGCGGAGCTTTCGCCGGCCGAGCGCCGGGCGCGGCTCGAGGACATCCACGCCGACGGCTCGCTGAAGCTCTGGCTCGCCGCCTTCGCGGAGATCTTCTTCTTCGAGGACATCAACCAGGAGGTCTCCGATTTCGTCCGCGAGAAGATGCGCGAGCGTCTCGTCGACGAGGAGCTGTGCGACCTGCTGATTCCGAAGGACTACGGCTTCGGCACCCACCGCGTGCCGCTCGAGATGGGCTACCTCGAGGTCTACCGCCGGCCGAACGTCACCGCCGTCAATTGCCGGGACGTGCCGATCGCCCGCGTGCTGCCGGAGGGCATCGAGATGTCCGACGGCACGGTGCACGAGCTCGACGTCATCATCCTCGCCACCGGCTTCGACGCCGGCACCGGGGCGCTGACGCGCATCGACATCCGCGGCCGCGACGGCATCTCGATGAAGGAGGAATGGGGCAAGGACATCCGCACCATGATGGGGCTGCAGGTGCACGGCTTCCCCAACCTCTTCACCACCGCCGTGCCGCTCGCCCCCTCGGCGGCGCTCTGCAACATGACGACCTGCCTGCAGCAGCAGACCGAGTGGATCGCCGACTGCATTCAGTACATGCGCGCGAACGGCAAGACGGTGTGCGAGGCGACCGCTGAGGCCGAGGCGGCCTGGGTCGCCCATCACGACGAGACGGCGAACGCGACGCTGATCTCGAAGACCGACAGCTGGTATCTCGGCTCCAACATCCCCGGAAAGCCGCGACGGGTGCTATCCTATACGGGCGGCGTCGGCACCTACCGGCAGAAGTGCGCCGAGGTGGCCGAAGCCGGCTACACGGGCTTTGCCATGCAATGACTCGACGCCCGGCCGCGCGAAACGCCGGGACACCAAGAACAATAGCCGCCAACGACACAAGACCCGTGGGAGGGACGAGATGAACACCAGTGGATGGACTGCCGGCTTCGATGCCGTGCTGGACGGCGTGACGGGCGGCGAGATGGCCGCGCGCGTGCCGGGGGTGGTGGCGATGGTCACCGACGGCAAGGAGAACGTCTACGAAGGCGCGCGCGGCGTGCGCAGCCTCGCAACCAATGAGCCGATGACCACCGACTCGGTCTTCGCCATCTTCTCGACGACGAAGGCGATCGGCGGCACGGCGGTGATGCAGTGCGTCGAGGAAGGCCTCCTCGACCTCGACGCGCCGGCCAAGGACTACGCCCCGGCGATCGGCGAGCTCAAGGTGCTCGAGGGCTTCGACGCCGACGGCAAGCCGCGGCTCAGGGCGCCGAAGTCCGACATCACGACGCGCCAGCTGATGCTGCACACCGCAGGCTTCGGCTACGACTTCTTCAACGAGAACTACTTGAGGATGGCGACCGAGCACGGCCAGCCGTCGGTCGTGACCTGCAGCCACGCCTCGCTGCGCACGCCGCTGCTCTTCGACCCCGGCGAGAAGTGGGAGTACGGCACCAACATCGACTGGGCGGGCCAGGTGGTCGAGGGCATCCGCGGCAAGCGGCTGTCGGCGGTGCTGCAGGAGCGGGTGTTCGCGCCGCTCGGCATCACCGACATGGCCTTCACCCGCACCCCCGACATGAAGGCGCGCACCGCGGCGATCCACGCCCGCGGCGCCGACGGCTCGCTGACGCCGCTCGACTTCGCGCTGCCGGACGACCCGGAAGTCGACATGGCCGGCCACGGCCTCTACGCCTCGGTCGGCGAATACATGAAGTTCATCCGCATGTGGCTGAACGACGGAGCCGGGCCGCACGGTCGCGTGCTGAAGAAGGAGACGGTGGAGCAGGCGATCAAGAACGGCCTGCAGCCGCACCAGAAGGTCGTCATGCTGCCGGGCGTCATCCCGTCGCTGTCGAACGACGCGGAGTTCTTCCCCGGCCTGAAGAAGAGCTGGTCCTACACCTTCATGGTCAACGACGAGGAGGCCCCGACCGGCCGCCCGCCGGGCGCCATCGGCTGGGCGGGGCTCGCCAACCTCTTCTACTGGATCGACCGCAAGAACGGCTTCGGCGGCTTCTGGGCGACCCAGATCCTGCCCTTCGGCGACCCGGTGTCGTTCGGCGGCTACGTCGACTTCGAGACGGCCTTCTACCGCCAGATGAGCCAGGCGAAGGCGGCGTGAGGGGGCTTTCCCTCCCCCCTTGCGGGGGAGGTGGCCGGCAAAGCCGGCCGGAGGGGGCCGCCGCGCGCGAGCGCGGCGGTACGACGTCAGAGATTGCTGCACCGTCGCCCGCCGTCGGCTGACGCCGCCGGCGGCCCTCCCCGGTCCGCCTGCGGCGGCCCGACCCTCCCACAGGGGGAGGGTGGGGTGCGCTCCTTTGATGTCGCGGTTCCTCCTCAGTTCGGGCAGATCGATCGAAGTCCTTCTCCCGGCGCGGCGGGGAGAAGGGGGAGTGCGCGGCGCGCGGCGCGACCCTCCATCAAGGGGAGAGTGCGTCGCCGCTGTCTTGGCCTATAGCTTGCGCGCCGTGCCACCCGGAGCGCCTCACCCATGCCCGCCACCCGCATCCTCCTCTTCCTCGCCGGCCTCGCTGGGGCGGCTGGTGTCGCGCTTGCGGCCGCCGCGGCGCATATGGGCGGGGCGGGGCTCGAGACGGCGGCGATGTTCCTGATCCTGCATGCCGCCGCCCTCGTCGGCGTCACGGCCCTCGCCGCCGGCGCGCCGGGGACGCTCTTCGCCCGCGTCTCGCTGATCGGCGGCTTCGTCCTCCTCGCCGGTCTCGTCCTTTTCTCCGGCGACCTCACTGCCCGCGTGTTCCTCGATGACCGGCTGTTCCCGATGGCGGCGCCGACCGGCGGCTCGCTTCTCATCGCGGGCTGGCTGGTGCTGGCGATCTCGGCCGCCTTCCGGCGCTGAGGGGGTACCAAGGGTCATTCCGGGCCACGGCGTCGTTCGCGCGATCAGCCGCCCCGGCGACACTCTCCCGACCCCTTCCGGCCGCCCCTTCGACGCCGCTCGCCAGCGTGGGCAGCGCCACCGCCGGCAAACTCTCCGGTCGTTCCTAACCGCTACGCTCCTCCCGGAAATCGCCGGAAGCTTCCGGCGACTTCCGGCGGAAGCGAATGCGCCGGCGCGCCGCGGACGCTAGCAAGGTCGGGTGGGACGTTCGAGAGGCGCCACGGCGCCGATCGAGTCGCTTTTTGCGCCACGTCCCACGCCGCGCCGCGCACACCGCGCTGGCGGGCCTGCCGGGCGCCCCGGGTTTGAGGGGGCGCCGCAGCGAGAGGATGTTGCGCCATGACGTTGATTTTCGAGACCGCGATTGCGGGGGAGGGGCGCCGGGCGCCGGGTTCGCCGGCCGAGCGCGCCGATGTCGTTTTCTCCACCGACGTCAGCGCCGTGCGCTGCGACGCCGCCCTGGTGGCGGTCGCCCGCCGGCACCTGCTCGCCGACCTGCGCGAGCCGCCGACCGTTGCCCGGCTCGCCCGTCGGCTCGGCGTCGGCGTGCGGCGGCTTTCCTCTGCCTTCCGGATCGTGCTCGGGCGCGGCGTCAGCGATGTCGTCCGCGAGGCGCGGCTCGAGGCCGCCCGCCGGGCGATCGAGACGCGCAACGCGCCCCTGAAGCAGATCGCCTGGGAAGTCGGCTACGGCGACGTGACGAATTTCATCCACGCCTTCCGCAACCGCTTCGGCGCACCGCCGCGGCGATTCCAGAAGACGGCGCCGCGCCGCCTCGCGGCGTAAGGCTCAGCCGGCGCGCTCCTTCTCGTCGAGCCAGGCGCGGATGAGGGCGCGGTAGCGCGCCCCGTCGAAGCTCGGGAAGTGGCCGCCGTGCACGATCCGCACGTCGAGGTCGAGGAGCCGCTTCATCGAGGCGAGATAGTCGGCGGCGTTGGCGTGATAGGTGTCCTCGATCAGCGGGCCGTCATAGAGGATGTCGCCGGAGAACAGGATGCGCCTCGCCTTCTCGTAGAGCGCGATGCCGCCCGGCGAGTGGCCCGGCGTGTGGATGACCTCGAAGTGCCGGTCGCCGAGGTCGACGATGTTGCCATCCTCCAGGAGCCGCGTCGCCGGCGCCGCCTTAACCGCGTACTCCGTCGACGAATAGGGCAGCGGCGGCAGGGCGGTGAAGATGTCGTCGGTCACGTAGGGGTCGGCGAGCGTGTTGGCGCGCGTCGGGTGCGCCAGCAGGTCGGCTTCGGCGCGGTGGACGCAGCGGTCCTCGAACTCGTGGTGGCAGCCGATGTGGTCGAAGTGGGTGTGGCTCGCCACCGCCACGCAGCGCTTCTCGGTGACGACGGGCACGTGGGCGCGCAGGCTGACGACGCCCATGCCGCTGTCGACCAGCATGTCGCGGTCGCGGCCGCGCACGTGCCAGAGGTTGCAGCGGTAGAACTCCTCGATGTGCGGCTCGCGGATGAAGGTGACGTCGTCGCCGACGCGATCGACGGCCCACCAGTCGGCGGCGGCGATGCGGGGCTTGGCTTGCGGCTTGTCGGTCATGCGGTCTCCGGCAGGGCGACGACGCCGCGCGGGTCGAGGGCGAGGGCAACGCTCTCGCCCGCCCGGCCGGCGAACGCCTGCGGCAGGTGGGCGACCAGCGTCAGGTCGGCCGCCATCGCCGGCCGGAGCCGGCAGCGGTGGTGGGTGCCGAAGAAGGCGATGTCCAGGATCTCCGCCGGCCCGATCGCCACCGCGCCCGAGACGGCGCCCTCGATCGAAAGGTGCTCGGGGCGCACCGCGAGGCGCACCCTGGCGCCGGCGGTGCGGCCGGCGCGCGCGGCTTCGGCCAGCACGACGGTGCCGAGCGGCGTCTCGGCGATGACGAGGCCGCCACTCGCCGCCCCGATCATCGCGGGCACGAGGTTCACCTCGCCCATGAAGGAGGCCGAGAACAGCGACTTCGGGCGGAGATAGATCTCCTCCGGCGGGCCGCGGTCCTCGATGCGCCCCTTGTTCATCACGACGATCAGGTCGGCGATCGCCATCGCCTCCTCCTGGTCGTGGGTGACGTGCACGAAGGTGGTGCCGACGCGGCGCTGGATCGCCTTCAACTCCTCCTGCATCTGCCGGCGAAGCTTCAGGTCCAGCGCCCCGAGCGGCTCGTCGAGGAGGAGCACGTCGGGCTCGACCGCCAGCGCCCGGGCGAGTGCGACGCGCTGGCGCTGGCCGCCGGAGAGCTCGTGCGGCTTCTTGGTCGCCGCCTCCTTCAGCCCGACGAGGTCGAGGAAACCCAAGGCCCGCTTGTCCTGCTCCGTCCGGCCGACGCCGCGCATCCGCAAGCCGAAGCCGACGTTGGCGAGAAGCGTCATGTGCGGGAAGAGGGCGTAGTCCTGGAACATCGTCGTCGTCGGCCGCTTCGCCGGGGCGACGCGCGTGACGTCGCGCCCGCCGATCGAGACGGTGCCGGCGGTCGGCGTCAGAAAGCCGCCGAGGATCGAGAGCAGCGTCGTCTTCCCGCAGCCAGAGGGGCCGAGCAGCACGGCGTAGTCGCCGGCGGGGATGGCGAGGTCGACGCCGTCGAGCGCCGTGAAGGCGTCGAAGCGGTGGGTGATGGCGGTGAGCGCCACATCGGCCGTCATGGGCGTGCGCTCCGGGCGGCGGCCTTGCGGAAGACGAGGAGCTCGAGCGCCAGCACGAGCACGATCGAGCCGAGGAAGACGATGCTGCCGACGGCGTTGGTCTTCGGGTTGAGGCCGGAGCGCAGGAGGCTCCAGATCTCGACCGGCAGCGTCACGTCGAAGCGCGACAGGAGGAAGGCGATCAGGAACTCGTCCCACGAGAAGGTGACGGAGAGGAAGAAGGCGGCGGCGATGCCCGGCGCCAGCATCGGCGCGGTGACGAGCGCCATCACCTGGAAGTCGTTCGCGCCGAGATCGCGGGCGGCGCGCTCGACGTTGACCTGATGCTCACCCATCTGGGCATACAGGATGGCGAAGCAGAGCGGCAAATTGAGCACCACGTGGCCGATGCCGACCGTCAGCAGCGAGCGCGACACGCCGATCATGTTGAAGGAGATCAGCAGGCCGAGGCCGATGATCAGCGTGCTGACGGTGAGCGGCGCCGTCAGCATCGCCCGCGCCAGTCCGCTGCCGCGCGGCCGGAAGCGGGCGAGGCCGTAGGCGGCGAGGAAGCCGAGCAGGCACGCGACCGCCGACGAGACGAGGGCCACGACGAGCGAATTGAGGAGCGCCGAGGTCAGCTTGCCGTCGGCGAAGACCTGCCCGTACCACTGCAGTGACGGGCCGTTGAACGGCGGGATCGGGAACCGCCCGCCCTGGAACGAGAACAGCACCAGCACGACGACCGGCAGGTAGATGAAGCCGTAGAGGGCGGCGGCGTAAAGGGCGGAGAGGGCGGTCGAGGGGCGGGGCATCAGGAGGCTCGCTGGTAGCCGAGCGGAATCCAGATGTCGCGCCGCGTCACGACCCCCATGTTCGGAAGGACGTGGCTCGGATCGAGCGCACGAACGTCGACGTCCTCGATCACCGTCTCCACGTCGAGTGATTGGTCGCCGACTACATGCGTCTGTAGAAGGATAAGGGCGTCGTCGAGGTCGAACGCCGTCACCCCGCATCCCATTCGCAGCCCGGCAAACTGGTCAGCATTCCTGAGGTGAATCCAGTATCTCCGCAGCATCCTCACGCCCTCTCGAGCTTGAGGAAGCGCGCGCAGGCGACGTAGACGAGCGTGACGACCGCCATCAGGATCATCGACAAGGCGGCGGCGGTCGGGAAGTCGGCGCTGCGGCCGATCTGCAGCATGATCACCTGCGGCAGCAGGAGCTCGTTGTTGCCGCCGAGGATCTGCGGCGTGACGTAGTCGCCGATCGCCAGCACGAAGGTGAGGAAGGCGCCGACCATGATGCCGGGCAGCGTCAGCGGCAGCACCACGTGGACGAAGGTCTGGACCGCGTTCGCTCCCAAGTCCGCGGCGGCGCGGCGGTAGTTCGGCGAGAGCTGCACGAGGTTCGCGTAGATCGTCAGCGTCAGCAGCATGACGAAGAAGTGGACGAAGCCGATGACGGTCGCCGTCCGCGTCGCCGAGATCTCGAGCGGCTCGGCGATCAGGCCGAGACCCATGAGCGTCTGGTTGACGACGCCGTTCTTCGACAGCACCAGCAGCCATGAATAGGAGCGCACGACGTAGGACGTCCAGAACGGCAGGATCGCCAAGAGCAGCGCCAGCCGCTGCCAGCGCCGCGGCACCTTCTCGGCGATGATGAAGGCGAGCGGATAGGCGAGCACGACCGAGATCACCGTGACCAGCACGGTGACCTCGAGCGAGTTTGCCAGCGCCTCGACGAAGTGGGGCTTCGCCAGGAACGCCGCGTAGTTGTCGAGCGACCAGTCGCGGACGATGTCGGTGCCGACGCGCTTCCACAGGCTCGCCACCGCCATCACCGCGAACGGCACGGCGAAGAAGGCGAGTGTCCAGAGCAGCGCCGGCGCCACGAAAGCCCAGGCGCGCAAACGCGCGCGCGCCCGGGAAGCCGCCGTCGTCATGTCCGGAAGGGCCGCCGCAGCGCGGCCGTCACTGCTGCAGGAACTCGGTCCAGACGTCCTGCAGCTTGGCGTCGAGCTCGGCGCTCGGCGCCGGATAGAGCTGGGCGCGCTTCAGGTATTCCGGCTGCTCGTCCCAGCGCAGCGCCGCCTTCTGGGCGTCGGTCAGGTGCTCGCCCGCCTTGGCGTTCGCCGGCATCGCCCAGTAGCAGGAGGATGTGGCGAGCCGCGCCTGGCCCTCGGGGCTCAGGATGTACTGGACGAACTTCAGCGCGAGATCCTGCTTCTTGGAATCGGCGAAGACGCCGATCGACTGCGACCAGCGCACGCCGCCCTGCTCCGGCAGCACCCAGTCGAGCGCCGGGTTCTCGGCCGACAGCCCCGCCGTCACCCACTCGCCGCCGCCGACGAGCACGTCGACCTCGCCGGTGGCGATCGCCGTCTGGCTGGAGACGACCTCGCCGACCTGCTTCGCCTGCGCCTTCATCGCGAACAGCTTCTCGCGGATCGCCGGGATGTCGGCCTCCGTCAGCTCAGCGGTCTGCTTGCCGAGGCCCACCGCCACCATGCCGATCACCGGCAGGTAGTAGTCATAGACGGCGATCTTGCCCTTGTACTTGTCGCTCCAGATCACCGACATGTCGGTCATGTCGGCGGGGTCGACCTTCTCCTTGTTGTAGGAGATGGTGTTGTAGCCGAACTTCTCGGTGACGGCGTAGGTCTTGCCGTCGATGGTCTGCTGCTCGGCCATCACCACTTCGGGGAAGATGTCGGCGGTCGGCAGCGCGCCCTCCGGCAGCGGCGCCAGGATGCCGGCGGCGGCGACGCGCGGTACGTCGACCCCGTCCACCACCAGCACGTCCCACTCACCCGGCTGCGACTGCTCGATCAGGGACAGCGCCGTGCCGGTGCCCTCGTATTCCTTCAGGTTCACCTTGACGTCGTTGGCCTTTTCGAACGGCTCGATCAGCGCCGGGTCGGTGTGGTCGCACCAGACGAGGGCGTTCAGCTCCTCGGTCGCCGAGGCGGAGGTGGCGAAGAGGGCGGCGAAGGCGACGCCGGCGGCGAGCGTGGTGCGGAAGGTCATCGTGGAGCGTCCCCTTGGATGGTCGTGGCGGCCGTGGTCGCCCGATCATAGGGCGCCCGCGGCGAAGCGCGACCCCCATGCAAGAAGAGGTCCGGGGAGGGGGCGGCCGCGCACCCGAAGGCGCGCGGCCGGTCGTCTGAGCTACTGCGGCGCGGCGACGGCGGCGACGACGTCGACCTCGAACATCATGCCCGGGCGGGCGAGCGCCACCACCTGCAGGAAGGTGTGCGGCGGCAGCGGGATGCCGTCGAACGTCTCCTTGCGGCAGTCGCGCATCTCCTCGCGGTAACGCACGTCGGTGACGTAGGAGGTCGCCTTGACGATGTCGGAGAGCGTCGCGCCGTTCGCCTCTAGCGCCCTCTTCACCTTGCCCCAGGCCATCCGGCACTGCTCGAGGAAGTTGTCCTTGTGGGCGATCGACCCGTCCTCGGGGACTTCGGAGCCGACGCCGGCGAGGTAGATCATCTTCGCCGGGCCAGTGATGACGACGGCCTCGGAGAAGGCCCCCTTGGCGAACTCGCTGTAGTTGAAGTTCTCCTTCTTGAACTCCTGCGCGACGGCGGGCGTGGCGGCGAGGGCCGCGGCGACGGCGAGTGCTGCAAGACGCATGGCGTGTTTTCCTTTTTGGGAAGGGCACGTCCCCGCCCGGAACGGGCGGTGGCGCAGGAGCGGGACCCCTCAGAAGCGGTCCCGGCCGGCGGGGGCCGGCACCCGTATTATGGTCTGCAGCCCGGTCGCAGGGACAATGCTCCCAAGCGCAACGCAGCGTTCCACCCGCGGCGTCGACGGCCTCAGCGCGTCGCCGCGCGCGCCGACAGCGCGACGCCCACCAGCGCCACGGACAGGCAGACGAACGCCACCGTCAGGCTGGTCGCCTCGGCGAAGAAGCCGATGAAGGCCGGGCCGGCCAGCACGCCCGCGTAGCCCATGGTGGTGATCGCCGCCACCGCGAGGCTCGGCGGCATCGAGGTGTGGTTGCCGGCCGCCGTGAACAGCACCGGCACGATGTTCGCCGCCCCGAGGCCGACGAGGCCGAAGCCGGCGACGGCGACGGGCACGCTCGGGGCGAAGGTGGCGACGAGGTAGCCGGCGGCGGACAAAAGCCCGCCGAAGAGCAGCACCCGCCGCCCGCCGACGCGGGAGACGAAGGCATCACCGGTGAGCCGGCCGATCGTCATGGTGACGGAGAAGGCGGCGTAGCCGATGCCGGCGATCGTCGGTTCGACATCGCGGACGCTGACGAGGAACACCGCGCTCCAGTCGAGAACGGCTCCCTCGGTCAGGAACATGATGAAGCAGAGCACGCCGACGAACAGCACGAAGCCGCGCGGGAGCACGAACAGCGGCCCGCCGCTGTGGCCGCCATAGGGCAACAGGTGCCGCCAGGCGAGCACGAGGAGGGTGATCGCCAGCACGGCGACGAAGATGCCGACCGAGACCGGTGGCAGCCCGAGCGCCAGCAGCCCGACCGCGCCGCCCGCCCCGACGATGCCGCCGACGCTGAAGAGGCCGTGGAAGCCCGACATCATGGCGCGGCCGCTCGCCTTCTCGACGATCACCGCCTGGATGTTGATGGCGACGTCGACCATGCCGAGCCCGGCGCCGAAGACCGCGAGCGCGAGGGCGAGCAGGTAGACGTTCTCCGTCGAGGCGAGCACCGGCGCCGCAGCGGCGAGCGCCAGCGTTCCGCAGGTGATGACGAGCCGGCAGCCGAAGCGCGCCGCGAGCGGTCCCGTCGGCAGCATCCCCGCGATCGAGCCCACCCCGAGGCAGAGCAGCACGAGGCCGAGCCCGGCGTCGTCGAGGCCGGTGCGGGCCTTGGCGAACGGCACGAGCGGCGCCCAGGAGGAGAGCGTGAAGCCGGCGATCAGGAAGCCCACGCGGGTCGCCATCTGGGCGGCGCGGCCGGGCGTCGCCGGGACGACGGGGAGGGGAGCGTTCATGCGGGGAGGTGTCGTTCCGGTGGGTCGGGAGGGTGCCGTTGCACTGTCGTCTGCCGCGTATAGGCTCTCCCGGTCGGCATCGGGAGAGCGCGCATGGCGGAAGCCGTTCAATTCACGATCGCATCGGAAACAATCCGCGCCACGCTGACGCCGCTCGGGGCAGAGATGGTGCGCCTCGAGGGCGGCGGCCGCGACCTGCAGTGGGACGGCGATCCGGCGGTCTGGAACGGCCGGGCGCCGCTCCTGTTCCCGATCGTCGGCGCCCTCGCCGGCGGCCGCTACCGCCTCGGCGACGAGACCTTTGCGCTGCCCCGCCACGGCTTCGCCCGCCGGAGCCTCTTCGAGGTGGTCGAGCAGGGGGCGCGCCGGGCGGCGTTCCGCCTTGCCGCGAGCGAGGCGACCCGCGCCGTCTATCCCTTCGACTTCGCCCTTGTCGTCACCTATGCCGTCGAGGGGGCGGCGCTGTCGGTCGACGTGTCGATCGAGAACCACGGAGCGGGGCCGATGCCGGCGAGCTTCGGCTTCCACCCGGCCTTCCGCTGGCCGCTGCCGTTCCGGCAGGGTCGCGCCGATCACGCGATCCGCTTCGAGCATGAGGAGCCCGAGCCGATCCGCCGCCTCGATGCCGATGGGTGCCTGACGCCGCGGGGGATCCCGTCGCCGGTGGTCGGACGCACGCTCGCGCTGCGCGACGAGCTGTTCGCCGAGGATGCCATCGTCTTCGACCGGCCGGCGAGCCGCCGCGTCGTCTACGGCGCACCCGGCGCGCCGGCGATCGCGGTGTCCTTCCCGGCGATGCCGCACCTCGGCATCTGGTCGAAGGGCGGCGGCGCCGGCTTCATCTGCATCGAGCCCTGGCAGGGCTACGCCGATCCCGTGGGCTTCACGGGCACGCTGTTCGAGAAGCCGGGCATCGTCGTCGTAGCACCCGGGGAAAAGCACGCCTGCGGCATGCGGATCGAGCTTTTGCCGCAGTTCGGCTGAGGCCGGAGGCGCCAGTCCGCTCAGCGTTTCCGCCGCTCGCCCTCGAAGGTCAGCCCGAGGGCGACGGCCTCGTTGCCGAACTTCGCGCGGATCTTGTCCATCGCCTGCTCGGCCTTGGCGCGCTTGGCGCCGCCCACGTCGACGAGATCGGCCGGGTCGGCCGCCGTCGGCGCCTCGAGCTCGGAGACGCCGACGCCGATCAGCCGGTAGGGCCGCCCCGGCGGCTCGCGCGACAGCAGGTCGACGGCGGTGCGGTGGATGCGGTCGGCGAGCATCGTCGGGTCTGAGAGCTGGCGCGAGCGGGTGACGAGGCGGAAGTCCGGCGTCTTCAGCTTCAGGGTCACCGTGCGGCCCGAGACTTCCGCCGCCTTCATCCGTCGCGCCACCTTCTCGGCGAGGCGCCGGAGCCAGGCGGAAAGGTCGTGGGCGTCGGAAATGTCGGTGTCGAAGGTGGTCTCGGCCGAGACGGACTTGCGCACCCCTTCCGGGTTCACCGCCCGGTCGTCCTCCCCCCGGGCGAGCTTGCGCAGGCGGACACCGTAGGCGCCGACGAGGCGCATCAGGTCGGCGGTGTCGCGCACCGCGATGTCGCCGCAAGTCTCAAGCCCGGCCGAGGACAGCCGCGCCGCTGCGGCCTTGCCGATGCCGGGCAGGATCGACGCCGGCTTGCCGGCGAGGAAGGCGACGGCCTCCGCTTTGCCGATCACCGAGAAGCCGCGCGGCTTGTCGAGGTCGGAGGCGATCTTGGCGAGAAGCTTGTTCGGCGCGAGCCCGACGGAGATCGTCACGCCGATCTCCCGCTCCACCCGCCGGGCGAAGGCGGCGAGCGTGCCGGCCGGCGTCATGCCGTGGATGCCTTCCGTGCCGGAGAGATCGAGGAAGGCCTCGTCGATCGAGATCGGCTCGACCAGCGGCGTCAGCGCCTGCATCAGCGTGCGCACCTGACGCCCGACGGCGGCGTATTTCGCCATATCCGGCTTGATGACGACCGCATCCGGGCACAGCGCCTTCGCCTTGAACATCGGCATCGCCGAGCGCACGCCATAGACGCGGGCGAGGTAGCAGCACGTCGCCACCACCCCGCGCCGCCCGCCGCCGACGATCAGCGGCTTGTCGTTGAGGCTCGGATCGTCGCGCTTCTCGATCGTCGCATAGAAGGCGTCGCAGTCGACGTGGGCGATCGAGAGCTGGTCCAGCTCGGCATGGGCGACGAGCCGCGGCGAGCCGCAGTCGGCGCAGCGCAGGAACCGCCCCGCAGCCGCACGCCGCCCGCCGCAGTCACGGCAGAGGACGGGAAGGGGGGCGGGATCGGGCATGGATTCGGCGCCGGTTGGGCGGGAGGAGTGTAGCGCCGAGCGGGGTGCGGCGCACGGCGACGCATCTGAAATCACCGGGAGATCCGAAACGGGCCGGCGCGCACCCCCTCCCCCCTCGTGGGGGAGGTGGCCGGCGAAGCCGGCCGGAGGGGGCCGCCGCGCGAACGCGCGGCGGTACGGCGCCTGAGACTGACGAACCGCCGCACCGCCGGCGGCTTCGCCGCCGGTGGCCCTCCCCGGTCCGCTTCGCGGCCCTACCCTCCCGCAGGGGGAGGGTGGGTGCACTGCGGCAGGGGAGGGACGAAGGGCGCCTGTCAGACAACCCGAACGATCCCGATTGCCCGCTCCCACCCCACGCCGCTACCTTCTCGCCACAACACAAAAGCCGGAGGACCCCCATGGACCAGCGCACCCTGCCGACGCCGCGGCTCGCGCCGCTGCCGCCCGAGCACACGCCGGAACTCGCGGCGCACTTCGCCGCGTCGAAGAGGACGATGGGCTTCGTCCCGAACAGCCATCTGATCATGCAGCGCAAGCCGGCGATCCTGAAGGCGTTCGGCGATCTGGCGCGGGCGATCTGGGACCCGGCCGGCGAGGTCGGCGTGCCGTTCAAGCGGCTGATCGCCCACGTCGCCAGCCGCTCCGCCGGCTGCCAGTACTGCATGGCCCACACGGCCGAGCGCGCCGCCGACCTCGGCGTCTCCGAGGAGAAACTCGAGGCGCTGTGGGACTACCAGACGAGCCCGCTCTACACGCCGGCCGAGCGCGCCGCCCTCGATGTCGCGGTCGCCGCCGGCTGCGTGCCGAACGCCGTCACCGACGCGATGTTCGACGAACTGAAGCGCCACTACGGCGAGGAGGAGATCGTCGAGATCGTCGCAGTGATCTCCCTGTTCGGCTTCCTCAACCGCTGGAACGATACGCTGGCGACACCGCTCGAGGAGGCGCCGACCGCCTATGGCGAGGCGCACCTCGCCACCCACGGCTGGGATGCTGGCAAGCACAGGCGCTGAGCGTCCGCGCGGCGGACCACCCGCTCAGGCAGGTGTGCCGAGACAATGGGACGAGACGCCCGGTGCCGACCGCGAGATGGGCACCAAACGGGACGCCAAAAGGTGAGGGGCGCCGCGTCGGCCGACGCGGCGCCCCTCTCGCTTCGGGAGGAAGCGCGGACTTGTCAGGCGGCGACGGAGGCCTTCTCGCCGGTCGGGACTTCCGAGATCGTCTTCAGCACCTGCGAGGCGATCTGGTAGGGGTCGCCCTGGGAGTTCGGACGGCGATCCTCGAGATAGCCGCGGTAGCCGTTCTTGATGAACGAGTGCGGCACGCGGATCGAGGCGCCACGGTCGGCGACGCCGTAGCTGAAGGCGTTCCACGGCGCCGTCTCGTGCTTGCCGGTCAGGCGCATGTGGTTGTCCGGACCATAGACCTCGATGTGGGCCATCAGGTTCTTCTCGAACTGCGCCATCAGCGCCTCGAAATACTCCTTGCCGCCGACGTCGCGGAGGTAAGTCGTCGAGAAGTTGCAGTGCATGCCCGAGCCGTTCCAGTCGGTGTCGCCGAGCGGCTTGCAGTGGAACTCGATGTCGACGCCGTACTTCTCCGTCAGGCGGAGCAGCAGGTAGCGCGCCATCCAGACCTCGTCGGCGGCCCGCTTCGAGCCCTTGCCGAAGATCTGGAACTCCCACTGGCCCTTCGCCACCTCGGCGTTGATGCCCTCGTGGTTGATGCCGGCGGCGAGGCAGAGCTCGAGGTGCTCCTCGACGATGGTGCGGGCGACGTCGCCGACGTTCTTGTAGCCGACGCCGGTGTAGTACGGGCCCTGCGGGGCCGGGTAGCCGTGCTCCGGGAAGCCGAGCGGGCGGCCGTCCTTGTAGAAGAAGTACTCCTGCTCGAAGCCGAACCAGGCGCCCTCGTCGTCGAGGATGGTGGCGCGGGCGTTCGTCGCGTGCGGGGTGACGCCGTCGGGCATCATCACTTCGCACATGACGAGCGCGCCGTTGGTGCGGGCCGGGTCGGGATAGACGGCGACCGGCTTCAGCACGCAGTCGGAGCTGCGGCCCTCGGCCTGCATCGTCGAGGAACCGTCGAAGCCCCACAGCGGCAGCTGCTCGAGCGTCGGGAAGGACTCGAATTCCTTGATCTGCGTCTTGCCACGCAGGTTCGGGGTCGGCGTGTAGCCGTCCAACCAGATGTACTCGAGCTTGTATTTCGTCATGATGGCTCCTCTCGACATCGGACGCTGCGGTTGACCGATCGTGTCTCCCGCCCGGGGTCCCGTCCCCGGCCGGCGCGGCCTCCGGCGTTCCGCTCGCCCGCGGAATGAAGCATCGGGCGTGCCAATTCCCGGGCAGCCGGACGAGGTGCGTCAGTCCGCCACCGCCTCCCAAGCCTCCGGACGGCGACGCCGCGCTGTTCACGGCCGGCGGACAGAGGACAGGTCCCGCCTACGAAATGAGCGACCACCGATCGGCCGGAGCCTATTTCTGCGGCACCCTTTGCGGTCCGGCCGGGCAGAATCTGGCAGGGATGCTGGAGAACGGGGCAATCTCTATTCTGCGCAAAATGTATGCAGACTGTGCTTTTTTGCTAGGCAAGCAAGCCTCGGGGAACACATATGGAGGAGTGGAGTTGCAGTCTCCGGCAGTGACTCGCCGGACCCATGCGGGCAATCCGCCGCGCCTCCTCCCCTGGGAGACCGCGGAGGGACCCGCCGAGACGGACGTGAGAGAGACCATGAGCAACCTGACCGGCCGCGCGTCGGCCACCATTCACCAGTTCCCCGCCGGCGGACGAGCCGGCGTGGCGCGCTTCGGCGGCGTTCGGGAAAACGGCGAGGCGAACGTCGCCCGGCTGTTCCCGCCGGTCGCCGTCGTCGAGTTCGGCAGCGGCTGGTACCATCAGGCCGCCATCGAGGCGGCGACGGACCCCGCCCGCAAGCACTGACGGCAGCGCAGGCGTGGCTCCGGGCGAGCCTTGCTGCCTGAATGCCGGGTACTCCCGGCCGCCTGATTTCTGTGCGACGGCTGCCTGTTGTGTGGGCAGCGGGCGATGATCGGGGCAGTTCAGGCAGCGAACCGAACTCGTGCGGGAAGGCTGGTGTCCGCGCCGTCAGCCGGCCGATGCCGCTCCGAAGCAGGCTCCGCCCGGGCAGGCGAGCATCGCCGCGCCGCCGACCGCGAGCCCGATCGCCGTCGCCACTGCAAGCGTCACCGCCAGCCGCGCGGTGCCGGCGGTTGCCGCCAGCACCACCTTCACCCCGGAATTGACGGCGGCGGCGATCGCGATCGCGAGCGTCGCCGTCCCCACATCGATGGTGCCGCCGGCCAGCCGCGCCATCGACAGCGTGATGGCGTCGACGTCGGCCAGTCCCGAGGCAGCAGCCACGACGAAGGTGCCGGCCGCGCCGACCCAGTCGTTGACGATCGTCGCCCCCGCCATCACCACCGCCACGAAGGCCGAGAACTTGAGCACGGTGGCGAGCTCGAAGGGGTTCTCGAGCCTCAGCCCGGCCTGCCTGGCGCTGTCGCCGCCGCGGCGCACCAGGGCGAAGCCGATCACCAGGAAGGCGAGCGTCGCGCCGATCACCGGCGGCGCCAGCGACGGCAGCAGCGCCGGCTGCACGGCGCCGGCGATCACGGCCACGCGCACGAGCATCACCGCACCCGCGAGCAGGATGCCGCCGGCGAGCAGCGTCTCGCCGCCGCCGGCCGCCTTCGACATCCGCGCCAGCGTCAGCGTCGTCGCGGTGGAGGAGGCGAGGCCGCCGGCGAGGCCCGCCACGGCGATGCCGGCCCGGTCGCCGACGAGCTTCACCGCCCAGTAGCCCGCGAACGACACTGCCGCCATCAGGATGGCGAACAGCCAGATCTCGCTCGGATTGACGGCGCCCCACGGATCGATCGGCCGATCAGGCAGGATCGGCAGCAGCAGAAACGTCATCGCGAGCAGGATCAGCCCGGCGCGGATCTCCACCCACGACAGCGCCCCCACCCAGCGGTGCAGCGGCTGCTTCAGGGCGAGCAGCGCCGTCATCGCCACGGCGCCGGCCACCGCCACCGTGAGGTCGCCCAGCACCGCATAGGCACCGAGCGCGAAGGTCAGGATGCCGGCGACGACGCCGGTGACGCTGAAATTGTTGTCGCGTGACGCTTCGAGGAAGTGGAAGGCGGTGAAGGCGGCGGTGTAGGCGAGCGCCATCAAGCCGAGCGTCACCGGGGCCGTCACCAGCGTCAGCGCTGCTGCGATACCGCCGAGCAGGCCCGAGAGCGCGAAGGTGCGCAGCCCGGCGGTGCGCTCGCCTTCCGCCTCGGCGCGAAGCTGCCAGCCGCGCTCGATCCCGACCAGGAGGCCGATCGCCAGCGCGACCCCGAGCCTCTGGAAGAGATCGAACACGTCCACCGTCTATGCCCCCTGCGGCTCGTAGAGGGTGGCGTAGGCGTCGCGCAGGGCCTTCTTCTGCACCTTGCCCATGGCGTTGCGCGGCAGCGCGTCGACGAAGATCACCCGTTTCGGCTGCTTGAAGCGGGCGAGCCGGCCCTCCAGCGCATTGCGGATCGCCGCCTCGTCGAGGCTCGCGCCCTTTGACAGGACGACGACGGCGGTGACGCCCTCGCCGAAGTCGGGATGCGGCAGACCGATGACGGCGCTCTCGGCGACGCCGGGGATCTGGTCGATCTCGTCCTCGACCTCCTTCGGATAGACATTGTAGCCGCCGGAGATCACGAGGTCCTTGCCGCGCCCGACGATCGAGACGTAGCCGCGCGCGTCGATCACGCCGAGGTCGCCGGTGATGAAGAAGCCGTCGGGGCGGAAGTCCTCCTTCGTCTTGTCGGGCATGCGCCAGTAGCCCCTGAAGACGTTCGGTCCCTTCACCTCGATCATGCCGATCTCACCCGATGCGACGGGGGCGCCGCTCTCCTGGTCGACGACACGCAGCTCCACGCCCGGCAGCGGGAACCCGACGGTGCCGGGGATGCGGTCGCCGTCATAGGGGTTGGAGGTGTTCATGTTGGTCTCGGTCATGCCGTAGCGCTCGAGGATGGCGTGTCCCGTCAGCGCCTCGAAGCGACGGTGCGTCTCGGCCAGCAGCGGCGCCGAGCCGGAGACGAACAGGCGCATGTGCTTCGTCGCCTCCTGCGTCAGCCCGGCGTGCTCGACAAGGCGGACATAGAAGGTCGGTACCCCCATCATCGATGTTGCCCGCGGCATCAGGCGGAGGATCTCGTCGGCGTCGAACTTCGGCAGGAACAGCATCGTGCCGGCGGTCAAAAGGCTGACGTTGGTGGCGACGAACAGGCCGTGGGTGTGGAAGATCGGCAAAGCGTGGATGAGCACGTCGTCGGGCCCGAACCGCCACAGCGCGGCGAGCGCCAGCGCGTTCGACGTCAGGTTGTCGTGGGAGAGCATCGCCCCCTTGGAGCGGCCGGTGGTGCCGGAGGTGTAGAGGATCGCCGCGAGGTCGTCGGGTCCGCGTTCCACATCGGCGAACAGCGCCGGCTGCGCAGCGGCGAGGTCGGCGAGGCTGCCGCCGCCGTGCTCGTCGAGCGTCTCGATCTCGGCGCCGTAGCGCGATGCGAGCAGGCCGACCGGCTCGGCGCGGGCCGGGTCGCAGACGATCAGCTTCGGCTCGGCGTCGCCGACGAAGTACTCGACCTCGGCGAGCGTGTAGGCGGTGTTGAGTGGCAGGAAGATCGCGCCGGCGCGCACCGTGCCGAGATAGAGCGCAATCGCCTCCGGGCTCTTCTCCACCTGCACCAGCACGCGGTCGCCGGGTGCCACGCCGCGGGCAATGAGCGCGCCGGCGAAACGAGCCGCCATCGCATCGAGCTCGCCGTAGGAGATGACACGGCCGGCGGGCGTCTCGATCGCCGCCTTGGCGAGGTCCGGCATGCGGCCGCGGACGAGATTGTAGAGGTGGTTCATCGGCGCTCCCTAGGCCCTTCTCATTGTCCGGTGAGCGCTGGGGAGAGCTCGCCGGCGTAGTCGTCGAGATAACGTACCGGAATTTCCCAGACGACGAGTTTCGGCGGCGCTTCGCCGGCCGTTTCGGCCAGATAGTCGGCCATGGGCTGGAACGGCCCGCCTGCCTCTTTCGCAAAATTCTGCACGTCCGCCTGCAGCGCGATCTTCAGCGCCGCCTCGAACGAGAAGCGCGGGTCGGCGCTGTAGCTCGTCCCGACCAGCGCCACGGGGGCCGTGGCGGGGCCGCCGAAGAGGGCGTCGGCGTCGACGTCGCCGACGGCGAAGATCGGGGCGAGCGTGTCCGGCGGGGGCAGGCGACCGGCGAAGGGGGCGCGGACATAGCGCATCAGGTCGCCGACGTGCTCCGTCGCCGCCTGCGACTGGGCGGTGAACGGCGTATCGGGCAGATCGACGAGACCGGCCGCTGCCTCCGCCACGGCCCCGGCAGCGCGAAGCGCGCCAGCCGACGTCCAGTGCGTGTCGTTGGTCAGGAACGAGGTGCTCGGCGCCAGCGCCGCGGCGAGGTCCGGCACGGCGATGCCGGCGGCGGTCAGCGCCGCGCGGGCCCGCTCGGTCCGGCTGCGGGGCTCGTCGGGCAGGGGGAACCGCACGGCCTCGCCACCCAGCAGGGCCTTCGGCGGCACCAGGGCGACGACGAGCGCGACGCCGCGCGCCGACAGCAGCCGCGCGACACCCTCGATCGCTTCGACCGCCGCATCGGTGCGCGCGGGCGAGCCTGCGTCAGTCTCGTACTCCTCGCGGCTGAACAGCCAGCCATCGTTGCCGACGACGACGCCTGGACGCCCTTCCTCGAACAGCGCCCACGACAGCGAGCCGAACAGCTCGATGCCGGTGTCGCGGAACGGCAGCGCCTCGTCATAGGCCCGGTCGATCGCCGCCGTCGCCTCGCCGTCGAGCCACTCGGCCGACGTGAAGCTCGACGGCCGCGGCGCCGCGCCCGAGGCCACGAAGGCGAGGTTCACCCACGCGCCGACGGCCAGCGAGGCGGCGAAGCCGAGGAGGGCGATGGCGTGGCGGGCTCTCAGCGCATCCTCCTCAGAACTGGAAATACAGGAACGGCGAATAGGCATCCGCCGAGAGCTTCAGCACCGAGGCCGCCGCCAGCACCACCAGCGCCAGCGAGGCCAGCGCCGCCCGCCGGAAGCCGCCGGCGCCAGCCGCCCAGAAGCGCTTCGTCAGCCTCGGCTCGATGAAGACGATGGCGACGCCGATCGCCAGCACCATCAGGTCGAAGCGGGCGAGGCGCCAGTCGGCGTCCGGCGACAAAGCGATGCCGTTCAGCCCGATCATGCCGCCATAGAGCCCGAAGGCGGAGGCGACGTCTGGCGCCCGGAACATCACCCAGCCGATGACGACGAACAGCAGCGTCAGCGGCAGCGCGATCGCCCGCGGCCACGGGCTGCGGTCACCGGCGCCGCGATGCTGGTCGGCCGTCTCGCCGGCCACCGCGACGCGCCGGCCGGCTCGCGCGCCGAGCAGCCGCTCGATCGCCAGCAGCGCCCCATGCCAGGCGCCCCAGATCAGGAACGTCCAGTTGGCGCCATGCCAGAAGCCGCCGAGAACCATCGTCACGAACAGGTTGAAATAGGTGCGCAGCGGCCCTTTCCGGCTGCCGCCGAGCGGGATGTAGAGATAGTCGCGCAGCCACAAGGACAGGCTGATGTGCCAGCGCCGCCAGAACTCGGTGATCGAGCGGCTGACATAGGGGAAGTGGAAGTTGCGCACGAGCCGGAAGCCGATCATCAGCCCGAGCCCGACGGCCATGTCGCTGTAGCCGGAGAAGTCGAAGTAAAGCTGCACCGTGAAGGCGACCGCTGCCAGCCAGGCGTCCATCAGGCTCGGCGCGGCGAGCGGGAACAGCCCGTCGGCGATCGGCGCGACGCTGTCGGCGATCAGCACCTTCTTGGCGAGCCCGATCATGAACAGCGTGCAGCCGGCGGAGAACTTCGCGACCGTGTGGCTGCGCCGGGTGATCTGGGCGGCGAGGTCCTTGTAGCGCATCACCGGGCCGGCGATGAGGTGCGGGAACAAGGCGAGGAAGGCCGCGAAGTCGACGAAGCTCTCGGCCGGCTCGGCGTCCTTGCGGTAGATGTCGACCATGTAGCTGATCGACTCGAAGACGAAGAACGACACGCCGATCGGCAGGATGACGTTCAGCACGAAGAACGACGTCGCCGGATCGAGGCCGAAGGCCTCGGCGAAACTGACGGCGAAGAAGCCGTAATATTTGAAGTACGCCAGCACCGCGAGGCTGCCGGCGACGCCGATCGCGGTGCGCCTGAGCGCCGAGCGCGGGTCCGGGGCGGCGGCGATCGCTGCGCCGAAGCCATAGGTCCACACCGTCACGGCGGCATAAAGCGCCAGGAAGTCGACCCGCCACCACGCATAGAACGCCCACGAGCCGATGGTGATGACGAGCGAGCGGGCACGCACCGGGACGGCGTAGTAGACCGCCAGGAACAGCGGCAGGAAGACGAACAGGAAGACGGCGGACGAGAAGACCACGTCTGTCTCCGCCCGTCGCCGCGGGCGTCAGTTCGCGACGGCTGCGGGCGCCGACACCGGCGACGCGGTCGCCGATGCGGGGGCCGCGGCCTGGTCGGCACTCGGCACGGACAGCCCGCGCTGGCGGGCCCGTACGCGCCAGCGCTCGGCGCGCGCCGGGTCGATGCTCTCGTCGGTGCGGGCGATCTCGACAAGGCGCGCCAGCGCGTCGTCGTTGGTCTCCGCCGCTCGCTCGAGCCACAGGATCGCCCGCGCCTGGTCGACCGCGACACCGAAGCCCTCGGCGTGGATCTCGTAGAGCTTCATCATCGCCTCGGCGACGCCGGCCTCGGCGGCGCGCTCGAGCAGGCGGATGCCCTCGGCGGTGTTGCGCGTCACGCCGTAGCCCGACAGGAAGGCGCGCGCGAGCTCGAGGTCGCCCTCGCGGTTGCCCGCCTCGGCGGCGCGCGAGAAGGCGACGACCGCGCGCTCCGGGTCGATCTCGCCGCCGAAGCCGGAGAGGTAGAAGCGCCCGAGGTCGACATAGGCGCCGTCGATGCCGCGCGACACCGCCAGAAGCAGCAGCCGCCGCGCCTCGGCCGGGTCGCGTGCCACGCCCGAGCCCTCCGTGTAGGCGGCGGCGAGCGCGGTCAGCGCCGAGGCGCTGCCGGCATCGGCGGCCTTGCGGAAGTACTCGACAGAGAGCGGCAGGTCCTGGGCGGTGCCGCGGCCGTAGCGATAGGCGCGGGCGAGTGCGCCGAGGGCCCGCGCCGAGCCGGGCTCGAACTCCACCGCCTTCTGGTAGAGCGCGAACGCGCGCGCCTGGGCGGCCGGGTCCGGGCCCTGCTTCTCGTAGGCCGAGGCGATGTCGATCAGTGCGTCGGTGACGCCGAGCCGCGCCGCCTCGATCGCCAGTTCCTCGGCGCGGGCGTCGTCGCGGGCGACGCCCCGCCCGTCGCGATAGGCCTGCGACAGGGCGGCGGCGGCAGGTCCGGAGCCACCCTCGGCGAGCGCCTGCAGGGTGGCGAGGCCCTTCTGCGTCGCCTCGATGCGGCCGAGCTCGAGGAGCGCCACCGCGACCGCGATCCGCCCCTGCGCGGACGCCCCGCCGAGCGCCTCGGCGCGGGCGAGATAGGCCTCGGCCGCGTCGACGTCGCGCGGTCCGGTGGTTCCCGACAGGCTGATGAGGGCGAGCTCGACCAGCGCGTCGGGCTGTCCGGTCGCGGCGGCGGCCTCGAGGGCTGCGACCGCCTCGTCGGTGCGGCCGGCGGCGACGAGGGCCTTCGCCAGCCGGTTGGGGGCTTCCGGCACGCCCTTTTCGACGGCCGCGCGCAGCACCCGCTCGGCCTCCGCCGGAGCGGGCGTGTCGCCGAAGGCGCCGGCATAGAAGTCGGCCAAAAGCAGCGGCGCCTTGGTGTCGCCCGCGCGCACCGCCTCCTCGAGGAGCGCGCGCGCCTCGTCCGGGTCGCGCTGCACCGGCCCGCCGCGCATCAAGAGCCGCCCGAGCTTCAGCTTCGCCGAGGGGCTGCCGCGCCCGGCCGCCTCGCGGTAGAGCCCGACGGCCTGCTCGACGTCGACCGTGCCGCCTTCGCCGGACACCAGGATGTCGGCGTTGCGCAGCAGCGCCCCCGTCGAGCGCTCGACCGCGAGCGCCGCCCCGTAGAGCTGCCCGGCTTCCTGGGGCGAAGGGGCCACGAAACGGCCCTGGCGCAGGAAGTCGCCGAGGGTCAGCATCGCCTGCGGGTTGCCGGCCTCCGCCGCCCGGCGCAGCCATGAGACCGCCTGGGCACCGTCCACCGGCACACCGCCGAGTTCGGCCCGGTCGGCCAGGAAGGCGCCGTAGCCGGCCATCCCCTCGATGTTGCCGCGCTCCGCCGCCGCCTTCAGGAGGCCGGCGATCTCGCCCGACAGCGCATCGGCGACGAGCAGGCCCTGGGCCGCGCGGGCAACGGAGAGCGCGTTCGTCAGCGACGGCTCGGAGACCTCGATGGCGCGGCCGACCATCTCGCGCGCCTTGGCGAGGTCGAGCGGCTCGCCGCGGCCGGTCTCGTACATGCGGGCGGCGACCAGGAAGGCGCGATGGTCCTCGACCTCCAGCGCGAAGGCGAGCCAGGCCTTCGCGGCCGCCTCGTCGACGCCCATCGGGCCCTGGTCGAGGAAGTCCTCGGCGAGCCGGATCGCCGACAAGGTCGAGCCGGACCAGGCGGCCTCCTCGAGCACCTGCCGCGCCTCGACCGGGTTGGGCGGCCCGAGCGCCGTCGACAGCAACAGGTCGGCAAGCCGCAGCGCCCCCTTGCCGCTCCCGAGCGCGAAGGCGCGACGGTAGTTCTCGGCCGCCTTCTCGGCATCGACCGGCAGGCCGACCCCGTCGCGCAGGACGTCGCCATAGGCGACGAGCAGGTCGCGCGAGCGCGGCGCAAAGAGATCGAACAGCACCACGCCGGCGCCGACGAGGTCGCGGCCGGCGGTGGTCTCGAGGCCGACGATGCCGGCGAGCGCGAAGGCCGCCGGCGCGTACTGCAGCCGGGTCGCCAGCCGGTAATACTCCTCCGCCTCGCCGACGCGCTCGGCGCCGCCGAGGCCGAGCTGCAGGTCGAAACCGGTGAGATAGGCCCCCTTGCCATAGCCGAGGCGGGCGGCGCGCTCGAGGAGGTCGAGGCCACGGTCGATGTCCTCGCGGCCGCCGTTGAAGCCGCCCTCGCCGGCGAGCATGATCTCGGCGAGGTGCGAGGCCGCCGACGGCCAGATCGGCGAGGGCGCCTTCAGCCCCGCCTCGAAGGCGGCGCGGGCGCCGGCGGGGTCGGGCTTGCGCAGCGGATTTTCCGGCGACACCAGCGTGCCGTCGATGAGGATCTCGCCGAGTTCGAGCAGCGCCTCCGGCGTCTTGTCGTTGACGAGGGTGTCGAGCTGCGCCTTCTCCGACTGGTAGCGCTCGCGCACCCAGCCGAGCCGCGCCTCGCTGTCGGCGGTCTGCGCCAGTGCGGTCAGCGGTAGCGTGGGCAGGGCCATGAGGGCGCAGAGCGCCACCATCGCCACCCGGTGCGCCAGCGGGCTCATTCCTGCGCCCAGAAGCACGTGGCGTTCCCCCCGACATATTCGTCGATCAGCGGCCGCTCGGCGGCGGTGCGGCTGTCGAAGCGGAGCGCGATCAGCCGGCGCGGCGCCGTGCGCGGCGGCAGCAGCCGCACCGCCTCGACGAAGGCCATGTAGTTGCGGCCATGCCCCCGCTCCGCCAGGAAGCCGAGATCCTGGGTGTGGAAGTCGGCGCTCGGCCCGGGGATGACGTTGGCGGCGGCGTAGGTCGCGGTCAGCGCGGGGCTCGCGAGGCCGTTCGTCAGGTAGGACAGCACGAGGTCGAAGCCGCGGCCCTCGACGCTCGCGCCATAGAGATCGTCGCCGTGGGCGCGCGCGATCTCCGCCATGACGACGAGGCTCGTGAGGGCGTGCCGGGTATACCAGAGGGCGCGCGCGCCGCGCCGCGCTTCGAGCGGCAGGCTGCCGTCGTCGCGCGCGTCGGCGAGTGCGGTGCGGTAGCGCTCGATGCCCTGGCGGTAGAGGGCGTCGTCGCCGGTGAGCGCCCCCCAGGCCATCAGCACGCTGTCGGCGAGATAGCGGTGGTTATTGTGGTCGACGTCGCCGTCGAAGGTTCGGTCGACGCGCGGCACCAGATCGGCGAGCCAGTCGTCGATGCGCGTGCGCTCGGCGTCGGCGAGCCCCGGCCGGACAATGGCGTAGGCGACGATCGTCGGCAGCAGCGTGCGCTTCAGCGCGTAGTAGGGATCGTGGCTCACCGGTGTCGCGGCGAGCGCGTCCGCCTCCGCCCAGCGCGTCAGCAGGCGCACGAGGTCGGCGGCCGACGCCTGGTCGCCGGCGAGCGCCCGGCCGCCGAGCACCATCACCGCCCACGAGAACGGTGCCGAGCGGTTGTCCGAGCCGTAGCCGTCGGTCGGCTCCAGCGCCGAGAGCGGCGGCAGGTCCGCCCACGCCGGATCGCGGGCGATCGCCAGGCACGCCTCGCGGGCGGCGGCGCGGTCGGGGCGGGCGAGCTCGGCCGCCCGCACCGCCGGATCGAAATAGACAATGCCGGGCGGCGAGACGGCCGCTGCCGGCGTGCTCGTGACGACCGCGGCGAGCGCCGCGGCGGCCGCGAGCCGCGCGGTGCGGCGGAGGAGGGAGGAGGGGCGGTCGGTCATGGCGCGCCCCTCAGTTCGACGGCTCGTCGGCGGCGGGCGAGGCCTGGTCCTCGCTCGGCGCGGCACTGCCTGCGGGCTTCGGCACGGAGGCGAGGAAGGCGTCGTGCTGCAGCGAGCCCTCGACGTCCGTGCAGTCGCCGGCGGCCGCCGGATCGAAGACGGTGTCGGCGTCATCGCCGGGCAGGAAGCCGCGGTCGCGCAGCGTGCACGCCGCCTCCGGCTTGCGCGGCCGGCACTTCGCCGCGATGCGGACGCCGCTCTTGCCGTTGTGCTGCAGGATCGGCGTCGTCGCCTTGGCGATGTCGCCGCGGAAGATGCGGTTGCGGTGGTTGGTGAAGACGTTGCCGGACAGGCTCGCCACGGTGACGCCGCGCAAGGTCGCGCCGATCGAATTGGCGTCGAGCGTGTTGCCCTCGGCGACGAAGCTCGTCACCGGCACGTAGGGGTCGAGTTCGAAGTCGCGCGTCTCGCCGGCCGCCGAGCCGGCGAGGTCGGCGATGTAGGCGTCGATGCCGGAGCCGCCGTTGTCGGCGATGCGGTTGGCATAGAGCGCCACGTCCCAACTGTTTCGGATGCGGATGCCGGACCGCGCGTTGTCGAAGAAGTCGTTCGCCATCACGAGGTTGCAGGAGCTCTCGAAGAAGGTCAGCCCGTCCTGCCGGTTGTCGAAGGCGGTGTTGGCGTAGACGATGTTCGAGACGGAATCGCGGTCGAGCATGATGCCCGAACCGGCATTGTCGAAGCTGATGTTGCCGATGAGGTAGGAGAAGTCGACCTCGCGCGAGATGATCAGGCCGTGCTTCTTGATCGTGCCGTAGATGGTGTTGAAGGCGATGCGCAGATCCTGCGAGCGGTCGTGCGGATCGATGCCGTAGATGACGTTGTCGCGGTACTCGTTGCCGATGACGTCCACGCCCACGGCTTCATAGGAATAGAAGCCGTAGTAGGCGTTCTGGAACGAGTTATCGACGACGATGCCCGTCGGCGGCTTCGGGGCCGACTGCGTCGCCACCAGGTCCGACGGTCCGGCGGTGAACGAGAGCCCGTAGCCCTTGCCGGCGGGGTAGCCGATCGAGACGATCGTCGAGCCGCCCAGGAAGAGGCGCGAGTCGCTCCAGCCGACGATGAATGGGCGGAAGACGCGGCCGCGGTCGCTGTCCCAGTGGTCCGGACCGCCGGCGCTTTCGGAATAGGCGACGAGCCGCGTGTCGAGGACGTAGAGCGTGCCGGCGACGACGAGATAGGCGCCGGTGTCGCTGCCGAGGCGCATCTCGGCGAACTCCTCGCCACTGACGATCAAGGTCGCGTCGCGGCCGACGAGGATCGGCTGGCGGAACAGGATGCGGTCACCGTCCTCGTGCACGGCGTCCCAGCGGCCGTCGGCGACGAGCTGGTCGCGCACCTGCGAGAGCGTGAAGACGCCGCCGTCGACGTTGATGAAGTTGGGGTTGAGGTCGCCCTGCACGCCGACCTGGATCGACTGCCCCTCGGCGTTCGCCTCCTGCAGGAACTTGAAGTTGAACTTGCTGTAGCGGAGCATCGTCATCTCGACGTCGCCGCGCCGCTGGGACGGCGGCGCCTTGCCGAGCTCCTTGGCGGCGATCAGCGGGTTGTCGTCGACCGCGCCGACCTCGACGCCGCGGGCGCCGGCGCCATCGGGCGCCGGCACCCTGGCGCGCAGTCCGGAGACGTCGACGCCGTCCAGGTCCGGCAGCGGAAACGCCGTCACGCTCGCCAGGCGACCGCCGCCCTCCAGACTCGCGATCATCAACCGCGGGTCTTCCTCGACCGGCGTGGCCGTGGCCGGCGGCGGTGGCGGCGGTGGATCGGCTGCGTCGGCGGGACGGGCGAGCGCGCCGATGCCGTCGAGGGTGCGCGCCTGGTGCTCGGCGATCCGCCGCAGGGCCGCGACGCGGATGGAGTCGCTCACGAGTTCGCGTGCCGCCGCGAGGCCGCCGACGAGATCGCCGTCCCTGGCGCGCCGGACGGCGACGTCGGCCAGCGCGGTTTCGCGGGCGGCGGGGTCGGAGAGCGTCGCGGCCGCGGCGAGCGCGGCCTCGAGGTCGCCGGTGGCGACCCGGCGCGCCACCGTAGCCGCAACGACGCGGTCGAGGTCGTCGGCCTCGGTGATCTGGGCGGCGAGGGCGTCGGCGCGATCGAACGTTCCCGCCTCGACGAGGGCGATGGCGAGATCGCCGAGGATGGCGTTGCGGACGCCTCCGTCCGACGTCTGCAGCGCGAGCGTGCGCGCCCGCTCGAAGGCTTCCTCCGCCGCGGGCCGGCCTTCGCGACCGGCGGCGGCGTGGATCTCCAGCAGGGTGGCGGCCCTGTCACGCGGGTCGCTCATCGCGCCTGCGGCGGCGAGCGCCTCGGCGTCCTCGCCCCCCTTGGCCCGCGCGGTGGCGATGGCGGCGAGCGCGCGGTCGCGGTCGCCCGGAGCCGTCACCTCGTTGAGGAGACCGGTGGCGCCGGCGACGTCGCCGCCCCGGGCGCGCTGGCGGGCGATGGCGGCGATCGGTGCGGAGCGGTCGTCGGGGGCCGTCAGCGTCCGCACCATGGCGAGCGCCGCCTCCGGATCGCCGCGGTCGGCGGTCGCCTTGGCGATGGCGGAGCGGATGCGGTCGCGATCCGGGCCAGCCGGCAGCGACGCGGCGACGGCCTCGGCGCCGGCGGTGTCGTGGACGGCGAACTTGCGGCCGACCGTCACCAGCACGGACGTGCGCCGCGCCGGGTCCTCGACGCCCTCGGCGGCGAACACCGCCTGCCGCAGCGCGCCGAGGGCGGCCGTCTCGTAGCCGCCCGCGCGGAGCTGGTCGGCGACCGCGACGAGGGCGCGGGCCCGGTCGGCGCCGTCGAGGACGAGACCGGCGCGATCGAGGGCCTTCAGGCCCCGGCCGCGATCGAGGGCGTCGTCGATGATCCCGCCGAGGAGGTCGTCCTGTTCGGAGCGGTCGTCGACGGAGGCCGCGATGGCGAGCGCCGCATCACCCTCGCCGGCGGCGAGCGCTGCTGCGAGGAAGCGCTGGCGCAGCGCCGTCGCCGCGGCGTCGTCGGAGGGAAGGACGGTGGCGACGAGGCGCTCCACCGCCGGCCAGAGCGCGCCGGCCTCCAGGCGCGCCACCGCATCTGCGGCGGTGGGCGCGGCGTCGCCGGCATCGGCCGGGCGTACGATCGCGCGCACGATGCCGGCGCGGGCGCGTGCGTCCGGCACGGAGCCGAGCAGCGTGCGCAGGTAGCGGCGCGATTGCTGCGGCGGGAAGGCGGCGACGCGCTCCGACACCGCCCGGAAGGCGGCGATGCGGTCGTCGCCGTCGATCGCCTGCGCCGTCTCGATCGCCCGGCCGACGATGCCGGCCGCGCGGTCGACGTGGCCGCCGGCCGCGGCGGCGTCGGCGAGGAGGAGCCAGCCGGCCGTCTGCCGCGCCGGGTCGGCGATGTCGAGCACGAGGTCGATCGCGACGATCTCTTCATGCGGCTCGCCGCCGCTCATCGCGGCGAGGTGGTGCTCGAGCGCCAGCATGAGCACCACGTCGGCGAGGATGCCCTCCTCGGCGAGCTCGGTGCGCACGGCGCGGGCGGTGGTCGACTGCGTCGCCGCGAGCCGGCGCATCGTTTCCGCCAGGCCATCGAGGGCGGCGGCGCGGCGGATGGCGTCCGGCTCCGACAGGGCGGCGACGTAGGCGGTGCGGATCGTCTCGGCGGTGGGGACGGCAGCCGAGAACGGCTGCGGCGCCTGGGCGGAGGCCGGGAAGGGGAGGAGCAGCGGCACGACCGGGGCGGCCGCGAGCGCGATGAGCGCCGCGAGCCCCGTCGTCGCCAGCCGTCTCCCGAGCCTCGTCGCCATCCGTTCCTCCCTGCGGGCGGCGCCGGCCCGATCGAGAGGCCGACGGAACCGCCGCGGTCTCAGTCGAAGACGCGGCCGATCAGCGACGCGCCGAAGCTGTCGAAGCGCAGCCGCACCGGCGCGCCGTACCAGTCGAGCGGGATCTCCCGGCCCGGATCAAAGGCGACGACCGAGGCGGTCGCGGCCGAGCCCGGCAGCCCGGCGACGCCGAGAGCCCGCGGCGGATGGTCGGTGAGGTTGACCTCCGTCGTCGTGCCGTCGGCGAATTCCAGGCGTGCCACGGTGCCCTCGCGGATGCGGATCAGCGTGTCCTCGTCGACGACCGCGCGAACGAACGGCTTCGCGCCGACGAGTGCCGCCCGCAGCACCGGCGAGCCTTCCGTCACCGTCGAGCCGACCGGCAGCAGCCGCTCGACCACCGGGCAGGCGCACTTCGCTTCGACGAACACCTCACGCTGGCCCCAGTCGCGCACGGCCACGGCCGGGGCGCCGGGGATCAGCTCTGCGCCTTCCGTCACCACCTCGAGCTGGCCGGAGACCGGCGCGGCGATGGTGATGGTGTCGATGCTGATCGCCGCCGAGAGGGCGCGCGAGATGAACAGCCGCTCGTAGACGGCGGTGACGACGAAGCCGCCCAGTGCCAGCGTCGCGATCGCGATGGCGCCGTAGCTCAGCACCGGCCTGAGGCGCTCCATCAGGCGCCCGGCCGCCGTCTGCGGTTCGCTGCGCTTCGGCACCGTGCGCGGCACGGCGGCATGGCTGCGCGCGGTGACGTCGAGGATGTCGCCGAGCGAGACGATCTCGCCGGAGAGGAAGGCGTCGATGATGTAGCGCAGCACGGCGATCTGGCGCTGCGAGGTGTTGACGAACTTGAAGCCGATGCGGCCCTTGCCGGCGTCGACGTTGCGCACCTCGCCCTGGATCGGCAGGACGATGTCGTATTCCTCGAGCGGGAAGACGAGGCGGAACGACAGCACCCGCCTGAGGCTGATGTCCATGCCCGGCGCGTGGATGGCGAAGCCGCCGACCGACCAGTCGATGACGTCGAAGCTCTGGTCGCCGAACTGGCACTGCACCGGCAGGCGGTAGCGCGTGTGCTGACGCTGGACTTCCGACTCGTGAACGATCGCAGCCATCACATTCCCCATGTCCCGGTGCACGGCGGGCGGATCGCCCCGACCGCCGCCACCGACTTCGCGCGCCGCGAGCCCGCCCGCGCCGCTCCCACCCCCGCCGCCCCACCGGCGGGGGTGTCGTCCGCTTCGTTTCCCGGCGCCGTCACGACCACATCTCCGGCCACTCTAGCAGCCCGAGCAGCACCGCGATGGCGACGGCGAAGAACGAGAACGTCAAAACGTGCATATAGGTCGACGTCCAGGCCGGCAGCCGGCCGGCCACGCGCCCGCCAGCGAGCTTCGTCCGCTGCCGGGTCCACCCCTGGCGGTCGAGCCGGAAGAAGATGAACGTCTTGATCGCCGACCCGTACACCTGGTTGAAGAACATCAGGAACGGGTAGAGCACCGAGATGCGTGGCCTGGCCGACAACAGCAGTACGGTCAGCGCGTAGCGCGACATCAGCACCCAGACGATGTAGAGCAGCAGCATCTGCGACGAGACGAAGATGGCGCCGATGATCGCGAAGGTCGGTCCGGTCAGCGATGTCCACATGGTGACGCGCTGGTCGAGCACCGTCCACCAGGTGAAGTAGCCGATGCGGTTCGGGCCGAGCGCCAGCGCGCGGTGGTTGTTGCGCAGCATGTTGCCGAACCACCGCACCATCAGCATCGCCGAGGCGCGGAAGAAGTTGGACGACGGTGGCGTCTCGATCGTCGCGACGCTGACGTCGGGGATGTAGAGCATCTTGTAGCCGGACTTCAGCATCCAGAACCACGTCGACTTGTCGTCGCCGGTGAGGAAGCGGAAGCGCCCGAGCCGCCAGTGGTCGAGATAGTCGACCTCGATCATCTCGATGAAGGAGTGGTCGCAGGCGAGGCCGGCCCGGAACGCCGACATCCGGCCCGTCAGCGTCAGCACCCGCTCCGACAGCCCCATCGAGCTCATCAGGATGTGGCGCTGGGCGAAGCGCAGCGAGTACCAGACGTCGAAGATCTTGGAGCCCTCGACCCTGGACGTCTCGTCGGTGGTGAGCGCCCCAACGTCGTCGCGGAAGCGGAGGAACGGCGCGATCTTCTCGACGAGGTCGGGCTGGACGATGCTGTCGCCGTCGATCACCGCGACGATGTCGTCGTCCTTCGGCATGTATTTCTGGATCGCCCGGAGCCCGTAGGCGAGGCCGTCGCGCTTGCCGGTGCCGGGAATGCGCACCAGCACCAGCCGGACGTTGCCGGGGTCGTCGCCGACGACGGACTGGAACAGCTTCTTCGCCAGCCGCTCGTCGCCCATCTCAACGATCGAGGCCACCACCGTGGCGCCGCCGGGCGAGCGCCGGGCCGCCTCGAAGGCGGCGGCGAACACCTGGATCGTCGTCTCGGTCGGGATGCGGAAGCTCGTCACCAGAAGGTAGGCGTGCGGCGGCGGCGTGCCCTCTTCCGCCGCCTCGGCCTGGCGTCGCAGGCGCGGGAAAGCGAAGCGCACGTAGAGCTGCGCCCGGACGAAGTGCAGCAGCGCCCAGCTGTAGCGCCAGATGCCGATGAAGCCGATTACGATGACCGCCGTCGTGCCGATGCCGACGAGCGGGTTCGGGTTGATGATGACGGCGAACGAGCCGGTCAGGAGCACGTAGAGGGCGTGCGCCCAGTACGTCTCGGACCAGTGGACCGGTTCCGGCGCCGCACCGGCGGCGACGGTCGCCTCACCAGCAGATGCCGTCATAGGATCCATCGCTGCGCTTCATCGCGTTCACCCGCACGAGGTCGATGATCGGCGTCTTGCCTCCCAGGCGCTCGACCAGTCCTGCGGCCGCCGCGTCCTTCTTGCCGATGATGATCGCCTGCGCTCCCTGACACATGTCGTCGACCGAGTCGACGAGCAGCCGGCTGAGGTGCGGCAGATGCGACATCACATACTGGAGATTGGCGCCCGTCAGCTCGCCGTAGCTGACGTTCGGATCGTAGATCTTCAGCATGTAGCCCTTGCCGAGGAGGCGCTCGGCGAGCTCGACGAGCGGGCTCTCGCGCAGGTCGTCGGTGTTGGGCTTGAAGGAGAGACCGAGCAGCCCGAGCCGGCGGGCGCCGGTGCTGGCGACCATGTGGTAGGCGCGGTCGAGCTGGATCTCGTTGGCGGTCATCGCAGCGTCGAGCACGGGCGTGGCGACGTCGATGGTACGCGCCTTGTAGCGCAGCGCCCGCAGGTCCTTCGGCAGGCAGGAGCCGCCGAAGGCGAAGCCCGGCATCAGATAGGCCGGCGAGATGTTGAGGCGCTTGTCGCTGCACAGGATGCGCATCACCTCGTGGCCGTCGATGGCGGTGCCCTTGCAGACGTTACCGATCTCGTTGGCGAAGCTCACCTTGAGGGCGTGCCAGGCGTTGTTGGTGTACTTCACCGCCTCGGCGGTGGTCATGTCGACGACGATCGGCTCGACGCCGATGCGCGCCACCAGCGACCTGAGCTTGAGGATCGTGTCCTCGTCGAGCTTGCCGAAGACGATGGTGCCGGGATCGTAGTAGTCGGCGATCGCCGTGCTCTCGCGCAGGAACTCGGGATAGTAGGCGACACCGAAATCGCGCCCGGCGACGCCGCCGGCGGCCCGCTCCAGCGCCGGGATGACGGTTTCCACCATCGTGCCGGGCAGGATCGTCGAGCGCATCACCACGTGGTGGCGCTCCTTCTTGGCGGCGATGGCGGTGCCGATCTCCTCGGCGACCTTCAGCACGTAGCGGGTGTCGAGGGAGCCGTTCAGACGGCTCGGCGTGCCGACGCAGATGATCGACAGCTCAGTGCCGTGGACGGCTTCGTCTGAGCGGTCGGTGGCGCGCAGGCGGCCCCCCGCGACCGCATCCGCGATCAGGGCATCGAGCCCAGGTTCGGCAATCGGCGCCAGGCCGTCATTGATTTCGTTGACCTTGACGTCGTTGACGTCGACGGCGACGACGTGGTGCCCGTCCTTGCACAGACAAGCGGCCGTGACGGCCCCCACGTAGCCGATCCCGAAGACGCTGATACGCATACATGACCCCCAACTCGGGCAACGGGTTGTTGCGTCCCCGTGTCCCGTTCGTCCCCGCGAAGCGCTGAACTCTCCTCTCCAGCGCCGTAGCGGCTCCCCCCGCCGCCGACCGCAGAGCGATGGGCGACCGGAGCGAGCCGTCCATCGGCCTCCCCCGGCGCTACTCTTTAGACGGTGCAGGGATGCGTGCAAGCCGCCGCTGGAAAGAAGCTTACCGGCGCATCACCGCGGCTTCACTGCGTGGCCGGCGCCGCCGGGGCGGGTGCGGGTGCCGCCGCGCCGCCGGCAGGAGCCGGATCGAGCTGTTGCAGGGTCGTCTTCGCCATTGGATGCCCCGCCGCCGCCGCCTTCTGCAGCCACGCGCGGGCGGCCGCCGGGTCGGGTGCCACGCCCACACCGCCCGAATAGGCCATGCCAGTGCGGAACTGCGCATCGGTGTTGCCGGTCTCGGCGGCGCGGCGGTACCAGTCGGTCGAGGTCGCGAGGTCGGTGTCGACCGGACCGCCCGACGAATAGAGCCGGCCGAGGGCGGCCATGGCGTCGCCACTGCCCTTGTCGGCGGCTGCCTTCAGCGTCGTCACGGCAGCGGCCGCTGCCGGGTCGGTCGGCGCGACGGTGCCAACGGCTCGAACCAGGCCGTCGCTGACGTCGGCGCGCCCGCCGCCGACGGCGGTGACGCGGAGCGTGACCACCTCGGCCGGCGATCCCGGCGCGAGGCCCGCCTCGATGGCGTCGGCGAGTCGGGCGGCGGCCGCGGCGTCACCGCCCGCGGCAGCGCGCTGCAGGCGCGCGAGCTCGGCGGGGCTGCGGGCAAGGTCGTCGAGGCCGGGCAGGCTCGTGCGGCCGGCCGTCTCGCTGCGCTTCGTCCTCGTCGTGGCGCGCGGCTCCGCCCGGGCCGTTCGCACCACGCCGCCGCGGGCTGCCCACTGGGCGGCGGCGCGGGTGTTGCGGGGCACGCCGGCGCCGGTGGAGAGCGCGGTGGCGATCTCGCGGTAGGCCGAGGGGCGATCGGCGGCCGGCAGGCCGGCGACGGTGGCGAGCGCCGCCGCCTCGTCGCCGCGTGCGGCCTGCATCACCGCGAGCCGCTTGGTGCCGGTGATGCTGTTGCCGGCGGCGGCCTTCGCGTACCAGCGCTCGGCGGCGGCGGGATCGGGCCGGCCGAGGGCGCCGGAGCGCTGCATGTCGCCGAGCAGCACGGCGATCGAGCTCGAGCCGCTGTTGGCGGCGATCTCGTAGGCCTTGACCAGGCGCGGCAGATCGCGCGGCCGGTAGCGTCTATCCTGCTGGGCCGCGGCGAGGTCGCGGATGGCCGGGCGCCAGCCGGCATAGGCCGCCTGTTCGAGGTTCGCCCAGCCCTGCGCGGCGCCGCCCGGAAAGCGCCCCGACAGTTCACCCACCGCGAGCGTGTAGAGCGCCTCGCCCTTGTCGCGGCGATCGCCGGCGTTGCGGGCCGCCGCCTGCAGGGCCGCGTAGGCGCCGGCCGCGTCGCCGCGCTGCTGCAGCACGTAGGCGCGCACGATGTAGTCGCGGGCCGAAAGGCCCTGGGGCTCAGCGGCCAGCGCTGCCAGCGGCAGCATCGCCGTGAACAGGGCTGCCGCGGCGATGCGGCGGCCCGCGTGGCCCCACCCGGGTGTCACGGTCATGGCTCGTACCCCGCGCGCTGCGCCGCCTCGAGCAGTTCTTCCGCGCGCTGCGGATCGGTGCGGCCGCCAAAACCGGTCTGGTAGACGAGGGCGAGCTCGTACATCGCCCGTGCCTCGCCGCGCGCCGCCGCCTTCTCCAGCCACATGACGCTGTCGGGTGGCGAGAGCGGCACGCCGAAGCCAGCGGCATAGGAGCGGGCGATCTCGCGCATCGCCTGGCTGTCGCCGGCTTCCGCCGCCTTCTTCAGCCACGCTGCGCCGGCGACCGGGTCGGCCGCAACAGCGGAGCCGAGCTGCAGGCGCACGCCGGCCTCGCGCATGGCCTCGGGCGCACCGGCGTCCGCCGCCTTCAGCAGCCTCGCCCAGGCGCGCTTGCGGTCCTCGTCGGTGACGGTCTGGTCGATGACGACGAGGCGGAAGAGGTCGGCGGCCGCACCGCCGTCGCCGGCGTCGGCGGCCCGCTCGTACCAGCCTATCGCCGCCCGCGTGTCGGCGGGGACGCCGTCACCGGCCACCAGCACCTCTGCGAGCGATTTCATGGCGGGGATGTAGCCGGCCTCGGCGGCGATGCGCAGCAGCGTCGCCGCCTGGTCGGGGCGCTCCGCCGGCAGGATGCCCTCGCGGATACCCATGGCGACGCGGTAGACCACCTCCGGCTCCTCCGGCGCCGCCAGCAGGGCGCGCGCATAGAGCACGGAGGCCTTTTCCCGGGCGACGGGCACGAGGTCGACGAGTTTGGCGTAGGCGTCGGCGACGGCGACGAGGGCCTCGCCGTCGCAGCCGGCCTTGATCTCGCGGCGGGCGAGGTCGGCGAGCATTTCCTGCTCGCTGCGCTGCTGCTCCGAGCCGGTGACGACCTCGACCGCGGTGCTCTTCTGCATCGCCTCGGCGATCAGCTCCGCCGCCGTCAGGTCACCACCCGAGACGCCTGCGTCGAGGAGGTCGCGCAGGCTTTCGGCCGCCTCGGCGAGACCGGCACCGGCGGCGTCGCGGATCAGGCGGACACCGCGGGCCGGATCGCGCGGCGGGCCGAACTCGTCCGAGAGCAGGAATTCGCCGAGCTCGAGCATGGCGACGGGCTCGCCACCGGCCGCGCCCTGTTCGAGAAGCGCCTGCGCCTTGTCCGGATCGCGCCGGCCGCCGAGGCCCTCGAGCCAGGCGCGGGCGAGCGCCACGTAGCCCTTGCCGGCTTCCTCGCCGGGCTCGATGGCGCGATCGAGCCAGAGCTGCCCGCGCGCGGGATCGCGCTCGGTGCCGCGACCCTGGTCGTAGGCGAAGCCGAGCAGCACCATCGCCCGCCGGCTGCCGGCCGCGGCGGCCCGCTTCAGATAGCGGAAGCGCGCCTCGTCTCCCTCCGCCGAGGCCTCCATGGCCGCCCGGTCGGCGAACTCCATCAGGAAGCGCTCGCTGCCGCCGACGGCGGCGCGCTCGCGCCAGAGGTCGGCGACGCGGGCGTCTGGGACGACGCCGAGGCCGCAGCGGAAGATGTCGGCGAGCCGCTCGCGTGCCTCTTCCGGCCCCGCATAGGCCGCCTGGCGCAACAGCCGCACGGCGACGCGGGGATCGGCCGGCACACCATCGCCGGCGATGTAGGCGTCCGCCAGCGTCAGCATCGCGAGCCCATCTCCGAGGTCGACGGCGCGGGCGAGCAGGCCGGCGGCGCGACTCGGATCCTCGGCGACGCCGAGGCCGTCGGAATACATGCGGGCAAGCTCGATATAGGCCTCCGGCAGCGGCCGCGGCAGCTCGGTGGCGGCCTCGAACAGCGCCACCGCCTCGGCATAGTTCGCCGTGCCGCCGAAGTCGCCGCGGGCGATGCGGCCGCGCTGGATCATCGAGAAGCCGTCGAGGATCCTGATGCCGCGATCGTAGATTTCCGCCGCCTTGGCGAGGTCGGCGGGGAGGCGCTCGCCGGCGATGTAGACCTCGCCGAGCTCGTGCGTAGCCTGCAGGTTGCCGCGCCGGGAGGCGAAGTCGAGCAGCGCGAGGCCGCGCGGCAGGTCGAGTGCCACCTCGTCGCCGGTGGTGAGCCTGCGTGCCATCTGCGAGGCGGAGACCATGGCCTGGTAGACGAGGGAGTCGACGCTCTTCTGCTGCCACGCCATGCCGAGGTCGATGTCGCGGAACACAGCGAAATCGTCCAGGTAGGCGACGCCGATCGAATAGAGCTCGTTGCAGCGGCCGGCGGCGACGTCGCTCATCAGCAGCGTCATGCCGACCTTCCAGAAGCGCTCGGCAGCGTCTGCGCTGGGTGCTGCCACCGCGCCCTGGCGATAGAGGCGGGCAAGGGCGATGGCGGCGCGGCCGCTGCCGCCGGCCAGAGCGCGCTTGTAGAGGCTCTCGGCGCGGTTCATGTCCGCCTCGACGGCGCCGCCACGTTCGAAGACGCCGGCGAGCGGCAGCGCGGCGCGCACCTGGCCCTGGTCGAGCGAGCGCTCCAGCAGCGCCACCCCGCGCACCACCTGGTCGGGATCGAGCTTGTCGTCGATGAGGATCTCGCCGAGCATCCGGCGCGCCTTCGCCGCCTCCGGCCCGTCCTGCTCGATGACGTATTCGAGCAGCCGCTTGGCGGTCGGAATGTCGACGGGCTGCTCGGGATTGATCACCTGCAGGCGGTCGGCGTCCTCGATCATCACGAGCGTCGAGGCCCCGGGCGGGCCGTCGGTCCACGTCCGCCAGTCCCGCGACGGCGGCTCGTAGACCCACGGCTTGCACAGGGCGGTAACGTCGAGCGCCCCCGGCTCGAAGCGCAACTCCCCCGGCACGATCTCGGCCCGCGCGACGCCGGCCGCGAGCAGCAGCGCGAGACCGGCCAGCAGGCCGCGCGCGACGCTCGAACGGTGAGGGCGGTGGGCGGCGAACGTCATCGCCGGACGACCGTATTGTCGACGAGCACGGCCCGCGGCGCCTCCGCCGTGCCCGTGACGATCACCGAGACGGCCTGGCGGCGGTTGATGCCGCGCTTCGGGAACGTGGCGATGCTGCGGTCGCCGGCGCGAACCTCGAGCACCAGCGCTCCCTCGCCGAAGGCTCGGCCCTTTGTGGTGCCGGAGGCCACGTCCTCGACGACGGTGCGGCCGAACTCGGGCGCAAACAGCGTCACCGCGGGCACGGCCGACAGGTTGTAGACGTGGATGCCGGAGGCCTTCGGGCTCGCCAGCGGCTCGTCGGAGAGCACGGCGAGGCGGCCATCGGCGCCGAGGACGAGCGTCGTGAAGGAGCCAGCCGCCACCGCGAGCTCCGTGCCGCCGGCGGGATAGCGGCCCGCCTTGAAGATCGCATAGGGCGAGACGCCGTCCGCGCCGGTGGCGAGCATCCGGTCGTCGATTTCTACCGTTGCTCCGGCCCGCCCGTCGGCGGCAACGACGCGGATGAACCCGGCGTCGGCGGGGATCGGCGCATCATAGAGGCCGGCGTCCTGCGCCCGGCTGGCGACGGGGATCGCAATCGCGACGACGCCGAGGGCGAGCGCGGCGAGGCAGATGGTGGCGAGGGCGCGGGCGTTCGGCGGTCGGCGCATCACGAGGCTCCCTGTCGTGCCCGGCAGATCGACGCGCTGATCGGCAGGGCGCGGTCGTCCGGCAGCCCGCGCACCCGCACCGCACGTACCGGCGCGCTGAAATCGCCGGAGAACTCCAGGAAGAAGCGCGACGAGGACGCGTAGGGCGGTGCCTGGTCGATGGTGACGATGTCGGCGTCGCGGTCGGCATACTCGATCTCGACGGTGAAGCGGCGCACCGTCCGGTCGGGGATCTCGAGCCCGAGATAGCCGGCCTGGCCGATCACCGGCGGGGCATTCGGCGGCACCGCGATGACCTCGCCGGCGCCGGTCACGTCGACGAGGCTCTCGGCGACGAGCCGATCAGTGCCGGTGCAGGTGCCCTGGGCGGCGCCGATCATCTGGCGGAAGGCGACCGCGTCGTCGGCGAAGGCGTGGTAGGCGAGGAACTCCCAGAGCAGCACCTGCGGCGGGTCCCGGTCGAAGTCACTCGTCTCGAGATAGGAGAGCAGGGACGTCGACAGCCCGCCGGCGCTGATCGAGTAGTCGAGCACGCTGCGCCCGAGCGCTTCCGACAGGAAGCCCGGGAAGTTGAACGTCGCCGTGGCGCTGAAGCTCGTGCCCGCGAGCACCACCTGCGGCCCGCCGTCGCCGGCGTCGCCGAACAGCGCCTGCTCGGCATCGTCGCTCGGCCCACCGTCGCCGCCCTCGCGCACCGTCTGGAACACCGCGAGTTCCTGCGCCGGCACCGGGTCGTCGCAATACTGGTTGATCATCGCCTGCAGGCGGCCGGTCATCGGCTCGGTGCGCACCTGCCGCGTCGCAAACCGCGCCCGGCCCTCGCCGGCCTGCGAACCGAGCAGGCGGTCGATGTCGGCGGCGGCGAGTTGTGCCGTGAACTTCGCACCTTGCGGCGTCCAGTGAAGGTCGCGCTTCAGATAGTAGGCCGGGCCGATGCGGGCGCGGATCATCTCCGGATCGAGGTCGACGACGTCGAGCCCGACGGAGCGGAAGCCCTTCACCGTGGCCCGGTACTCGGCCAGCGCGTCGCGACGGGCGTAGCGGCCCTGCAGCGGCACGCCCGCGTCCATCTGGTCGTAGGCGACGAGGCCGCGGGTCGGCACCGGCATCAGGAGCAGGCGGGTGCCGCGGCCGCGCAGCGCGGCGCCGAGCCGGGCCATCGCCGACAGGCTCTCGCTGTCGAGCACGAAGAATTCATCGAGGTCGGTGTTCTCGGCGCGGAAGAACCAGCCGTCCCGGCCCTGGGACAGCACGTCGTCCTCCTCGCCGCTGAGGGCGGCCTGCGCATCGAGGCGGTCGCAACGATAGTGTGGCTCGGCGGCGATGGCGGGAGCCGCGACACTGACGCCGGCCAGCAACAGGGCGCCGGCGACGGCCCGCCGCCCGGCGGCCGACCATCCGCGCGCTCTCACCGGCCGTGTCATCGGCGTTTCCCTGCCCTCGCTGACGCCTCGCCTCGGCGCCCGCCGTCGCATCGTCCCCGGCAGGCACGAAGACCGCAACACCCGCCTCCGTCAAGGCCGGATGTCGCCCGGTCACCCCGTGCACCCGGCAAGCATCGGAAAAGTATGCTTAACGGCGCATTAAGCAGTCCGTCGTTAACCATGCGAGACCCGCACTTTCGCGGGGCGGGGTCGAGTGGGTAGACATGGATCGGCGTGTATTCGCCCTGGTTGTACTGCTGCCCGTGGTCAGTCCCGCGGTGCAGGCCGCCGACGCGCAGCCGGCGCAGCCGCTGCCGGCGGAACCGACCCGCTATGTGCGCACCTGCGATCTCTACGGAAACCGCTACATCAACGTCGATGGCGGCAACACCTGCATCCGCATCGGCGGCTACGTGCGCGCCGACTACACGGTGGCGAAGCCGGAACTGCGCGGCAGCCACTACGACTTCCAGACGCGCACCGTCATGCTCTACGACGCCCGCACGGCGACCGAGCTAGGTACGCTGCAGACCTATGCCGCCATCCGCGTCGACAGCTCGACCCTGCGCGGCACCGACGACGGCAGTCGAGACTCGCAGACGCGCCTCGATCGTGGCTACATCAACTATGCCGGCTGGACGTTCGGCCTGACGAAGTCGCTGTTCGACCTCGACGTCAACTGGAATTTCTTCGGTTCGCGGGCGGCCGACCGCAACACGCTTTTGATGACCTACACCTACTTCCTGCCGAACGGCTTCTTCATCGCCGGCTCGCTGGAGGACGGCACCAACCGCCGTGGCTCGATCCAGGGCCGTCGCCGCAGCCACGACTATGGCGGCGCGCTCATTCCCGACATCGTCGCCGCCGTCGGCCAGGACGGCGAGGGCTACTATGCCAAGCTCGCCGGCGCCTTCCGCGAGGTGAGGCCGCGCAACCCGAACAAGTTCGACACCGAATACGGCTTCGCCGCCCGCGCCTCGCTGGTGGCGGAACTGCCCTCCGGCGGCGGCCGCGACCGGCTCGGCCTCGCCGCCGTCGTCGGCACCGGCGCCGCCTCCTACATCGGCTTCGACGACGACATCGACGGCTTCGCCGCGTCGAACCGCTTCGACGGCAGCACCGGCTATTCCGGCATCGTCTCGCTGCAGCACTGGTGGGACGAGACATGGTGGTCGGCCGCCACCGTCGCCGCCGGCCAGCTCAATCGCTCGAACCGCTCCGGCCAGGGCGACCGCACCTATGTCGAGACCGCCGCCAACCTCGTCTGGCAGCCCTATGACGGCTTCTACATCGGCGCCGAGGGCAAGTATGTCTGGGACCGCAACGGCCCGCCGGGCCAGGCGGATTTCGGCGACGAGGGCTGGTCGGGCCTGCTGCGCGCCTACCGTTCCTTCTGAGCGGGCCGGGCCGCGCCGGGGCTCCGCCGCGACCTTCACCCTGTTGCACCCCTGCCAGCCCAGCGCAGGCCGGGACGTGCTATAGCCTGCGATCGCCGATGGGTCGGCGGTCGTAGGTCGAACATGCGTCTTTCTCGGGTCGTGGCGGTGGTGTTGGTGGCGGCGCTCGTCGCCGCCTGTGGCGGGCGTCCCCGCGGCGTGCTGGAACCCGTCGCGGCGACGGCGCCCGGCACCAGCAGCGTCGAGATGGTGGTGGCCACCACGCGCTCCGGCGAGGGCGTCAGCCGTGCCGAGCTGTTCTCCGGTGAGCGCGGCCAGCTCGCCTTCGCCGACATCACGGTATCCATTCCGCCCGAGGCGGTGCGCAAGGTCGGCGAGGTGCAGTGGCCGACGCAGCTGCCGGGCGATCCCGCCCGCGATTTCGTCACCATCCGCGCCGACCTGATCAGCCGCGAGCAGGCCGTCTCGATCGTCGACGCGGTGGCGGCGAAGTCGAAGCCGCGGCGTGTCCTCGTCTTCGTCCACGGCTTCAACAACCGCTTCGAGGACGCCGTCTACCGCTTCGCGCAGATCGTGCATGACTCCAACCTGGACGCGGCGCCGGTGCTGTTCACCTGGCCCTCGCGCGGCCAGGTCTTCGCCTACGGCTACGACCGCGAGAGCTCGAACTTCTCCCGCGACGCGCTGGAGGCGGTGCTGGCGGCGCTGGTCGCCAACAAGTCGGTCGACGAGATTTCCATTCTGGCCCACTCGATGGGCAACTGGGTGACGCTCGAGGCGCTGCGCCAGATGGCGATCCGCAACGGCCACATCCCGGCGAAGATCAACACGGTCATGCTCGCCGCCCCCGACGTCGACGTCGACGTGTTCCGCACCCAGATCGAGTCGATCGGCAAACCGCGGCCCGAGTTCACTCTGTTCGTCTCGCGCGACGACCGGGCGCTCGCGGTATCGCAGCGCGTGTGGGGCACGACGGCCCGGCTCGGCGCGATCGACCCGACGGCGGAACCGTTCAAGACGGAGCTCGAGGGGCAGGGGATAGACGTCATCGACCTGACGGAGGTGCAGGGCAGCGACGCCCTCAACCACGCCAAGTTCGCCGAGAGCCCGGAGGTCGTGCGCCTGATCGGCAGCCGCATTGCCGGCTCCGATCTCACCGAGACGCGCATGGGGGTCGGCGATCACATCGGCCAGATCACCACGGGCGCCGCCACCACCGTCGGCGCCGCTGCGGGCCTCGTGCTGACCGCGCCGATCGCCATCTTCGACGGCCAGACGCGCGAGAACTACGGCAACCGCGTCAACGAGCTCGGCCACACGGTCTCGGGGACGGCGGGTGCGACGGGCAATCTCATCACCGCCCCGCTCGGCGGCACGACCTCAGGCGGTCGCGCCGCTGCGCCCGCTGCCGCGGCGGCGAGGCCCGACGAGGCAGGCGACGGCAAGTAGCAGGCCGGCGACGGTGGCGATCATGCCGGCGGCGCTGACCGAGGCGTCGAAGCCGAGCCACAGCGGGCCATAGCCGGCGAGCACGTAGCCGGCGATGCCTGACGCCGCCGCAAATCCGATCGACCAGGCGATCTGCGGCAGCAGCCGGTCCGTCATCAGGCGGGCGGCGGCCGGCGGGCAGATGAACATCGCGATGACGATGATCGAGCCGACCGCGTCGAAGGCGGCGACGGCGGCGACCGCCACGGCGACGACGAGCAGGAAGCCGGTGAGGGTGGGGCGCGCCCCGACGCTCTCGGCAAAGCCGGCGTCGAAGGTCGACAGCACCAGCTCCTTCCAGGTGACGACGGTGAAGGCGACCATCGCGACGGTGACGACGGCGAGCCTTGCCAGCTGCGGCGGCAGGTCGGCGAGCGCCACCGGGTCGAACAGCGAGCCCCAGTCCTCGGCGGCGAACCAGACGAGGCTTTCGAGGTTGCCGTAAAGCGCGTGCTCGACATCGAGGTGGACGCCGCTGGTGTCGGACTGCTCGATCATCAGCACGCCGGCAGCGAACATCGTCGTGAAGATCACGCCCATCGCCGCCCCCGGCTCGATGCGGCCGACGCGGCGGACGAACTCGATCAGCACGACGGCCACCACGGCCGCCGCGGCGGCGCCGACCAGCATGGCGGTGGCCGCCACGGTGCCGGTGACGAGGAAGGCGGCGACGATGCCCGGCAGCACGACGTGGCTGACGGCGTCGCCGATCAGGCTCTGGCGGCGCAGCACCAGGAAGTTGCCCGGCAGGGCGCAGGCGATGCAGGCGAGCGTGCCGACGAGGAGCGGCACCAGGCTCAGCTGCAGGAATTCCGCGCTCATGACGGCTGCACCGCGGACACGGCGACGCGCGGCAGCGCGCGGTCGAGGGCGGCGACCGTCTCGGGCGGCAGCACCTCGGCGATAGGGTTGAGTTCCAGCGCAGGCGACACCGCCGCCGACTGCGGGTGCTCGCGGCGATAGAGCGACCACAGCGCCTCCTCGCGCTGGGCGGCGGCCGCCGCCGCGCGGCCCTGGAGCGTCGCGACGCCGTCGGCGCGGATGTGGCCGGCCCGCCGCAGCACCCGGAGCGTCAGGCCGTCATAGATCGGCTCGCCGCGGGCGAGCGCCAGCAGCCCCTGCCGCTCGTGCACCTTGCGCGACAGCCGCATCCGCTCCAGCCCGCCAGCGACGACGCCGCGCACCGGCGAGACCAGCAGCGAGACGACGAAGAGCGCGAAGGCGGCGAGCACGATGACGGCGCCGGTCGGCAGGTTCGCAGCACTCGCCGAGATCGAGGTGCCGACGAAGCCTGCTACGGCGCCCAGCACGGCTGCGATCATCACCATGTGCGGCGCCCGGTCCGTCCAGAAGCGCGCCGCGACCGGCGGGATGATGGTGAGCGCGACGATCAGCACGAGGCCGGCGACCTTCAGCCCGATGACGGTGACGGCGAGCAGGATCGCCATCAGCAGAAGGTCGGTGCGGCGGACGTTCACCCCCCGCACCGCCGCGTACTCCGGATCGAAGGCGACCAACGTGAACGGCCGGCGCAGGATGAAGACGGCGAGCGCCACGGCGAAGGCGGCGACGGCGATCGTCTCGGCCTCCGAGCGCAGCATCCCGGCGGTGGAGCCGAGCAGGTAGCCGGCGATGCCGGCCTGTCGGCCGGTGTCGAGCGACTGGATGACGGTCAGAAGCACGATGCCGAAGCCGAAGAACACCGACAGCACGGCGCCGATGGCGGCGTCCTCGCGCAGCCGGGTGTTGTGGGTGATCCAGTCGACGGCGAAGAGGCCCAGCGCCGCGCTGATCGCCGCGCCGGCCAACAGACCCGGCAGAATGCGGCCGTCGCCGAGCGTCATCGCCATGATGATGAACGCGGCGGCGAGGCCCGGCAGCGTCGCGTGGCCGACGGCATCGGAGACGAGCGAGCGCTTGCGCAGGAGCACGAAGGCGCCGACGGCGCCGGCGGCGGCGCCGAGGAAGCCGGCGCCGATCGACACCACCGCGGTGTTGTAGCCGGCCGACAGCATCAGCGCGGCGAGGAAGGTTTCCATTAGTCCCGCCTCAGGAGGCGGCGGCGGTGCGCCGGCCGGCGAGCGCGGCGGCGATGTCGTCGAGCTGTGCCGGCGCGAGGCGGCCGCCATAGGTGGTCTGCAGATGCTCCGGCGTGAACGTCGTCGCTACCGGCCCGTCGGCGACGGCGCGCACGTTCATCAGCAGCACGTGGTCGAAGTAGACCGGCACGGTCGCGAGGTCGTGGTGGACGGCGACGATCGTCTTGCCCTCCGCCTGCAGCGTCCGCAGCACCTCGATGATCGCCCGCTCGGTCGCCGCATCGACGCCGGCGAAGGGCTCGTCCATGACGTAGAGCTGGGCGTCCTGGGCGAGCGCGCGGGCGAGGAAGACGCGCTGCTGCTGGCCGCCGGAGAGCTGGCCGATCTGCCGGCCGGCGAAGCCCGCCATGCCGACGCGCTCGAGGCAGGCCATCGCGGTGGCGCGGTGGCGGCGGCCGGCAAAGCGCAGCAGCCCGATGCGGCGGTAGAGCCCCATGACGACGACGTCGAGCACGGTTGCCGGGAAGTCCCAGTCGACGCTGGCGCGCTGCGGCACGTAGGCGATGCGGTCGCGCACCTTCGCCACCGGCTCGCCGAAGGCGGTGACGTCGCCCGAGAGCCGCGGCACGATTCCCAGCGCCGCGCGGATCAGCGTCGACTTGCCGGCGCCGTTCGGGCCGACGATCGCCATCATCGAGCCGGCCGGCACGGTGACATCGACGGAGAAGACGACGGGCTTGCCGCTGTAGGTGACGGTGAGGCCGGTGATCGACAGCGGGCTTGCGGTGTCGCCGCGCTTCAGGGTGCGGCCGTCGATGGCGACCAGCTCGGCGGGGTGCACGGGGCGCGTCCTCAGTTGGTGGTGGCGAGGCGGCCGTCGAGGCCACCCTGCGGCACGGGCGCGCCGAGAGCGCCTGCGATGGTGGTGACGTTGTGGTCGATCATGCCGAGATAGGTGCCCTCGTAGGTGCCGGGCGGGCCCATCGCATCGGAATAGAGCTGGCCGCCGATCTTCACCGGCCAGCCCTGCGCCGCCGCACCCTCGATGAGCGCCTTGACGTTGCGGTCGGAGACCGAGGACTCGACGAAGATCGCGCCGATCTTCCGGTCGACGAGTACGGCGACCATGTCCTCGATGTGCTTGAGGCCGGCCTCGCTCTCGGTCGACATGCCTTGAACGCCCAGCACCTCGAAGTCGTAGGCGCGACCGAAATAGCGGAAGGCATCGTGGGCGGTGACGACGACGCGGGCGTTCGGCGGCACCTCGCCGAGCACCTTGCGCGAGTAGGCGTCGAGACGGTCGAGGTCAGCGATCATGGCGTCGGCGTTCGCCCGGTAGGTCTCCGCCCCCTCGGCGTCGAGCTCGATCAGGGCGTCGCGGGTCGCCGCGACCACGAAGCGCCACAGCGTGGGGTCCATCCAGACGTGCGGGTCGTAGCGGTCCTGGTAGTCGTCGTGGGCGAGGCGGCGGTCGACCGGAACGCCCTCGCCGACCGCAAACACCGGCTTGCGCTTGGCCAGGCTCGCGAAGAAATCCTCGAGCTGGGCTTCGAGATAGAGGCCGTTCCAGAACACGCCGTCGGCCGACGTCATCTTCGCGATGTCCGAGCGCGTCTGGCGGTAGGTATGCGGATCGACGCCGGGGCCCATCAGCGCCGTCACCTCGGCGCGGTCGCCGGCGACGCGGGAGACGGTGTCGGCGATCATGCCGGTGGTGGCGACGAGCTTCAGCGGCTCGGCCGCGCGGGCCGGCGCCGCGTGCGTGGCACCAAACACGGCGAGGGCGGCGGCGGCTGCGATGACAAAGCGGCGGCTGAGACGGAACACGGGTGCGGACCTCTGACGCGATACGGGCGAACCACCTGTCTGGATTGCAAGTAGTTCGCATCTGCATCAAACGCTTCCTGCGAACCGCTGTCAACACCATTCTCGAATAAGTCGAATGTGCAATCGCAGGATGGACTCTGCGTCAGCGCGTTGGCGCCGGGGCGGGGAGGCGGTGTATCAATCGGCGATGCAGTGGCAGGACACCGGCATCGTGCTGTCGACGCGGCCGCACGGCGAGACGAGCCTCGTCGTCGAGCTGATGACGCGCGGCCACGGCCGCCATCTCGGGCTCGTGCGCGGCGGCCGCTCGCGCCGCCATGCCGCGGTGCTGCAGCCCGGCAACGGCGTCGAGGCGGTGTGGCGGGCCAGGCTCGACGACCAGCTCGGCTCGTTCACGCTGGAACCGGCGGCAATGCGGGCGGCCCGGCTGATCGACACGCCGGCCGGCACCTTCGGCGTCCGCACGCTCGCCGCCCACCTGAAGCTCCTCGCCGAGCGCGAGCCGCACCCGCTGCTGCACGACCTCCTCGCCGTCGTTCTCGATCATGTCGACGACCCGCTGGAGGCGGGGGCCCTGATGGTGCGCTTCGAGCTCGTTCTCCTCGACGAGCTCGGCTTCGGGCTCGACCTGACCGCCTGCGCGGTGACGGGGGAGACCCACGACCTCGCCTTCGTCTCCCCGCGCTCCGGCCGGGCCGTCGGCCGCGTCGCCGGCGCCGACTGGGCCGACCGGCTGCTGCCGCTGCCGCGCTTTCTGGTGGACAGGACGGTCAACGCCCGCCCCGACGCCGCCGAGATCGCCGAAGGGCTCGCGCTCGCCGCCTTCTTCCTCGACCGCAGCGTGCTCACGCCGCGCGGCCTGACGCTGCCGCCGGAGCGCGAGCGGCTGGCCGCGGCGCTCGCCCGCGGCCACGCCGCCGCCGCGGCACCCTGACGTCTCGACCGTGATCACGGATCGCGGATCATGGACGGGAGGGGTGAAGGCGGATCGCGGCTCGCCGAAGCGGCATCGTGATCAGAGATCGCCGATCATGGTTCGCGTCCCCGACGTCGCGGACCCAGACAAAAGGACGACGACCGGCTCATGACGTCTGACCCGCATGCCGCTTCCCACCCGCACGTCATCGTCGTCGGCTCCGGCATCGTCGGCGCCTCGATCGCCTGGCACCTCGCCCGCCGCGGCGCGCCGGTGACGCTCGTCGACGCCGGCCATCCCGGCGGCGTCGCCACCGCCGCCTCGTTCGCGTGGATCAACGCCAGCTGGGGCAATCCCGAGCCCTATGTCCGCCTGCGCATGGCGGCGATGGCGGGCTGGCGCGGCCTCGACGCCGAGTTGCCGGCGCTGAAGGTCGCCTGGACCGGCGGCCTGCTGTGGGATCTTCCCGAGGACGAACTCCGTGCCTTCGCAGCCGGCCACGCCGCCCTCGGCTACGACATCCACCTCGTCGGCAGCTCGGAAGCGGCGCGGCTCGAGCCGGCCGTCGCGGCGCCGCCCAACCTCGCCGTCCACACATCCGGCGACGCCGCCGTGGAGCCGGCCGCCGCCGCCGGCGTGCTCGTTGCCGCCGCCGCCGAAGCCGGCGCGATCGTCCACCTCGATGCCGCCGTCACCGGCCTCGTCTTAACGGATGCCGGTGCCGCGGGTGCGGTCCTCGCCGACGGGACGCGGCTTCCGGCCGATGTCGTGGTGGTCGCCGCCGGCGTCGCCACGCCGCGCCTCGTCGCGCCGGCGGGGGTGGAACTGCCGCTGTTCGATCCTGCGGGGCTCCTCATCCGCACCACGCCGCTGCCGAAGCTGTTGAAGGGCCTCGTCATCTCCCCGGCGGTGCATGTGCGGCAGAGGGCGGACGGCCGGCTCCTCGCCGGAGCGGATTTCGGTGGCGGAGACCCGGGCACCGACGCGGCGGAGACGGCGGACCGCGTCTTCGCGGACCTTCGGGCGCTGCTGCGGCCGGAAACGCCGCTCGCCCTCGAAGGCTTCACCGTCGGCCGCCGCCCGACCCCGGCGGACGGCTTCCCGGCCGTCGGCGGCGTCACGGACGTGCCGGGGCTGTTCGTGGCGGTGATGCACTCCGGCGTGACGCTCGCCCCCGCCGTCGGCGCGTTCCTGGCGGGCGAAATCCTCGACGGCACCCGCGAGCCGCTGCTCGCGCCCTACCGGCCGGAGCGGTTCGTCCCCGGCAAGGTCTGGTCGGCGCCGCCCGTCATCTAGGAGAGGCGGTCCTCACCGCCGTCATTGCGGGCGGCCGTTGCGGGTGGCATGCTGGCTGAACGGGGAATTGCAGGCTTCCCGTCAGACGGTCGACTGTCCAGGCCCTGCGCAACACTCGTTCGCACGAGGGGATTGCGCCATGGACGACGACCACCCCGCCTCCGACCCCTTTGTCCTTTCGCCGCCGGATCTCGCCGAGCGGCTCGGCACGTCGCAGACGCCCCTTCTCCTCGACGTCCGCCGTGGGCCGGCGTTCGACGACAGCGAGGTGATGATCGTCGGCGCCGTGCGTCGAGCGCCCGAGACGCTGGGCGAGTGGGCGGCGGAGCTGCCCTGCGACCGGCCGGTGATCCTCTACTGCGTCCACGGTCACGAGGTGAGTCGCACGGCGGCGGCGGCGCTGCGCGACCTCGGCGGCGACGCCCGCATCCTGGCCGACGGCATCGCGGCCTGGCAGGCCGCCGGCCTGCCGACGCGCCGCAAGCTGCCGTTCGGGCCTCGCTGGGTGACGCGCGAGCGACCGAAGATCGACCGCATCGCCTGCCCGTGGCTCGTCCGCCGCTTCATCGACCCGGAGGCGACGTTCGACTACGTGCCCGCCGCCAGCGTCCTCGCGGTCGCAGCGGCGACGGGCGCCACCCCATACGACGTCCCCGGCGTCGTCTTCACGCACGCCGGCGTGGACGGCGAACTCTGTTCGTTCGACGCCTTCCTTGCGCTCTACGACATCCGCGACCCCGCACTCGACAGGCTCGCCACGATCGTTCGCGGCGCCGACACGGACCGCTTCGACCTCGCGCCACAGTCGGCCGGGCTGTTCGCCATCTCGCTCGGGCTGTCGGCGCTGATCGCCGACGACCGGGCGATGCTCGAGCAGGGCATGGTGCTTTACGATGCCCTCTATGTCTGGTGCCGGTCGGGGCAGCACGAGGGGCATGCGTGGCCGCCGACGATGGCGGCATGACCGGGGCCGCGAGGCGGCCGCCCGTCATTCCGGGCCAGTGGCGCCGTCTGTTGCCGGTGGCGGGTCGCCGCCGTACCGGTTGACCGGTGTCTGCAGCCGCGTCGCCGTCGCGAAGGCCCGCCGCTCAGGCCTGATTGCGCTTGCGGGCCTTGCGGGCGGCCTTGTTGCGGGTCCGCTGCGCCTCCTTGGCGGCGTCGGCCTTGCTGATGGGCGCGGGGGCCCCGGTGCGGCCGCTGGCGGTCTTCGCGGCCGCCTTGCCGGCGGCCTTGGCTTCAGCCTTGCCGGCGATCTTGGTCTCTGCCTTGGCGGCGCCTTTGCCGCCGGCACTCTTCGCGGCCGGCTTGGCGGCTCCCTTCGGCGCGTCCTTCTTCCCGAAAAAACCCAGCACCTTCGACAAGACCGACATCGTTCTCTCCCACGTCCCGCCGGCCTTCTGACGGCAGCCCATCGCTCTCATAGCATGCTGTTCGGCGGCGCGTTCGTGCGTCCGTCGATCGCACGCGGGGGAGAAGCGCGCCTTTTCCGGGGATGCCGCCGCGCTGGCGCTTGCCCGCCGCGCCGTCGCCGGTTATCCCGGAACCTATGGTGAACAAGCCGAATCCGCCCGACGCCGTCATCGAGCCCGTCGACCTCAAGTCGGCGCTCGAGGAGCGCTATCTCGCCTACGCGCTGTCGACGATCATGCACCGGGCGCTTCCGGACGTGCGCGACGGCATGAAGCCGGTGCACCGGCGCATCCTCTACGCCATGCGCCAGCTGCGCCTCGACCCAGACGCGGCCTTCAAGAAGTGCGCCCGCGTCGTCGGCGACGTCATCGGCAAGTATCATCCGCACGGCGACCAGTCGGTCTACGACGCCCTCGTCCGCCTCGCCCAGGACTTCGCGGTGCGCTATCCGCTTGTCGACGGCCAGGGCAACTTCGGCACGCTCGACGGCGATGGCGCGGCGGCGATGCGCTACACCGAGGCGCGGCTGACCGACGTCGGCGCCCGGCTGCTCGAAGGCATCGACGACGACGCGGTGGACTTTCGCGCCACCTATGACGGCTCCGAGGACGAGCCGATCGTGCTGCCCGGCGCCTTCCCGAACCTGCTCGCCAACGGCTCGAGCGGCATCGCGGTGGGCATGGCGACGTCAATCCCGCCGCACAACGTCGCCGAGCTCGCCGCCGCCGCCCTCCACCTGATCCGCACGCCGCAGGCCGAGCCCGCCTCGCTGATGGCGTTCGTGCAGGGGCCGGACTTTCCGACCGGCGGCATCGTCGTCGACCCGCCGAACGAGATCGCGCTCGCTTACCAGACCGGCCGCGGCGGCTTCCGCGTACGGGCGCGCTGGCACACCGAGGACCTCGGCCGCGGCACCTACCTCGTGGTGGTCACCGAGATCCCCTACCAGGTGCAGAAGGGCAAGCTCGTCGAGCGCATCGCCGAGCTGATCGAGGCGAAGAAGGTGCCGCTGCTCGCCGACGTGCGCGACGAGTCGGCCGACGACGTGCGCCTGATCCTCGAGCCTCGCGCCCGCACCGTCGACCCGGCGGTGATGATGGAGCAGCTGTTCCGCGCCACCGATCTGGAAGTGCGCATCCCGCTCAACATGAACGTGCTGGTCGGCGGCCAGGTGCCGATGGTGATCGGCCTGAAGGCGGCGCTGCAGGCCTGGCTCGACCATCGCAAGGACGTGCTGGTCCGCCGCTCGCGCCACCGCCTCGCCAAGGTAGACGCGCGGCTCGAGATCCTCGACGGCTTCCTGATCGTCTATCTCGACCTCGACCGCGTCATCCAGATCGTCCGCGAGGAGGACGACCCGAAGGCCGAGCTGATCGCCGCCTTCACGCTGACCGAGACGCAAGCCGAAGCCATCCTCAACATGCGCCTGCGCAGCCTGCGCAGGCTCGAGGAAATGGAGATCCGCAAGGAGCACACGGCGCTTTCGACCGAGAAGGCGGGGCTCGAGGCGCTGCTCGGCTCCGAAACGCTCTTGTGGAAGCGCGTCGCCGAGGAGGTGAAGGGCATCGCCAAGGCCTACGGGCCGGAGACGCCGCTCGGCAAGCGCCGCACCACCTTTGCCGAGGCCCCGGTGGCCGCCGCCGCCGAGGCGCTGGAGGCGGCGGTGGAGCGCGAGCCGATCACCGTCGTTGTCTCCAAGCTCGGCTGGATCCGCGCCCTGAAGGGCCACGGCGCCGACACCTCCGCGCTCGCCTTCAAGCAGGGCGACGAGCTGAAGGCGGTGTTCCCTGCCAGCACCGCCGACCGTCTCCTGGTGCTCGCCACCGGCGGCAAGGTCTACACGCTCACCTGCGACAAGCTTCCCGGCGGGCGCGGCCACGGCGAGCCGATCAAGCTGATGGTCGATTTCGAGGCGGGCAGCGACGTCGCCGGCGTTGCCGTCTACCGGCCGGGCGCGAAGGCGCTCGCCGCCTCCAGCGACGGCCGCGGCTTCGTGGTGGAGGAGGACGACCTCGTCGCCTCCAAGCGCACCGGCAAGCTCCTGATCACGGTCGCCGGCACCGAGACGGCACAGGCGCTGGTGCCGGCCGACGGCGACATGGTCGCGATCATCGGCGAGAACCGCAAGCTGCTGGTCTTCCCGCTGTCGCAGGTGCCGGTGATGGCCCGCGGCCGCGGCGTCCGCCTGCAGCGCTACAAGGACGGCGGCCTGTCGGACGTGAAGGTGTTCAAGGCCGAGGCGGGTCTCACCTGGACCGACGGCTCCGGCCGCCAGTTCACCCGCACGATGGCCGAACTCGCCGACTGGACCAGCGACCGCGCCACGGCGGGCCGGCTGCCGCCGCCGGGCTTCCCGCGGACGAACAGGTTCGGGGGGTAGGGGCGGCGTCAGCCGTGCAGGGCGACGGCGTAGATCTCCGCGAGGCGGGTGGCCGAAATGCCGTCCTGCTCCGCGGCGATCGGATGGTGCGTGTCGCCGGCGAGGACGATCGGCCGCTGGCCGCCGTTCTGCATCCACACGGTGACGGGGACCCCCAGTGTGCTTGCGGAATATCCTGGCAGGTTGCTGTTCAACCCACCGGAAAGGGGACCGAGGCTTTCGCGGTCGTCGGTCTCGTGACCATCGAGCCAGGTCATGAAAGCCTCTCGATCACACTCCACCCAGACGATCCAGGCGAAGGGTTCGTCCTCGTCGGCAACCGGAATGACGTAAAGGCCGCGGACGAAGAAACGTTTTTCGTCGATGATGCATTCTTCGTCGCTCAGCTCGGCGCGGCTGGCTCGCTCATGCTCGGAAAGGCGGTACCAGGCGTCAGGCGCCGGAGCCCCGAGGGCCGGCATTCCGTTGTGCACCTCGTCGCAACTCGCGCAACGGAAAGAGAACGCCATCGCCATGGCCCCTGACAGTCCAGACCAATCGTAGGCGATGAACGCACCGGTTGTCGACGAGCCGGAACTGCACTCCCTGCCGGCCGGCACTGGCCGGCCCGACTGCCGTCGAGCTCGCGCGGCACTTTTGTACGGCCGAAGGAGCCGCCGAGCGGTGTTCCACATCCCCCAATGACCGTTGCGGCAGTCAGGAATGCTCATTATGACTGTTTAAACGGTCATTGTTGGATCCGCTCCATGGCGCCCCGCCTGCGCACCTACTCTCGCGCCACACTGGAGGCCCTGAGGCTGCTCGGGGCGCAGATCCGGCTCGCCCGCAAGCAGCGTGGCCTCACCGAGGCCGATCTCGCGGCTCGGATCGGCATCGCCCGCAGCACCCTCCAGGCAATCGAGAAGGGCGAGCCCGGCGTCGAGATCGGCCTCGCCTTCGAGGCGGCGACGCTCGTCGGAGTGCCGCTGTTCGATCCCGAGGGCGGGCCGCTCGCGCCTCACATCGCGCGGATCGAGGACACCCTCACCCTTATGCCCCGCTCCGTCCGGCCGCGCCGGGAGGTGAAGGATGACTTCTGAGCCAGCGGAGCGGCCGACGGAGGCGTTCGTCTGGGTGTGGCTGCCGGGCGCGACCGACCCGGTGGTGGCCGGGCGTCTTGCCGCGGAGAGAGGCGCGTTCGTCTTCAACTACGGCCGCTCCTATCTGGAGCGGCCGGAGGCGATCGCGCTATATCTGCCAGACTTGCCGCTTCGGCCCGGCGCCATTGCGCCACCGCCGCCACTCGGCATCGCCGGCTGTCTGCGCGACGGCGCGCCGGATGCGTGGGGGCGGCGGGTGATCGTCAACCGCCTGACCGGGCTCGCGGGCGAGGCGGCCGGCCGCGTCGACTTCGACGAGTTGACATTCCTGCTCCACTCCGGCTCCGACCGCGCCGGCGCGCTCGATTTCCAGGCCTCGCCCCACGCCTACCGGCCGCGCGACGCGGAAGGTGCGCCCCTCGAGGCGCTGCTGGACGCCGCCGGCCGGGTGGAGCGCGGCGAGCCTGTGCCGCCGGACCTCGACCGGGCGCTGTTCCACGGCAGCTCGATCGGCGGCGCCCGGCCGAAGGCGCTCATCACCGACGGATCGCGCAAGCTGATCGCCAAGTTCTCGGCGAGCAACGACTTCTATCCCGTCGTAAAGGCGGAGTATCTCGCCATGCGGCTCGCTGCCCGCGCCGGCCTCGACGTGGCGCCGGTCGAACTCGTCGAGGCCGCCGGCAAGGATGTTCTTCTCGTTGAGCGGTTCGACCGCGCCTTGACCTCCCCCGGCTGGACGCGGCGCGCGATGGTGTCGGCGCTGACGATGCTCGGGCTCGACGAGATGCAGGCGCGCTACGCGAGATACGGCGATCTCGCCGACCTGGTCCGCGCCCGCTTCACGGCGCCGCGCGAGACGCTGCGGGAGCTGTTTGGCCGCCTCGTCTTCAATGTGCTGACCGGCAACACCGACGACCATGCCCGCAACCACGCCGCCTTCTGGGACGGCGCGGTACTGAGCCTGACGCCGGCCTACGACCTCTGCCCGCAGGCGCGCAGGGGGCGGGAGGCGAACCAGGCGATGCTGGTCGACGGCAATGACCGGCGCAGCCGGCTGGAGACCTGTCGCAGGGCCGCGCCACGCTTCCTGCTGAAGGACGCCGAGGCTCGCGCGATCATCGACGCACAGGTCGAGGCGATCCGCCGGGACTGGGACGCGGCCTGCGAAGAGGCGCGCCTCAGCCGCGTCGACCGCGCCTTCTTCTGGCGCCGGCAGTTCCTCAACGACTATGCTTTCGAGGACTACGCCGGCGGCGCGGTCGCCGGCGCCTGATGTCGTCTGTAGGTCACCCCAAGAGAGGCCGATGCACCTTCCAGCCAATGATGAACCCCTGATCCTCAATGGCTTCTTGGTCGACCCGCGCTTGGCGGCGCTGATGCGGCGGCCGGACTGGGCGGGCGAGCACCAGAGCGAAGTGTGGCTCAGAAGATTTCCCGTCCATCCGCTTTCCGATCGGTCTCAAGTTCCATTTGTACATTTTTTTGACGTGAGCACGATATTTTATCAAAATGAGATTATGCGTGATCCAGGCTCAAAAATTCTTTGGGGGCAGCCATGCGATGAATATCCCCCAGGAGATATCGATCTCACAGCAGGGTACGTCATCGGTTGGGTCTATCCAACGGAATTTTATATCTCAGTAGATCTTCGCTCAAGTGTCGGTCCAAGGATACTGTCGGAAATGATCGGGCCGAAAGAAGCAATATACACGGCGGCGTTCTCAGACTTGGAAGAATTTGTCGACTTTTATATCGCGCAGCACGGCATCTGAATCGCTGTGGCTGCCACAGGTTTTCCGTCGGTCGAGCGGATCAGTTTTCGAACCCGGTTCCCAGGGCACCGGTCATTCATTGTCGCCTTGCGCCACACGCGCAGCGCGGCTGCCCCCTACACCTCGGCCTCGCTCGGCTCCAGCGTCTCCCCCGGCAGCATCAGCCGCACCGGCCGGATCTCGTAGACCGCCGTCGGGTTCGCCCGGTGGAGGTCGCGGGCGGCGGCGATGGCGGTGGACTGGTCGGGGCAGTCGTAGAGGTAGAGGCCGAGGAGCTGTTCCTTCGTCTCGGCGAACGGGCCGTCGAGGACGACGCCCTCGCCGGGGCCGCGCAGCGTTACCGCGTTCTTCGTCGCGCCGAGGCGGGCGGCGGGGCCGAGGGTGCCCTTCTCGCGGACGCGGGCGTGCGCCTCCCGCAGGCCGTCCATGACAGCCGCGTCCTCCTCCGGCGTCCACGACGTGACGATGTGTTCCTCGTGATAGGCCAGGATCGCGTAGAGCATCGGGACCTCGCGGGTTGGGGGCGACCATCAAGGACGCCTGAGACCAGCCGATCCCGACACGGGACGCAACCCCGCGTGGCTTGTCTTCCTCGTCGGGGTGCTCCGGGGAGGCGCCGCCTCCCGTTCACCGCACCGTCACGGCGTGGCAATAGTGCTGTGACGGAGCGCGGGGGCGGGCGATGCGACTGAGCGGGGCGGAGGTGATCGACGGCGGGGCGGCGGCGCGGCTGACCTGGGAGGTCGGCGGCACCGCGCGCTTCCACGCGCTCTGGCTGCGCGACAATGCGCTGGACGCCGGGACGCGAAGCCCGCGCAACGGCCAGCGGCTCGTCACCATCCTCGACATTCCGGAAGCGACGACGATCGCCGACGTGGCGGTGACGACCGAGGGCGGTCTCGCGGTGCGCTTTGCGCCGGACGGAACGGCGGCGAACGGCGACGCTGCCGACGGCAGGACGGTCGAGTTCCCCGCCGCCTGGCTCCATGCCCGTCGCTACGACCGCCCGGTCGACCGCCGGCCGGGGCGGGTCGACGAGGGTGTCGAGACCTTCGATGCCGCGCGCTCCGGCGCCGTCACGCGCGCCGACTTCGCCGAGATCTCGGCCGACCGCGGCGCACTGGCGGTATGGCTTGCCGGCGTGCGCCGGCACGGCGTCGCGATCCTCTCGGGCGTGCCGCGCGAGCCGGGCAGCGTCTGCGGCGTCGTCGAGCTGTTCGGCTATGTGCGCGAGACGAATTACGGCCGCCTGTTCGACGTGCGGGCCGAGGTGAACCCGACCAACCTCGCCTATACGAACCTCGGCCTGCAGGCCCACACCGACAATCCCTACCGCGACCCGGTGCCGACGCTGCAGTTGCTGATGTGCCTCGAGAACACCGTGGAGGGCGGCCTGTCGACGGTGGTCGACGGCTTCCGCATCGCCGAGCGGCTCCGCGACGAGAGCCCGGCGCTGTTCGAGGCGCTGACGACCTTCCCGGCGCGCTTCGAGTACGCCGGCGAGGCCGGGGTGCGGCTCTCGTCGCGCCGGCCGGTGATCGAGCTTGCGCCCGACGGGCGGCTCACGGCGATCCGCTTCAACAACCGCTCGGCCGCCGCCGTCACCGACGTGCCGTTCGACGAGATGCCGCGCTGGTACGCGGCGCTGCGCCGCTTCGCCGAGATCCTGGAAGACCCGGCGATGGCGGTGTCGTTCCGGCTTGCGCCAGGCGAGCTCTTCATCGTCGACAACACCCGCGTGCTGCACGCCCGCACGGCCTTTTCCGGCAGCGGCGAACGCTGGTTGCAGGGCTGCTACGCCGACAAGGACGGGCTGTTGTCGACGCTCGCCGCCATCGAGGAGGACGCCGCGTGACCACCGACAGCACCGCGCCGACGCGCGAGACCATCGTCGCCGTGCTCGCCGACATCTTCGCCCGCCGCGGCGCCGAGGAATATCTCGGCGAGCCGGTGACGGTGGCCGAGCACATGCTGCAGGGCGCCCATTTCGCCACGCTGGAGGGGGCGGACGAGGAGCTCGTCGCCGCGGCGCTGCTGCACGACATCGGTCACTTCACCAGCGAGTTCGGCACCTACACGCCCGACGACACCCACGATCGCCACCATGACGAGGCGGGGGCGGCGGTGCTGGCGGGCTTCTTCCCGCCGCGGGTCGTCGCATGCGTGAAGCTGCACGTGGCGGCGAAGCGCTATCTCTGCGCCACCGACCCCTCCTATTTCGGCAAGCTCTCGGCCGCCTCCGTCCACACGCTGTCGCTGCAGGGCGGGCCGATGAGCGCCGACGAGGTGGCGGCCTTCCGCACCGATCCCTTCCACGCCGACGCCGTGCGCGTGCGGCTGTGGGACGAGGCGGGCAAGGAGCCGGACCTGGCCACCGCGCCCTTCGACCACTACCGGCCGCTGCTGCAGCGCGTCGTCGACCGGCATCTCGCCGCCTGACGACGACGGCGACGCCTCAGCCGCCGTCCAGCGCGCGGGTGGCGGCGACGGCGGCCGACGCCCGGTTCTCGACGCCGAGCTTCATGTAGATCTGCTCGAGGTGCTTGTTCACCGTGCGGGGGCTCAAGGAGAGGATCTCGCCGATGTCCCGGTTCGCCTTGCCGCGGGCGATCCAGAGCAGCACCTCCGCCTCCCGCGCGGTGAGCTGGAAGCGCTGACGCAGCGCCGCCGTCTGATCCGCGCTGTCGTCGCCGACGAGGCGGAAGAGGAGCTCGTCCTCGCCGGTGGTGCCGAGGAAGGACAGCGTCAGCGCCGCGCCGTCGCGGCCGGCGAGCGACACCGACGGGGCCGCACTGCCGCCGCGGTCGGCGGACGCCTTGTCGCCGGCCAGCGCGGCGATCCACAGCCGCACGGCGATCGGGAGCGCGACGACGCCGCCCTCGCCGGTGAGCGCCGTGCCGAGCAGGCGGATCGCCTGCGGCGTGCACCAGCGCACCGTGCCGTCGCGGCCGGTCGCGACGAGGTAGCGCCCGGCGCTGTCGAGCGCCGCGCGGGCGCTGGCGGCGGCACGGGCGTTGGCGATGTGGACGCGGATGCGGGCGAACAGCTCGTCGAGCACGATCGGCTTCGTCACGTAGTCGACCCCGCCAGCGGCGAGCGCGCGGACGATGTGCTCGGTCTCGGTGAGGCCGGTCATGAAGATGACGGGGACGTGGGCGACGGCGCCGGCGGCCTTCAGGCGCCGGCAGGTCTCGAAGCCATCGAGGCCGGGCATGACGGCGTCGAGCAGGATGACGTCGGGGGTGATGCGGCCGGTCAGGTCGAGCGCCGCCTCGCCGTCGGTGGCGACGAGCACGGTGGCGCCCGACTGCTCGAGCGCGTCGGTGAGCATCCCGAGCGTCTCGGGGGAATCGTCGACGACCAGCACGATGTCCCGAGACGTCAGCAGCTCACTCATCGGCGTCGATCGACTCCAGGGTGGCGGTGAGGCGGCGGAAGTCGAAGCGGCCGAGATGGCCGCGCACGGCTTCGACGAAGGGCTTGTTGTCGGGATCGGCGTCGAGCTCGGCGAGCTTTTTCTCGATGCCGCGGACGTAGCCGATCCGGCCGAGGCGAAGCAACTCGGCGACGTGCTCGTCGCCGGGACTGCGCAGGGCGGAGGCGGAGGCGCCGGGCTGCGGCGGGGCGGCGACAGGCGGCTCGTCGATCCACTCCAGCGTCAGCAGCGTCTGCAGGCGGTCGAGGAGCTGCGCGAGGTCGAAGGGCTTGCCGAGGGTCTCGTCGTGGAAGGCGCGCTCGCCGCCGGGCGGGTGGAGCTCGCCGATGTTGGCCGACAGCATGACGATCCCAGCCTCGCGGTGGCCGGCGCTGCGCAGCGCCGCGGCAAGCGTCCAGCCGTCCATGCCGGGCATGGCGATGTCGAGCAGGAACAGGTCGGGCTTCAACTCGGCGGCGAGCATCAGGGCGCTCGGCCCGTCGGGGGCGGCGAGGACGGTGAAGCCGATCGGCTCCAGCAGTTCGCGCATCAGGGCGCGGTGGTCGGCGTCGTCGTCGACGACGAGGATGGTCCGCCGCGGCCCGGCGTAGCCGCGGACGCTGCGGGTCGGGCGGACGGCGACGGGGTGGGCGACGGCCGACAGCATCAGGCGGACGGTGAAGGTGCTGCCGGTGCCGGGGGTGCTCGCCACCGTCACCTCGCCCCCCATCAGTTCGGAGAGCAGCTTGGTGATCGTCAGCCCGAGGCCGAGGCCGGGGACGGCGCGGGCGGCGAGGTCGGCGCCGCGCTCGAACGGCTCGAAGATGCGCTTCAGGTCCTCCGCCGGGATGCCGGGGCCGGTGTCCTCGACGGCGATGGTGGCGACCTGGTTGCGGTAGCCGATGCGCAGCGAGACTGTGCCGGCCTCGGTGAACTTGATGGCGTTGGAGAGGAGGTTGATGAGGATCTGCCGGAGCCGCTTCTCGTCCGTGGTGACGACTTCGGGAAGGGCGTCGCGGCGCTCGAAGACGAAGGCGAGGCCCTTCGCCTCGGCCTGCGGGCGGACCATCTCGACGAGCTGGTCGAGGAAGTCGGCGATGCGCACCTCGTTGCGGTAGAGCTGCAGCCGGCCGGCCTCGATCTTGGAGATATCCAGCAGGCCGTCGATCAGGCCGGAGAGGTGCTCGGCGGAGCGGCGGATGACGCGCACGCCGTTCTGCCGCTCCGGCGGCACGGCGCCGTCGCGCTCGAGGATCTGGGCGTAGCCGAGCACGGCGTTGAGGGGCGTGCGCAACTCGTGGCTCAGGCCGACGACGTAGCGGCTCTTGGCGAGATTGGCGGCCTCGGCGGTCTCCTTGGCGCGCTGCAGGGCGGCGTCGGTCTTGCGGTGGGCGTCGATCTCCTTCAGCAGCAGCGTCGTCTGGCGGGCGGATTCCTCCTGGGCGACGTGGCGGCTCTCCTGCGCCAGCACGAAGAACCACGCCACGATGCCGGCGAGGATGAAGAGGATGAAGAAGGCCGCCCACAGCGCCTGCTCGATGACGCCGGCACTCGCCGCGGCGAAGCTCGTCGTCTGGAAGTGGATGAGCAGGAGCACGATGCCGATGACGGCGGTGAGCAGTGCCAAGAGCCCGGCATACTGGGCGATGCGGATCGAGAAGCGGGCGGCGAGCGGGGCGGGCAGCAGCGCCCGCACGACGGTGAGGAGCTGGTTCTCGAGGCGCGCCTTCGGCTTGCAGAGGTCGTGGCAGCGGGCGTCGAGCGAGCAGCAGAGCGAGCAGATCGGCGCCGCATAGGCCGGGCAGTAGGCCATGTCTTCGGGCTCGAAGGGGTGCTCGCAGATGCGGCACTGGAGCGTCGACATCTTGAGCCAGGCGGCGCGCGGCTTGCGGGCGAGGTAGTAGCGGCCGCCGGTCGCCCAGGCGATCGCCGGCGCCGCGACGAAAGCCGTGCCGAGCGACAGGAACGGCGCTAAGGCCTGGGCGATCTCTCCGAGCACGCCGGTGTAGGCGACGATCGCCACCGTCGCGGCGATGCCCATGGCGCCGACGCCGACGGGGTTGATGTCGTAGAGGTGGGCGCGCTTGAACTCGATGCCGGGCGGCGACAGCCCGAGCGGCTTGTTGATGGCGAGGTCGGCGACGATGGCGCCGAGCCAGGCGACGGCGACGATGGCGAACAGGCCGAGTGTCTGTTCCAGCGCCTGGTAGATGCCGAGCTCCATCAGGAGCAGCGCGATGGCGACGTTGAAGATCAGCCAGACGACGCGGCCGGGGTGGCTGTGGGTGAGGCGGGAGAAGAAGTTCGACCACGCGAGCGAGCCCGCATAGGCGTTCATCACGTTGATCTTCAGCTGCGCGACGACGACGAAGGCGGCGGTGAGGAGCAGCACCGCGTTCGGCCACGGCAGCACGTAGCCGAAGGCGAGCTGGTACATGTAGGCGGGCTCGGCGGCGTGCTCCGGCGAGACGCCGTGGGTGAGCGCCAGGTAGGCGAGCAGCGAGCCGAACAGCAGCTTCGGCGCGCCGAGGATGATCCAGCCGGGGCCGCCCCACAAAAGCGCCCAGCGCCAGCTGCGGCGGGCCTTGGCGTCGCCGGGGGCACCGCTGCCGGGCGACTTCGCGTCGCCGGATGCGCCCGGCGGCAGGAAGCGCAGGATGTCGACCTGCTCGCCGATCTGCGGCATCAGCGCGAGAATGACGGAGGCGGCGGCGCCGAACTTCAGGATGTCGAGGCCGTCGACCTCGCCGGCGGCTTGCGCAGCCAAGCCCGGGAAGGCGAGCCACGCCTCCACCGACGGCCAGTCCTGCATCAGGATGAAGCCGACCGGCAGCAGGTTGAGGACGATCCAAAGCGGCTGCGTGACGATCTGGAAGCGGCTGATCCAGGTGACGCCGTGGGTGACGAGCGGGATCACCGCCACCGCGCTGACGATGTAGCCGAGCCACAGCGGCATGCCGAAGCACAGCTGCAGCGCCGACGACATGATCGCCGCCTCGATGGCGAACAGGATGAAGGTGAAGGTCGCGTAGATCAGCGAGGTGATCGTCGAGCCGATGTAGCCGAAGCCGGCGCCGCGGGTGAGGAGGTCGATGTCGACGCCGTAGCGGGCGGCATAGTGGCTGATCGGCAGGCCGGTGAAGAACAGGATGATGCCGACGACGAGGGTCGCGAGCATCGTGTTGGCGACGCCGTAGGAGAGCGTGATGGCGCCGCCGATCGCCTCCAGCGCCAGGAACGAGATCGCCCCGATGGCGGTCTGCGCGACGCGGCCCGACGCCCAGCGCCGCGAGCTCTTCGCCGTGAAGCGAAGGGCGTAGTCCTCCAGCGTCTGGTTGGCGACCCAGCGATTGTAGTCCCGCCGGACCGGTAGGATGCGCTGCCGTCCCGCCATGAGCCCGTCGTCGTTCCCCGCTTCGGGGACGCGCGCCCCCACCGCGCGACCAGCAAGAATGGTGCCGCGGGCGCCCCCGGGCGCTGGCGGCTGGTGGTGCCGCCGCACGCCGGTACGTCAATCGACGTATATGCCCATTTGGCGGTCATGGTCACAGTCGAGGCAGGCGGCAACGGGGCTCGGTGCCGCTTCCAGAACCCAGATCAGAGTGAGGACTGCCATGTCTCTAGGCCATCGCGAGGCGGCACGGACGCTTGCCGATACGGCAACGCGCGCCGTTGCCGCGCTTCCCGCTTCGATGCTCCGCGCCGGCCGTGCCCTCGGGCTCGCCGCCGCCGTCTCAGCCGCCGCGTTCACGGCGGCTTCCGCGCAGGAAGAGACCATCAAGGTCGGCGTCCTGCACTCGCTCTCCGGCACGATGGCCATCTCCGAGACGACCCTCAAGGACGTCATGCTGATGCTCATCGAGGAGCAGAACAAGAAGGGCGGCCTGCTCGGCAAGCAGCTCGAGGCGGTCGTCGTCGATCCGGCCTCCGACTGGCCGCGTTTCGCCGAACTCGCCCGCAAGCTGCTGACCGAGGACAAGGTCGCCGCCACCTTCGGCTGCTGGACCTCGGTGTCGCGCAAGTCGGTGCTGCCGGTGTTCGAGGAACTGAACGGCATCCTCTTCTATCCGGTGCAGTACGAGGGCGAAGAGTCCTCGAAGAACATCTTCTATACCGGTGCCGCCCCGAACCAGCAGGCGATCCCGGCCGTCGACTACCTCGCCGCCGAGGGCGTCGAGCGCTGGGTGCTCGCCGGCACCGACTACGTCTATCCGCGCACGACCAACAAGATTCTCGAGGCCTACCTGAAGGCCCAGGGTGTCGCCGACGAAGACATCATGATCAACTACACGCCGTTCGGTCACTCCGACTGGCAGAACATCGTCGCCGACATCAAGAAGTTTGGCTCCGCCGGCAAGAAAACGGCGGTGGTATCGACCATCAACGGCGACGCCAACGTGCCGTTCTACAAGGAGCTCGGCAACCAGGGCATCAAGGCGACCGACATCCCGGTGGTGGCGTTCTCGGTCGGTGAGGAAGAGCTCGCCGGCCTCGACACCCAGCCGCTGGTCGGCCACCTCGCCGCCTGGAACTACTTCATGAGCGTCGACACGCCGGAGAACGAGGAGTTCATCAAGACCTGGCAGGCGTTCATCAAGAACGACAAGCGCGTCACCAACGACCCGATGGAAGCCCACGTCATCGGCTTCAACATGTGGGTCGCGGCGGTCGAGAAGGCCGGCACCACGGAGCCCGACGCGGTGATCGACGCGATGATCGGCGTCGCTGTGCCGAACCTCTCCGGCGGCCTCTCGGCGATGATGCCGAACCACCACATCACCAAGCCGGTGCTGATCGGCGAGATCCAGGGCGACGGCCAGTTCGACGTCGTCTGGGAGACCTCGGGCCTCGTCGTCGGCGACGAGTGGTCGGACTACCTGCCCGACTCCAAGGACCTGATCTCCGACTGGCGGGCGCCGATGAAGTGCGGAAACTTCAACGTCGCGACCGGCAAGTGCGGCGGCGCCACCCAGTGATGTGAGGCATCCCCACGCGCCCATGGGGTGGGCGGCGCGGGGATTGCTTCGGGGGACGTCGACCACATCCGGCGGCGGGCGGATCTTCTTCCGCCCGCCGCCATCCCCGGCCCGCCTCGCGGCGCCGGATGGTTCTTGAAGGCCGGGAGCGCTCTCCGCATGTCCATGTTCCGTACGGCGCTGACGACCCTCCTCGTGATGCTGGCGCTGGTCGCCGCTCCGGTGATGGCGCAGACATCGACCGAGACGCTCCGCCCGCTCGTCGACGCGCTCGGCCAGGGCGGCTTCGACGGTGCCGAGAAGGCGATCGCCGCGCTCGCCGCCACCGGCGATCCCGCCGTGCTGCCCATTTTCGAGGCACTGGGTGCCGGCAGCCTCAATGTCCGCAAGGCCGACAAGCGCGTCGTGCTGGTGCGCGAGGAGGGCGGCGCCGACGTCGCCGTCGACCCGCTGACCGGCGAGGTGCTCGGCCCGGTCGGCCGCCGCGACACCGATCGGCTGCGCGTCAACAACCGCCTGCGCAGCGCCATCGCCGCCGCCGTCGCCGGCCTCAGCCTGCGCGCCACCGACCCTCAGGTGCGCATCACGTCTGCCGAATCGATGTTCAAGGCGGCCGACCCGGCGATGATGCCGGCGCTCGCCGCCGCCGCGGCCGACGAGGACAATGCCGCCGTCCGGGCCCGCCTCGAGCAGGCGCTTGCGGCTTCGGTGCTGCGCTCCGACGCGTCCGACGACGAGAAGATCGCCGCCGTCGGCATCGTCGCCGCGCGCGGCGACCGCGACGCCCTCTCGCTTCTGAACAGCATCGCCAGCGGCACGCCGGGGCCGGTGCAGCAGGCCGCTACCGAGGCGGCCGCAGGCATCGAGTCGAGCCTCGCCGTCTGGGGGGCGGCGCAGAACGTCTGGTACGGCGTCTCGCTCGGCTCGGTGCTGCTGCTCGCCGCGATCGGCCTCGCCATCACCTTCGGCGTGATGGGCGTCATCAACATGGCGCACGGCGAGATGGTGATGATTGGCGCCTACACGACCTTCGTCGTGCAGGAGATCATCCGCACCTCGTTTCCCGGGCTGTTCGACTGGTCGCTGGCGATCGCGCTGCCGCTCGCCTTCTGCGTCTCGGGCCTCGTCGGCATCGCGATCGAGCGCTCGGTGATCCGCTGGCTCTACGGCCGGCCGCTCGAGACGCTGCTCGCCACCTGGGGCATCTCGCTGATCCTGCAGCAGGCGGTGCGCACCGCCTTCGGGCCTTCGAACCGCGAGGTCGGCAACCCGTCGTGGATGTCGGGGTCCTTCGAGATCGGCCAGCTGTCGATCACCTACGGGCGGCTGTGGATCGTCGTCTTCTCGCTCTGCGTCTTCGCCGCCCTGATGCTGCTGATGCGCTACACGCCGTTCGGGCTGCAGATGCGCGCCGTCACCCAGAACCGCCGGATGGCTTCGGTGATGGGCATCCGGACGCCCTGGGTCGACGCCATGACCTTCGGCCTCGGCTCGGGGATCGCCGGCATCGCCGGGGTGGCGCTGTCGCAGATCGACAACGTCAGCCCCAATCTCGGCCAGAGCTACATCATCGACAGCTTCATGGTGGTGGTGTTCGGCGGGGTCGGAAACCTCTGGGGGACGCTCGTCGGCGCACTGACGCTCGGCGTCGTCAACAAGTTCCTCGAGCCCTATGCCGGAGCGGTGCTGGGCAAGATCCTGGTGCTGGTCTTCATCATCCTGTTCATCCAGAAGCGTCCCCGCGGGCTGTTCGCCCTCAAGGGCCGGGCGGTGGAAGCATGATCGCCCGCAAGCTCCTCGGCGACGGCGGCGTCCTCCTGCTGGTCGCGCTCCTGGTGGTGGCGGCGGTGCTGGTGCCGCTCGCCAACCTGTCGCTGCCGCCCGACAGCCCGCTGCACGTCTCGAACACCTCGGTGCAGCTGTTCGGCAAGTACCTCGCCTTCGCCATGCTGGCGCTGTCGGTCGACCTCGTCTGGGGCTATTGCGGCATCCTCTCGCTCGGCCATGGCGCCTTCTTCGCCCTCGGCGGCTACGCCATGGGCATGTACCTGATGCGGCAGATCGGCGACCGCGGCGTCTATGCCAACCCGGATCTGCCGGACTTCATGGTGTTCCTCAACTGGCAGGAGCTGCCCTGGTACTGGTACGGCTTCGACATGTTCTGGTTCGCCATGCTGATGGCGATGGTGGTGCCGGGGCTGCTCGCCTTCATCTTCGGCTGGTTCGCCTTCCGCTCGCGCGTCACCGGCGTGTATCTTTCCATCATCACCCAGGCGATGACGTTCGCGCTGCTGCTCGCCTTCTTCCGCAACGACATGGGCTTCGGCGGCAACAACGGCCTGACCGACTTCAAGGACATCCTCGGCTACAACATCCAGGCCGCGACGACGCGCGCGGCGCTGTTTTCGGCGACGGCGCTGACGCTCGCCGGTGCGCTCATCGTCTGCCGCTTCATCACCCGCTCGAAGCTCGGCAAGGTGCTCGTCGCCATCCGCGACGCCGAGAGCCGGACGCGCTTCATCGGCTACCGGGTGGAGCACTACAAGCTGTTCGTCTGGACGCTGTCGGCGGTGATGGCCGGCATCGCCGGGGCGCTGTACGTGCCGCAGGTCGGCATCATCAATCCGAGCGAATTCGCACCGGCGAACTCGATCGAAGCGGTGATCTGGGTGGCGGTCGGCGGCCGCGGCACGCTCGTCGGCGCGGTCATCGGCGCCTTCCTGGTCAACTGGGGCAAGACGACGTTCACGAGCGTGCTGCCGGACTTCTGGCTGTTCGCGCTCGGCGCCTTGTTCGTCGCCGTGACGCTGTTCCTGCCGAAGGGCATCGTCGGGCTGATCGCCAAGCTGACCGCCAAGCGCGCGAAAAAGCCGGCGCCGCCGGTCGACACCGAGGCCGGCGTCGGCACCGCCGCTGACGCCCGCGCCGCGGCGGAGTGAGATCCATGACCGACACCGCCGTCATCGCCGAGGATTCGCTCCTCTATCTCGACCACGTCTCCGTCTCCTTCGACGGCTTCCGGGCGCTGAACAACCTGTCGCTCGTCCTGCAGCCCGGCGAGATGCGGGCGATCATCGGCCCGAACGGCGCCGGCAAGACGACGATGATGGACGTCATCACCGGCAAGACGCGCCCCGACGACGGCGACGTCGTCTTCGACGGGCGCGTCGATCTCCGCAAGCTCGACGAGGCCTCGATCGCCAGCCTCGGCATCGGCCGCAAGTTTCAGAAGCCGACGGTGTTCGAGAGCCAGACGGTCGAGGACAACCTGCTGCTCGCGCTCAAGAGCCCGCGCTCGCCGTGGGCGAGCCTGCGCCATCGCCTGTCCGGCATCGAGCGCGACCGGCTGGAGGAGCTTCTCTCGCTCATCCGCCTGACGCACAGGCGCGCCGCGCTCGCGGCCGACCTCAGCCACGGCCAGAAGCAGTGGCTCGAAATCGGCATGCTGCTCGCCCAGGAGCCGAAGCTGCTCCTCGTCGACGAGCCGGTGGCCGGCATGACCGACGCCGAGACGGCGGAAACCGCCTCGCTGCTGGTCGAGATCAACAAGACCCGCTCGGTGGTGGTCGTCGAGCACGACATGACCTTCGTGCGCGACCTCGGCGTCAAGGTGACGGTGCTGCACGAGGGCTCGGTGCTGGCCGAGGGCTCGCTCGACCACGTCTCGAACGACCAGCGCGTCATCGAAGTCTATCTGGGGAGGTGAGGGCGTGCTTCAGGTCCAGTCCGTCAACCTCCACTACGGCGCCGCGCAGGCGCTGAAGTCGGTGTCGCTGAAGGCCGAGGTGGGGAAGGTCACCTGCATCCTCGGCCGCAACGGCGTCGGCAAGACGTCGCTGCTCCGCGCCATCGCCGGCGTGCAGCCGATCTCGGCCGGCACGATTGACTGGGAGGGCACGCCGCTTGGGCGCATCCCGCCCTATGACCGGGCGCGGCGGGGCATCGCCATGGTGCCGCAAGGCCGCGAGATCTTCCCGCTGCTGTCGGTGAAGGAGAACCTCGAGACAGGCTACGCGCCGCTTTCCCGCCGCGACCGCACCGTGCCGGACACCATCTTCGAGCTCTTCCCGGTGCTGAAGTCGATGCTCGGCCGGCGCGGCGGCGACCTCTCGGGCGGCCAGCAGCAGCAACTCGCCATCGGCCGGGCGCTGGTGACGCGGCCGCGGCTCCTGCTGCTCGACGAGCCGACCGAGGGCATTCAGCCCTCGATCATCAAGGACATCGGCCGCGCCATCGAGTGGCTGCGCGACCAGGGCACGATGGCGATCGTGCTGGTCGAGCAGTACTTCGACTTCGCCCGCGACCTCGCCGACGACTTCGTCGTTCTCGACCGCGGCGAGGTTGTTGTGGCCGGCGACCGCGCCGTCATGGCGCGCGACGAGGCGGAGGTCAGGCGCCACCTGACGGTGTGAGCGGATTGCCGGCGAAGACGGTCAGGCCGTCGCCAGGGCTGGCGCCGCGGCCGGCACGGGCGCCGCTGCCGGAGCGCTCGGCTGCGCGATGAGGCCCAGAAGTCGCAACCGATGCAGGTCGATCCTCGCCGGGTTGCTCATCCGGGCGATCTCCACCTGGATTCCCCGGATCAACTCTTCCTTCACCTCGGGATTGTCCGCGAGATAGGCCGGCACCTTCTTGTCGTAGCCGAAGTTGATGTATTCGAAGCCGAACTCATCCTTCTTGCGGATGAATTCTGGAATCTCGTGGACGTTCTCCACCACGATGGTCATGTGGCCGACGATGACGACCTTCGTCTTCAGTTCCTTCTTCGCCTCGGTCATCCGCCCGACATTGCGGATGACCTTGTCGAAGCGCGATCCGGCATTGACGATCTCGTGGATCTCCTTGGTCGCGGCGTTCAGCGAGAACGAGATCGTGCTGAAGTTCGCGGCGATCTTCCGGGCCATCTCCTCGCTCAGCGCCGTCCCATTGGTCAGAAGCGCCATCTTCGCGCCATGGCCGGCCCAGTGATCGATGAACTGTTTCGCCGACTTCAGGATCAGCGGCTCCCCGCCAAGCAGGGTGACGGTCGGCCTGGATTTCGGGATCTCGATGTTGTTCAGAATGACCTCGTCGGTGAGCTCGACGCGACTGTCGTGATTCTGCGAGCACATGATGCAGCGGATGTTGCATTTCTCGCCGAAGCTCAGCATCAGCCGCTTCAGGTCCTGGTCGTAGTCGTGCTCCAGCGTGGGCTCAACGGGCGACACCTGCGGCAGATTACAGGTCTTGACGCACTTGAGCGTGCCGTCGATTTCCTGCTGCCGGAACGCCTTGACGCGCTCGTCATTGTAGATGGTCTTCAGGCTCGTCTTGTAGATGTTGCCGATGTTGCCCGGCTGCAGGTGGCAGCAGGGAAACACGTCGCCGTTCTCCTTGATGTACAGGCTGTCGTGCACCCAGGTGCAACGCTTTCGCTCGGTCATCAGGCGCTCCGGGTGAGGGAGAATCTCCCGGTTTCTGTCGGAGTTTGCGCGGCAGGCATCCTCGGGGACCGAGCCTAAGCGGCCTCGGCGTGGAGTTCAATCTCCAACGGCGACGGCTCCGATCGCCGCTCGTCAGGCCGGGGCAAGCTCCATCTGCTCCGCTGCGCCGCGCCTTGACGCTCCCTCCGGGGCGTGCGCCAATCCGGGCTCTCTCTGGGGGAGAACAGCCATGTCGACACGCCTGCCCGTCCTCATCGCCGGTGCCGGCCCGACGGGGCTGACGTTGGCGCTCTCGCTCGCCCGCCACGGCATCGCCTGCCGCGTCGTCGACAAGAACCCGCAGCCGACCGAGGTGTCGAAGGCGCTCGCCGTGTGGAGCGGCACGCTGGAGGCCTTCGCGGCGCTCGGGGTAATCTCTTCGTTCCTCGATGCCGGGCTGCATCTGACCGAGCTCAAGGTCAGCGACGGCGGGCGCCAGCTCGCGGCCCTGAAGGTCGCCGAGGGCGTCGACAGCGCCTATCCGTTCACGATCATCGTGCCGCAGTCGAAGACCGAGGCGATCCTGGCCGAGCACCTCGCCGCCGCCGGCGTCCGGATTGAGCGGCCTGTCGAACTCGTCGCCGTCGAGCCCGCCGGCGAGATCGTGCGGGCGGTGCTGAAGCACGCCGACGGCACCGAAGAGACGGTGGAGGCGGACTTCGTCGTCGGCTGCGACGGTGCGCGCAGCACGGTGCGCGGCGTCCTCGGCGTCGAGTTCGACGGCATCACGGAGCCGCAGACCTTCATCCTGTCGGACACCCGCATGGCGGGCGATCTCGACCCGACGTCGATCTACATCAGCTGGGGCCCCGGCGGCAGCGTCGCGCTGTTCCCGATCGGCGGCGACGTCTGGCGCACCTTTGCGATGCGCGACCAGCCGGCCGGCGACGCGGCGCCGACGCTGGAAGAGATCCAGGCGCACCTGACGGCGAACGGCCCGCCGGGGATCGTCGCGAGCGACCCGACCTGGCTGTCGACCTTCCACGTCAACGAGCGGCTCGCCTCCGGCTATCGCAAGGGCCGCGTGCTGATCGCGGGTGATGCCGCCCACATCCACAGCCCGGCGGGCGGGCAGGGCATGAACACCGGCATCCAGGACGCCTTCAATCTCGGCTGGAAGCTCGCCGCCGTCATCCGCGGCCACGGCGAGGCGGCGGCCCTGCTCGACTCCTACGAGGCCGAGCGGCGGCCGGTGGCCTATGGCGTGGTGACGCGCGCGACGCAGCTCCTGCGCGTCGGCATGGTCGCCCACGGCACCGCCGTTCGGCTGGCTCGGGAAGCGATGGTGACGATCATTTCGCACATCCCGGCGGCGCGCCGGAAGCTGCAGGCGCAGATGTCGGAGACGGAGATCGTCTACGCGGACGGGCCGCTGGTCGAGATCGGCAAGAGCACCAGCGGCCACGGCGAGCCCGCCGTCGGCGCGCGTGCGCTCGATGCGGAAATCGTCGACCCCGCCACCGGCACCCGCGGGCGGCTTTGGCCGCGCCTGTCGGCGGTGCGCCACACGCTGCTGGTCTTCGGAGACGCAGGCCTGCAGTCGGCGCTGATGGCCGAGGCGGTGTCGCACGTCGACACCGTGGAGATCGTCGTGCTCGACGGCACCTCGGACCCCGACGGCGTCGCCGCCGAGCGCTACGGCATCAGCACCGCCGGCTGGGTGCTGGTGCGGCCGGACCAGTTCGTCGCCGCCCGCGGCGCCGCCGGCGAGACGCGCGCCTTCAGCGCCTACGCCGGGCGGGCGCTGGAGCGGCGGGCGGCCTGACGATCCGAAGGACCCCGGCCAAGCCGAACGCGCGCCCGCGCCGGCGTCACGGCGCGACGTTGCCGATCGTCGTCTTCAGCGCCTCGAGTCCCTCCGGCGTCCAGCCGGGCGCGTCGGTGAGGGACGCCCACGCATCGACATAGTGCGGGAAGGCATAGACGTGGCCGTAGCCCTTCGGGGGCACCACGGCCATCATGATGTCGGCGATCAGCTGCAGCTGCGTCACGACGGGGATCCAGACGAAATCCGGCGAGACGTCCGGTCCGATCGGGTCCGCCATCCAGTCCGGTTGGCGCCACGCCGCGTGCGGGTCGAAGAAGGTCACCGCGTCGCTCGCGTATTGCAGGTAGATCACCCGGTAGGGCCCCCAAGGCGCAGTGGCGTCGTCGAGGTGGTTCTTCTGGGCGGTGAAGCGGATCACCGAGCCGTCGCGGAAGGTCGGCAGCCATTCCGGCGTGCCGGCGTTGCGCTCGGCCGTCACGGCCCGCCAGGTGCGGCTGTTGAAGGGCGGGCCCGACCACAGCGCCCCCTGGTAGGGATCGCCGATCACCTGGTGAAGGTCGTGGCTGCGGTCGGAGTTGAAGGCGCCGAGGCTGAGGCCGTGGAGATAGAGGCGCGGGCGCGTCTCGGGCGGCAGCGTGCGCCAGTGGTCGTAGAGGGCGGCGAACACCTCGCGCGCCGTCTCCACGCCGTAGTCGGGATCGGCCAGCATGGCGATCCAACTCGCCACGTAGGAGTACTGCACCGCGACGCTGGCGACGTCGCCGCGCAGCACGTATTCGAGCGCCGCCTGGCTCTCCGGGTCGACCCAGCCGGTGCCCGTGGGCGTGACGATGACGAGGTTCGCGCGCTCGAAGGCGCCGATGCGGATCGCCTCCTCGAGCGCCAGCGCTGCCCGCGCGGCCGGCGTGTCGGCTGAGTTGAGCCCGACATAGACGCGAAGCGGCTCCTGTGCGGGCGCGCCGGCGACCGCCTCGATGGCGGCGCGGTCGGGACCGGCAGCGACCATGCGCCGGCCAGCGCGTCCGAGGCTGTCCCACGCGACGAAGGACCCGGGGCCGCCGGACTTCGCGGCGTCGGTCGGCTCCGGGCTGCCTTCCTCGAACTGCTGGTCGAGCTCGGCATAGATGCCGTCGAGAAAGCGCAAGGCGCCGTCGACGAGCAGGCCGTTGCCGATCGACCAGAACACCAGAGCGGTGACGGCGAGTGCGAGGAGGATCGCCTGCCGGCGCGGGATGAAGCGCGCGAGCGTCTCGGACAGGCGGCGGGCGGCGAGACGGAAGCCGCGGGCCAGCAGAAGCAGCAGGACGAAGACGCCGAGCGCGGTGGCGGCGATCGTCAGCGGCCCGGCACTGTCGATCGCCGGCATCTCCATCAGGGCGCGCAGCCGGTTCTGCCAGCCCGTCGCCCACCAGAGGCAGAGGCCCGCCGCGATGGCGCAGACGACGAGGGCCGCTGCGATGCCGGCGCGGCGGGAGCGGTCGGGGAGCACGGGAAGCTGCAGCCAGAGCCAGGCCTCGCGAATGAGCACGCCGCAGCCATAGCCGACGGCGAAGCCGAGACCGGCGAGCGCGCCCTGCACGACGGGCGGACGGGGCACGAGGCTCGGCGTCAGCGAGGCGGCGAAGCACAGCGTGCCGAGTACCACGCCGAGGGCTGAGATCGACAACAGTCCGGGCTTTCCGGAACGCTCGGGCATTGGCACCTCGCCTGACTGCAAGCGGCGCCGGCCGGCGGTCGCCGAATCGCGGGGCACACGCCTGCAGATTAACGGAGATGGGCCGCGCATGCCGTCGCGGGCGTTCGCGTCGACCCGGAACGGCCGCGCCGCTGCGACAGGCTGGCGCAAGCCAGACCCGCCATCACCGTACTCGAAGCTGGAAAAATCCATCACCGGCGAGCGGGGCGCGACGAGCGGGGAGGGCAGATGTCGACGGCACAAGCAGCCAAGCACGAAGGCGACCGGCACAGTTCATCCTCGACCATCCAGGCACCGCCGGCAAACCCTGCTGCGCTGGCGGCGGCGGTCGACGCGTCCGTCAATCTCAGCGACGTGCTGTGCCTGATGGCGTGGTCGAGCGGCAACGCCCGCAAGCTCAGCGGCGAGACCGCCGCCGCCTCCGCCAGTGTCGCCGATATCGCCAGGACCATCGACGACATCGCCGACCTCGGCGGCGTCGCGGAACATCGCTCCGCGGAGGCGCGCAAGCTCGTCGTCGACGGCGCCGCCCGCACCCGCTCGGCCGGGACGGCGATGGCCGGCATCGCCGACGCGTTCGGCAATCTCGAGGACCGGCTCGGCGAACTGCGCACCGCCACCGACAGCATCGGCGGCTTCGCCCAGGCGATCGCCAGCGTCTCCCGGCAGACCAAGCTGCTCGCCCTCAACGCCACCATCGAGGCGGCGCGCGCCGGCCAGGCCGGCCGCGGCTTCGCCGTGGTCGCGGCCGAGGTGAAGGCCCTGTCCGAGGAGGCCTCGACGACGACCAACCTCATCCGCGAGCAGCTCGAGACGCTGACGCGGGTGATGACCGGCATGCTGGGAGCGATGGCCTCCGGCGCCGCCAAGGTGCGCGAGGGCCGCGAGGCCGTCGACGCCGTGGTCGGAAACATGGACGGCATCGAGGGCCGCGTCGGCGAGACCGCCGATGGCGTCGGCCGCATCGCCGGCATGCTGGGTGATCGCCGCCAGGCCCTGCGCGACCTCGCCGACCGCCTCGTCGAGATCGCCCGCCTCGCCAGCCAGAACGAGACGGACTCGCGCTCCGCCGCCGAGATCGTCGGCCGAACCGACGCGATCGTCACGAACCTGATCGAGGACAGCACCGGCGGCGTCGCCGGCGCGACGCAGCGCCTGCGGGCCGACCACATGGTCTGGAAGCGCTCGCTCGCGGAAGTCCTCGCCGGTGTCCGGTCCGCCGCCTCGTTCCCCACGGCCGAACGGCGCGAGCCGCTCGGGGCCCACTTCCGCGACATCGCCGATCCGGCGCTCGTGGCCTCGCCGGAGGTCCGGCGTCTGCGCGATCTCGCCGCGACGCTCGCCGGGCTCGGCACCGGCATCGTCGAGAAGACCGGCAAGGGCGACATCGGCGGAGCGATCGACGCCTACATGGAGATGGAGACGCTGTCGGGCGAGGCGATGGGGCTGATGGCGACGCTGGCCGGCACGCCCGGGTCGACGGGCTTTCGACACTGAGGAGTGCCGGCGCCGGCCGTCCTGCCGCAGCCGGTTCGACGCAACGCTCCGCGGGTCAGCGGTAGACGTATTCCGTCCGGTAGAGCTGGTCGACGAACTCGCCGGTGCCGTCGCGCAACAACAGGTGCTCGGGGATGCCGTCCGGCCGCTTGCGCTCGGGCGGGATCGGCGGGACGTAGGCTCGGCCGCCGCGACGGCGGTCGAAGTCGGCGCGCGCCGCGGCGCGCAGGTCCGCGTCCGTCATCAGGTCGTAGCCGACGCCGGCCATGACGCGGGCGGTGTCGAGCGAGGCCTTGTCGCCGATCGACATGCCGCCGCAGGCCGTCACCGGCCAGGTGTGCAGGCCGACGCCGAGCGGCATCGTCGTCCAGCCGAACAGCCCCGTCGGCGTGTTGTAGGAGACGTCGCCGACGTCGGTGCCGCCGCCGGTGGTGATCTCCGGCAGCATCGGCAGGATGTCGGTGGCGAGCCCCTTTTCCGGCAGCCCGGAAGCCGCCTGGCAGGCGCGCGCGAAGGCCTGCTCCTCGTCCGTCCAGTCGAGGCCGACGGCGTGGAGGTGACGGTTGATCTGCCCCGCCAGGGTCTCGTTCGGCAACAGGTCGTGCAGGCCGAAGAAGTGGTCGACCTCGGCGCGCGTCTGCGTCGCCATCGCGGCCGCCTCGGCGATCTGGCGGACCCATGCGGTCATCGCCACCACCCGCTCGCGATCGGCGTCGCGGATCATGATCAGCGCCTGGGCGCGGTCGGGGACGACGTTCGCCGCCTCGCCCATGCGCGGGTAGACATAGTGGAGCCGTGACGTCGGCTCGATGTGCTCGCGCATGAAGTTGACACCGATGCCGAACATCTCCGCCGCCTTCTGGGCGCTGCGGCCCTCCCACGGCGCGACGCCGGCGTGAGCCGTGCGGCCGTAGAAGTCGATGCGGACGATGTCGGCAGCCGCCGTGCGCAGGAGCCCGGTCGCGGTGATCGGCGCCGGATGCCAGGCGAGGCAGGCGTCCATGTCGTCGAACAGGCCGTCGCGGGCCATGTAGACCTTGACACCCTGGGTCTCCTCGGCGGCGCAGCCATAGACCCGGATGGTGCCGGGCGTGCCGCTATCCGTCATCATCTGCTTCAGGGCGAAGGTCGCCCCGGTGCAGCCGGCGCCGAGCAGGTTGTGGCCGCAGCCGTGGCCGACCTCGACGCCCGTGGGGCCGGGGGTCTCGCGGGGCTCGGCGGCATTGCCGAGGCCGGGCAGCGCGTCGTACTCGGGCAGGAAGCCGATCTTCGGGCCGCCCGTGCCCTGCGTCCACTCGGCGACGAAGGCAGTCGGCGTGCCCGACGTGCCGATGCTGACGATGGTGAAGCCGGCGGCGCGAAGCTCACGAAGATGAATCTCCGCCGACTTCTCCTCCTCCAGCGACAGCTCCGGCGTCGCCCAGACCTCGCGCGAAATGCGCAGGATGGCGTCGCTGACGGCATCGACGGCGGCGGAAGCCTTGGCTGCGGAGGCGGGTGGGGGCGGCTCCGCGGCAGCGGCGGCCGTGTCGGCCATGGAGGCGGCGACGCCGGTCGCCGCGGCGACGACCGTCGGCGCGCCGGCGACGGCGAGCGAGGCCTTGAGGAAATCCCTGCGGCCGAAGCCGTCGCGGCGGTGGCTCTTCACGGGCAGTCTCCCGATCGGCACGCGCGGCGTTGCGCATGCCGTCAGGGTAGCCGATCACAACTGGCGCGACGAGTGACCCGGTCCCACACCTTCGTGAGCGCCGCGCGAGAGCGATGTCCTCAGGCGGCGGAGACGGCCGCTGCCTGCGCGTGTGCCGGTACATGGGCGGCGGGCGCATGGGCCGCTGCGGGAGCGGTCCCCGGCAGCGCCGTTGGTGCCGTCCAGGCGCCGCTTTCGACGGCCTCGATCTTCTCGCCGATCGCCGAGACGACGTGGCGCGAGAATGGGCCGAGGTGGGCGTAGAGGGCCGACATCTGCAGCACCGCCTTCAAGGCCAGCGGGTTGCGCAGCGCCGTCAGCACGATCGTCTTCCAGAACTCGCCGCGGAACTGCGGCTTGCGCAGCGTGATCGCCGTCATCAGGCGCACGACCTGCACGCAGTCCTTCCAGGCGGCGCCCGGATTGATGTCGCCGGCCGACATCTGGATCTTCAGCGCCTGGCCGACGCGGCGGACGCGGCCGAAATAGTTCTTCGGCGAGTAGACGGCGTCGACGACGGCGCGGTAGTCGGCGAGGATCTCGGCGCGCGGGCGCAGCGTGTCGAAGTTCAGTCCCGACAGGCACTGGTCGGCCGAGCCGTCGTCCATGTCGACGCCGTGGTCGGGATGGAGGCGGCCCTCCTTGGCGAGGCGGCGCGTCAGCTGCGTGTTCGGCAGGGCGTAGAGCATGCCGACCATGGCGACCGGGATCGCCGCATCCTCGATGAGGTCGTTGATCGGGGCGGAGACGCGCCCCTTCTCGCTGTCGAAACCGACGATGAACCCGGCGAGCACGAACATGCCGGAGCCATAGATCTTGTGGACGCTCTCGGAGATGTCGCCGCGGGTGTTCTGCTTCTTGCTCGTGGCGGCCAGCACCTCCGGGTCCGGGCTCTCGATGCCGACGAACACCGAGAAGAAGCCGGCGCCCCGCATCAGCTCCATAAGCTCGCGGTCCTCGGCGAGGTTGAGGGAGGCTTCGGTCGAGAGCTCGAAGGGGTGGCGGTTCTTCTTCTGCCAGTCGGCGAGATGCGGCAGGAAGGCCTTCACCGCCTTCTTGTTGCCGATCAGGTTATCGTCGACGAAATCGACGTGGCCGCGGTAGCCGAGGGCATAGAGCGCGTCGAGCTCGGCCAGCATCTGCGGCGTCGTCTTCATCCGCGGCCGGCGGCCATAGAGCTCGATGATGTCGCAGAACTCGCAGGTGAACGGGCAGCCGCGCGAGAACTGCACGCCGACATGGAGATAGCGGTCGAGTTTCAGCAGGTCGAATCGCGGCACCGGGCTCGCGGTCACGTCGGCCTGGAACTTCGGCGCGACGAAGTCGCCGCGGCGCGTGCCGGCGGCCCAGGCGGCGAGGAACTCCTCGATGACGCTCTCCGCCTCGCCGAGCACGCGGATATCGGCGATCGCATAGATCTCGGGGCTCGAGGTGACGTCCGGCCCGCCGACCACCACCGCCTTGCCGCGGGCCTGCGCCCGCTCGATCAGCATCAAGCAGTCGCGCTGCTGCGGGAGCATGCCCCCGGTCATCACCATGTCCGCCCAGTCGAGGTCGGCGTCCTCCAGCTCCTCGACGTTGCGGTCGACGAGGCGGACGTTCCACGACTTCGGCAGCATGGCGGCGACGGTGATGAGGCCGAGCGGCGAGGCGGGGTACTTCGCCCCCACCATCTCGCAAGTCTCTCCGTAGTTCCAGAACGACGCTGCGTTGAACTTCGGATAGACGAGGAGGGCGTTCTGGGCTTCGGCCGTCAAGAGGCGGTCTCCTCGCATTGCTGCGGTTCGATTGAGCATGGCGCCCGAGAATCTTACGCCATTGCGAAGAGCAGCGCCAATAAGGCCGAAGCGCGGCAGCCACTCAAGGCTCAGACAGCGTCGTGGAAGATGACGCCGAGCGTGTGACGCCGGCCGGAACGGATGCGGCTGACGCCGTGGCGCAGCGTGACCCGGTAGTCGCCGCGGGTGCCGGCGGCCGGGCGGTGGCTGACGGCGAAGACGACGCCCTCGCCGTGCGCGAGCGGCACCACCTCGGCCCGCGACTGCTGGCGCGGCCGCTGCTCGGTCAGCACGAACTCGCCGCCGGTGAAGTCGCGCCCCGGCTCCGACAGCAGGATCGCCACCTGCAGCGGAAAGACGTGCTCGCCGTAGAGGTCCTGGTGCAGGCAGTTGAAGTCGCCGGGGCCGTAGCGCAGCAGCAGCGGCGTCGGGCGCGTCTGGCCGGCCTCGTGGCAGCGCGCGACGAAGTCAGCGTGGGTGTCGGGATAGCGCACGGGGCTGCCGAGCCGCTCGTTCCAGCCGTTCGCGATCGGCACGAGGCGCTCGTAGAGCCGCTCCCGAAGGGTGGCGACGGTCGGCGGCAACGGGCGGCTGAAATACTGGTACTCGCCGCTGCCGAAGCCGTGTCGGGCCATGACGATGCGGCTGCGGAAGCGGCTCACGTCGTCGTAAAGCGCGGCCAACATCGCGCACTCGTCCGGCTTCAGGAGACAACCGGTGGCGGCGGCGCCGTGGGCGTCGAGGCCAGCGGCGATGGCGGTCCAGTCGAGGCCGTCGATGCGATCGGCGAGCGGCGTGCGCACCGCCGGCTGGTGGGCGGTCAGCAGCGTCACCTTGCGCCCTCGCGCTCGAGGAGGGCGCGCTTGCGCTCGACGCCCCAGCGGTAGCCGGAGAGGCTGCCGTCGGTGCGCACCACCCGGTGGCAGGGGATGGCGATGGCGGCCGGGTTGGCGCCGCAGGCCTGCGCCACCGCGCGCACCGCCTTCGGCATCCCGATCGCCACCGCGATCTCCGTGTAGGTGGCGGTGCGGCCCGCCGGAATGGCGCGGAGCGCCCGCCAGACGCGCTCCTGGAACGCAGTGCCGCGCACGTCGAGCGGCAGGTCGAGCCCGCTCGCAGGCGCCTCGACGAAGCCGACGACCTTCGCCACCAACGCCTCGAAGCCCTCGTCGCCGCCGATCAGCGTCGCCCGCGGGAAACGGTCCTGCAGGCCTTCGACGAGCTGTTGCGGATCGTCGCCGAGCTCGATCGCCGCGATGCCGCGTTCACTCGCCGCCACGATGATGGCGCCGAGTGAGCAGCGGCCGACGGCGAAGCGCAGCACGGCATCGCGCCCACCGTCGCGGAAGGCGGCCGGCGTCATGCCGAGGCGCTCGCTGGCGTGTTCGTAGAAGCGGCTGCTCGAGCCGTAGCCGGCGTCGAAGATGGCGTCGGTGACGCGCTCGCCTTGCTCCAGTCCGGCGCGCAGGCGGGCGGCGCGGCGGGCGCTCGCATAGGCCTTCGGCGTGACGCCCGTCGAGGCCTTGAAGACGCGGTGGAAGTAGTAGGGCGACATCCCCGCCGCCTCGGCCAGAGCGGCGAGGGACGGGGCCTCGTCGGCCTCCTCGATCGCCCGACAGACGGCGGCGATAGCCGTGGCGTGTCGTGCGGCGAGGGGTGGCTCGTCGGGCCGGCAGCGCTTGCAGGGTCGGAAGCCGGCCGCGCGCGCCGCGGCGCCGTCGGCATGAAAGGCGATGTTCTCGCGGCGTGCCGGCCGGGCGGCACAGGATGGACGGCAATAGACGCCCGTGGTGGCGACGGAATAGACGAACCGGCCGTCGGCAGCGGCGTCGCGGGCACGCACGGCAGTGAGCCGCGCCTCGTCGGAGCCATAGGACTGCGACGGCGGGTGCAGGGACGCCGCGGGGGCCGTGACGATCGAGGGAGCGGGCGAGGGGGGCACGGGGCGTCTCCTGGCAGCGCCGGCGCGATGACGCCGGACACCCTCACCATGACGCGTCCGCCGCCCCGCTGCACTCCGGGCCTTGCGCTCGAATTCGGCGACCGACCGGGAGCGGCGACCGTGTGTCAGCGGTCCTCGCTCGGCATGATGTCGACGCCCGCAATCGCGGCCGAGATGCCACGGTCGGCGGCGCGGTGCTTCACCTCGTCGGCGTCGCGGGCGCTGTCGGCCTGCTTGCTCTCGTCCTCGCCGTGGGCGTCGTCGCCCCGATGGCGGCGGGTCGGCGGCACGTCGGCGAGAAGGGCGCTGTCGCGCCCGTCGCTCTCGGCGGCCGCGGAGCCTGCGCGCGGGGTCGGCCGCTGCGGCGTGCCGGCGTCGCCCGGCTGCGGGCGATCGTCGGCCGGATCGGGCCGCGGCGGGGTGCTGTTCGAGGTCATCGGCGCTCTCCCGTGCGGCGGCGGTGGGGCCGGTCGGCCCGACGTCGCGCCGCGCTCCCATCAACGCCGCGGGCGGTCACGCGTTCCGCACCCTCGGGCCGCATAAAATCACTCCGATTTGACGATCAAAATGGTTGTGATCGGGGAATTCTATGGTTTGATGGGAATCGGCTATCGACGCCTCTCCCAAGGCGTCTTCGGCCCGGCCTGGCGCGGCGCAAGCCTGCAGCCGGCCGCACTCTTCCGAACGGGGGTGGCGTGAGCACGGCTCGCCCGCCCCCGTTCGTCGTTCCAGACGATGGATCGTCAGAAGATGCTGGGGGCAGGACGACGGCCGCCCGAATCAGCCGGAGGTGAGGCGGCGGTGGTTGGCCTTCACGGCGCGCCGGTAGGGGCGGAAGGCGGCGGCGGCCACTGCCTCGCTGCCACGCCCGCTGGCGATGGCGAGGCCAGCTGCGACCTGTGAGCGCCAGACCGCCTCGGCTTTCTCGGAGATCATGCGCTGCGTCTCCACCGCGGCCTCGCTGCCACCGGCGGAGATGCGCAAGAGCCGCAGGGCCATGACCGACTGCACCTGGAAGGCGAACTCGAAGGCCTCGAACATGGCGGCGGCGGGGTGGGCGGACGGTCGGCGCATGGCGAACTCCTGGCCGCACCCCGGTGGCGCCGGCAATGGCCGGCCCGGACGTGGGGTCTGTCGAAAGGGGAAAGATGCGCGCTGGCAGGCTGTCGGGCGGGATCGGCGACGGCCAAGCGGATCGGAGCCGCTACGGCCATCGTTGGTATGACGGGATGATGTGTCCGAAGGAGGCGCCACGCAAGCCCGCTCGGAAGCCGGAGATGAAACGCGCAAGTCCGACGCAAGCTCCCGGCGCGGGGCGCGGCGATTGCGCACGGCGGCCTCGGGACGGGAGAGGATGGCGCGAGGTGGTGCGTGGCGCAGCGCTTGGAGGCGACGGCCGGAATCGAACCGGCATACACGGATTTGCAGTCCGCTGCGTAACCATTCCGCCACGTCGCCAACGGGGCGGATGATTACGGCAGGCCAGACACGCAGACAAGGGGGCATCGCATCGGGCGCATGGCGTTCGGAGGTTCGCAACGGCGTAGGTGTCGGCCAGGGAGGCGGCGCGGACCGCCGCGGCAGCCCGCGCCGTCGAAGTCCTGCGATGGATGTGACCGGGCGATCCACTTTACTGAATAAGATCCAGGCTACGTTGTTTGCGGTCGCCTCGGTGTTGCCAGAGAGGCGACTTGCCCGCAGCCTGTAGTGGAATTATGTTTCAGGGCAACATCTGCTGGCAGAGCCGCTTTCCGCGCCATTTGGATGACCCAATCCAGCGGCTGCGAGGCAATGGCCGACCATGCCAAACCGCGTCTTGATCGTCTCGGCCGATGCGGAAACGTCCCGCTCCCTGCGCGAGCTTCTTGCAGATCAGAAAGCCGACCCGTTCTCGGTCGAAACCTCGGGCAACCTGTCTGCCGCGATCACGTCTCTCGGCTCCGGTGATCCGGATGTCGTCGTGGCCGATCTCCACATGCCGGGTTGCCAGGGCATCGAGGCGTTCGACCGCCTGTTCTCGGCGGCGCCGCACACGCCCATCGTCGTGATCTGCCGAGACGAGGAGGTCGGTCTCGCCGACCTCGCCGTGCAGAACGGCGCCCAGGGCTTCTTCTTCAAGAGGGACTTCCAGAGTTCGCTGACGGCGCAGATGTTGCGCAACGTCATCAAGAGAAAGGCCGTCGAGGCTGCGATGTTCCTGGAGAAGGCGCGCGCCGAGATCATGCTCAACTCGATCAGCGACGCCGTCATCGGGACGGATATGGCGGGGAACGTCGAATACCTGAACGTAGCGGCCGAGAGCATCACCGGCTGGTCGCGGGCGGAGGCGCATGGCCAACAGATCGATCAGGTGATGAGGATCCTCGACGGGGGAACCAGGCGGCCTATTCGCAATCCGGTCGCGCTCGTCCTCCAGGAGGACAAGCCGATGGGGATGGTGGCGGGCACCGTCCTCGTGCGGCGCGACGGCCAGGAGGTGACCATCGAGGACTCTGCCTCGCCGATCCACGACTACGACGACAAGATCTGCGGAGCCGTACTCGTCTTTCACGATGTGACGGTCGCCCGGGCGATGTCGCTGAAGATGGCGCACCTGGCGCAGCACGACTACCTGACGGACCTTCCCAATCGGTCGCTTCTGAACGATCGCCTCCTGCAGGCCATCGCGCTCGCCGAGCGACACGCCGGGCAGGTGGCGATTCTCTTCCTCGATCTCGATCGGTTCAAGGAGGTCAACGATTCGATCGGGCATGCGGGCGGCGACCTGGTCCTGCAGGCCGTCGCCAAGCGACTTGAAGGATGTATCGGTCGCACGGACACGGTGAGCCGCCATGGCGGCGACGAGTTCGTCGTTCTGCTTTCCGAGATCGAAGGGCCGGCGCAGGCGGGCATCCTGGCGGAGCGGATGCTTCAGGAACTGAAGCAGCCCATATTCGTCAAGGACCGAAAACTTCAGATTACTGGGAGCATTGGTATCAGCGTCTATCCTGAGGATGGCGAAAAGCCGAACATACTACTCCATTGCGCCGATGCTGCGATGTACAAGGCAAAGATCAATCACAGGAACACGTATCAATTTTACAGCCGTGAGATCATGGCGAAGGATATCGAGCGAAAGCGCATCAGCGATGCTCTCGAGCTGGCGCTGGATCGAGACGAATTCGTCGTCCTGTATCAGCCCAATGTGAACTTGTTCGACTGCACGGTGGTCGGGGTCGAGGCGCTGCTGCGCTGGAACAGTCCGGGTCTGGGGATGCAGTCTCCCGGTCTGTTCATTCCCGTCGCCGAGGAAACGGGGCTGATCCTGCCGATCGGCCACTGGGTTCTCCGCGAGGCCTGCGCACAAGGCAAGCGGTGGGAGGCGGAGGGGCTGAAAGTCGGGACGGTCGCCGTGAACATCTCGGCGCTCGAATTCCGCCAGAAGAACTTCGTCGCCGACATCCGTTCCGTCCTGGAAGAGAGCGCGTTCGATCCCGCGGCCCTGCAACTCGAGATCACCGAGAGCGTGCTGATGAACGACGTGGAGGAGAGTGCCAAGATCCTATACGAGATCAAGGAAATGGGAATCCGGATCGCGGTCGACGACTTCGGTATCGGGTATTCTAGCTTGAGTTACCTCAACAGATTTCCGGTCGACATCATCAAGATCGATCAGTCATTCGTGCGCTGCCTGACGCCGACGAGCGGCGACGGGATCATCGTCACCGCCATCATAGCGATGGCGAACAGTCTGAAGATCGCCGTCATCGCCGAGGGGATCGAGACGAAGTTCCAGCTCGATTTCCTCCGTCGGCGCGGCTGCAGGGAAGGGCAGGGCTTCCTCTTCAGCACGCCGCAGCCGCCCGAGGACATCTCGAGACTTGTCATCAGCAGCTTTCCCCAACCGCAGTCTTGAGAGCCTGCGCCGAAGCTCGAGCCTGGGCCGGCCGCACCGGCGGCGGCGCGTCGTCGCACGGGCCGCCGGCGTCCGGAAGACGGCTGCGGCGATAGTGCGGGAGGGCGGGCGACCCTGTAGCAAGGGGGACGGGTTCTGCTGAGAGGACAGCCGAGATGACCAAGGCGGGCGACGACGCGACGGGTTCGGCTCGAAGCGTGGCGAAGGGGCGTGAGGCAGCACCGCCGGCAAGCGCGCACACGGACGACCTCGCTCACATGCCGGCGCACCGGCTGGCCCCGCTGATCCGCACCGGTGCGGTTTCGCCGGTGGAGAGCGTTGAGGCGGTCCTCGCCCGCATCGAGGCGGTGGAGCCCACGATCAACGCCTTCGCAGTCGTCACCGCCGATACGGCGCGGGCGGAGGCGAAGCGGGCGGAGGTGGTGGTCAGCGCTGGCGAGCGGGTCGGGCCGCTGCACGGCGTCACGGTGACGATCAAGGATCTCGCCGGCATCACCGGCCTGCCGGCGGCGCGCGGCTCGCACATCTTCGCCGGCGAGATCGCCTCCCGGGACGCTCCATTCGTGCAGCGCCTGAAGGCGGCCGGCGCCATCGTCGTCGGCAAGACGACGACGCCGGAATGCGGCTGGATCGCGCTCGGCCGCAGCCCGCTCACCGGCGACACCCACAATCCCTGGAAGCACGGTTTCACGCCCGGCGGCTCGTCGGCCGGTGCTGCGGCCGCCGCCGCCGCCGGTTGCGGGCCGCTGCACCAGGGCACCGACGCGGCGGGTTCGATCCGCGTGCCGGCGCACTTCTGCGGGCTCGCCGGACTGAAGCCGAGCTACGGGCGCATTCCGATGGTGCCGGTCGGGCTGCACGACCTTGCCTCGCACGGCGGCCCGATGGCGCGCACGGTGCGGGACGTCGCGATGATGCTGTCCGTCATGTCCGGCCCGCACCCTGAGGACCACACCTGCCTCGACTCGGCCCCGGCCGATTATCTCGGCCGCCTCGGCGAGGGCATCGCCGGCAAGCGCATCGCCTTCAGCCCCGATCTCGGCCACGTCCGCGTCGATCCGGAGGTCGCGGCGCTGGTGCGGGCGGGGCTTTCGGCCTTTTCCGAGGCCGGCGCCATCGTCGAGGAGCCGGGGACGCCGTGGGGCACCGGCGGTATCGATCTCGCCCGCTTCTTCTGGAAGGCGCACTTCTCGGGCTTCGCGCGCTTCCTGCCGGAGTTCCGCGACCGCATGGACCCCCACCTCGTTGCCTGCATCGAGGACGGCATGGCGGTGACCGCTGCGGACTATCAGCTGCAGCGTGAGCGCAAGTACGCGTGGTGTTCCGAGATCGGCCGCTGGTTCGGCGACTGGGATTTCCTCGTCACGCCCACCGCCTCGGTGGCGACGTTCCCGGTCGGGCAACTGGCGCCCGACGGCTGGGCGCAGCATCGCTGGGACTGGATGGAGTGGGCGGAGTTCTCCTACCCGTTCAACTTCACCGGCGCGCCGGCGGCCTCGGTGCCGTGCGGGCTGACGGCGGACGGGCGGCCGGTGGGGCTGCAGATCGTCGGCCGCCGCTTCGACGATCTCGGCGTGCTGCAGGCCGCCGCCGCCTTCGAGGCGGCGCGGCCGTGGGAGCACCTGCGCCCGCCGCTGTAAGGCGGGGGCTACTCGGCCGCGGCGCTACTCCGCCGCGGCGGCGAGTTCCGGCTGACGCTCGCGCGCGTCGGTGCCGCGGCCGAGGCCGAGGTCGGGGAACTGGTCGGAGAGGCGGCTGCCGGGATAGTAGGCCTGGGCGTAGGCCGGGCGGGCCTGCAGATCGGCGAGCCATTGCGCCACGCGCGGATACCGGCCTTCCCACAGGTAGGCGAAGCCGAGGTCCTCCATGCGGTCGATCAGCGGCGCCACCGCGAGGTCGGCGAGCGTCAGCTGCTCACCCATCAGGAAGGGCCCGCCGTTCTTCTCGAGCAGAAGGTCCATGCGGCCGGCGGTCTTGACGATGTCGGCGAGCGCCTTGTCGATGTCCTCGCGCGGGAAGCCGGTGCGGCCCATGCGCTTGTAGAACTCGCCCTTCAGCGGCCGGAGCGCGACGCTCTCGGCGAACTCGGCGTCCGTCATCGCCAGGAACTTGCGGATCAGGCCGCCATACTGGAACGACGGGTAGCGCACCGCCGGCGTCGGCACCGCATCGACGAAGGCAAGGAAGGCGCGCATCTCGGCCCGGGCGAGCGGCGTCGGCGGCGTCAGCGACACGGGCGGATAGATCTCGTCCAGGTACTGCACGATCACCGAGGACTCGATCACCGGCGTGCCGTTGTGGATGAGCGTCGGCACGACGCCGTTCGGGTTGAGCTTCAGGTACCAGTCCGAAAGGTGGTCCTGGTTCTTGGAGACGAGCACCCGGTCCACCCACTCGATGCCCTTCTCGTGCATGGCGAGGCGGACCTTCAGGCTGCAGGTGGACTGCGCGAAGTTGTAGAGCTCGAGCATCGGGCGCCTCCCATCATATTGTCAGATCGTCATACGCCGACCGGTCGATCGGGTCCAGTTTCTGGCCGCGATCGGCCGTCGTCGCCTTCGCGACTGCAGCACCGAATCTCTCTTTACGAGCGACCGGCCCGGGCGTAGCGTCCGCTCAACTGGTATGACAGGTATACCAATGCTCGACACGGCGGTTCGCCAGCGCAAGCTCTATGAGGAGGTCGCCGCCCGGCTGGAGCGGATGATCGCCGAGGGGCACTACGCCGCCGGCGACGCTCTGCCCTCGCAGCGGACGCTGATGGAGACGTTCGCCGTCGGCCGCCCGGCGATCCGCGAGGCGCTGTTCCACCTGCAGAAGATGGGGCTGATCGACATCCGGTCCGGCACCCGGGCGATCGTGACGCTGCCGACGCCGGCCTTCGTCGTCGACGCGCTCGCCGTCACCGCCCGCCACATGCTGGCGGCGCCGGGTGGCGTGCAGAACTTCCAGAGCCTGCGCGTCTTCTTCGAGGTCGGCCTCGCCCGCCACGCCGCCGAGCACGCCACGGCGGACGATCTCGCCCGCTTCCGGGCGGCGCTCGACGAAAACCGCGCCTCGCTCGGCGACCTCAAGCGCTTCGAGCGCACCGACGTCGACTTCCACTTCGTGCTGGCGGTGATCCCCCGCAATCCGATGTTCACGGCGATCCACGCCGCTCTCGCCGAGTGGCTGCTCGAACAGCGCCAGACGACGCTCGCGCCCGGCGAGGACAAGGTCGCCTACGAGGCGCACCGGGCGATCTTCGAGGCGGTGGCGGCGCATGACGCCGACCGGGCGGAGGCGGCGATGCGCGCCCACCTCGACTACGTCACCCGGCGCTACAACGCGGTGGTGGAGAAGCGGCGATGAGCGGCTACGTCATCCTCGTCGACTTCCAGGTGGTGCCGGGCGAGCGCGCGGCCTTCCGCCGCCTGATCGACGAGAACGCCCGCGAATCCTGCCGCACCGAGCCCGGCTGCCGGCGCTTCGACGTGCTGGAGCCGGCCGGCGAGCCCGACCGGGTGCTGCTCTACGAGATCTACGACGACCGGGCCGCCTTCGAGGCGCACACGCGCACCGGCCACTTCGCCCGCTTCGACGCCGCCAGCGCGGCGCTGGTCGCGGCCAAGGCCGTCACCGAATGCGCCCTCGTCTGCGAGGGCGGCGCATAGATCGAGACACCTTCGACCCGGCCGAAGAGCCCGGGCGGACGACGACAGGGAGAGAATGCATGGCGGGCGAGAGTTCGGTGGGTCCGGGCCTGAAGGCGATGGCCGGCACACGGGCGCCGAAGTTCGGGCACTTCATCGTCGAGTTCGCGACGCCGGGGATCGGCCACATCCTGAAGTCGGCCGGCTGCGACTTCGTGCTGTTCGACCTCGAGCACTCCGGCTTCGGCTTCGAGACGGTTAAGAGCGCCATCCGCTATTTCGAGGCGGCGCAGGTGCCGGTGATCGTGCGGGTGCCGTCGAAGGAGTACCACCACATCGCCCGCGCCATGGACATGGGCGCCGAGGGGCTGATGGTGCCGATGGTGGGCTCCGCCGAGGAGGCCCGCCAGATCGTCCACTCGATGAAGTATCACCCGCAGGGTGGCCGCGGCGTCGCCCTGCAGGTGGCACACGACCGTTACCGGCCCGGCGCGGTCGCCGACAAGTTCACCGCCACCAACGCCCGCACCACGCTGTTCTGCCAGATCGAGACGGCTGACGGCGTGAAGAACTGCGAGGAAATCGCGGCGGTCGACGGCGTCGATTGCCTTTGGGTCGGCCACTTCGACCTGTCGGTCGGCCTCGGCATCCCCGGCGAGTTCGAGCATCCGGAGTTCAAGGCGGCGATCGACAAGACGGTGAAGGCCGCCCGCAAGCACGGCAAGGCGATGGGCCGGCTGGTGCCGACGGTCGAGGTCGGCATCGAGCTCTACGACGTCGGCTTCGACTTCATCTGCTATTCGGGCGACGTCTGGGTGCTGCACAACGCACTGGCCGAGGCGATCGGCAAGCTGCGGGAAGGCACGAAGGGTAGTGCAGCGGCGCACAAGGCAGCCGCCACGAAGGCGAGCGCGAAAGCCCCGGCGAAGGCCTCCGTCAAGCCTTCCGCGAAGCCGGCCGTCAAGGCGCCCGCCAAAGCCCCGTCCAAGGCCCCGGCCACGCGGAAGGCGCGCCCATGAGCGGACCGTTCCGCGTCGCGCTCTCCGGCGACTTCAAGAAGCCGGACGGCTCGCCGACCTACCCGGACTTCGACCTCGCGCCGCTCAGGGCCGCGCCGAATGTCGAGGTCGCGTTCCTGGACGTGGCGAACCCACTCAGGGCCGAGCAACTGGAGGACTTCGACGCCCTCATCCTGCTCACCCATCGCTTCGGCCGCGAGAGCGTGCCGAAGAGCGGCCGGCTCGCCGTCATCGCCCGCTTCGGCGTCGGCTACGACACCGTCGACGTGCCGGCCTGCACGGACGCCGGCATCGCGCTGGTCATCACGCCGGACGGTGTGCGGCGGCCGGTGGCGGTCTCGATCCTGGCGCTGATGCTGGCGCTCACCGGCAAGATGATGGTGAAGGACCGGCTGACGCGGGAAGGGCCGACGGGCTTTGCCCAGCGCTCCGACCACATGGGCGTCGGCCTCGTCGGCCGCACGCTGGGCTCGGTCGGCATCGGCAACATCGGCGCCGAGTTCTTCCGGATCGCCAAGCCGCTCGACATGCGCTTCATCGCCCACGACCCCTTCGCCGACAAGGCGGTGGCGGCCGAACTCGGCATCGAGCTCGTCAGCCTCGAGGAGGTGTTCCGGCAGTCCGACGTGCTGTCGGTGAGCTGCCCGCTGACGCCGGAGACGCACCACCTCGTCAACGCCGAGCGGCTCGCGCTGATGAAGCCGACGGCCTACCTCATCAACACCGCGCGCGGACCGATCGTCGACCAGAAGGCGCTGACAAAGGTCCTGGCCGAGCGCCGCATCGCCGGCGCCGGGCTCGACGTGCTCGAGCAGGAGCCGCCGGACGCGGACGACCCGATCCTGAAGCTCGACAACGTCATCCTCGCGCCGCACGCGCTGTGCTGGACCGACCAGTGCTTCGCCGGCAACGGCGCCGCCGACGTCAAGGCGGTGCTCGAGGTACAGCACGGCCGCGTGCCGCGCGGCGTCGTCAACCGGGCGGTGCTCGAGACCGCGACGTGGAAGCGGCGGCTCGCCGACTTCCACGGCCGTTTCGGCGACTAGATCGAGAGGGCGGAGGGTAACCGCCCCGTCAGCAAGGGAGTGCCTCGAGACCGGACCGCCGGGCGGCGGTCCCCAATTCGGCAAAGTGACGGCTCGCCGGGGCGCCCGCGCCGCGAGCCACCGGAGACCGCCGGCGAGAACGCCCGGACAGACCCGTCCGCGCCGTCCGACCGTGCGGCCCTTTAGGGAGGAGTGAGGACCATGAACGATCGCGAAAGGCGTGACTTCGAAGCCGGCCTCGCACAGGAGGTCGATGCTCTGCTGCGCGGGGAACCGACGCGGCGCACCTTCATCACCCGCTTCGGCCAGATGACGGGCATGCTCGCCCTCGGCGGCCCGATGCTCGGCGCGATGACCGACTGGGCGCTCGCCCAGGCCAATCTCGAGCTCGCCGACCCGTCGACGCCGCTCGGCAAGGCGCAGGCGCTGGCGCTCGCCGCCTCCACCGAGGGGCCGACCGACGGCTCCGCCTACCGCGCGGTGCAGGCAGCGAAGCAGTATTCCGGCGTCACGCTCTCGATGACCTATGAGGCCGGACTGCAGGCGCTCGACCCGCGCAACTTCTCCGGGCCGATGTGGGAGCAGCTCACCGGCATCAAGTCGAATGTCGTCGAGCTCTCCAACCCGGACCAGTACTCGAAGGCGGTGGCCGAGCACATCGCCGGCTCCGGCGCCTTCGACGTCCTCGACATCTCTCCGGCCTGGACCCCTTCGCTCGCCGACGGCGGCGTCATCGCCCCGCTCGACGACTACATCAAGGAGTACATGAACCCGGCCGACCTCGAGGACTACCATCCGCTCTACCGCGCCCTGCCGACCTACAAGGGCAAGATCTGGGGCTTCTTCGACGACGGTGACATGTTCGCCCTCTACTACCGCAAGGACATCTTCGAAGACCCGAAGCTGATGGCGGCCTACGAGGCGAAGTTCGACAAGAAACTCGAGGTGCCGAAGACGTGGGAGGACTACGCCCAGGTGGCGCAGTTCATCACCGACCAGATGGCGCCGAACGTCTACGGTGCCGGCCACTTCCGCAAGGCGGGCAGCCCGGGCAACCAGTTCGACTTCCTGCAGCAGTTCCGCGCCAACGGCGGCCAGCTCTTCGACGACAACATGAAGGCGCAGCTGGCCTCGCCCGCCGGCGTCAAGACGCTGCAGAACATGATCGCGGCGAACAACGCCTCGATACCCGGCAACAACGAGCTCGACGCGGTGTCGCTGTGGGCCGCCTTCCTCACCGGCAAGGTGGCGATGATCTACTCGTGGCCGCCGTCGGGGCGCATGGCCGCGAACTACTCGCAGACGGCGACGGCGATCAACTTCATTCCGCAGTCGCAGATCGCCGGCAAGGTTGGATATGCCGTGGTGCCGGGCAATCCGGAGCACGCCACCGGCTTCAGCAAGGCGCTGTCGGCCGACAGCGCCAACCCCGTCGCCGCCTACCTGTTCATGCAGTGGGTGACGTCGCCGCCGGTGTCGCTTGCCCGCGTCATGCTGCCCTACGCGCTGCGCGATCCCTACCGCCTTTCGCACTTCAAGTCGGAGCTCTATGCCGATCTCTTCCCGGGCGCGAAGGACTACCTGCGGACGCTGAACAACTCGGCGAACGTCGGCCTGCTCGATCCGATCATGCCCGGCGCACAGGACTACTTCCTGAGCCTCGATCGCATGGCGACGGCGGTGTGGGCGGGCGCCGACCCGCAGCAGTCGCTGGAGACGGCAGCGGCGGAATGGGACGCCACCACCGAGCGGCTCGGCGTCGACAGCCAGAAGGCGTTTTATGTCGAGTTCCTGAAGCTGCCCGGCTCCACCGCCGACAACACGGTGGAGAAACTCGGCCAGGCCGTCGTTATCGACTGACGGGGGGAGGCAGCGGCGCCGTCGGGTGTCCGGCGGCGCCGCACCGTCACGCGCCGCGCGTGGGCTCCGGCCCGCGCGCGGCGGTCGACCTTGACCGGCGACCCGCCGGTTTCGACCCGGGAACGAGATGGCAGAGACGCTCACCACTTTCCGCCAGATGCCGCTTCGCCACCCGCGGCCCCGCACCGCGGGCTTCTCGGCGTGGTGCGACCGGCACTTCAAGTGGCTCCTCGTCGCGCCGGCGGTGGTGCTGATCCTGGCGCTGTCGATCTATCCGCTGCTGTTCTCGCTCGTCGTCTCGTTCATCAACTACGACTTCCAGGTCCCCGGCCACGCCTTCGTCGGGCTGAAGAACTTCGAGCGCGTCGTCTTCGATCCCGTCGCACGCTGGTCGCTGGTGCTGACGGCGGCGCTGTCGTTCTCGTGCGTGGCGATCGAGTTCCTGCTCGGGCTCGCCATCGCCATGGCGATGGTGAAGAGCTTCCGCGGCCGCGGCCTCGTCATGTCGATCCTGATCGTGCCCTTGTTCATCAGCCCGGTGATCGTCGGGCAGGCGTGGACGCTGCTGCTGCAGCGCCCGTTCGGCCCGACCAACTACATCCTGACGCAGCTCCTCGGCCAGGAGGTGACGATCAGCTGGCTGACCGAGCGGCCATGGATCTACATCTCGCTGATCATCGCCGACGTCTGGCAGTGGACGCCGTTCATGTTCGTCATCCTGCTCGCCGGGCTGACCTCGATCCCGCCCAACCTCTACGAGGCGGCCGAGCTCGACGGCGTCGACGGCTGGCAGGCGTTCACGGCGATCACGCTGCCGCACCTCGCCCCGATGATCCTGCTCGCCATCACCTTCCGCCTGCTCGACGCGATCCGCTTGTTCGACACCATCTTCATCATGACGGGCGGCGGGCCGGGGACGCAGACCTATACGGCGTCCTACTATCTCTACACGGTGGGCTTCACGCAGTTTCACCTGTCGCAGGCAACGGCCGGAAGCTGGCTGTTCCTGATCTTCACCGCGGCGGTGGTGACCTTCCTCGTCCGCCGCCTGCTCAAGGCGGAGGTGGCGTGATGGCGGTCGCGGCTGCCCCCCGCCCGCGCCGCCGCCGGCGGTTCCCGACCGCGACGATCGCCCGCGTCCTCTTGCTCGGCTTCTTCCTGATCTTCGTGCTGTGGCCGATCTACTGGATGTTCAACACGTCGATCAAGCCGAGCGACGATTACCTGGCGATCCCGCCGGTGTGGTTCCCGGACGAACCGACGATCATCCACTACACGGCGGCGCTGTTCACCTACCGGGGCCTGCAGGGTCTCATCAACAGCCTGATCGTCTCTTCAGCGGCGACGGCTCTGTCGGCCCTGCTCGGCACGCTGATGGCCTACAGCCTGGCGCGCTTCAACACCGGCGGGCCGCATCTGTCGTTCTGGGTGCTGTCGCAGCGCTTCCTGCCGCCGATCGCCATCGTTCTGCCGATCTTCCTGATCTACCGCAACATCGGCATCTACGACACCCACATCGGCCTGATCCTCGCCTATACGGTGTTCACCCTGCCGGTGACGGTGTGGATGATGTTCGCCTACTTTCGGCAGATGCCGCGGTCGATGGAGGATGCGGCACTCGTCGACGGCTGCACGCGCTGGCAGGCGTTCTGGAAGGTGGCGGTGCCGCTCGCCGCCCCCGGCATCGTCGCCGCCGCTGTGTTCGCCTTCATCGCCTGCTGGACCGAGTTCTTCTTCGCGCTGCTGCTCACGAGCCGCGATGCCTTCACGCTGCCGACGGTGTTCCGCGCCTTCATCGGCTTCCAGGGCGCCCAGTACGGCGAGGCGGCGGCGCTCGCCATCGTCTCGCTCGGGCCGTCGATCGCACTCGGCGTGCTGGCGCAGCGCCACCTCGTGCGCGGGCTGACCCTCGGCGCCGTGCGCGGCTGACCGCAACCCACAGGGAGGAAGACGCCGCCGATGGCCCCCGTTCGTATCGTCGGTCTGCACAAGCGCTATGGCGGCTTCCATGCCGTCCGCGGCATTGACCTCGACATCGCCGACGGCGAGTTCACCGTGCTCGTCGGCCCGTCCGGCTGCGGCAAGAGCACGTTGCTGCGCACCATCGCCGGGCTGGAAGACATCAGCGAGGGCGAGATCTGGATCGGCGGCGAGGTCGTCAACGACATGCGCCCGCGCGACCGCGACGTGGCGATGGTGTTCCAGGACTACGCGCTCTACCCGCACATGAGCGTCGAGAAGAACATCGGCTTCGGCCTCAAGGCCCGCAAGCTGCCGAAGGCCGAGATCGACACGCGCGTCGCCGCGGCGGCGAAGATGCTCGGCATCGTGCCGCTGTTGCAGCGCCTGCCGCGGCAGCTCTCGGGCGGACAGCGCCAGCGCGTCGCCATCGGCCGGGCGATCGTCCGCGACCCGCAGATCTTCCTGTTCGACGAGCCCCTCTCCAACCTCGACGCGCAGCTGCGCGACGAGATGCGCGGCGAGATCAAGCGGCTCCACCAGGAGATCGGCACGACGATGATCTACGTCACCCACGACCAGATCGAGGCGATGACGCTCGCCGACCGGATCGTGCTGATGCGTGACGGGGTCATCGAGCAGCAGGGCTCGCCGCTCGACTTGTTCGAGCGGCCGGCGACGCGCTTCGTCGCGGGCTTCCTCGGCTCGCCGAAGATGGGCTTCCTGCCCGGGCGGCTGGCGCGGGGCGGGGAGGGGGACCGCGTGGTGCTCGCCGACGGGGCGACCTCGCTGCCGCTGCCGGTCGGCCGCATTCTCTACGGCGCCGCCGACGGCAGCCCCGTGCTGCTCGGCCTCAGGCCCGAGCACATGACGCGGGCGCAGGGCGAGGCGCCGCCGCCGGGCGTCGCCCGCCTCGACGCCACCATCGAGCTCATCCAGCCGACCGGCTCGCGCAGCTACGCGACGTTCCGGCTCGGTGGCGAGCCCGTGATGGCCGAGCTGCAGGCCCACGACGTCAGCCGGCCGGGCGAGCACGTCGCGATCGACATCAACCTCAACCGTGCCGCCGTCTTCGATGCGGCGAGCGAGCGGGCGCTCTAGGGGAGGCGAGGATGCAGCCGGACACGAGCCGCGCGGTGCGCCTCTGCGGCACCGAGACGACCGACCCGCCGACGCGCACGCTGCACGCGGGGCCGCTGTCGGCCGAGTTCGAGAACGGCGCGCTGCGGACGATACGCATCGCCGGCGTCGAGGTGATCCGCGCCATCGCCTTCCTGGTGCGCGACGAGAACTGGGGCACGTTCACGCCGGCGATCGACGGGCTCGCCATCGAGGAGGACGACACCGGTTTCCGCGTCCACTACCGCGCCACCTGCGCCGATGCGAAGCGCAAGCTTGTCTATTCGGCGGCAATCGTCGGCACGCCCGACGGCTCGCTTTCCTTCTCCGCCGTCGCCGAGCCGGTGACGGACGTCGAGACCAACCGCACCGGCTTCATCGTGCTGCATCCCGTCGAGGGCGTATCCGGCCGGCCGGTGAAGGTCGAGCACACGGACGGGAGCACGGAGGTCTCGACGTTTCCGGCGCTGATCGACCCGGTGCAGCCCTTTCTCGACATCCGCGCGCTGTCGCACGAGGCGCTGCCCGGCGTCTGGGTGACCTGCCGGATGGAAGGCGACGCCTTCGAGATGGAGGACCAGCGCAACTGGAGCGACGCCTCCTACAAGACATACGTCCGCCCGCTCGCCCGCCCGTGGCCCTATGTGCTGAAGGCCGGGGAGGCGCTCCGGCAGTCCGTGACGCTGACGGTGTCCGGCACGCTGCCGGCCGTCACGGCCGCCGGTTCGGACGGACTCGTGGTCGAGATCGGCGGCGAGAGCGGCGGCACGATGCCGGCGATCGGCCTCGGCGTGCCGGCGGCGGAAGCCGAGAACGCGCTCGCGGTTGCGCCGCTCGTGCGGGCGCTTGGCCCGCGACACCTCGTCTGCGCCTTCGATGCCCGCGGCAACGGCGCCGACGTGCTCACCGCCTATCGCGACCTCGGTGAGAAGACCGGTGCGGCGATCGTCCTCGAGGCCGTGATCGCCGGCGACGATCCCAACGCCGAGCTCGCGGCGCTGGCGGAGGCCGTGCGGTCGGCTGCGCTGCCGCTCGCCGGGCTGACGGTGTCGCCGGCGGCGGACCTGCGCTCGATCCTGCCGGGCACGCCGTGGCCTCCGGTCGCCCCGGCTGAGGCGATCGCCGCTGCGGCCCGCGCGGCCTTCCCCGGCGTGCCGCTCGGCGGCGGCATGCTGTCCTACTTCACCGAGCTCAACCGCAAGCGCCCGCCGGCGGGGCTGCTCGACTACGTCACCCACACGACGTGCCCGATCGTCCACGCCGCCGACGACCGCTCGGTGATGGAGACGCTGGAGGCGATGCCGTCGATCCTCGCCTCGACGCGGGCCTTCATCGTCGACACGCCCTATCGCATCGGCCCGTCGGCCATCGGCTGCCGGCAGAACCCGTACGGCAAGGCGACGACGCCGAACCCGCGCGACGAGCGCGTCTGCCTCGCCGAGAATGACCCGCGCCAGCGCGGCCTGTTCAACGCCGCCTGGACGCTCGCCTACGTCGCCGCCTGCGCCCGCGGCGGTGTCGAGGCGGTGGCGATGAGCGCGCCGACGGGACCGTTCGGCGTGCTGCACCGGAAGGGCGAGGCGCCGAAGCCGGGCTTCGACGGCACGGCCGATGCGCTCTATCCGGTGTTCCACGCGCTTGCAGCGCTGGCCGGCCTGTCGGGCAAGCCTCTGCTCGAGGCGACGGTGTCACGGGCAGGGCGAGTGGCGGTCCTTGCCGTGGCCGACGCCGACGGTGGCAAGACGCTGCTTCTCGCCAACCTGACGGCCGTGCCACAGACCGTGCGCCTGGCGTCTGCCGGCGCCGGCGCGACGGCCGCCGTGCTCGACGCCGACAGCCTCGCCCGCACCACCGGTGACCCGGCGGCACTCGCCACGCTTGCCGGGCCCCTCGGCGACACGCTGACCCTCGACGCCTACGCGGTCGCGAAGGTGCGTCTGCCGGCGGTTTGAACCGGCGAGCTACACCCGCCCCTTGAGGGGGTGGGTCGACGCGCGGAGCGCGGCGGGGCGGGGTGACCCGCGGGCGGGAGCCCGCGCATGACCCTCAAACCTCGCCGATGTCGCAGCTTTTCCCGCCGCCTCCCGGCGGCGCCACCCCACCCCGGCGACCTTTGGTCGCCGACCCTCCCCCTCAAGGGGAGGGTGGCCTTGTGCATCTTGCGCTGGGTCGGCGCTCTTCTCGCGACCATCACAAGCCGCCTAAACCTCCCCCACCACCCCACGGAACCGCCGCGGCTCCGGCTGCGTTTGCGATGCGCCGTGTGCGCTGCAGCAGCGCCGGCTCCGAGGGGACACCGATGCGCACCGATCCGATTTCGTCGACCGCCGGCTCTGCCACCACCATCGAGCCGGGCGAGCCCTATCCGCTCGGTGCGACGTCCATCGAGGGTGGTACCAATTTCGCGGTGTTCTCCGACCATGCCGAGCGCATCGAGCTCTGCCTCTACAGCGAGGACGGCGCGACCGAGGTGGCCCGCTACGACCTGCCGGAGTGCACCGACGGCTCGTGGCACGGCTTCATCCCCGGCGTCGGCGCCGGCACGACCTACGGCTACCGCGTCCACGGCCCCTGGGCGCCGGAGGCGGGCCACCGCTTCAATCCGGCCAAGCTGCTGATCGACCCGTACGCGCGCGAGCTCGTTGGTCCGCTCACCTGGGACGACGCGCTGTTCGGCTACACGGTCGGGCCTGATCCGGACGCCGACCTGACGCGGGACGATCGCGACAGTTCGAGGTTCATCCCGAAGGGTCGCATCGACGGCACGCTGCAGCGCCGGCGGCCGCCGCGCCGGGTCGCCTGGTCGCAATCGATCGTCTACGAGGCGCACGTCCGCGGCCTGACGATGCGCCATCCGCTGATCGCCGAGGACATCCGCGGCACCTTCGCTGCGCTCGGCGCCCCGCCGATGGTCGAGTACCTCAAGCGTCTCGGCATCACGACGCTCGAGCTCCTGCCGGTGCAGGCCTTCCTGCAGGATCGCCACCTGCTCGAGCGCGGCCTGTCGAACTACTGGGGCTATAACACGCTGTCCTTTTTCGCACCGGAGCCGCGCTATCTCGGGCCGGGCGGGCGCGACGAGATCGTCGGGGCGGTGGAGCGGCTGGCGACGGCCGGCATCGAGGTCATCCTCGACGTCGTCTACAACCACACCTGCGAGGGCAACCACCTCGGGCCGACGCTGTCGTGGCGCGGGTTCGACAACACCGCCTACTACCGGCTGATGCCCGACCAGCCGCGCTACTACGACGACCTCACCGGCACCGGCAATTCGCTCGATACCAACCACCCGCGCGTCCTGCAGATGGTGATGGACAGCCTGCGCCTGTGGGCGAGCGAATACGGCATCGGCGGTTTCCGCTTCGACCTCGCCACCACCCTCGGTCGACGCCCGGACGGGTTCGATCCCGGCCATCCCTTCTTCCACGCCATCCTGCAGGATCCGCTGCTGGGGCGCCTGAAACTGATCGCCGAGCCGTGGGACGTCGGCCCGGGCGGCTACCAGCTCGGCAACTTCCCCGCCGGCTTCTCGGAGTGGAACGGCGACTACCGCGACGTCGTGCGCGACTTCTGGAGCGGCCGCGACGGCACCATGCCGGACTTCGCCCGCCGCTTCGCCGCCTCGAGCGACCTCTTCGCCGACAACCGGCGGCGGCCGTGGTCGAGTGTCAACTTCGTCACCGCCCACGACGGCTTCACGCTCGCCGACGTCGTCTCCTACAACGAGAAGCACAACGAGGCGAACGGCGAGGACGGGCGCGACGGCCACGACGACAACCGCAGTTGGAACTGCGGCGCCGAGGGTGAGACTGACGACGCCGGCATCATCGCGTTGCGCAACCAGCAGAAGCGCAACTATCTCGCCACCCTGATGCTGTCGCAGGGCGTGCCGATGCTGCTCGCCGGCGACGAATGCGGCAACTCGCAGGGCGGCAACAACAACGCCTACTGCCAGGACAACGAGATCGGCTGGATCGACTGGCACGACGCGGATCCGGATCTGATCGCCTTCGTCCGCAAGCTGATCGACTTCCGCCAAAGCCGCTCGGCGATCAACCGCTCGGAATTCCTCACCGGCTCCCGCGACGACCGCGGCCGGCCGGACGTCACCTGGTACTCAGCCGGTGGTCAGCGCATGAGCGAGGAGGAGTGGCAGAACTCGCACGTGAAGTGCCTGTCCGTGCGGCTGTCGCCGAAGGACGTGCGCGAGCCGATGGTGCTCGTGATGCTGAACGGCGCCCACAACGGCGTCGAGTTCACCGTGCCCGGCAGCGACACCCGCTGGCATCTCGTCATCACCACCGTCGACCGCGAGGCGCACGGTGAGAACCGAGCCTCCGGCGAGACGGTGACGCTGGCCGGACGCTCGCTGGTGGTCTGGGAGCAACTGGCGTGACGGCGGCGGCCGCTGCCGCTGCGTCGGCGGGCCATCGCCCGCTGACGATGACCTATCGCCTGCAGTTCGGTGAGGATCTCGGCTTCGACGCCGCCGCCGACCTCGTGCCGCATCTCGAGCGCCTCGGCGTCAGCCACGTCTACGCGTCGCCGATCGCCAAGGCGCGGCCGGGCTCGACGCACGGATATGACGTCATCGACCCGACGGTGGTTTCGCCGGTCCTCGGCGGCCGCGAGGCGCTGGAGCGATTTGTCGAGCGACTGCATGCCCATGGCATGGGGCTGATCCTCGACATCGTGCCGAACCACATGGCGGCGCACCCTGACAATGCGGCGTGGGTGGAAACCCTGGAGCTCGGGCCGTCATCGCCCTCGGCCGCGGTCTTCGACTTCGACTGGTCGTTGCCGCAGATCGACCTGCCGCGGCTCGAGGCCGACCTCGCTACGTGCCTCGCGACGGGCAGCCTGACCCTGCGGCTCGACGCGTCGCGGGGGCGCGTGCTGCTCGTCCATCACGATACGCGCCTGCCGCTGCGGCCGCGCACCGTCGCGACTCTGATCGGGGAAGCGGCGGACGGGGACGACGATGGCGACCTGCGGGACGCCGCCGGCGCGTGGGGAAGCCTCGACGGCAACGCCGCGGACGCGGCGACGGTCCAGATGACCCGGGCCCGGCTCGGCGTGGCGCTCGCCGCCGCGCCCGACGCGGCCGGCCGCATCGAGCGCCGCCTCGCCGCTCTCGCCGAGAGGGAGCAACCGCGCCTGCTGGCGATGCTCGATGACCAGCACTGGCGCGTCGACGACTGGCGCTCGCGCAGCGAGGCGATCGGCTACCGCCGTTTCTTCGAGATCGACGATCTCGTCGGCGTCCGCGTCGAGGACCCCGCGGTGTTCGACCTGATGCATGCCTTGCCGATCGACCTCGTCCGTAGCGGCCTCGTCGACGGCCTGCGCGTCGACCATATCGACGGCCTCGCCGACCCGGCCGCCTATGCCGCCACCCTGCGGCGTGCCGTCGGAAACCGGGCCACGGTGCACGTCGAGAAGATCCTCATCGGCGAGGAGGACCTGCGGCCGTGGCCGGTCGACGGCACCACCGGCTACGAGACGCTGAACTGGATCAACGGCCTGTTCGTCGATCGCGCCGGCTACGACCGGCTGGTGCAGGCGGCGCGCGAGGACGTTCCGGACCTCGCGGACCCCGCCCGCGTCTATGGCGCCAAGCGCGAGATGCTCGACCGTGCCTTCCGGCCGGACCTGCTCCGCCTCTCGGCGCTGGCCGCCAATGCGCTGGGCGAAAACGATGCCTCGGCCATCGAGGAAGCCGTCGCCGCCCTGGCCTGCGCCTTCCCCGTCTATCGCAGCTATCTCGTCGGGGACCACCCCGCCGATGGACCGGACCTCGCCCTCCTGAACGACGCTCTGGAGGCGGCCTGCCGCGAGGCGCCGGACCATGAGGAGGCGATCGAGCGGGTGGCGCGGCTGCTCGCGATCGGCAAGGGCGAGGCGGCCACGGCGTTCCGCGTGCGCTTCCAGCAGTTCACCGGCGCGCTGATGGCGAAGGGCTACGAGGACACTGAGCTCTACCGCAGCGTCGCGCTGGCGTCGGCGAACGAGGTGGGTGGCGAAATCGTCGCCCCCGCCCTGTCGCCCGACCAGGCACACGCCCACTTCGCCGCCCGCCAGCGCGACTGGCCGCGGGCGCTGACGCCGCTGTCGACCCACGACACCAAGCGCAGCGGCGACGTGCGCGCCCGCCTCGACGTGCTGACGGAAGAGCCCGATAGGTGGCTCTCGACGGTCGAGCGTTGGCGGGAGATGACGGCAAAGTTCGTCACTGACGGTGTCGATGGCCGGATGCCCGACCGGCTCGACCAGTCGATCATCTTCCAGGCGCTCGCCGGCGCCTGGCCGATCGACAGCGAGCGGCTCTCGGGCTTCGTCGTCAAGGCGCTCAGGGAAGCCAAGCGCCGCAGCGACTGGATCGACCCCAACGAGGACTACGAGAAGGCGGCCGTCGCCTTTGCCACGGCGCTGGTCGACGATCCCGCGGCGGAGGCCTTCCGGTCCGACTTCACAGCCTACCTGCCGGCGCTGGTGCGGGCCGGGCGCGCGAACAGCCTCGCCCAGACCGTCATCCAGATGACGGCGCCGGGCGTCCCCGACCTCTTCCAGGGCACCGAGCGCTTCGACCTGTCGCTGGTCGATCCGGACAACCGCCGGCCGATCGACTGGGCTCGGCTGTCCGCCGCCGACTTCGACGCCGCCCCCGACGATGTCCGCGACGACGTGGAAGGGCTCTCCAAGACGTCGACGATCGCCGCTCTCGGTGCGCTCCGCCGCCAGCGCCCCTCGCTGTTCGAGGGGGGCGCCTATGTCCCGGTGGAGGCGACCCGCGACGGGGCGGCGAGCGGCGACGTGTTCGCCTTCGCACGCACCGACGAGGCGGGCGCCGTGCTCACCGTCGCGGCCCTGCGCGGCCGGGCGGCGGAGAACGGGCTCCTCGCCGAGACGGCGCTCGCTCTGCCGGAGGACCTGCACGGGACCTGGCAGGACGTGGTCAGCGCGCGCCCGATCGTACTCGGGCCCAACTCGCCGCTCTCGGCGCTGCTCTCGCCCGGCCGACCCGCCGCCGTGCTCCTGCGCACCTGACGGCGGGGGCGTCGACGGCACCCGCCGCGTGGCGGGCAACGATCGGCCGGCCCGCGGGTTTGGTTGCTACCCTTCGCTTCCCCCGTGCTTGCCGGAGCCGACATGAACCACCAGGCCACCTGTGAACAGGACACCCGTGACGCCGCGCGCTCCCCGACGTTCGGCGACCCGCCGATGACCTACGGCGCCCACCTGACCGGAGCCGGATGCCGCTTCCGTGTCTGGGCTCCTGACCACGCCGCCGTCTCGGTGGTGGTCGATGGGCAGCGCCACCCGCTCCGGCGGGATGCGGACGGCACCCACTTCGGCGAGGTCGCGGGCGTCGCCGCCGGCGCCCGCTACGGGTTCGCCTTTGGCGACGGCGAACAGGTGCTGCCCGATCCGGCCTCCCGCTCGCAACCGGACGGCCCTCACGGCCTCAGTGCCGTGGTCGATCCGACGACGTTCGCCTGGACCGATGCGACCTGGCGCGGCATCGAGCTGCCGGGGCAGGTGCTGATGGAGGTCCACATCGGAACCTTCACGGGGGCCGGGACGTGGGCGGCGGCGGCTGAGCGGCTGCCGGACCTCGTCGACGTCGGCGTCACCGTGATCGAGATGATGCCGGTGAACGATTTCCCCGGCCGCTTCGGCTGGGGCTACGACGGCGTCGGCCTCTACGCGCCGGTGGCGCTCTATGGCGAGCCTGACGACCTGCGCCGTTTCGTCGACCGCGCCCACGCCCTCGGCCTCGGGGTCATCCTCGACGTCGTCTACAACCACCTCGGCCCCGACGGCAATTATGTGCCGCAGTTCGGCAAGTCGATCTTCAACGACCGCCGCAACGACTGGGGCGACGTCCTCAACTTCGATGCGGGCGACGTGGCGCCGATCCGCCGCTTCTTCATCGACAACGCCGCCTACTGGATCCGCGAGTTCCACTTCGACGGCCTGCGGCTCGATGCGACGCAGGAGATACACGACACCTCGCCCGTGCACATCGTGGCGGAGATCGGGGCGGCGGCACGGGCCGCGGCGGGCGAGCGCTCGATCATCCTCGTCGCCGAGAACGAGCCCCAGGACAGCCGCCTGCTCGCCCCGATGTCGCAGGGCGGCTGCGGCCTCGACGCGCTGTGGAACGACGACTTCCATCACGCAGCCCACGTCGCCCTCACCGAGCGCCGGGAGGCCTACTATTCCGATTATGACGGCAGCGCCCGCGAGATCGCCGACAGCCTGGCCTACGGCTTCCTGATGCAGGGCCAGCGCTCGTCGTGGCAGAAGAACCCGCGCGGCACCCCCGTCCTGCGCACGCCGCCGATGCGCTTCGTCAGCTTCCTCGAGAATCACGACCAGGTCGCGAATTCCGGCGACGGCCGGCGCCTCTCCGATCTCGCCCAGCCGGCCCGGCTGCGCGCCTTCACCGCCGTCATGCTGCTCGGCCCGCAGACGCCGATGCTGTGGCAGGGGCAGGAGTTCGCCGCCTCCACGCCGTTCCTCTACTTCGCGGATCATCCCGGGGCGGTGGGCGAGGGGGCCCGCAAGGGCCGCCGCGAGTTCCTGACCCAGTTCCCGTCGCTGATCGGCGCCGACCTCGACGACCCCGTCGCCGAGGAGACCTTCCGGCGCAGCGTCCTCGACTGGCGCGACCGCGACCGCAACGCCCACTGGGTCGCCCTTCACCGCGAACTGCTGCGCCTGCGCCGCGAGGATCCGGTGCTGCGCCTGCAGGGCGCGGCAGGGCTGCTCACCAGCGCGGAGCGCGACCTGGCGATCATCCGGCTCCTCGGCGAGGACGCGGCGGACGACCGGCTGATCGTCGTCAACCTCGGCGTCGATGCGCCGGTGCCGATCTCGACGCCGCTGCTCGCCCCGCCCGACCGCGCGGGCTGGCGTCTTCTCTGGTCGAGCGAGGACCCCGCCTATGGCGGCGGTGGCACGCCGGCCGAACCGTTTTCGGCGGACTGGCGCTTCCCCGGAAACTCCACCCTGCTGTTTGCCGGAGTATCGAGCCGATGACCGAAGACGTCCCGCGCTGGTGGCAGAGCGGCCTCATCTACCAGATCTACCCGCGCTCCTTTCAGGACAGCGACGGCAACGGCATCGGCGATCTCGTCGGTATCCGCCAGCGCCTCGATTATCTGCAGGATCTCGGGGTCGACGCGATATGGCTGTCGCCGATGTTCGTCTCGCCGATGAAGGACTTCGGCTACGACGTCGCCGACTACTGCGCGATTGATCCGCGCTTCGGCACCATGGAGGATTTCGAGGCGCTGCTCGCGGATGCGAGGGGCCGCGGCATCCGCATCATCCTCGACCTCGTGCCGAACCACACCTCCGACCAGCACGCCTGGTTCAGGGAGGCACGATCGTCGCGGGACAACCCCAAGCGCGACTGGTACCTGTGGTCCGACCCCGCCCCGAACGGCGGACGGCCCAACAACTGGCTGTCGGAGTTCGGCGGGCCGGCGTGGGCGTTCGATGCGGCCACCGACCAGTACTACTACCACGCCTTCCTGCCGGAGCAGCCGGACCTCAACTGGCGCAATCCAGACGTCCGCGCGGCGATCTACGATGTCATGCGCTTCTGGCTCGGCAAGGGCGTTGGCGGCTTCCGGGTCGACGTGCTGTGGCATTTGCTGAAGGATGACGCGCGCCGCGACAACCCGGCCAACCCCGGCTGGCACGAGGGCATGTCGCCGACGCAGCGACTGCTGCCGATCTACACCACCGACCTGCCGGACATGCAGAGCATCGTGCGGGAGATGCGCGCGGTCGTCGACGAGTTCGACGAGCGCGTGCTGATCGGCGAGCTCTACCTGCCGATCGAGCGGCTGGTGCGCTACTACGGCGAGGAGTTGGATGGCGCGCACCTGCCGTTCAACTTCGCGCTGATCGAGGCGCCCTGGCACGCCCGCGAGCTTGACCGCCTGATCCGCGACTACGAGGCGGCGGTGCCGCACGGTGGCTGGCCGAACTGGGTGCTCGGCAACCACGACAAGCCGCGCATCGCCGGCCGTGTCGGCGTCCGGCAGGCGCGTGTCGCCGCCATGCTACTGCTAACGCTGCGCGGCACGCCGACGCTCTACTACGGCGACGAGATCGGCATGCCGCAGGCGACCCTGTCGGGTGTCGAGTCCCGCGACCCGGTGGAGCGCAACGTCCCCGGCTTCGGCCTCGGCCGCGACGGCTGCCGCACGCCGATGCAGTGGGACACGTCGCCCAATGCCGGCTTCACCACCGGCACCCCGTGGCTGCCGATCGCCACCGACGATCCCGCCGTGACGGTCGCCGGCCAGGCCGGCTATCCCGGTTCGATGCTGGCGTTGCACAAGCGGCTGATCGACCACCGCCGGCGCCACCCGGCGCTGTCGGTCGGCGGCTTCCATCCGCTCGCCGCGGATGGCGACGTCCTGCTCTATCAGCGCGAGCACGGCGGTGAGCGGTTCCTGGTGGCGCTCAACCTCGGCCCGACCGAGGCCGACGTGGGGCTGGAAACCTCGGTGCGGGCGCGGGTCGCAATCGCCACCGAGCCGCAGCGTGAAGGCGAGACGATCGCCGGAACGTTCACGCTCGGCCCCGACGAGGGCCTCGTCCTCGAACTCCTCGACTGACGCTCCCCGACACGGCCGACGGCACGAACGAGAAGGGCGGGAGGCCATCGGCCTCCCGCCCTTTTTCATTGGCCCGATGGGCGCGCGGTCAGCCGAAGCGGCCACTCGCGTGGGCGAGCAGGGTGTAGACCTTGCCCGTGTCCGAGGCGAGGTAGCCGCGGCGGCGGCCGTCGCTGTCGGCGGCCCCGTCGAGATCGTCGAGCAGGCGGTCGAAGTCGTCCACATACTGGTCTACGACGGCGCGGAACTCCTCGTTGCGGGCGTACTTGCGACGGATCTCGTCGAAGGTCTGCTGGCCGCGCATCGTGTAGAGGCGACGGGTGAAGACGCCGGCCTCGCCATGCTCGTAGCGCGCCCACAGGTCGGCGTAGCTCTCGTCGTCGATGGCGCGGGCGATGTCGCCCGAGACGCCGTCGAAGGAGGGCACCACCGGGGCGCGGTCTCCGTCGCGATCGGCGACGATCGGCGGCGGTGCCTCGTCCTCGGCCGACTCGTCCTCGAAGGGCGGATCGGAGGCGCGGCGGAGCAGGTCGGTGATCCAGCCGCGGCCGCCGGTCGGACGGTCGTCCTCCTCGTCCTCGTGGGCGGGCGTCGTCAGCACCGGACGCGGCGGAACCGGCTCGGGGGCGATCGGCGGGGCAACGCGGGCGGGCTCGCGCGCCGGGCGGGCGGGGCGCGGCTCGTCGATCACGGCGGACGTCACGTTCGCCGGACCGGTGATGCGGCCTCCGTCGGGACCAGCCACGGCGAGCGCCGCGCTCTGGCGGGAGACGATGCCCGACAGCATCTCCAGCGCCTGCAACTGGCCGGACACGGCCTTCCGCATCGCCTCGGTGCTCTCGCGCGCCTCCTCCGGCAGCTCGAACAGGCCGCGACGGATTTCCGCGCGGGTCGCCTCGAGCTCCTGGCGCATCTCGGTGGCGCCGCGCTCGAGCTGCTGCGCGAGCTCGCTGTAGCGCTCCGTGATCTCCGAGATCGCCCGCGTCGTCTCCTCGACGATGGTGATCTGGGCGAGACGGATCGCCTCGCGGGCCCGCTCGCCTTCGCGATCGGCCGTCTCCTGCATTCCCTCGAGGCCGGTGCCAAGCGACCGCGTCGCCGACTCCGCACTCTCGGTGAGGGCGCGCGTCGCGGTCTCCGTCAGGTCCTCGATGCTGCGGGCGACGGTGTCGGTCGCCCCGTGCAGGGCGGCCGTCGCACCCGTCACCGAGTGCGTGATCGCCTCGGCGGTGCAGCGCGCCTTCGCCTCGGCAGCCGCGATCGCCTCGCCGACCTGGCCCGCGAAGGACCGCATCAGCGCCTCGATCGACTCCGTCTTGAAGAGCAGCGTCGAGGCGAGGTCGTCGATGGCGACGCGACGATCCTCGAGCGTCTGCTCGACGGCGCGGTTCGACGATTCCAGCCGGCGGGCGGCGTCCATCAGGGCGACGCGGCCGTTCTCCAGCGTCGCCTCGAGCTGGCGGTGGGTGCCCTCGATCTCCTGGGCGGCGTCACCGAGGACGCGGTTCTGCGCCTCGATGCGGTTGGCGACGGCAGTGAACTCCTTGAGCGACGTCGAGGCGACGGCGTCGAGGCGGCCGGTCTCCTCCGCCATCGCGGCGGCGGAGCGGGCGGCACCCTCGACGGCCCGGCCGACGACGTCGCCGAAGCTCGCGGCCTGGCGGCCGATCTCGCCCTCGACGCCGCCGAGGTCCTCACTGGCGGTCGCGACCGCCTTCTCGAACGAGCCGGTGACCATGCGCAGGTCGGAGAGCACCCGCTCGATCTGGCCCTGGGCCCGCGCGGTGGCGTCGGCGACGCCGGCGAGCGACGCCTCGCCGGTCTGCGACAGCGCCCGGGCCGCTTCGGCCGAGTGGGTGCGGATGCGCTCGACCAGGGCGTCGCCCTCGTTGCCGATCTCGCGCGCCACGACCTCGCGGGCGTTGGCGATCTCGTCGCGGAAGCGCTCCGTAGACTGCCCGATCGCCTCGACCAGCACGCTGTCCTCGGCGTTGAGCAGGGTGGCGAGCTCGCCGGCGCGGGCGGCCAGCATCGCATCGACCGAGTGCGACGACTGCGCCAGACGACGGGCGAGCTCCTCGAGCGCCGAGCCGACGAGGGCCCGGGCGCGGCTCGTCTCGGAGGCGAGCACCTCGGCCGCCTCCCGCGAACCGTCCTCGAGGGTGGTGCGCATCCGCTCGACCTCGGCGCCGATCACCGCGGCGGCGCTCTCGGCGTCGCCGGTGACGGCGGCGCGGACGCGCTCGCTCTCGTTCGCCAGGAGCTCGGACGCCTCGCGCGATCCGTCCTGCAGGGCTGCGCGCATGCGCTCGACCTGCTCGGCGATCACCTCGGCAGCGGCCGATGCGTCGCCGGTGACGGCGGCGCGGGTGCGGTGGCTCTCGGTCGCCAGCACGTCGGCGGCGAGCTGGGCCCCCTCGGTGAGGGTGGAGCGGACGCGCTCGCTTTCCGCCGTCAGGAGGTGGGCGGCCGTCTGCATGTCGTTCGTGACCGAAGCCCGGACGCGGCTGCTCTCCTCGGCGAGGATGCCGGCGGCGGCTCGCGCCTCTTCGCCGAGGAGGCCGCGGAGCCGGTCGCCCTCGGCGGCGAGGATCGCCGCCGCGGCGCGGACCTCGTCCGTGACACCGGTGCGCATGCGGTCGCCCTCGGAGCCGAGCAGGTCGGCGGCGACGCGGATGTCGTCGGTGACGGTGGCGCGGACGCGGTCGCTCTCGGCGGCCAGGATGTCGGCGGCGGCCCGGATGTCGTCGCCGACCGTGGTGCGGACGCGCTCGCCTTCGACCGACAGCAGCTCGGTTGCGGCGCGAAGCTCGCCGACGACGCCGTGGCGGACCCGCTCGCCCTCGCTGACGAGCAGGCGGGCGGCGGCCTGGGTCTCCGCCGTGAGGGCGGTCCGGGTCTGCTCGCCGGCATTCGCCATCAGCTCGACGGCGCTGCGCGTCTCTTCGCCGACGGTGGTGCGCAGGCGCTCGCTCTCGGACGCCATCGTCTCGACGGCGGCGTGCGCCTCGTCGGTGAGCGTGCGGCGCGCCCGGTCGGATTCGACCAGGAGAGCCTGCACGACCTCGCCGGCAGCGGCGATGAGGGTGCGACGGGTCTCGTCGGCACGCGCCGTCAGCGATTCCGTCATCGCGTTCAGCGTGCCTTCCAGCGCCGACCGGGTGCGGTCGGTCTCGCTGCCGATGTTGCCCAGCACATGGGTGACCGACGCCTCGGTGCGGTCGGCGCCGTCCGTCAGGGCGGCGATGATCGCCTCGGTGCGGTGGCGCAGCGTGCCTTCGAGCGCCACGGCGCGGGCTTCCACGGTATCGGCCGTGGCGGCGAGCTCCTCGGCGAGGATCTGGCGGATGCGCTCGACGCGTTCGCCGAAGGTGCCGCTGATCGATTCCGCATGGCCGGCGAGCGTGGCGTTGACCCGCTCGAAGGTCGAGGTGAGCGTCGTCTCGAGGTCGGTGTGGCCGGAGGCGACCGCCTGCACGAAGTCGCGGGTGCGGGCGAGCAGGGTCTCGCTCAGCTCGCGGGCGCGGCTGTCGAGGGCGTCCTCGACCCGGCGCGTCCGCGTCTCGATGATCGAGACGACGTTGTCGCTCGCCGTGGCCATGCGCGAGGCAAGCGATTCGGTGCGGGCCTCGATCGCCGCGTCGAAGGCCTCGGCGCGCTCGGCGATGGCGCTGTCGAGGGCCTGGGTGCGGTCGGAGAAGGCCGTCTCCAGCGACGTCGTACGGGCGCCGAGGATGCCGTCGAGGCGGCCGACGCCCTCGTCGACCGTGCGGTTGAGGGTGTCGATGCGGCTGTCGACGAGGCGGGCGACGTCGGTCGAGAACTGCTCGATCGGCCGCCCGATCGCGTCGGTGCGCTCCGACAGCGTCTGCTCGAGGATGACGAGACGGTCGGAGAGGATGCGGTCGAGCTCCTCGGTGCGCATGCCGAGCGTGGCCGTGAGGCCCTCGGCGCGCACCGTGATGAGCTCGCGCAGCGTCTCGACGTCGCGCGAGATGCGGTCGCCGATCTCGCCGGAGCGGGAGGCGAGCGTCTCGGCGGCGGCGGTGGCGGCGGTGGTGATGTCCTCGGTGGCGCGGTGGCTGCGCTCGCCGATGAGGCGGGCCACCTCGGCGCCGGCCGTGCCGAAGACGTGGGCGACGTCGGCGGTCTGGCGCGACAGCGTGTGGCCGATGCCCTCCACTGCCTCGTCGACGGAGGAGCGGAAGAACGTGCTGCGGCTCTCGAGCACGGCGGCGAGCGACAGCTCGCGGTCGCGCAGCGCCTCTTCCAGCGCCTGTGCACGGCCGACCATCGCGTCCTCGATGCGGTGGCTCGCCTGCTCCAGGCGATCGGCGACTTCGGTGCCGTTGGCGCCGACGATCGTACCGAGGCGGTCGGTCGTCTCCTCCAGGCGGCTCGTCAGCGCGTCGGCGCGGAGCTGCAGGTCGAGCGAGATGGAGTCGCCCGTGCCCTTCAGCACGTCGGAGATGCGGTCGACCTGGGTGGTGATGGCCATGACCATCTCGTCGCCGCGCGAGGCCATCGCCTCGGACGTGCGCACCGACTGCGCCGTGACAGCGTCGTCGAGCGAGCGCAGGGCGTCGGTGAGGGTGTCGCGGACGTCGGTGGTGCGGGCGAGCACCGTCTCAGTGACGCGCGAGCCGGTCTCGTCGAGCGTCCGCTGCAGGGCGTCGACGCTCTCGCGCATGTCGCCGAGCTGGCGCGTCGTCACCTCGGTGGTCGAGCGCCCGACCTCGGTGATCAGCGCCTCGATCTCGGCGATGCGCTCGCGCACCAGGGTGGAGACGGTCGAGCCGGCGGCGTCGATCGCGCTTTCGAAGCCGGCGACGCGGTCGCCGAGCGCCGTGGTGACGCGCTCGGTGCTCTCGCCGAGCGAGCCTTCCAGCGTGGCGACGCGGCTCGCCAGCGCCTCGGTGACCGTGGCGCCGGACTGTGCCAGCGCGTCGGTCAGGCCGGAGACCGTGCCCGACAGGCTGTCGGCGACCGTGCGGCCGGTCTCGGCCAGGCTGCTCTCGATGCTGCCGACGCGCTCGGTGAGCGTCTCGGTGAGGCGGCTGCCGGCGACGTCGATCGCCTCTTCGAGCGAGATCACCTGCGAGGACAGCGTCCGGGTGACGCGGTCGCCGGTGCCGGTGATGGAAGCCTCCAGGCCGCCGACGCGGTCGTCGAGGACGGCGATGACCGCCTGGCCGGCCGTGGTGATCGAGGTCTCGATGTCGGCGACGCGCGCGGTGAGCGCATCGGTGACGCCGGAGCCTGCGGTGTGGATGGCGCTCTCGAGGCTGCCGACGCGGGTCTCCAGCGTCGAGACGACGATGTCGCCGGTGTTGGTGAGGGACGATTCGATCTCGGCGACGCGCACCGTCAGCGTGTCGGTGACGAAGGCGCCGGCGCTGCGGATCGAGCCTTCCAGACCGCCGACGCGCTCGTCGAGGACGCTGACGACGGCGCGGCTCGCCTCCGCCATCGTCGCCTCGATCGAGGCGACGCGGTCGGTGAGGCTGTCGGTGACCGACGCACCCGCGTCGCGGATCGCCGTCTCGAGGCTGCCGACCCGGCCGTCGAGGGTGGAGACGACGACGTCGCAGGTGGTGGTGATGGTCGCCTCGATCTCGCCGACGCGCGCGGTGAGGGCATCGGTGACGGAGGCACCGGCGCCGCGCAGCGCGCTCTCCAGCGCCTCGACGCGGCCTTCCATGCTGCCGACGACGGCCTCGCCGGTCGCCGACAGGGACACCTCGACGTCCGCGGCGCGGGCGGCGAGCGCGTCGGTGACGCGGGTGCCGGCCGACAGGATGGAGGATTCGAGCCCGATGACGCGCTCGGACAGCGAGGCGGTGATGCTGCCGGAGACGGCGGTGATCGCCTCCTCGAACTCGGCGGCGCGCACGGTCAGCGTGTCGTTGACGATCGAGCCGGCCGAGGTGATGGCGGTCTCGAGCGAGGTAACGCGGTCGCCGATCGTGTCGGTGAGCGAATGGGTGACGGTGGTGATCGAGGTCTCCAGCGCGCCGACGCGGCCGGCGAGCATGTCGGCGGCCTCGGTGCTGGCGCGGTCGATGACCGCCTCGAGCCCGGCGATGCGGTCGCCGAGCGAGGTCGCGACGACCTCGGTGGTGGAGGTGATCTTCGCCTCGAGGCCGCTCGTCTGGGCGACGAGGGTGCCGGTGAGGGTGCTGCCGGCGTCGTCGATGGTGCGCTGCAGCTCGCCGACGCGGTCGGAGAGCGTCGCCGCGACGCTGACACCGGCCGAGGTGATGGCGCCCTCGAGGTTGATGATGCGGCCCTGCAGGTCGTCGATCAGCCGCTCGCCGGTCTCGGTGAAGCCGGCCTGCAGCTCGCCGACGCGGGCGGTGAGCTCACCGGTCACGGCTGCACCCGCCGAGGCGATCGTCGCGGTGACGCGCTCGCCGGTGTCGTTGAAGGTGCGGTCGAGCGCGGACAGGCGCTCGTCGATGGCGCCGACGATGCGGGCGCTCGTCTCGGTGAGCGAGCTGTCGATCTCGACGAGGCGGGTGTCGAGCGTCGTCAGGATCTGGTCGGAGCGGCCGGTGACGGTGGCGATCAGGCGATCGGTCGAATCGCCCAGCGTGCCGCCGATGGCGTCGATGCGGGTCTCGACGGTCTGAATGACGCTCTCGCCGGTCGAGGCGAGGCGCTCGGCGACTTCGTTGGCGCGCACCACGAGCGTCTCGACGACGCCCTTGCCGGTCCGCTCGATGGCGTTGTCGACCTCGTTGCCGATGGCGCGCAGCTGCTCGCTGACCTGCGTCGAGGCGCTGGTGAGGCGCTCGGCGACCTCGGAGCCCTGCCGGCCGATGAGGCCGGCGACGTCGCCACCGGCCTTGTCGATGCCGTCGCTGACGAGGCGGGCCTCGGCGCGGATGCGCTCGACGAAGTCCTCGCCGCGGCTGGTCAGCGTGTCGTTGAGGTTGTCGCTCGCCGAGGTCATCGAGAAGGCGATCTTCGAGGCCCGCTCGTCCACCATCGTGGTGAAGCGCGCCGCCGCCGCGTCGATGTCGACGGTGAGCCGCTCGCTGGTCGACTTCAGGTCGTCGGCGAGCGCGCGGTGGGCGCCGGAAATGGCGGCGCGCAGGCGCTCGGCATTATTGGTGACAGCCTCGCGCTCGTTGACGAGCTCGGAGATCAGGCCCCGCACCTTCAGCTCGTTGTCGCCGAAGGAGCGCTCGAGGGCCGACACCTCGTTGTGGATCATCACCTCGAGTTCGCTCGCCCGGGCGAGAACGCGCTCGATGCCGTCGCCCATGGCGGCGAGCTCGCGGCGCACCGTCTGGCCGGCGGCGACCACCGCCTCGGTGCCGACGCTCTCGGGCTCGGAGAAGCGGCCGGCCGCGTCGACCATCGCGGCGGCGGCGATCCGCATCTCCTGGCCGCGGCGGGCGAAGCCGGCGAGCACGAAGGCGAGGATGACCGGCAGCAGCGCGGTGCCGATCAGGAAGACGGTCTCCGGGCGGGCGAACAGGCCGGGGATGTCCACCGGCGGCGTCAGGAGCGGGCCGAGAGTGCTCTGGGCGGCGTAGGCGCAGAGCGCCAGCCACACGACCGAGAAGAGAGCGGCGAGCCAGGTCGGCAGGGAGGAGGGGCGCTCCCGCACCGTGGCGGCGGCGACGCGGCGGTCGTCGTTCGCGGCCGTGCGCGGCGGCGTGAGGGCCCGGCGGGGCTCTGCGGGCGCCGGTGCGGCGGCGATCGCAGCCACGGGCGCCTCCGGCTCATCGGGTTCGGTGGGGGCGGGCAGGGGATCGGCGGCGAGCGCCTCGGCGAGCGCCTGGGCGTGCACCTCTTCGGAGCTCGCGGGAGCGGGTTCGGAGCCGAAATCGAGCTTCAACGCCTCTTCGACGGCAGAAAGCGCCACTTCCGCCGGATCCTTGGCGTGCTGATTCTGGATGGCCATGACCGTCTGTCGCCTCGCGCCGTACTCACTACCGTTCGGCCGCCGATCGCGCCCCGGTTGGGAGGCGACCGTCCGAACTCCGTCACTTCGAACCGCGGTTTATCCGCCCGCCGGCGGTGTCGACTGCCACGATCCAACGCCGCCGGAGAGACGGGCAGCGTGGGGCGGATCGTAATGAATCGTTAGGAATTCTGAAACTCGCATCTCCCGCCGCCGCCCGGCAGGGTTAACGCCGCCGCCGGCGCGACCCTCCGGCGCAGGGCGGGCGCGGTCGGGCCCCTGCGCCGCCGGTGCGCTTGACGCGCCCGGCCGAACCGCTATTCCCAATCGGAGCAATCCCAAGCGCTCTCCGCTTCCCGCGGCCCACCGCCGCCCATCGAAGGCCCGGCATGCCGAAGATCACCTACATTACCCACGACGGCGTCAGCCATGCGGTCGAGGCCGACGTCGGCTCGACCGTCATGGAAAACGCCATCCGCAACTCGGTTCCCGGCATCGACGCCGAATGTGGCGGGGCTTTGGCGTGCGCCACCTGCCACGTCTATGTCGACCCGGCGTGGGTGGCGGCCACCGGATCGCCGTCGCCGATGGAAGAGGACATGCTCGACTTCGCCTACGACGTGCAGCCGACGTCGCGGCTGTCGTGCCAGATCCGCGTCGAGCCGAAGCTCGACGGGCTGGTGGTGCGGGTTCCGGAGCGCCAGGCCTGAGAGACTGGCGGTCCGGCGGCGGCGCCTTTCAGCGGGCGTCCAGCCGCTTGACGAACCAGTTGATCAGCTTCTCCCACATGGCGTCCTTCTCGACCAGGTCCTCGCAATTGCGGTCGAGATTGGGGTTGTCGTTGATCTCGATGACGAAGACGCCGCGCTCGGTCTCCTTGAGGTCGACGCCGTAGAGGCCGTTCCCGATCAGGCGTGCCGCCTTCACCGCCGTCTCGACGACGGCGGGCGCCACCTCGTCGAGCGCGAACGCCTTGTACTTGCCCTGGTCGGGGGCCTTGTTGGCGTGGTGGTGGATCACCTGCCAGTGCTGCTTGGCCATCATGTACTGGCAGGCGAACAAGGGCTCGCCGTCGAGCACGCCGATCCGCCAGTCGAAGCTCGTCGGCACGAACTCCTGGGCGAGCACCAGGTCGGACTCGTCCAGCAGCGCCTCGAGCCGCTCCTTCAGCTCCTTCGGCGTGTCGAGCTTGAAGACGCCGCGGCTGAATGAGCCGTCGGGAATCTTCAGCACCACCGGCCAGCCGAGTTCCTGGGGGAGGCTGTCGGCCTGCTTGATGCTGTCGACGATCACCGTCTTCGGGGTCGGCACGTCGTTCGCCGACAGGAGCTCGGCGAGATAGACCTTGTTGGTGCAGCGGATCATCGAGACCGGATCGTCGATGACCGGCATGCCCTCCTGAACGGCGCGACGGGCGAAGCGGTAGGTGTGGTTGTCGATCGCCGTCGTCTCGCGGATGAACAGCGCGTCGAACTCCGCCAGCCGGTCGAGATCGGTCTTCTCGATCGGCTCGACCTCCACACCGAGCCGCGCCGCAACCTTGGCGAGGTGGCGCAGCGAGTAGGGCATGGAGGGCGGCAGCGCTGCCTTCGGATCGCACAGGATGGCGAGCGAGTATCGGGCGGTCGTGCGGGCCTTCTTCGGCGGCTTCCAGGCGCGCTGGGTGTAGCGGTCGAGCGCATCGACCAGGAAGCGCCGCTCGACCGGGCTGAGCTCGGGAATGGCAATGGTGCGGATCTTGTTGATCGACCGCCACTCGCCGTGTTCGACCTTCACCTCGAGGATCGGCGCCCGGTACCAGTCGAACAGGTGGCGTCCGAACGCCTCGAAGCGGGCGTCGTCGACGCGGCCGAAGCAGACGAGCAGGCGGAAATCCGCGGTGGGCGGCTCATCGAGCGTCTTGATGACCTTGTTCAGCCGGTCCTCGAGCTCCGGCAGGGCGATGCGGTAGAGCGACTTCTTCGACAGCTCGATCATCGTCTCGACGGACGGCATGACGCGGTGGCCGCGCGCCTCCGCCAGCAGCGACGAGTAATAGCCGGCGCCCTGGTAGCTGTAGGAACGGGCGAGGTTGATGACGGTGGGCTTGACCTCGCCGAACAGGCGAGGGCGGGTCAGGTAGTCCCGCACGGTCATCACCTTGTGCGGGGTGTCGGCATTCGCGAGATCGGCTGGCCGGTCGACCAGGATCAGCCACGTCATCGGGGGGCTCCGTGGGGGGCGACTGACGCGGCGTCCGCCCGGACCCCAGCGCGGGGGTATCCGGGGGCGGCGCGTCCGGGAGGTTCGGGCGGATCAGGCTCGCGCATCGACCGTGGGCAGGCTCCTGGCGCCGCACCGAGGGGAACGGCGAGCCGCACATCTACCGGCGGCTGGGTAGAACGTCACGAGAGGCCCCGGCGTTCCGCAAGGGCAGGTAATTCATCCAGTCATGCAAATCAACGGGACTTGACAGCTGCTCGCCATCATTTGTCCGTCGCCGCGGTCGGCAAGTGGTTCGCGTGAAGAGATGGGTTTTTTCATGTCCGAAAGCTGGCGGTCCAAAGAAGAGAACCGCACGCGGAAAAGCTGGTCGGCAAGCCTTCGGCCGGGCTGCGGGCAGCGGCGGAGCGCCCCGCCACGGAGATGTCCGGCTATTGCGGCGACCATATCGGCGGAGTTCTCCCGGCCACCCTCATGACTGCGGCGGGGCGGCCGCCGGGTGCGGCAGCATTGCGGCCAGGGATGGCTATTCCGGCCCCCGGTCGTCCAGCCGTCTGCGCATCTTCAGGCAGGCGCAGCCGTCGGGGTAGTAGGCCTCGACGCGGCGGTAGATCGTGTAGCCGTAGCCTTCGTAGCGCGTCCGCAGGAAGGCGTTGTCCTCCCGGATCTCAAGGAGCACCGTTGATAGCCCGAGCGCCCGTGCGTTGTCCTCGAAATGCCGGAACAGCGCCTCGCCGATGCCCCGCCCCTTGGCTGACGCGTCGACGGCGAGCGAGTAGAAGCGCAGCCAGTCGGCGCCGCCACGCCGGAGGCCGAGCGAGTAGCCGAGGATCGCATCGGCGCGCGGGCCGGCGTCATCGTCTTCCACGAAGACGAAAGCCTCGCAGGTCGGGCTCGAGACGTTGGCGCGGAAGCGGGCGGGCGACATCGGCGTATAGAGGCGGGGGTCGAAGGCGCGGCGTTCGAGCGCCACCAGCGCGGGGACGTCGGCCGGCGTGGCGCGGCGAATTGGCATCGGTGCACTCCAGGCCAGCGACGACGGGAACGATCCCGTGTGTGCGGCGTTCGCAATTCGATCTAGCATGCTCGCGGCTTCGTGACCGAGGGCGCGGGCTCACGCAGAGGATTGTGACCGCTCGGCATGATTGCCGCGGTCCGCGCAAATGCGGTAGGGCTTGTGGGAACGGTGGCCCATGGGCCGTCCGGTGAACAAGGGAGCTTTGAGATGAAGATTCTGGCGGTTCCGGTGGTGGTCGCGCTGATGGCGGTGGCCGGTTGCAACACGGTCGAGCAGGATCGTGCCCTCGTCGGCGGCGGTCTCGGTGCCGCGACCGGTGCGGTGATCGGTGCGGCGACGGGTGGCGGTGCCGGTGCGGCGGTCGCCGGCGCGGCGATTGGTGGCGTCACGGGCGCGGCGATCGGTGCGGCGACGGCGCCGCGTGGCTACTGCCACGCGACCGACCAGCGCGGTCGTTACCTTTACAGGCCGGATGGCCAGCCGGTGTTCGTCCGCTGCTGAGCGGCTGAAACGTCTCAATACCTGACGGGTTTGCGGGGAGCGTCTCGGACGCTCCCCGTTTCCGTTGTGGACGCCGCTTCAGGCCGTCGTCGCGCTCCTGCCGCAAAATCCGGGCGAAGCTGCGCATCGTCAGAGACTGGTGATCGGGCGGGGCATGCAGGCACCTTGGCGTGACAGGACGGGCCGGTTCTCGCCGCTGAAGACGGTGACGCTCGCCGGCCTCGTGCTGCCGGGCCTCATCGCCGCCGTGACCCTGATGCTCGCCGATTCGCCGGCGCCGGGTGCCGGTCTTCCCGTCGGCGGCCCGAACATCGGCGGGCCCAACATTGGTCCGGCGGGCATCGGCGGCGAGGCGGCGCGACCGATCACCGACGCGATCCATGCGACGGGCGACTGGGCGGTGCGCATCCTGCTGCTGTCGCTCGCCATCACGCCGGCGATGCGCAGCCTGCGCTGGCCGCGCGCGCTGATCCTGCGGCGAATGATCGGCGTCGCCGCCTTCGCCTATGTCGCCGCGCATTTCCTGCTTTACGTCGTCGACCAGCAGTTCGACCTCGCCAAGGTGGCGAGCGAGATCGCGCTGCGCATCTATCTCACGATCGGCTTCGTCGCCTTCGTCGGGCTCGCCGCCCTGGCTGCGACGTCGACGGACGCGGCGGTCCGCCGGATGGGCCCCGTCGCGTGGCAGCGGCTCCACCGGATCGCCTATGTCCTTGCCGTGCTCGCGCTGCTGCATTTCTTCATGCAGTCCAAGATCGACGTCTCTCAACCTGTTCTGATGTCTGGATTTCTCATCTGGCTGATGGGGTGGCGGCTGGTGGTCGCCCTGCGCCGCAGGGCCGGCCGGGAACCGCTGCCGAGCGTGGTCGATCTGCTGGCGCTGGCGGTCGCCGCGGCGGTGCTGACCGTCGTGACCGAAGCGCTCTGGTATGCGGTGGCGACCGGCGTCGACCCGTGGCGGGTGATCCGCTCCAACCTGGACTTCGGCTTTGTGATCCGCCCCGTCTGGTGGGTCCTCGCCGCCGGTCTCGCGGTCACTGCCGTCGCATGGTGGCGCGGCCGCACGGCGCCGAAGGGCCGCGTCGGCCGTCCGCAGCGGCCGGCGCCGGCCGCCTAGCTCAGCCGGCGAGGAAGGGGAAGACTGCCGCGTCGAACTCGGCCCGCCGCTCGATGTTGGAGAGGTGCGCCGCCTCCAGCTGCAGCAGCTTCGAGCCCGGTATCGCCGCGTGGATCGCCTCGCCGAGCGCCGGCGGCGTCGCCGGGTCCTCTGTGCCGACGACGACGATCGCGGGCGTGGTGATCTGACCGAGGTCGCCCCGCAGGTCGGCGTCGCGGACGGCGGCGCAGCAGCCGGCGTAGCCCTGCGGCGGCACCTTCAGCATCACAGCCTTCAGGCGGGCGACCTCCTTCGGCTGGCCCGCGCGGAAGTCTGCCGTGAACCAGCGCTCGAGCAGCGCGTCGGCGATGACGCCGAGACCCTTCTCCGTCACCGTGGCGATGCGGGCGTTCCACGTCTCGGCGCTCGGGATCATCGCGCCGGTGTTGCAGATCGCCACCCGCGTCAGCCGCTCCGGAGCGTTGACGGCGAGCCACTGGGCGACGAGCCCGCCCTTCGACAGCCCGCAGACGGCGGCCTTGTCGATCTTCACGGCATGGAGGAGGGCCAGCGCGTCGCGGCCGAGGCGGTCGATGGTGTAGGCGCCCTCCGGCGCCGAGGAGCCGCCGTGGCCGCGGCTGTCGTAGCGGAGCACCCGGAAGTGGCGCAGCGCCGCCGGCATGTTGCCGTCCCACATGGTGAGGTCGGTGCCGAGCGAGTTGGAGAACAGCAGCACGGGCCGACCCTCGTCGCCCTCGAGGCGGTAGTGGATCGTCTGTCCGTCGTCGGTGGTGAACGTCGGCATGGCGGGCTCCTCGGTGCGGGTCGACGATGCAGGTGGTCCGGGAAGGGGGGCGGTGCAAGGCGTCGTCGGGTGCACGTCTTCGTTTGGGGAACACGTGTGGGCAGGGTGTCGGCGCACGCGGTCCGAGATGCGGTTGCTCGTCAGCCGCCTCTCGGCTCGTTGCCGCGCCGCCACGCGTCCCGCGCGGCGGCGATGAAAGCATCGCTTGCGCCGAGATAGCTCTCGGGCTGGAACAGGGCGGCGAGGCCGTCCGCCCCGAGCGTGGCCAGGATCTCCGCGTCGGCGGCGAGCACGGTGTGGAGAGTCGCCCCCTCGGCAACGGCGCGCTTCGTCGCGGCCTCGACCCGGTGGTGCGCCGGCATCCGCCCGAGCGTCGGCGCGAGCGCCATCATCACCCGCTCGGCCAGGACGAGGCCCTGCGTGCGGTCGAGGTTCTCGCGCATCCGCGCCGCATCGACCTCGAGGCCCTCGGCGATGACGCGGACCTGCGCCGCCGCCGCCGCCGTCAGGCGGAAGGCCTGCGGCAGCGCCACCCACTCGGTGTGCCAGCCGCCGATGGCGCGCTCGTGCTCGGAGATCATCGCCTGCAGCGCCAGCGGCACCAGCGCCTGTGCCTGGCGGGCGCTCGCGAGCGCCAGTGTCGCGCCGACGGGATTGCGCTTGTGCGGCATCGTCGAGGAGCCGCCTTTGCCGGCGGCCGCCGGCTCGAACGCCTCGCCGACCTCCGTCTGCATCATCAGCGCCACGTCGAGCGCGATCTTGCCGAGGGCGCCGGCGGTGAGCCCGAGGGCGGTGGCGATGCGGGCGACGCGCGAGCGGTCGCCGTGCCACGGCAGCGGCGGCAGCGGCAGGCCGAGTTCCGCGGCAAGCCGCGCGGCGACGGCCGGGCCCTTGTCGCCGAGCGAGGCGAGCGTGCCGGCGGCGCCTCCGAACTGGATGGCGAGCGCCGTGGCGCGGACGTGGGCGAGTTCCGCCCGCGCCGCGGTGACGCCGGACAGCCAACCGGCTGCCTTCAGGCCGAAGCTCACCGGCAGGGCGTGCTGCAGGAAGGTGCGGCCGGCCATGACCGTGCCGGCGTGGCGGGCCGCCAGCGCATCGAGCGCGTCGCCGATGGCGGTCAGTTCGGAGACCAGCAGGTCGAGGCCACTGCGGGCCTGCAGCATGAAGCCTGAGTCGATGGCGTCCTGGCTGGTGGCGCCCCAGTGGACGTAGCGGCCGGCGTCGCCGCCGATGGCCGCCGTCAGCGCCTTCACCATCGGGATCGCCAGGTTGCCGCCGTCCGCGGCGGCCAGGCCGATGGCGCCGAGGTCGAACCGCGTGGCGTCGCAGGCCGCCGTGATCGCCGGGGCGGCCTCCGCCGGGATCACCCCGACCGCCGCCTCGGCACGGGCGAGCGCCGCTTCGAAATCGAGCATCGCCTGCAGGCGGGCGCGGTCGTCGAACAGCCGCGCCATCGCCGGCGTGGCGAACAGCCCGTCGAGCAGCGTGCCGTCGCCGCGATCGTCCCCGTCGGAAGCCTCGATCATGCCCGTCCTCCGACCGTTCTCGTAGGGCGACGCGGTCGGCACGCGCAAGGCGAAAGGCGCGGCCGGCTTCCCGGCCGACGGGGGATCGCTATTGTGGAGGCACCCGCCGGCCAGGACGCGGGACAATCGCGTGGCCCGAGGAGACGCCATGAAGCTCTATTCCGCGCCGCTCAGCCTGTTCGCCCGCAAGGTGGAGATCGCCCTCGCCGAGAAGGGCCTGGCCTTCGAGCGGGTGATGGCGCCATTCACCCAGACCGAGGGCTACCGGCCGAAGCTGCCGGAGGTGCTGGCGGCCAACCCCAAGGGCCAGGTGCCGGTGCTCGATGACGACGGGCTGGTGCTGTTCGATTCGACGCTGATCTTCGAGTACCTGGAGGACGCCTATCCGAGCCCGCCGCTCTATCCGGCGGCGCCGCGCGAGAAGGCCCTCTGCCGCCTCCACGAGCTCTATGCCGACGAGATCATGCTCGTGCCGCTCCGGGCGCTGATGTACCGCTCCGGCCCGCGCTCGACCGACCCCGAGCGGCGGACGCGCGACCGCGAGGAGGCGCTCAAGGCCGAGACCGTGATCACGGATCACTATGGCGAGATCGAGCGGCGCCTCGGCGAGCGGGATTTCCTCTGCGGGGCTGCGTTCACCGTCGCCGACATCGCGGTGGTCATGATGGTGCTCTATTCGCTGCGTCTCGCCGGCCCGCCGATCACCGGCCACCCGCGGCTCGCCGCCTGGTACCGGCGGGTCGCCGCACGGCCGTCGGTCGCGCCCGTGGTCGATGAGATCGCCGCCGCCGACCGCGCGCTGTCCTTTCCCGTCGACGCGCCGTGAGCCGCGTCAGTCGGACATTTGAACGCGGTCGGGCGGGCGTGTAGTCAAAGGGGCGTCGGTGGCCCATCTACCGCACGGACCTCGTCTGAAACGGACCCGCGATGACCTCCCCGAAGACGCTGCCGACCTCGATCGACGAGACCGAGGCCTTCCTCGCCGGCGAGGCCTACGTGGCCGACCGCTCGCTCGCGACCGTGCTGTTCCTGGCGCTCCGGATGAACCGGCCGCTGTTCCTCGAGGGCGAGGCCGGCGTCGGCAAGACCGAGATCGCCAAGGTTCTCGCCCACGGCCTCGGCCGCAAGCTGATCCGCCTGCAGTGCTACGAGGGCCTCGATGTCGCGAGCGCCGTCTATGAGTGGAACTACGCCGCGCAGATGGTGGAGATCCGCCTCGCCGAGGCCGCCGGCGAGACCGATCGCGAACGGCTCGCGAGCGACGTCTTCTCCGAGCGCTTCCTCGTCCGCCGCCCGATCCTGCAGGCGCTGGAGCCCGATGCCGCCGGGCCGCCGGTTCTCCTCATCGACGAGCTCGACCGCGCCGACGAGGCCTTCGAGGCGTTCTTGCTGGAAGTGCTCGCCGACGGGCAGGTGACGATCCCCGAGCTAGGCACCGTGCGCGCGGCCGCGCCGCCGATCGTCGTCATCACGACTAACCGCACCCGCGAGATCCACGACGCCCTGAAGCGCCGCTGTCTCTACCACTGGGTCGATTACCCGGATGCCGCCCGCGAACTCGCAATCGTCCGCCTGAAGGTGCCGGGCGCCGCCGAGCGGCTGTCGCGCGAGATCGTCGCGTTCGTGCAGCGCCTGCGCGCCGACGACAACCTGTTCAAGGCTCCCGGCGTCGCCGAGACCATCGACTGGGCGACCGCGCTCGCCGAGCTGGACCAGGCCGCCCTCGACCCGGACGTCGTCTCCGACACCCTCGGCGTGCTGCTGAAGTACCAGGACGACGTGGCGCGCATCCGCGGCAGCAGGACGGTCCAGATCGTCGAGGAGATCCGCCGCCAGGCGAGTGCCGCGGCGTGAGGCGGATCGTGCGCGGAGCCGCCCGGTGACGGACGAGGCGCTCTCGGCGCTCGATGGCGGCCGGCTCGCCGACAACGTCGTGCTGTTCGCCCGCGCGCTGCGCAAGGCGGGGATGCGGGTCGGGCCGGCGGCGGTGATCGACGCCATCCGCGCCGTCGAGGTGGCCGGCATCACGCGCCGCGACGACCTCTACTGGACGCTCAACGCCGTCTTCGTCACCCGCCACGACCAGCAGGTCGTCTTCGACGCGGCCTTCCACGCCTTCTGGCGGGCGCGTGGGCTGGTCGACAAGATGATCGCCATGCTGTCGCCGGTGGCGCCGCCGCGCCCGGCGGCGGAGGAGCCCAAGGCCGCCCAGCGCCGCGTCGCCGAGGCATTGGCGGCGACCCGGCGCGAGCGCCCGCAGCAGGAGAAGCCGCGCGTCGAGGTCGACGCGACGCTCACCGTCTCCGGCAAGGAAGTCCTGCAACGCCGTGATTTCGCTCAGATGTCGGCCGCCGAGATCAACGCCGCCATCGCTGCGGTGCGGACCCTCGCCGTCGAGCTTGAGCACGTCGAGACGCGGCGGCTGGTGGCGGCGAACCGCGGCCGCATGGTTGATCCGCGCCGCACGATGCGCCAGTCGCTGCGTGGCGGCGGCGGCGCCATCCGGCTCGCCTTCCGCCGCCGCCAGGAGACGCTGCCGCCGATCGTGGCGCTGATCGACATCTCCGGCTCGATGAGCCAGTACACCCGCGTCTTCCTGCACTTCATGCACGCGCTCGCCGAGACGCGCGGCCACGTCTCGACCTTCGTGTTCGGCACGCGGCTCACCAACGTCACCCGCCAGCTCGCGCGGAAAGACCCCGACGAGGCGCTGGCGGCGCTGACCGGCCACGTCTCCGACTGGTCGGGCGGCACCCGCATCGCCACCGCGCTGCGCGCCTTCAACCGCGACTGGTCGCGGCGCGTCCTGCACGGCGGGCCGATCGTGCTCCTCGTCACCGACGGGCTCGAGCGCGATTCGGACGAGGACCTGGCGCAGGAGATGGACCGGCTGCACCGCTCCTGCCGGCGGCTGATCTGGCTGAACCCGCTGCTGCGCTTCGAGGGCTTCGAGCCGCGGGCGCGCGGCATCCGCGAGATGCTGCCGCACGTCGACGAGTTCCGCCCCGTCCACTCGCTCGATGCGGTGGCCGACCTCTGCCGGGCGCTCGGCCGCGCCGGTGCGGCCGGCCCGATCGACCCGCGCGCATGGCTCGCCGGATCGGTGCCGGCCCGTCCGTCGCGGTTGACAAGCCCGCCTTCGCGGACCCAAGAGAGCCGCGCGGGGAACGAGAACCGCGCGGGGACCGCCGCCGGCTGAGGCGGCAGAGCGCCCGGGCGGCCGTGGCAGCGACCAGACGAGGATCGTGCATGTCGGAAGCCGACCAGTTCGGAGAGAGCTTCGACTTCCCGCCGTTCGAGGGGCAGCCGAAGGTCTATCTGATCGCCTCCTCGCAGCGCACGGGCAGCCACTATCTCTGCCACCTGTTCTTCTCGACCGGCCGGCTCGGCAGCCCGTTCGAGTATTTCCACCGCCGCAACTTCAAGACCTTCCGCAAGCGCTTCCAGACGAAGCGGCCCGAGCCGACGATGCGCAAGCTGATGGAAATGCGCACCAGCCCGAACGGCTGGTTCGGCATCAAGGCGCACTGGGGCCAGTTCTCGAACCGCGAGGACCTCGGCTTCGAGCCCTCGCTCGTGCCGGTGGATCGCTACGTCTACCTGAAGCGGCGCGACCAGGTGCTGCAGGCGATCTCGCGCTCGATCGCGGTCCAGACGCAGCAGTGGATGAGCCACTACGAGAAGGCCGGCGAGCCGGTCTACGAGTTCGCCGATCTCGACGAGCACCTGCGTTCGGTGCGCGCCGGCTATGAGAAGTGGGAGCGTTACTTCGCCGCGAACGGCATCGAGCCGCTGACGATGTACTACGAGGACCTGTGCACCGACCCGGTCGGCGAGGTGCAGCGGGCGCTCGCCTTCTTCGGCGAGCCGACCGACATCCAGGAACTGAAGGCCTTCACCCAGCGCCAGGCGACCGACCTCAACCACGCCTGGAAGCAGCGCTACCTCGACGATCTGGAAAAGGCCGGCCGCGAACTGGTCTGAACGCCAGACCAGTTCGATCGCTGCCGGTCGTCAGGCCATCACCCGCGCCGATCTCGGGTCGTAGAACGGCTCAAGGGCGATCGTCGCTGGCACCTTCACCGACGCTACGTCCAGCTCGTAGGTGCCGGTCGTCAGCCAGGCGTCGTCGATGCCGTCGGCGTGGCGGACGTAGCCGTAGCCGAGGTTCTTCCCCACCGTGTAGCCATAGCCGCCGCTCGACAGGTAGCCGACCGGCACGCCGTTCCGGTAGATCGTCTCGCGCCCGAGCAGCACCACGTCCGCGTCATCGACGGCAAAGCCGACGAAGCGCTTCGGCAGCGGCCGGCCCTGTCGCTCCACCAGCGCGTCGCGGCCGAGGAAGGGCACGTTGCTCTTCAGCTTCACCGACCAGCCGAGGCTGGCCTCATAGGGGGTGTGGTCGGGGGAGATGTCGGCGCCCCAGACGCGGTAGCCCTTCTCGAGCCGGAGCGAGTCCATCGCCCGGTAGCCGGCGTTGGCGATGCCGTGGGCTGCCCCCGCGGCCATCAGCGCGTCGTAGACGGCCGCCATGTGCTCGCGCGGCATGTGCAGCTCGTAGCCGAGCTCGCCGACAAAGGTGAGCCGCAGCGCCCGCACTTTGGCGTCGCCGATCGAAAGCTCCTGGTGGGTGTAGAAGGGGAAGGCGGCGTTGGAGACATCCGCGTCCGTCACCGCAGCGAGCACGTCGCGCGCCCGCGGCCCCATCAGGGCGAGCACGCCGTTCCGTTCGGTGATGTCCTCGAACGTCACCCGGGCGCCGTCCGGCACCGAGCGATTCAGCACGTCGACGTCGTGGGTGCGGAAGCCGGTGCCGATGACGACGTAGTAGGCCTCGGGCGACAGCCGCGCGAGCACCAGGTCGGCCTCGATGCCGCCGCGGGTGTTGAGCAGCGTCGTGTAGATGAGCTTGCCGGGCGCGCGACGGACGTCGTTGGCGCACGCCCACGACAGCACCGCCTCGGCATCCGGCCCGGTCACCATCAGCTTGGCGAACGAGGTCTGGTCGAACAGGCCGACGCGCTCGCGCACCGCCCTGTGTTCCTCGCCGACGTGGGGGAACCAGTTCTGCCGGCCGAACGAGTAGCGGTCGACCGGCTCGACGCCTGCCGGCGCGAACCAGTTCGGCCGCTCCCAGCCGAGCTTGGAGCCGAAGCAGGCGCCGGACGCCTTCAGCCGCTCGTAGATCGGCGAGGTGAGGGTGGGGCGGGCCGAGGCGTATTCCTCGAATGGCCAGACGATCGTGTAGTGCTTGCCGTACATCTCGAGCGTACGGGTGCGCACCCAGGTGTCGTCCTCCTGGACGCGCGAGAAGCGGCGGATGTCGACGGGCCAGAGGTCGAGGGGCGGGTCGCCGGTCAGCACCCACTCGGCGAGCGCCCAGCCGGCGCCGCCGCCGGACGCGATGCCGAAGGCGTTGAAGCCGGCGCCGACGAAGAAGTTCCGCACCTCCGGCGCCTCGCCGAGGATGAAGTTGCCGTCGGGCGTGAAGCTCTCGGGGCCGTTCAGCAGCTGGCGGATGCCGGCGGTGCCGAGCGACGGGCAGCGGGCGAGCGCCTGCTCGGTGATCTGCTCGAAGTGCTCCCAGTTCGATTCGAGCAGCGAGAAGTGGAAGCCGCGCGGGATGCCGTCGACCGCCCACGGGATCGGGTTCGGCTCGTAGCCGCCCATGACGAGGCCGCCGACGTCCTCCTTGAAGTAGATCAGCCGGTCGGGATCGCGCAGCGTCGGCAGGTTCGACGGCACGCCGAACGGCTCGGAGATCAGGTATTGGTGCTCGACCGAGCAGAGCGGCACGTTCACCCCGGCGAGCCGGCCGACCTCGCGCGCCCACTGGCCGGCGCAGTTCACCACCTTCTCGCAGGCGATGCGCCCGGCGTCCGTGACGACGGCGACGACGCGGCCGTCCTTCACCTCGATGGCGGTGACGGCGGTGTCCTCGATGACGCGCACGCCGCGCATGCGGGCGCCCTTCGCTAAGGCCTGGGTGATGTCGGAGGGGTTCGCCTGGCCGTCGGTCGGCAGGAAAGCGGCGCCGACGAGGTCGCTCTCGTCCATCAGCGGCCAGAGGTCCTTCGCCTCCGACGGCGTCAGCAGGTGCATCTCGAGGCCGAAGGAGCGGGCGGTGGTCGCCTGCCGCTTGATCTCGATCATCCGCTCCGGGTTGCAGGCGAGCCGCAGCCCGCCGTTCATCTTCCAGCCGGTGGCGAGCCCGGTCTCGGCCTCCAGCGTGTCGTAGAGCTCGACCGAGTGCTTCAGGAGCCGCGTGACGTTCGCCGACGAGCGCAACTGGCCGACGAGGCCGGCGGCGTGGAAGGTCGAGCCGGAGGTGAGCTTGGCGCGCTCGAGCAGCACCACGTCCTTCGCGCCGGCCTTGGCGAGGTGGTAGGCGGTGCTGCAGCCGACGATGCCACCGCCGATGACGACGATCTCGGCATGGCTCGGAAGGGGAGCGGTCATCGGGTCTCCGTGGCGGTGAAGTCGGCCCACGCGCGCTCGAAGCGGCCGAGATAGTCCTCGGTGTAGGCGACGTAGTCGAAGTCGAGGGTGGAGTGGTGCTCCGACACGCCGCCCCACAGCGCCTCGCGGAGCAGCGAGGCGCAGCGCATGGCGCGGAAGGAGCGGTCGAGGCCGGCGTCAGGCCTGTGCCCGAAATAGGCCTCGAGCAGCCAGGCGTCCTCCTCCGGCGAGAAGCCGTTGTTGGAGGAGAGGTTGGCAAGGTCGAACAGCGGGCTGTCGAAGCCGGCATAGTCCCAGTCGATCAGCCAGAGCCGCTCCCCGTCGTCCATCAGGTTGCCCGGCAAGAGGTCGTTGTGGCCGAAGACGATGCGCACCGGCCCGACCGCGAGCTCCAGCCGCTCGGCGATGCCGTCGAGGCGGGGCAGGGCGGGGACGAGGCGGCTCTCGACGTCCCGCAAGGCGCCGGCGTAGCCGCGGATCACCTGGAACGGCCAGAAGATCAGCGACGGCCCGCGCAGGTACTTCGGCACCTCGGTGTGGCAGCGCCGGATCAGCTCGACGATGCGGCCGCGGTTTTCGGGCGCGCGCACCATGCCGGGATCGAAGGTGACGCCGTCGATGTGGCGCGTCACCAGCACCCCCGGCTCGGCGTGGACGACCTCCGGCGACAGCCCGGCGGCGTGGGCGGCGCGGGCGGCGGAGAGCTCGTTGAAGCGCATCACCCCATGCACGGGGATGTCGTCGCCGAGGCGGGCGACGAAGCGGCCCTTCACCGTGTCGGTGACGACGAAGTTGCGGTTGGTGATGCCGCCGCCGAGCGGGGCGATCTCGACCGCACCGCTCCAGCACGACAGCCGCGCGACGCGGTCGATGGCGTCCGCCTCGGTCATCGGCGCACGGGCCCATCGACTGCGGGACGGCGGCTCCTCAATCGAGCCACGACTTCCAGACCGACGCGTTCCGGTCGAGCCACTCGTCCACGACCGTGTCGATGTCCACCCCGTCGACCTCGACCCGGGCGATCAGTTCCCCCATCTCGTCGTTGGAGATGCGAAAGGCGCCGACCGCCTGCGCCGGCACCGGCCAGCGCTCTGCCAGGTCGGCCGCGCCGACCTTCCAGATCGGGCCCGACGGCTTGCCGCAGTCGTAGCGCTGCTCGGCGTAGCACTCTTCGGTGAACTTCGGGAACGCCACCCACTCGCCGTCGAAGCGGGCCGGAGCCCAGTGGGGCGCGTAGACCCACAGAAGCACCGGCTGGCGCTTGGCGGTGGCCGACTTCAGGGTGGCGTAGAGATCGGCCTCGGTGTCGGCGTGCATCACCTCGAATTCGAGGCCGAGGGCCGCGACCCGCTCCTCGTCGAAGCCTCCCCAGGTCACCGGTCCGCCGAGATAGCGGCCCCTCGGCGCCGTTTCCGGCACCGCGAACATCGAGGCACACGCGTTGAGGGCCTGCCAGTCCGGCAGGCCGGGACAGCGCTCCTTGGCGTAGGCGGGAAACCACCACTCCTCCCGTGCGATCATGCCGGTCTCGCCGAGGATGCCGACATTCCCGGCCGCAACCGCGTCCTCAAGGGCCGCCATGCCGGCCGTCGACCAGTACTCCATGGCGACGTCGATGCGGCCCGCCGCGATCTCCTCCAACTGGTCCATGTAGTTGACGTCGACATACTCGACCCGAAAACCGGCCCTGGTGAGGATCGTACCGACGATGCGCGTCGTGATGCGCTGGCCGGTCCAGTCATTGAGGGCGAACCGGATCCCGCTCTGGCTGCCGGCCGAAACAGACCCGACCATCAGCCCCGAAAAGACCAGACAAAGGCAAGCGCACACCAGGCCGGCGGCCGCCACCATGCGACGCCCCCCAGGCTTTGACGGGCCTGCAGCCCCTTCCTCGCGGCGGCGCGCAACCCCCCGGTGCGCCCGCCGCCATTTCGCCGGCGACATCGTCCCCTCTTCCGCGCCACCCCTGGCGCATCTCCGAGCCCCCGATCAGGATGCCTTCCTGTCTTCGGTGTGACAAGCTGCATTCCCACATCAAAATCCACAATTCCCACACGGAACCCGCAGGACCCAAGCCGATGGCGCCCGATCGCCCGACAGAGGTCGTCCTCGATGGCCGGCTCAGCCCCCGCCAGGCGGAGATCCTCCGCCTCGTCCGGAGCCTCGGCAGGTTCGCCATCGCCGACCTCGCCACGCATCTCGCGGTGTCGGAGGAGACGGTGCGGCGCGACGTGCGCCCGATGGCGGCGAGGGGGGTCGTGCGCAAGCTCCACGGCGCCGTGGCGGTCGCGGCCGCCACCACCGAGCCGCCGCTGTCGCGCCGCATGCAGGAGAATGTCGAGGCGAAGCAGCGCATCGCCGCCGCCGCCTCAGCCCAGATCGAGGACGGCGATTCGGTGATGCTCGACACCGGCTCGACGACGATCTTCGTCGCCCGCGCGCTGGCGCGGCGGCAGCGACTGATCGTCGTGACGAACTCGACCGAGGTGGCGCGCGTGCTGGCGCAGACCGACGGCTCGCGCGTCTTCCTCGCCGGCGGCGAGATCCGCGGCGACGACGCCGCCGTGTTCGGGCCGCAGACGGCGGCCTTCGTCGGCCAGTTCGTCGCCCGCACCGCCATCCTCTCGATCGGCGGTATCGACCCCGTGCACGGCCTCACCGACTATCACGTCGGCGAGGCGGAGTTCTCGCGAGCGGTCATCCCGCAGGTCGACCGCGTCATCGTCGTCGCAGACAGCACCAAGTTCCAGCGCCGCGGCTTCGCGCGGGTCTGCGGCTTCGAGAGCATCGACATGGTCATCACCGATGCAGCGCCGCCCGCCGACACGGCCGCCCGCCTCGCCGAGGCCGGCGTCACGGTGCTGGTGGTCGACTGAGGAACGGCGGTCGTTCTGGCGGCAGGACTCCCTCCGGACGACCGCGGCGAACCACGGCGGCCGCGATGGTTCGCGCTTCGGGCCGGGTGCCGGTCGTGCTAGTCGCCTCCATCATCCGTACGTCCGTATGAGGGAGCCGACCGTCGATGTCCCAGCCGAAGAACCGCTACGGCCGCACGGCGGCGCGCACCCACACGACGCTCGGCCTCGCCCGGCGGCCGTCGACGACCACAGTCGACGTCCACTGCCACATCCTCGTGCCCGAGGCGGCGAAGTTCGCCGGCCCGCACGTCGACCTCTCGAAGATCCCGCTCGCCCGCTACGCAGACGCCCTGACGCGCGAAATCAACGTCCAGCAGGACGCCGACCGCACCCACGTGATGACCGACGTCGACGCCCGGCTGACGGAGATGGATGCCACCGGCATCGACATCCAGGTCGTCGCGCCGCTGCCGCCGCAGTGCTACTTCACGGTCGATCCGAAGATCGCCGAGACGGCGCACCGCATGGTCAACGAGGGGGTCGCCGCCTTCGTGGCAAAGCGCCCCGACCGCTTCGCCGGCCTCGGCTCGGTCACCCTGCAGGAGCCGGAGCTTGCCGTCGCCGAGCTCGAGACGGTGATGAAGCTCGGCCTGAAAGGCGTGCAGATCCTGACGAACGTCGGCGGCGAGGAGCTCTCCGATCCCCGTTTCGAGCCCTTCTTCGCCGCCGCCGAGCGGCTCGGCGCCTTCGTCATGCTGCACCCGCTCGGTTTCACCGAGGGCCAGCGGCTGACGAAGCTCTATCTCAACAACGTCATCGGCAACCCGCTTGAGACGACGCTCGCCGTCCACAACCTGATCATGAACGGGACGCTGGCGAAGTTTCCGGAACTGAAGGTGCTCGCCGTCCACGGCGGTGGCTATCTCGCGAGCTATTCCGGCCGCATCGACCACGCCTGGGGCGCCCGCGAGGACGCCCGCGCCGCCCTGCCGCTGCCGCCGACGAGCTATCTGCGGCAGGTCTATCTCGACACGGTGGTCTTCTCCGTCCACCAGCTCGAGTACCTGATCGAGGTGTTCGGCGCCGACCGCATCCTGATGGGCACCGACTACCCCTTCGACATGGCCGAGTCCGACCCGGTCGGCCACGTCGCCGCGGTCGAATGGCTCGAGGAGCGCGACTTCGAGGCGATCTGTGGCGGCAACGCGGTGCGCGCGCTGGGGCTGTGAGGGGTACTTTCCCTCCCCCCTCGTGGGGGAGGTGGCCGGCGAAGCCGGCCGGAGGGGGCGCGGCGCGCAGCGCCGCGTCCGACGCCAGCGATCGATCGCCACCGCCGCACGCCGTCGGCTGCTCCGCCGGCGCCCTCCCCGGACGGCCTGCGGCGGCCCGACCCTCCCACAGGGGGAGGGTGGGTGCACGTCTTTTACGTCTGAGAGATCCGCTCTCAATACTCGACGATGCCGTCCAGGGCGTAGTGCTTCACCGTCTTGCGGTTGGCGATGAGCTCGTCGATGGTCGGCTCGCCCTTCATGGCGCGGGCGATGGCGAGCTTCGTCGCCTCGTACTGCGTCCGGTAGAGGTCCTTGCGGTCGAGGTTCTCGTCGGTGGCGCAGCGCGGGTCGAGCCAGACCATGATGATCAGGCAGATGTCGTCGACCTCGTCCTTCGGCAGCACGCCGTCGATGACGCAGTCGAGCACCGCGTCGCCGATGGCGCCCTGCACGACGCCGCCGAGGAGCTCGACGTAAGCCGCGCTGTCGATCGTCACCTTGGTCGTCATCATCGTCGCCGGGCGGACGAGCTGATTGAGATCACGGATCACGAACATCCGCGTGTGGCCGACCGCCTGGCCCATCATCGAGGCGAAGGCGTGCCCGGCCGGGCCCTTCACCGAGCCGATCAGCACCTCCGGCATCGCGTCCGTCGCCTGACCCTCGGCGGCGAGCACCGTCGCCTCGCCCGTGCGGAACCAGATCTCGCTCATGTCGTCCTCCAGCCGTGTTGAACCTCCGCGGCGATAGCACCGCCGTGCCGCGACCGTCCAGCCGGGACGGTCATCGCCGCCCGGCAGAGACTGGCCGTCGGCGCCATCCCCGGCTATGTGTGGCACCCGCGCGGGCCGGGCGTCCGTGTGCCACCTCATTTCGCGCCGTCCGGCGCAGCGCTTCGCGGGAGAGCCCGATGCCAAAGACCGCCCTCATCACCGGCGCAACCTCCGGATTCGGCGAGGCGACGGCGAAGAAGTTCGTCGCCAACGGCTGGAAGGTGATCGTCACCGGCCGTCGCGCCGATCGCCTGGCGACGCTGGTCGAGACGCTCGGCGGGCCGACGAAGGCCCATGGCGCGAGCTTCGACATCCGCGATGAGGCGGCGATGAACACGGCCCTCGACGCCGTGCCGGAGGACTTCCGCGGCGTCGACCTCCTGATCAACAACGCCGGCCTCGCCCTCGGCACGGCGCCGGCGCCGGAGAGCAAGCTCGACGACTGGAAGACGATGATCGACACCAACATCACGGCGCTGGTGACGATGACGAAGCGGATGCTGCCGACGCTGATGGAGCGCAAGGGCGCCATCATCAACATCTCGTCGACCGCCGCGCTCTACCCCTACATGGGCGGCAACGTCTACGGCGCCTCGAAGGCGTTCGTGAAGCACTTCTCCTACAACCTGCGCTGCGACGTCGTCGGCTCCGGAGTGCGCGTCACCTCCGTCGAGCCGGGGCTGTGCGAGAGCGAGTTCACGCTGGTGCGCACCGGCGGCAACCAGGCCGCCTACGATGCCCTCTACAAGGGCGCCGAGGCGATCCAGCCGGAGGACATCGCCGAGACGCTCTGGTGGGTCGCGACGCTACCGCCGCACATCAACATCAACGACATCGAGCTGATGCCGGTCAGCCAGACCTGGGCCGGCTTCAACATCCACCGCAAGCCCGCCTGATCCCGCAGCAATCTGAAATCATAGATTCAAGAAACCGAGGGAACCCCATGAAACTGCTGCGTTACGGCCCCGCGGGCCAGGAGAAGCCCGGCATCCTCGACGCCGACGGCCGCATCCGCGACCTCTCCGCCCACGTCGCCGACATCGACGGCGCGGCGCTGACCCCGGACGGGCTCGCGACGATCGCCGCGATCGACGTAGCGTCCCTGCCGGTGGTCGAGGGCGAGCCGCGCATCGGCGCCTGCGTCGGCAAGGTCGGCAAGTTCCTCTGCATCGGCCTCAACTATGCCGACCACGCCGCCGAGGCGGGCATGAAGCTGCCGCCGGAGCCGGTGCTGTTCATGAAGGCGACCTCCTGCATCGTCGGCCCGAACGACGACGTCGTGCTGCCGCGCACGGCGGTGAAGGGCGACTGGGAGGTCGAGCTCGGCGTCGTCATCGGCAAAAAGGCCAAGTACGTCACGGAGGACGAGGCCCTCGACCACGTCGCCGGCTACTGCACCATCAACGACGTGTCCGAGCGCTCCTTCCAGGCCGAGCGCGCCGGCCAGTGGACCAAGGGCAAGTCCTGCGACACCTTCGGCCCGATCGGTCCCTGGGTGGTGACGCGCGACGAGGTCGCCGACCCGCAGGACCTCAAGCTCTGGTGCCACGTCAACGGCAAGCCGATGCAGAACGGCTCGACCAACACGATGCACTTCGGCGTCAAGCACATCGTCTCCTACCTGTCGCAGTTCTTCACGCTGGAGCCGGGCGACGTCATCGCCACCGGAACGCCGCCGGGCGTCGGGCTCGGCATGAAGCCGCCGGTGTTCCTGAAGGCCGGCGACGTCATGGAGCTCGGCGTCGAGGGCCTCGGCACCCAGCGCCAGCGCGTCGTGGCCGACTGAGGCGCGCAGGCGGGTGAGCGACCTCTCCGATCGCGCGCTGCTCAAGGCGCTGTTCGATGCGGCGCTCGCCGCCTCCCTGCCGGACGGCCGCTTCGCCGGCCTGCTGCCGGAGCGACCGAAGGGGCGCACCCTCGTGCTCGCCGCCGGCAAGGGCGCGGCGCGCATGGCGGCGGCCTTCGAGGCGGAGTGGGGCGAGCCGGTCGAGGGGCTGGCGGTCACCCGCTACGGCCACGCCGTGCCCACCCGCCACATCGAGGTGGTCGAGGCGGCCCATCCGGTGCCGGACGCCGCCGGTCTCGAGGCGGCGGGGCGGATGCTCGAGATGGCCGGTGAGGCCGGGCCGGACGACCTCGTCGTCTTCCTGATCTCCGGCGGCGCCTCGGCGCTCTTGTCGCTGCCGGCGGACGGCATCACGCTCGACGACAAGCGGGCGATCACGACGGCGCTGCTCAAGTCGGGTGCGGCGATCGACGAGATGAACGCCGTCCGAAAGGCGCTGTCCGCGATCAAGGGCGGCCGGCTCGCCGCCGCCGCTCGCCGGGCGACGCGCGTCACCTACCTGATCTCCGACGTGCCGGGCGACGATCCCGGCGTCATCGGCTCGGGCCCCTCGATCCCGGAGGCGGCGACGACGGAGCGGGCGTTCGCGATCCTCGCCCGCTATGGCATCGAGGTGCCGCCGCATGTCGCGGAGGCGATCCGCCGGAACGTGCCGGCCGACGTCGCGCCCGGCGCGGTCCACATGCTGGCGACGCCGAAGATGGCGCTCGACGCCGCGGCGGCGAAGGCGCGCGCGCTCGGCCTGACGCCGCTGGTGCTCGGCGACGCCATCGAGGGCAACGCGGCGGAGGTCGGCACCGTCATGGCCGGCATCGCCAAGTCCGCGGCGGCGCACGGCGAGCCGGCGAAGCGGCCGTGCGTGCTGCTCTCGGGCGGCGAGACGACGGTGATCGTCCGCGGCAAGGGCAGGGGCGGGCGCAATGCCGAGTTCCTGCTGTCCCTGGCGATCCACCTCGGCGGCCTTCCGGGCGTGTCGGCGATCGCCTGCGACACCGACGGCATCGACGGGTCGGAGGACAACGCCGGCGCCTGGATCGATGCCGACGTGCTCACCCAAGCGAAGGCCGCGGGCATCGACGCGCTCGCGCGGCTTGCCGACAACGACGCCTACACGGTGTTCGAGGCCCTCGACCGGCTGGTGGTGACCGGCCCGACCTTCACCAACGTCAACGACTTCCGCGCGATCGTGGTGCGGTGATCAGCGGACGGATCGCGTCGTCTTCTCCGCCGCGTAGAGGGCGCGGAAGCGGGCGAGGCGCGGGGTGTAGAGCGCCGGCGCGGCCGCATCGGGCGTGAAGGTGCGGCGGATCGGCGGGCGGGTGCAGATCTCCGCCTCGCTGCCGGCGCCCGCGGCGAGCATGCCGAGACGGGCGGCGCCGAAGGCCGCGCCAAGTTCGGCGCCGCTCGGCAGGTCGAGCGGCACCTGCAGCACGTCGGCGATCATCTGCGTCCAGAAGGCCGAGCGCGAGCCGCCGCCGACGAGCAGGCAACTCGTCAGCGGCAGGCTTGCCGCATTGAAGACGTCGAGCCCGTCGGCGAAGCCGAAGGCGACGCCCTCGAGCACCGCATAGGCCATCGCGTCCGCCCCGTGCTCGGCGCGCAGGCCCTGGAACATGCCGGTCGCGCCGGCGTCGTTGTAGGGGGTGCGCTCGCCGGTGAGGTAGGGGAGGAACAAGGGCGCGTGTTCGCGGCGCCCGCGGTCGGCGGCAAACGCCTCCGCCTTGCCGATGAGGCCGGCGATGTCGTCGGCGTGGCCGGTGACACCGGCGACCCAGGAAAGCGCGGAGGCAGCGGCGAGCACCACCGCCATGCCGTGCCAGCGGCCGGGGAGCGCGTGGCAGAAGGCGTGCAGCGTCCGCTCGGGCAGCGCCGCGAGACGATCGGTGACGGAGAACAGCACGCCGGAGGTGCCGAGCGACAGGAAGCCCTCGCCGGTGCGCACCGCGCCGATGCCGACGGCGGACGCCGCATTGTCGCCGCCGCCACCGGCGACCGGGATCCGCCGCCCGGCGAGCCCCCAGTCCGCGGCGAGGCCGGCGGACAGGTCGGCCGAGATTTCGGAGCCTTCGACCAGTGACGGCATGTGCGAGCGGTCGAGGCCGCAGGCGGAAAGCAGCGCGTCGTCCCAGGCGCGCTTGCCGACGTCGAGCCAGAGCGTGCCGGCCGCGTCCGACATCTCGGAGACGGCAGCGCCCGTAAGCCTCAGGCGGACATAGTCCTTCGGCAGCAGCACGAGGCGCGTCTTCGCGAACACTTCGGGTTCGTGCTCGGCCACCCAGACGAGCTTCGGGGCGGTGAAGCCGGGCATCGGGATGTTCGCCGCGCGCGTCGTGAAGTCCGGCACGCGGCGCAGGAGCTCGGCGCACTGCGCCTCGGATCGGCCGTCGTTCCAGATGATTGCCGGGCGCAGCACTTGGTGAGCGCCGTCGAGCAGTACCGCGCCGTGCATCTGTCCGGAGAGGCCGATGGCGGCGACGCCGGCGAAGGCCTCCGGGGCCGAGGCGCGGACGGCGGCCACGGCGCCGAGCGTCGCCTGCCACCAGTCTTCCGGGTCCTGCTCCGACCACAAGGGCTTCGGCCGCGAGACGGTGAGCGGCAGCGACGCCTCCGTCAGCACCGCCTGCGACGGGTCGAGGAGCACGGCCTTCACCGACGAGGTGCCGACGTCGATGCCGAGGAAGCTGGTCATGGCGGTGGGTTCCGGAGAGGGCGGGCGGGCAAACATGGCAGGCGAATGGAGCGGCAGGCGTCAGATCGCCCGGCCGTCGCCGTCGAAGAGGTACACGCGGGCGGGGTCGATGGCGACGGTGAGCGGCACGCCCTTGTCGATGACGTGGCGGCCGGGGGCGAGGATGGTCAGCGTGTCGCCGTCGGGCGTCTGGGCATAGACCTGCGACGACCCGCCGAGGTTCTCGGCGAACTCGCCGGCGAGCGACAGCGCCGTGCCGCCGGCCCCGCCGAGTGCCATGTGCTCGGGGCGAAGCCCCGCCCGCACCTTGCCACCCTTCGAGACCCGCGGTGCCGCGTGGGTCGGGATCGTCGCCGCGCCGCCGACGAAGGCGGGGTGAGCGAGCGTCAAAGTGTGGTCGGTGCCGTCGGTCACCGTCGCCTCGAGGAAGTTCATCTTCGGCGAGCCGATGAAGCCGGCGACGAAGGTGTTGGCCGGCCGCTCGTAGAGGTCGGTCGGCGTGCCGATCTGCTCGACCTTGCCGGCGCGCAGCACGACGATGCGGTCGGCGAGCGTCATCGCCTCGATCTGGTCGTGAGTGACGTAGACCATCGTCACCCCGAGGTCGCGGTGCAGGCGGGCGATCTCGACGCGCATCTGGCTGCGCAGCTCCGCGTCGAGGTTCGACAACGGCTCGTCGAACAGGAACAGCTTCGGATCGCGGACAATGGCGCGGCCGATGGCGACGCGCTGGCGCTGGCCGCCGGAGAGCTGGCGCGGCTTGCGGTCGAGCAGCTGCTCGATCTGCAGGATGCGGGCGGCGTTGGCGACGCGCTTCTCGATCTCCGGCTTCGGCGTCTTCGCCATCACGAGGCCGAAGGCCATGTTCTCCTTGACGCTCATGTGCGGGTAGAGCGCGTAGGACTGGAACACCATCGCCACCTGGCGGGCGGCCGGCTCGACGTGGGTGACGACGCGCCCGTCGATCGAGATGTCGCCGTCGGTGACCTCTTCCAGGCCGGCGATCATGCGCAAGAGCGTCGACTTCCCGCAGCCCGACGGGCCGACGAAGACGACGAACTCGCCCTTTTCCGCCGACAGGCTGACGCGGTCGATGACGAGGTGGTCGCCGTAGCGCTTGACGACGTCGTCGATCTTCAGAAACGCCATTACGCGGCTCCCGCCATGCCTTGTCCCGTCGTCGCCATCAGCGCGCGGGCGTCCCGTTCGATGCGATTGCGGACCTCGAAGAGGTCGAGATAGGTGCGATAGGCGCGGGCGTGCGCCGCCTTCCAGGCCGGATCGGCGGCGTGCACCGTCTGCCGCGGCGCCATCCGTTCCACGGCGCCGAAGAGGTCGGGCGCGAGGCCGCCGGCGACGGCCGCCACCATGGCGGTGCCGAGCAGCACCGGCTCGGCGGTGTCGCTGGTGACGAGCTCGGCGCCGAGCGCGTCGCGGTAGAGCCGCATCATCAAGGGGTTCTTGATGTGGCCGCCGGCGAGCGTCACGCGGGTGATCGCGTAGCCGTGGCGGTTTAGGTGATCGACGATGTGGCGGGCCTGCAAGGCGAGCGCGCGGGCGGTGGCATAGTAGTGCTCGAGGAAGGCGCGCCGGCTCGTCTCCTCGCCGAGGCCGGTGACGAGCGCGCGCACGCTGCCGTCGCCGAGCGGCGCGCGGTTGCCGAGCCAGTCCGGCACGATGTGGCGGCGGGCGGCGAAGGCCGGGCCTTCCGCGTCGAGCACCGACAGGATCGCCGCGGCGGTGTCGCGGTGGTGCTCACCCGAGGCCTTGCCGGGGCTGCCGGGGTGGTGGTCGAGCACGGCGTCGAGGGCCGCGCCCGACAGGCTCTGGCCGGCCTCGTGCATCCAGAAGCCGGGGAAGACGGCGTCGCGGAATGGCCCCCAGACGCCGGAGATCTGCCGCTCGTCGGCCGCCCACGCCATGTGCGAGCTCGACGTGCCGGCGATCATCGCGAGCACCGTGTTCATCGCCCCGGCATAGCCGCGGCCGATGACGCCGAGCGCGCCGGCCTCGGCGTCGATCAGGCCGACGGCGACGGGCGTTCCCACCGGAAGCCCGGTTTCGGCCTCCGCCTCCGGCGAGACGTGCCCGTGCAGGGTGCCGACCGGCGACGGCGGCTCGTCGAGGCGGCCGAGGCGCAACAGGTCGGCGACGCCGAGGTGGGCCAGCAAGTCGCGCCGCCACGGGTCGGGGTCGTTCGGCAGGTAGGGCCACTTGGCGGCGAGGCCGCAGAGCGAGTGGCGGTCGGCGCCGGTGAGGCGGAGCGCCAGCTCGTCGCAGAGGTCGCGGGCGGCGGTGAGGCGCGCCCACGCTGCCGGCCGGTGCCGCTTCAGCCACAGGAGCTTCGGCAGGTTGATCTCCGGCGAAACGCTGCCGCCGACGTATCCGAGCCAGCGGTCGCCGGTGGCGCCGATCTCCTCGGCCTCCGCCTCGCCGCGGTGGTCCATCCAGCAGACCACATCGGCGTCGCCGTCGAGCGGCCGCTCGCCGTCGGCCCGCAGCGCGAGCGAGGAGGTGGCGTCGAAGGCGACGGCGGCGACACGGCGGGCGGCGTCGGGCTCGGCGGCGAGGCAGGCGCGGATCGCCGCCGTCGTCGCCGCCCAGATCTCGTCCATGCGGTAGACGGCATGGTGCTCGAGCGGCTTCAGCAGGGTGAACGGAGCGGTCGCGGTCGCCAGGCAGGTGCCGTCCGCGCCGAACAGGCCGGCACGCGCCGACAGCGTGCCGACGTCGACGGCGAGAAGGGTGGCATCGGGGGAGGGGGGCGTCGTCACAGCAGCGCCCGGGCCACGGCCTCGTCTGTGACGAGGTGGTTGACGTAGCGGGCGGCGAGCGCGCCGCGGATGACGGCCACCTTGTGAACGCCGCCGGAGGCGAGGATCGTCGTCGGGATCGAGCGCAGATCGGCGAGCGGCAATGCCATGACGCGCTGGTTGAGCGGATGGTCGACGGGATTGCCGTCGGCATCGAAATAGGTCGCCAGCATATCGCCGACAGCGCCAGCCTTCTTCAGACCCTCGGCGTTCTCGGCGACGATCTGGGTGGCGGCGAGGTTCGACCGGGTCGAGAGGTCACCGCAGGAGACGAGCGCGATGTCGACCTCGCGGGCCCGCCGCATCACGTCGGCGAGGCCATAGTGGGTGAGCAGCGTCGCGCGGCTCTCGACGCTCGGACAGTAGACGGGGGCCGCCATGTAGTGGCACTCGGCTTCCAGCATGCGCGTCAGCTCGGTCGAGACCTCGAACGTGTTGGTGCCGGAGCCGCGGGTGAGGCCGCCCATCAGGGCGACCACCCACAGCCCCGACGCTTTCCGCGGCGGCAGCCGCCGCACCGTGGCCGAGAGCGTCCGCCCCCACCCCACGCCGATCGACTGCTTGCCGACGATCAGCCGGTCGAGCAGCGCCGCCGCCGCCTCGCCGATCACCCGCTGCTGGTCGTCTTCGCCGACCGCCGGCACCACCACCGCCTCGGTGAGACCATAGCGCGCCTTCAGCGCCTCCTCCAAGGCGACGCAGTCGGCGAGCGGCATGCGCACCTCGATCCGCACCGAGCCGTCGGCGCGGGCCTGGCCGACGATGCGGTTGACCTTGAGCCGCGTCAGGCCGAGCCGGTCGGCGATCTCCTGCTGAGTGAGGCCGCCGACATAATAGTACCAGGTGACCCGCGCCCGGACGCGCTCGGCGTCGAGATCGTCGAGGCGCAGCAGGGCGCCGTCGCCGGACGGCAGGGTCACGAGGCTCTCGGCCACGCCCTCAGCCCCTCGCGAAGGCGGGCTTCAGCACCGCCACGGAGCGGCGGACGACGTCGAGCACCGAGGCGTCGTCGCGCTCGAAGGGGTAGAAGACCTCGAGGAACACCGGCTTGTCGCCATGGCCGGTGTGGGCGAGCAGCGCCACCGCGGCAGTCGGCTCCACCATGCCGGCCTCGGTGAAGTCCCAGTGCCGATCGTACTGGCCGTCCGTCTGCTGGATGTGGAGCATGCCGATGTCGTCCCCGAGCGCTTCCAGCCATCCTTCCATCCGCGCCCGGTAGCGTCCATAGAGCGGCTCGAAGGTGGCGTGGCCCCAGTCGACGCAGTAGCGCCACGACACGGCCGACCCGCGCACGTCCGCCATCATCTGCTCGGCTTGCGCGATCGTCGACGGCCACTCGCGGCGCATCGGCGTCGGCTCGACATAGAGCTCCGTCAGGCCGTGCGCCTTCGCCACCGCGGCGAGCCGGTGCATGCGGGCGAGGAGGTCGGCGTAGTCGGCCGCATCGATCGCATCCGCCTCGTGGGCGTCGGGGCGCGAGGCGATGGCGCCGAGAGGGCCGCCGACGGAGGGAATGCCGGCCAGAGCCGCAAAGCGGTAGGCGCGGCCGAGCCAGGCTTCCGCGACGTCGCGCACGGCCGAATCGGGGTGGAGCAGCTGGTTGTAGGTGTAGTGGGCGAGGCCGATGAAGGCGCTGTGGACGGTAACGTCGTGCGCCGCGGTCGCCTCGCGGATCGCGTGCGCCTGACGGTCGAGCAGGGCGTCCGGCCACGTCGGGTCGACGAGGTCGAAGGAGAGCTGCACGAGGCCGACGCCGAGCTCCTCGCGCACCAATCGCGCCCACAGCGCCGGTGTCACCCAGCGCTTGACGCAGAACGACAGGTTGACGCCGAAGCGCTCGCTCATCGCAGTCCCCCTCGCGAGTTCTATTTCGTGGCGCCCATCGTCAGCCCGCGCACCATGTGGCGGGAGACGAGGAGCGCGAAGATCGTCACCGGCAGCACGATGACGGTGCCGGTCGCCATGATCTTCCCCCACGGCAGCTCGTAGCCGGACATGAAGCTCGTCGCCGCCACCGGCGCCGTCTGCACGGCGCGGCGCGTCAGCACCAGCGCGTAGAGGAGCTCGTTCCACGAGAAGATGAAGGAGAAGATCGCCGAGACCGCGATGCCGGGCACGCCGAGCGGCAGGTAGATGCGCCAGAAGATCAGGAACTGGCTGGCACCGTCGAGGCGGGCCGCCTGCTCGAGCTCGCTCGGGATCGAGCGGAACTGGTCGGTGCAGATCCACACGACGATCGGCAGGTTGAAGGTGAGGTAGATCAGGATCAGCACCAGGTGGGTGTCGAGCAGGCCGAGCGTCTGGGCGAGCAGGTAGACCGGCAGCGCCAGCACGATCGGGCTGATCATGCGGTTGGAGATGAACCAGAACCACAGGTCCGATTTGCCGCGGAACTCGAAGCGGGCGAGCGCATAGGCGGCCGGCGCGCCGAGCACGATCGCGAGCAGCGTCGTCGAGGTGGCGATGATCAGCGAGTGCATCACCGACGAGATGATCTTCGGGTCCTCGAAGATCTCTCGGTAGTGGTCGAGCGTCGGCGTGAACAGCCAGACCGGCGGGGAGGCCAGAAGGTCGGACTGGTCCTTCAGGCTGCTCGTCACCATCCAGTAGAACGGGAACAACGTAAAGGCCAGCACGAGCAGGAGCCCGACGAAGTGGATGCCACGTCCGAAGCGCATCGACATCACTGGATCTCCCGGTAGAAGACGCGGATGTAGAGGCGGCTCAGCATGATCGTCAGGATCAGCAAGAGGATCGCCTGCGCCGAGGCGGTACCCATGTCGAAGACGCGGAAGCCGACGCGCTGGATGTAGATCGAGATCAGCTCGGTCGCCGTGCCCGGGCCGCCGCGCGTCATCGTGAAGATCATGTCGAAGAGCTTCAGCACGTCGGCCGAGCGCAGGATCAGGACGGCGGTGAGGCCGGGCAGGAGATAGGGCAGCTGCACGTAGCGCAGCAGTGCCACCTTGCTGGAGGTTTCGAGCCGCGCCGCCTCCTCGACCTCCACCGGCACCATCGACAGGCCGGCGAGGAAGATCAGCGCGCAGAACGGCGTCCACTGCCAGATGTCCATGATGGCGATCGCCGCAAACGCGCCATTGGTGGTGGCGAGCCAGTCGAAGCCGGGGATGCCGAACCAGCCGAGCATCTGGTTGGCGACGCCGAAATTGCCGTTGAAGACGAGGCGGCCGATCAGGCCGACGACGGCGTAGGTGGTGGCGAGCGGCACCACCAGCGAGACGCGCGACAGCGTGCGCAACAGCCCGAGGCCTGGCTTGTGCAGCAGCAGCGCGATGACGATGCCGAGGAAGATCTGGAACGGCATCACCGTCAGGAAGAACCGGAACGTCAGCCCCAGCGTGTCCCAGAAGGTCTGGTCGGTCAGGACCTTCTGGTAGTTGTCGAAGCCGATGAAGGGAAAGCCGTCGCGCGGCCGCGTGATGTTGTAGCGGCGGAACGAGGTGACGAGCGCGAAGATCGTCGGGTAGATGCCGATGACGAGCAGCGCCAGCACGGCCGGCGCCAGGAACAGCGCCGGCGTCCAGCGGCCGTAGCCGGGGTTAAGCCGGCCGGCGGGCTTCGGGGTCGGCGGGGCGGCGCTCATTCGAGGTTCGTGTGGTTGGCGCGCATGGCGTCCGGCGTGACGCCGAGACGGTCGCGCAGCTTCAGGATCATCACCTCGAAGAGAATGTACTGGGCGCCCTCGTAGAGCGAGCCCATCGGCAGCACCGAGGTCGCCGGGCCGGTATCGTCGGCCATCGTCTGGGCGGGGACGGGGAGGACGAAGTCTGCCCGCTTCGCCGCCTCGCCATCAGGCTGTGCCGTGACGACCAGCGTCTTGGCGCCGGCCTCCTTCGCCACGCCCATCAGGGCGAGCACGGTGGAGAATTCGCCTGGTCCGGCGGAGACGATCAAGAGGTCGCCCGGTCCGACCGGCGGAGTGGTCATGTCGCCGACCATCGCGGCCTGCCGGCCGAGATGGAAGAGCCGCATGGCGAAGCCCTTGATCTGCAGACCTTCGCGCCCGACGCCGTAGAGCGCGATGCGCTCGGCCGCAGCGATCGCCTCGACCGCACGGTCGACGGCGGTCTCGTCGAGGCGGGAGAAGACGCGGGCGAGGTCGTCGAGGGCCCGGTGATAGAGCGATGTCATCGCAGCGCTCCGTCGGCGCGAGGAAAACTCGGCGCGCGAGAAGTCTCGGGGTTCGGGAAAAGCGGGCGGGGGCCGCGAGCCGGCCACCCGCCCGGAAGCACCGGCCGCCGCGTCGAGACGGCGGCCGGTCGCGAGCCTTGCGTCAGGGGGTTACTGCAGCAGCTTCTTGCTGCCGTCGTAGTAGCCGTCCTGCTTCAGGATCTCTTCCATGCGGGTGCCGATCTCCTTGGCACCGTCGGAGATGCTGACCTCGCCGAGCTGCATCTTCGTGCCCCACTCGGCGACGACTTCCGAGATCGCCGGCCACGACGGGAAGCGCGGACGGAACTCCGGCACGCCCTTCTGCCAGGAGGCGACCATCGGCTCGACGAACTTGTAGTTCGCCTTGATGTCCGGCTCCTCGTAGATCGCCATGCGGCCGGAGACGCCGCCGGCTTCGACGTAGTCGCGCGCGATCTCTTCCGAGGTCGCCCACTGGATGAACAGCCAGGACGCCTTCTGCTGCTCCTCGGTGCCCTGGGCGGCGACGGCGAGCGAGAAGCCGCCGAGTGCCGGCAGGCGGCCGGCCGGGCCTTCCGGCTCCGGCGCGACGGCGAGGCAGTCGACGATCTTCGACGTCGCCGGGTCGTTCAGCGTCGAATAGAACGCCGACCACTCGGTGATCATCGCCACCTGGCCCTGCGCCAGCGCGTTCACGGCTTCGGCGTGGTCGAAGGAGACGATGCCCGGCGGCATGTACTTCGCCAGATCCTGGCGGAACTGCAGGCCGGCCTGGCTCTCCGGGCTGTTGAGGTTGGACTTGAAGTCCTTGTCGAGCAGCGAACCGCCGAACGGCCACAGGAAGCGCATGAAACTGTCGGCCGACTGGGTCTCGCCGCGGCGCGACTGCAGGGCGTAGGCGTACTGGTTCTTCGAGGCGTCCGTGAGCTTCGGCCCGTAGACGTTCATCACCTCGTCCCAGGTGGCCGGCGGCTTGTCGAAGCCGGCATCCTTCAGCATGCACGAGTTGTAGAACAGCAGGCCGGAGTAGTTGTCGAAGGGCAGGCCGTAGGTCACGCCGCCCCACGAGCCGAAGGCGTCGAGCAGCAGCGGGAAGAAGCCGTCGAGCTTGAGGTTCGGGTCGGTGATCGCGGCGTCGCCGGTGAACTTGTCGATCGGCAGGATCCAGCCGTTCTCGGCGAACTCGCCAATCCAGACGAGGTCGACGAGGGCCACCGTCAGGTCGCCGCCGGAGGTGAAGTTGAGCACTTCCTTCTCGCGCGTGCTCTCGTAGGGAACGATCTCGTAGTTCACCTTGATGCCGGTCTTCTGCTCGAACTCCGGCAGGAGCTTGATGATCGCCCGGTAGCCGGGGCGGTCGAGGAAGATCACGTTGATCTCCGTGCCCTTGAAGGGCGCGGCCGCCGTCTCGAGCGACCAGTCGGCGGCGAACGCCCCCGAGGGACCCGCGGCCACCGCGACGGAGAGCGCCACCGCGCTCGCCGCTGTCAGCAAGAATTTCCTCACCTCTGCCTCCTCCGTCGTTTCTGTCGCGTGTTGGTTCCGGCCCTAGCGGGACCGGCCTCGAGGTGCGCCGCCGGCGGCGGCGCATCGATCAGCGTGTCGGGTAGATCAGGCTCTTCACCACGCCGGGCGCGTTCTCCGCGTGGCGGCGGAACGCCTCCGGTGCCTCCTCCAGTCCGACCTCGTGGGTGACGAGCGTCGCAACGTCGACCTTGCCGGTCGCGACGAGCTCGATGGCGCGCGGATAGACCTCTCCCATCCGCCGCGAGAACTTGATCTTGAGGCCGCGCCGCCGCGCCTCGGCGGCGGGCAGCGTGTAGACGTCGCCGTCGGGGATGCCGACCAGCACGACGCGGCCGCCGATGCGAGCGGCGAGCACCGCGTCGCGGAAGCCGTCCGGCGAGTTGGTCGCCTCGATGACGAGCGTGCAGCCCTCGTTGTGGGTCCACGAGCGGATGTCGGCGACGCCCTCGCCGACCTCAGCCGCGCCGAGCGTCTTCGCCATCGCGCGACGATGGGGCAGGGGGTCGACGGCCAGCACCTCGCCGGCGCCGGCGACCTTCAGCACCTGCAGGATGAGGAGGCCGATCGGCCCGCAGCCGAGCACGGCGACGCGCTCGAGCAGCCGCGGCTTCGCAAGGTCGACCGCATGGATGGCGACGCCGAGCGGCTCGAGCATCACGGCTTCGAGCGCGCTCATGTCCGCCGGCAGCGGCACGATCTGCGACTTCGGTACCCAGATGCGGTCGGTCATGGCGCCGTCGAAGGGTGGCGCGCCGATGAACTTGACGTTCGGGCAGAGATTCGGATGGCCGGCGCGGCAGTGCTCGCAGACGCCGCACGCCTTGTTTGGGTCGACGGCGACGAGGGCGCCGCGCGACAGGCCGAGCTCGGTGACGTCTTCCGACAGGTAGCCGCCGAACTCGTGGCCGGGCACGAACGGCTCGCGGATCACCGCCGAGCCGATGCCGCCGTCCTTGTAGTAGTGCAGGTCGCTGCCGCAGAGGCCGACCGCCGCCACGTCGAGCAGCGTCTCGCCCTCGCGGCCCTCGCGCAGATTGAACGGAGCGACACGGGCGTCATGCGGCCCGTGCAGGAACAACGCGCGGCTCATTCGGTCGCTTCCACCCTAGCGGGCCCGAGGCCCGTCTGATTGGGATGGACGATACAGATGTAATTTTGGTGTTTCAAGTGTTGATGCGGTTGGGGTGGAGGAGGCTGGTCGACGGAGCGCGCCCGTCTTGCTGCTGGTACGCGAAACGCATACCATTCGGGGAGCGAGCGAGGGTCCGATGGGAACGGTCGAGAAGATCACGATCGCGCTGACGGCCGAGCAGGCAGGCTTCGTGCGGAGTGCCGTTGAGGCCGGCGAGTACGCGTCCACCAGCGAGGCTATCCGCGAGGCCGTGCGCGAGTGGAAGGAGCGGCGCGACCTGCTCGGCTACACGGTGGAGGAACTCCGCGCCCTGGTGCAGCAGGGGCTCGACAGCGGCCCGAGTGCCCGCCTCTCGATGGCCGACGTGAAGGCCGAGGCCCGCCGCCGGCTGGAGACGGCGAAGCGCGGCGGCTGACCGGTGCTGCCCATCATCCGCACGGATCGGGCCGATGAGGACCTCATCGACGTCTGGGTGAGCATCGCGATCGAGAGCCCGGCTGCTGCCGACCGTGTGCTCGACGCCATCCAGCGGCGCTGGCAGCAACTCTCGCTCTATCCGTACTCAGGCGTCGCACGGGAGGACATCCTCCCCGGTCTCCGCTGCCTCGTTGCCGGCCAGTACCTGACGCTCTACCGCATCGCCGCCGACGGCATCCTGATCATCCGCGTGCTGCACGGGCGCAGCAAGATCGATGGAGACGAAGTTGCGTAGCGAACCACGGGGTCATTCCCGGCCTTGTGCCGGGAAACCATAGCTCGCCGCAATGATGGTCACCCGACGTCTTGCCGACGCAACTGCTGCAGCCGTCGCATGGGTTCCCGGCACAAGGCCGGGAATGACGACGGAGAGGTTGGCAAGGTTCTCGGCGACGCTCGGCTCAAGCGACTGACGCGTGTTTCCCCTCCCCCCTCGTGGGGGAGGTGGCCGGCGCAGCCGGCCGGAGGGGGCGCCGCCGGCGCAGCTGGCGGCGTGCGAGGGTTCCGCATCTTGCGAAGCCCGCCGCGCTAGCGCGCGGCGGCCCCCTCCCGACCTCCCCCGCGAGGGGGGAGGGGTTACGGACGCGCTTCGCGCGACGTTCTTGCTAGGCAGTCAAACCGGCGTGGCCCGTCAGAGAAGCACGACCGCTCACACCGGCCTGAGCAGCACGTGCTTCTTGCGGCCGTTGGAGAGCTTCACCACGCCCTCGACGATGTGGCCGGTGCCGAGCACCGCCTTGTCGTCGCTGACCACCGTGTCGTTGACGCGGATGGCGCCGTTCGCGATCGCGCGGCGGACCTCGCCGTTCGAGGTGGCGAGGCCGGCACGGACGATCGCCGTCAGCAGGCCGAGGCCGGCGTCGAGGTCGGCCTGCGGGATCTCCACCGTCGGCAGCGACTGGGCGAGCCCGCCTTCCTCGAAGGTGCGCCGCGCCGTCTCGGCGGCGGCGTCAGCCGCCTCCCGGCCGTGCAGCATCGCCGTCGCCTCGGTGGCGAGCACCTTCTTCGCCTCGTTGATTTCCTGGCCCGGCAGCGCCGCGAGGCGGGCGATCTCCTTGAGCGGCAGGTCGGTGAAGAGCTTCAGGAAGCGCTCGACGTCGGCGTCGGCGGTGTTGCGCCAGAACTGCCAGTAGTCCCACGGCGACAGCATGTCGGCGTTGAGCCAGACGGCACCCGCCGCCGTCTTGCCCATCTTGGCGCCCGACGCGGTGGTGATCAGCGGGCAGGTGACGGCGAACAGCTCGAAGTCGGCGACGCGGCGGCCGAGGTCGATGCCGTTGACGATGTTGCCCCACTGGTCGGAGCCGCCCATCTGCAGCCGGCAGCCGTAGCGCCGGCCGAGCTCGACGAAGTCGTAGGCCTGCAGGATCATGTAGTTGAATTCGAGGAACGACAGCGGCTGCTCGCGCTCGAGCCGCATCCGCACCGAATCGAAGGTGAGCATGCGGTTGACCGAGAAGTGCCGCCCGACATCGCGCAGGAACGGAATGTAGGCGAGCTGGTCGAGCCACTCGGCGTTGTCGACCATGATCGCGTCGGTCGGCCCGTCGCCGAAGCTGAGGAAGCGGTCGAAGGCGGTCTTGATGGACGCCTTGTTCGCCTCGATGTCGGCATCGGTGAGGAGCTTGCGCTGCTCGTCCTTGCCGGAGGGGTCTCCGACCTTGGTGGTGCCGCCGCCCATCAGCACGATCGGCTTGTGGCCGGCCTGCTGGAAGCGCCGCAGCATCATGATGCCCATCAGGTGGCCGACGTGCAGGCTCGGGCCGGTGCAGTCGAAGCCGATATAGGCGGGCATGGCCGTGCCGCCGGCGAGCAGGCCGTCCAGCGCCTGAGGGTCCGAGCACTGGTGCAGATAGCCGCGCGCCGCCAGCGTCGACAGGAAGGCGGACCGGAAGGCCGGCATGGCGGCTTCGGTCGGGACGGAAGGGGCGGCGTCGGTCATCGTCTCGGTCTCTCGTCCTGCCGGCGGTGGCGCCGGTTCTCCTCGTGTTAAGCTGGCGGCTCTATAGCCGGTTTGACCGGGCTGTTGCACGCGAAAGGGAGGCGTCGCCATGGCGGAGACCGTGCGCGCGATCGGACTGATGAGCGGGACGTCGATGGACGGCGTCGACGTGGCGCTGATCGAGACGGACGGCGAGGCGGTCGTCCGCCCCGGCCCGAGCGGCTTCCGGCCCTATGCGAGCGCGGAGCGCGAGGCGATCCGCGCGGCGCTGGCCGCCGCGACGACGCTCACCGACCGCGATGCCCGGCCGCCGGCGCTCGCTGCCGCCGAAGCGGTGGTGACAACCGCGCACGTCGAGGCGGTACGGGCCTTCCTCGCCGACAACGCCATCGACCCCGCCGGCATCACGGTGGTCGGCTTCCACGGCCAGACGGTGTTCCATGCGCCGGAGCGGCGGCTGACGGTGCAGGTCGGCGACGGCGCGGCGCTGTCCGAGGCCCTCGGCATTCCCGTGGTGTTCGACCTTCGCGCCGACGACGTCGCGGCGGGAGGGCAGGGGGCGCCGCTGGTGCCCGTCTACCACCGCGCATTGGCAGCCGCCGCTGCGTTGCCGCGGCCCGTCGCGATCCTCAATGTCGGCGGCGTCGCCAACCTCACGCTGATCGGCGCCGACGATGGCCTCGTCGCCTTCGACACCGGCCCCGGCAATGCCCTCATCGACGACCTGATGGGCGCGCGAACCGGCGCGCGCATGGACGAGGGCGGCCGCACCGCCGCTGCCGGCTCGGTCGATGAAGCGGCGCTTTCGGTGCTGATGGACAACCCGTACTTCGCCCGGCCGGTGCCGAAGTCGCTCGACCGCAACGCGTTTTCCGCAGTGCTGGTGGCGCATCTCTCGACGGCAGACGCCGCGGCGACGCTGGTGGAGTTTACCGCCGAGACGGTGGCGCGCGGATTGGCGTTGGCCGGCGGGGCGGATCGTATCGTCGTCTGCGGCGGCGGTGCCCGCAACCCGGTACTGATGGCGGCGCTCGCTGCCCGCACGGGCGTCATGGTCGACAGCGCCGACGCGCTCGGCTGGTCGGCGGATGCGATCGAGGCGCAGGCCTTCGCCTATCTTGCGGTGCGGTCCCTGCGCGGCCTGCCGATCACCTTCCCCGGCACGACCGGCGTGGCGCGGCCGCTCACCGGCGGCCGGCGGGTCGGGCCGCGGCTGCGGGCGGCCTGAGCGGCCACGCGCGCCGGGCTTGAGCAGTCACCGCTTCGACGGCCGCCCTCAGGCGGCGTCGGCGGTCGCGGCGAGGCGACGGTCGAGATAGTCCGAGCAGATCCCGAGCAGCGGGTCGACGCGGTCCTCGAAGAAGTGGTTGGCACCCTCGAGCACGCGCTGCTCGATGATGATGCCCTTCTGCGTCTTCAGCTTGTCGACGAGGTTCTGCACGTCCTTGAGCGGCACCACCTTGTCGATGTCGCCGTGGACGATCAGGCCGGACGACGGGCAGGGCGCCAGGAACGAGAAGTCATGCAGGTTCGCCGGCGGCGCGATCGAGATGAAGCCCTCGATCTCCGGGCGCCGCATCAGAAGCTGCATGCCGATCCAGGCGCCGAACGAGAATCCGGCGATCCAGCAGGCGCGGGCGTCCGGGTGGATGCTCTGCGCCCAGTCGAGGGCGGAGGCTGCGTCGGACAGCTCGCCCTGGCCGTGGTCGAAAGCGCCCTGGCTGCGGCCGACACCACGGAAATTGAAGCGCAGCACCGCGAAGTCGCGCTTCGCGAACATGTAATACAGCTGGTAGATGATCTGGTTGTTCATGGTGCCGCCGAACTGCGGGTGCGGGTGCAGCACCATGGCGATCGGGGCGTTGCGGCGCTTCGCGGGCTGGAAGCGGCCTTCGATCCGTCCGGCGGGACCGTTGAAGATGACCTCGGGCATAGCGGGGCAGGGTCTCCTGAGAAGGAAGATCAGGGCAAGCGTCAGTCGCGACGGCGGCGCGACGGGCTGTCGGCGAGGAAAACCGGGCTCCGGGACTGCCTCGTCCGTCTGCCTTGACGGCCTAGAGGGCTGTCCCTACAAGGGAAATCGTTAGAACAATTCGAAACGTTGTCGAGCCCTGCTCGCCAGCGTAAGCCGCGTCGACAGTGCTATCCTGCCCTCGTCGGCGCCGGTTATCGTCGGTGACGCAAGGATTTGCAAGCGTCGCCTCAATTCGGCCGGTGTCTCGACGGTCGACGTGAACCGGTGGACGCAGCCGCGGGCGAGGCTCGCCAGCGTCAGGGGATGTGGATGGTCCAGGGCCGCGGCGCAAGCGCCGGCACGCCTCGCAGCTATCTCGACTGGGCGGCGAGCGCGCCGCTGCGGCCGGTGGCGCGCGAGGCGGTGTACGCGGCGCTGGACCTCGCGGGCAATCCGTCCTCCGTGCACGCCGAGGGGCGACGCGCTCGGGCCGCCGTGGAGGCGGCGCGCACCGCCGTCGCCACCCTCGTCGGTGCTCCGTCCTCCGCCGAAATCACCTTCACCAGCGGCGCGACGGAGGCGAACGTCACGGCGCTGTCGCCGGCGCTGTGCGGAGGCGATCCTCTCCTGCTGGTCTCCGCGATCGAGCATCCCTCGGTGGCCGCGGGCGGACGCTTCCGTCCGGACGACGTTGCCGTCGTGCCCGTCGACGGGGACGGCGTCGTCCGGCTCGACCAGCTCGCCGACATGCTGGAGCAGGCGCGGGCGCGGGGCCAGCGGCCGCTCGTCTCACTGATGCTCGCCAACAACGAGACCGGCGTCGTGCAGCCGGTCGCGGAGGCGGCGCGCCTCGTCCATGCGGCCGGCGCGCTCCTGCACGTCGACGCCGTGCAGGCGGCGGGTCGCATCCCGGTGGACATGCGCGCCCTCGGGGCCGATCTCCTCTCGCTGTCGTCCCACAAGATCGGCGGTCCGAAGGGCGTCGGCGCCCTCGTCGTCCGTCCGGGCCTGTCGGTGCCGCCGCTTCTGACCGGGGGCGGCCAGGAGCGCCGGCGCCGCGCCGGCACGGAAGCGGTGCCGATGATTGCCGGTTTCGGCGCCGCCGCTGCCGCGGCAAAAGTCGATTTAGAGGAAATCCAGCGCTGTTCCCGCCTTCGGGACTGGCTCGAAGCCGACCTCGACACTATGTGTGGCGCCACGGTCGTGTTCGGCCGCAATGCCCCGCGGCTGCCGGCGACGTCGTGCTTCGCGGTCCCGGGCATCGCCGCCGAGACGGCGGTGATCGCCCTGGACCTCGACGGTGTCGCGGTCTCGTCCGGGGCGGCGTGTTCGTCCGGCAAGGTCGCCGCGTCAGTGGTGCTGTCGGCGATGGGGGTTCCGGGCGAGCTGGCCCGCGGAGCGATCCGCGTCAGTCTCGGTTGGGAGACACAGGAAGACGACGTCGCGCGGTTCCTCGCCGCGTGGCGGAAACTGGTGGCCCGGCTTCGACCGAGCGTCGGACAGGCCGCCTGAGGGGCGCCGCGAGGCGTCGAAATCAGGCTTCTGCAACCAGCGGTCCTTGAAACCGCCGTGGATGGAGAGCGAGATGCCGGCAGTCCAGGAGACGGTCGACCGCGTGCGCGCGATCGACGTCGATCAGTACAAGTACGGGTTCGTCACGGAGATCGAGAGCGAAACGGTCCGCAAGGGCCTCGACGAGGATATCGTCCGTTTCATCTCGGCGAAGAAGAACGAGCCGGCGTGGATGCTGGAGTGGCGTCTCGACGCCTTCCGCCGCTGGCAGACGATGGCGGAGCCGACCTGGGCGCGGGTGCACTACCCGCCGATCGATTTCCAGGAGCTGCACTACTATTCCGCGCCGAAGTCGACCGCCGGGCCGAAGAGCCTCGACGAGGTCGATCCGGAGCTCCTCGCCATGTACGAGAAGCTCGGCATCCCCTTGCGCGAGCGTGAGATCCTCGCCGGTGTCGAGGGGGCGGGCACGGCGTCCGGCTCGCGCGTCGCCGTCGACGCGGTGTTCGATTCCGTCTCGGTGGTGACCACCTTCAAGGAGGAGCTCGCCAAGGCCGGCGTCATCTTCTGCTCGATTTCGGAGGCCGTGCGCGAGCACCCGGAACTGGTGCGCCAGTACCTCGGCTCCGTCGTGCCGGTCACCGACAACTTCTACGCGACGCTGAACTCCGCCGTCTTCTCCGACGGCTCGTTCGTCTACATCCCGCCGGGCGTCCGCTGCCCGATGGAGCTCTCCACCTATTTCCGCATCAACGAGCGCAACACCGGCCAGTTCGAGCGCACGCTGATCATCGCCGACAAGGGCGCGCACGTCTCCTACCTCGAGGGCTGCACCGCCCCGATGCGGGACGAGAACCAGCTGCATGCCGCCGTCGTCGAGCTGGTCGCCCTCGACGATGCCGAGATCAAGTACTCGACGGTGCAGAACTGGTACCCCGGCGACAAGGAAGGCCGCGGCGGCATCTACAACTTCGTCACCAAGCGCGGCGACTGCCGCGGCCACAACTCGCGCATCTCGTGGACGCAGGTGGAGACCGGCTCGGCCATCACCTGGAAGTACCCGAGCTGCATCCTGCGCGGCGACAACTCGCGTGGCGAGTTCTATTCGATCGCGGTGTCGAACGGCTACCAGCAGGTCGATTCCGGCACGAAGATGATCCACCTCGGCAAGAACACCTCGAGCCGGATCATCTCGAAGGGCATCTCCGCCGGTCACTCGTCGAACACCTACCGCGGCCTGGTGCAGGCGCACCGCAAGGCCGACGGCGCCCGCAACTACACCCAGTGCGACTCGCTCCTGATCGGCGACCAGTGCGGGGCGCACACCATCCCCTACATCGAGGCGAAGACCAAGACGGCGGTGTTCGAGCACGAGGCGACCACCTCGAAGATCTCCGACGCGCAGCTGTTCTACTGCCGCTCGCGGGGCATCCCGCAGGAGGAGGCGGTTGCGCTGATCGTCAACGGCTTCGTCAAGGACGTCATCCAGCAGCTGCCGATGGAGTTCGCCGTCGAGGCGCAGAAGCTGATCGGCGTCAGCCTGGAGGGGAGCGTCGGATAGGGACGGCGCCGCCGTCGCGGACAGGCGCAGACGCACGCGATGCGTCATCCCGGACAAGCGAGCGAGAGCGAGCGCCGATCCGGGACCGAGCGCCCAGCCCGCGCCGAAGGCGCGTCCGACAGTGAGCTTGCGTCCCGGATCGCTCCGCGTTGCTTCGCGTCCGGGATGACGCCGATCTGATTGACAGGCGACGGAAGCACCGGCGCTGCGAACGAGAAGAACACGACGCATGAGCGAGACGACGATGACGAATGCCCTGCTCGAGGTCCGCAACCTCCACGCCTCCGTCGGCGACCGCGAGATCCTGCACGGGCTGAACCTGACGATCGGCGCCGGCGAGGTGCACGCGATCATGGGTCCGAACGGCTCGGGCAAGTCGACGCTGTCGCACGTGCTCGCCGGCCGCGACGACTACGAGGTGACCGAAGGCACGATCACCCTCGACGGGCAGGACCTGCTCGAGCTCGAGCCCGAGGAGAGGGCTGCGGCGGGTGTGTTCCTGGCGCTGCAGTATCCGGTCGAGATCCCTGGCGTCGCCAACATGACGTTCCTGAAGGCGGCTCTCACGTCGCAGCGCAAGGCGCGCGGCGAGCCGGACCTGTCGACGGCCGACTTCATGAAGCGCGTGCGCGCCGAGGCCGACAAGCTCGGCATCTCGCCGGAGATGCTGAAGCGGCCGGTCAATGTCGGCTTCTCGGGCGGCGAGAAGAAGCGCAACGAGATCCTGCAGATGGCGGTGCTGTCGCCGCGGCTCTGCGTGCTCGACGAGACCGATTCCGGCCTCGACATCGACGCGCTGCGCATCGTCGCCGACGGCGTCAACGCGCTCCGCTCGCCGGAGCGCGGCATGCTCGTCATCACCCACTACCAGCGGCTGCTCGACCTGATCGTGCCGGACGTCGTGCACGTTCTGTCCGGCGGCAAGATCGTCAAGACCGGCGGCCCCGGCCTGGCGCTGGAGCTCGAGGAGCGTGGCTACGCCGAGTACCTCGGCGCGGCGGCGGCGTGAGGACGGCACGATGAACGCCGAGATGCGCCGACGCCTGACCGCCGCCGAGGAGGACCTCGCGAGCCGCGTCGCCGCCCTCCCGGAGGGCGCCGACCGCCTCGGCGACCAGCGCCGCGCCGCCGGGGCGTCGGTGGTCGCGACGGGCCTGCCGAGCCGGCGGGTCGAGGCCTACAAGTACACCGACCTGCGCGCCGCCTTCGGTGCGCTCGCGCCCGTGGCGCCGGCGGCTGACGCCACCGCAGCCGCGACCGCTGTCGCCGCGGCGTGGGACTGGGACGGGCTCGCCGGCCGCCGCATCGTCTTCGTCAACGGCCGCTTCGAGCCCGGCCTCAGCACCCTCGAAGGCCTTGACGGTGCCGTCGAGATCGCCTCGCTCGCCGAGCGGGCGCGGCTGCCGGATGCCGACCTGCCGATCGGCCGGCTCGCCGCCGGCAACGAGGACCCGGTCCTCGCCCTCAACACCGCCTTCTGGCAGGACGGCGTCGTCATCCGCGTCGCCGCGGGCGCAACCGTCGCCGAACCGATCGCGATCCTCTCACTGGTCGTGGCCGACGCAGCCGTTGCCGTCACCACGCGCCATGTCGTCGAGGTCGGCACGGGTGCGACCGTGCGATTCCTCGAGCACCACGCCGGCCCTGCCGGCATCGCCTACCAGGCGAGCGCCGCCATCGAGCTCGACATCGCCGACGGCGCACGCGTCACCTGGGCGCGGCTGCAGGAGGAGGGGGAGGCGGCGCTGCATCTCGCCACCCTCGTCACCCGACTCGGGGCCGGCAGCGCGCTCGACCGTCTCGCGGTGAACTTCGGCGCGGCGCTGTCGCGCGATCAGGGCTTCGTCGATTTCTCCGGCCCCGACAGCCGCGTCGGCTTCGAGGCCGCGACCCATCTCGACGGCCGCCGTCACTCCGACGCGACGCTGGTGATGAACCACGCCGTGCCGGATTGCGCGAGCAAGGAGCGCTTCCGCGCCGTCGTCGCCGACGAGGCGCGCTCGGTGGTGCAGGGCAAGATCTGCGTCGCCCCGCAGGCGCAGCGCACCGACGGGCGGATGATGACGCAGGCGATCCTCACCGGCGACGGCGCCGAGGCGATCAACAAGCCCGAGCTCGAGATCTTCGCCGATGACGTGCAGTGCGGCCACGGCGCCACGTCGGGCCGGCTCGACGAGACGGCGCTCTTCTACATGCGCACCCGCGGCATTCCGAAGGCGGTGGCCGAGGCGCTGCTGCTGGAAGCCTTCCTGGCGGAGGCGATCGAGGGCCTCGGCGACGAGGCGATTTCCGAGGCCCTGACGGGTCGGCTGCGGGCGCGGCTCGCGGCGATCGGAGGCGAGGCGACATGACGATGATCGACACCAGGATCGCGCCGGCCTTCGACGTCGAGCGCGTGCGGCAGGACTTTCCGATCCTGTCGCGCACCGTGCACGGCAAGCCGCTCGTCTATCTCGACAACGCCGCCTCTGCCCAGAAGCCGACGCCGGTGCTCGACCGCATCCGGCAGGCCTATGCGGAGGACTACGCCAACGTCCATCGCGGCCTGCACTTCCTGTCGAACGCCTCGACCGACGCCTACGAGGCGGCGCGCGAGACGGTGCGCCGCTTCCTCAACGCCCCCTCCACCGACGAGATCATCTTCACCAAGGGCGGCACCGAGGCGGTCAACCTCGTCGCTTCCAGCTGGGGCGGGGTCAACATCGGCGCGGGCGACGAGATCGTCCTCACCGTCATGGAGCACCACTCCAACATCGTGCCGTGGCACTTCCTGCGCGAGCGCCAGGGCGCGGTGCTGAAGTGGGTGACGCTGAAGGACGACGGCAGCTTCGACCTCGATGCCTTCGAGCAGGCGCTGTCGCCGCGCACCAAGCTCGTCGCCATCACCCACATGTCGAACGTGCTCGGCACCGTCGTGCCGGTCGCCGAGGTGACGCGCATCGCCCACGCCCGCGGCGTGCCGGTGCTCGTCGACGGCTGCCAGGGCGCCGTCCACCTGCCCGTCGACGTGCGGGCGCTCGACGCCGACTTCTACGTCGCCACCGGCCACAAGCTCTACGGGCCGACCGGCATCGGCGTGCTCTACGGCAAGCGCTCGCTGCTCGACGCGATGCGGCCCTACCAGGGCGGCGGCGAGATGATCCGCACCGTCAGCGAGACCGGCGTCACCTACGGCGACCCGCCGTTCCGCTTCGAGGCCGGCACGCCGCCGATCGCCCAGGCGATCGGGCTCGCCGCGGCGATCGACTATGTCGACGGCCTCGGCCGGGCAGCGATCGCGGCCCACGAGAACGACCTGCGCGACTATGCCGACGAGCGGCTGTCGCGGCTGAATTCCGTGCGCACCTACGGCCATGCGCCGGGCCGCGGCGCCATCGTCTCGTTCGCGCTGGAAGGCGCCCACCCGCACGACGTCGCCACCATCCTCGACCGCGAGGGCATCGCGGTCCGGGCCGGCACGCACTGCGCGGTGCCGCTGATGGACCGCCTCGGCGTCACCGCCACCTGCCGCGCCTCGTTCGGGCTCTACAACACCCGGGCCGAGGTCGACCGCCTTGCAGATGCCATCGACAAGGCCCATAGATTCTTCGCATGAGCGAGACTGTCATGGATGATGCCACGCTGATGACGCAAGACGCCGCGCCGGTGCCGGAAGGCACGGCGGCGCCCGCAGCCGTCTCCGCCATCGCGCCGGAAGAACTCGACCGGATGACGGGCGACATCGTCGCCGCCCTGAAGACGGTCTACGATCCCGAAATCCCGTGCGACATCTACGAGCTCGGGCTCATCTACAAGATCGACATCGACGACGACCGCACGGTGGCGATCGACATGACGCTGACAGCGCCGGGCTGCCCCGTCGCCGGCGAGATGCCGGGCTGGGTGCAGAACGCCGTCGCCTCCGTCGAGGGCGTCGGCGACGTCAAGGTGGCGATGACCTTCGATCCGCCGTGGGACCCGAGCCGGATGTCGGAAGAGGCGAAGGTCGCCCTCGACTGGTACTGAACGATGGGTGCCGCGCCGCCGATCACCGGCGTCCTCGAGACCGGCGTCTATGTCGACGACCTCGCCAAGGCGCGGTCGTTCTACGAGGGGGTGCTCGGTTTCGCACCGATGTTCGCGGACGAGCGGCTCTGCGCCTACCCGGTTGGGCCGGCCGGCGTCTTCCTGCTGTTCCTGCGCGGCGCGACCCAGGAGACGGTGACCCTGCCCGGCGGCTCCATACCGCCGCACGACGGCAGCGGGCCGATGCACTTCGCCTTCGCGATTGCGGCGGACTCCCTCGCTGCATGGCGCGCGCGGCTCGCGGAAGCCGGGGTGGAGATCGAGTCGGAGATGGTCTGGCCGCGCGGTGCCGTCAGCCTGTATTTCCGGGATCCGGACGGCCATCTGGTCGAGCTCGCGACGCCCGGCCTGTGGGCGAATTACTGACCGGCAGCGAGAGTTTGGGCTTCGACCAATTCTCATTGTCGTCCGAGGGGTTCCGGGAGCCTTCCCGAATCCCTACATTCAAGAGGTGGCGGCGCCGGATCGGCCCGCCGGAGGAGACAACGCGATGGCGAGCCTTCGTCCCCGTCCGTCCGTCATGAGCATCACGCCCGCCGCTGCGGCGCGCGTTCGTGAGATCGTCGAGGCGTCCGAGCGCCCGGTTTCCGGCCTGCGCGTCGGCATCAAGAACGGCGGCTGCGCCGGCATGAGCTACACGGTGGCGCTCGCCGACGCGGCGACGCCCGGCGACGAGCTCGTCGAGACCGAGGGCGCCCGCGTCTACGTCGACCCGAAGGCAGTGCTGTTCCTGCTTGGCACCCGCATGGACTTCCGCGCCTCGAAGCTCTCGACCGGCTTCGTCTTCGAGAACCCAAACCAGGTCTCGGCCTGCGGCTGCGGTGAATCCGTCTCGCTGGTGGCGGCCGACCCTGGCGCGCTTGCGGACGGCGTCCCCGCGTGAGCCTTGCCGACGTGAGCGGTTCGCCTCTGAGCAACCACAACGGCGGCGATCTTTTCGAGCGCCTGAAGGCGGCCACGGCGTCCGACTGGGACGCCTATGTCGACCACCCGTTCGTGCGCGGCCTCGGCGACGGTACGCTGCCGGTGGAGAGCTTCCGGCACTATCTCGCCCAGGACTATCTCTTCCTCATCCAGTTCGCCCGCGCCTATGCGCTGGCCGTCTTCAAGGGCGACACGCTGGCCGAGATGCGGCAGGCCGCTTCCGGCGTCTCGGCGATCCTCGACGAGATGAGCCTGCACGTGCGGCTCTGCGAAGGCTGGGGCCTGACGGCGGCCGAACTCGAGACGGTTCCCGAGGCCCGCGCCACCGTCGCCTACACGCGCTACGTGATCGACACGGGCCTGCGCGGCGACCTCCTCGACCTGCAGGTGGCGCTCGCCCCCTGTGTCGTCGGCTACGCCGAGATCGGCGCGACGCTCGCCGCCCGTCCGGGCGCGCTCGATGCTGGAAACCCCTACCGCGACTGGATCGCCGAATATGCCGGCGAGGGCTACCGTGAGGTCGCGCGACGGTCGCGGGCGGCGCTCGAAGCCTCGGCGGCGGTGCGGCTGTCGGAGGCGCGCTTCGACCGCCTCGCCGGCATCTTCCGCCAGGCGACCCGGCTGGAAGCGGACTTCTGGCAGATGGGTCTGACGCGCGCCGACTGATCCGTCGCGGCGGCGACAGGCGCGGGGAGGGGACGAGGATGGACCCCGACTGGCTCCACGAGCTGTTCTCGCCCTATGGCCGCGTCGGCATCCGCCGACTGTTTGGCGGGCAGAGCGTCTATCTCGACGGCCTGATCGTCGCCTTCGTCGCCGACGACGTCCTCTATCTCAAGTCCGATGCAGAGACCGCGCCGGCCTTCGACGCGGCAGGGCTCGCGGCCTTCTCCTACCTCGCCAAGGGCGAGCGGCGGGTGCTCACGTCCTATCGACGCGCGCCCGAGGAAGCGCTGGAGGATCCCGACGCGCTGCGGCCGTGGGTCATGCTGGCCCAGTCGGCGGCGGGCCGGGCGGCGGCGAAGAAGGCGGGCGGGCGGAGAGGCAAGCCCGCCGCTAAGCGGTCCCGTTCCACGCTGGCGCCGTAGCGGCCCTCAGGCGATCGCCCGCAGCGTCTGCTCGAAGGCCGGGTCCGTCTCGCAGACAACGCGATTGCCGCCGTGCCACTGCGCCTCGCCGAGGCACCGCACGGCGCGCTCCACCGCCGCGGCGGGGTCGGCATCGGCCACCGTCGAGACGACGCCGGCGGACAGCGTGATGCGGCCGAGCAGGTCTCCGGACGATCGCCTCACCAGTCGCCGGCCCATCATCGAGCGTCGCAGGTTCTCGGCCACCGCCACCGCCTGCCGCAGCGGCACGTCGGGCAGCACGGCGGCGAAGACGTCGAGGTCGAAGCGGAAGACGCGGGCGATGCCCGAGAGGCTCGACGTCATCGCCCGGCCGACGGCGGCCAACACGTTGGCGCTCGCACCTTCGCCGTGCGCCGCATCGAGCCGCGACAGCCGATCGACGCCCATCAGCAGCATCGAGGACGAGCGCCCGTGCGAGCGCGTCGTCTCGCAAAGCCGGTCGATGACGGCCTCGAACTCGGGGCGGCCGGGAAGGCTCGGGTCGAGCTCCTCGGCGGAGGCGAGGCTCGGAAAGTAGAGGGCGAGGTCGCACGAGAGCCGCCGGCACTCGGCCTCTGCCGCGGCCACGGCGGCGGCCGGGGCGTCACCGGCGAGCGCGCGCCGCGCTTCGGCCAGCACGGCGAGGCCGCCGTCGAGGCGGGCGGCCGCGCGGTTGAGAGCGGCGCGGCGCACGGCGAGCGCGGACGCGGCATTGCCGGGAGCGCCGGTGTCACTGGACGAGACGAGGGCGGCGATGGCCGCGAAGGCCGAGGCGAGCGCGGGGTTGACGCCCGCCAGCGGATCAGCCGGAACGGGGTATTCGGCTGCTTGACCCGCGCTTGCCAGGTCTGCGCTTGCCAGGTCTGCGCTGGCCGGGCCGGCTGCCGCGATCCGATCAGGCGCGCCACCGTCCGGCTGCGCCGGCGCCGATCCCTCCGCCGATGACGTCATCCCCGCCTCCCGCACCATCGGCGCCCGTGGGGCACGCGACGGGGGAAACGTAGCCAGACGTCGTTAAGGAGGCGTTTCCCGGCCGCTGGCGCCACACGGAAGCGGCGCGGACCCGGTGCTGGCGGCAGTCCGCGCGACGGGTGTCGCGCGGTTCATCATGGCGCCGCTCGGGCGCCGTCGTCGTATTCAGCTCGCGTCGGCGAGGATTTCCTCGGCGTCGTCGACCTCGCCGGCCCGCGTCGGGCGCGGCATGCGGGTCGGGCGCAGCAGGAAGGCGGGCACATGGTCGCCGAGACCCACCACCGGCCGGTCGTCACGATCCTCGCCGCGGCGGTGATCGCCCCGACGCTCGTTGCGTCCACCGAGGCTGTCGGGCCGAACCGGCTCCGGCCTGTCGCGGCGCTCGTTGCGAGCGGCCTGCTCCGGTCGCGCCGACTGCTCCGACCTGCGCGCCTGCTCGGGCCGCGCGGCCTGCTCCGAGCGCGGAGCCGGCTCGGAACGCGGGGCCGGCTCGGGGCGCGGGGACTGTTCCGCCCGCGGCGCCCGCTCGGGCCGCGCGCTCCGCTCGGAGCGCGGGCTGCGACTGCTGCGGGACTCCGGGTCCGACGCGACGGCCCGCTGCCGCCGCGGACGTTCCGCTGCCACCGGCTCGGCAGGCGCAGCTTCGACAGCGGCGCCAGCCTCGACGACCGTTCCTTCTTCGGTAGCCTCGGCGGCCACCGGCTTCGCCGAGCGTCCACGGCCACGACCGCGCGCCGGGCGCGGCGCCTCCGTGCCGTGCTCGGCGACGGGCGCCGCCTCACGCGGCGCCGAGCGGCCACCACGGCCGCGGCGCTCGGTTGGCGCGGCGGCCTCGTCGGCCGCGGGGGCGCCGTCGGCCCACTCGATCTTGCGACCGATGAGCTTTTCGATGGCGGCGATCGCCTTGCTGTCGGCGCCAGTGGCGATCGTCAGCGCCGCTCCGGTCCGGCCCGCGCGGCCGGTGCGGCCGATGCGGTGGACATAGTCCTCAGCGTGATGCGGCACATCGAAGTTGTAGACGTGGCTGACATCCGGGATGTCGAGGCCGCGCGCTGCGACGTCACTTGCCACCAGGAAGGTGAGGGTGCCCTTGCGGAAGCTCTCGAGCGTCGTGGTGCGGGCGCGCTGGTCCATGTCGCCGTGCAGCGAGCCGACCGAGAAGCCGTGCTGCTGCAGAGCTCGGTAGAGGGTGGCGACGTCGCGCTTGCGGTTGCAGAAGATGATCGCGTTCTTCAGGCCCTCGGCCGATTCCATCAGCCGGCGCAGCGTGTCACGCTTGTCCTGCGGCGAGGTGCCGGTGGCGACGAGGCGCTGGGTGATGTTGTCGACCGTGCTTGCCGGGCGCGACACCTCGACCCGGATCGGATCCTTGAGGAAGCTCGCGACGAGGCGCTGGATCTCCGGCGGCATGGTCGCCGAGAAGAACAGCGTCTGCCGGGTGGTCGGGATGAGCTTGCAGATGCGCTCGATGTCCGGGATGAAGCCCATGTCGAGCATGCGGTCGGCCTCGTCGATGACGAGGATCTCGACGCCCTGCATGAGAAGCTTGCCGCGCTCGGAATGGTCGAGCAGGCGGCCGGGCGTCGCGATCAGCACGTCGACGCCGCGCGACAGCTTGCGGTCCTGGTCCTCGAAGGAGACGCCGCCGATCAGCAGCGCCACCGAGAGCTTGTTGTTCACCCCGTACTTGACGAAGTTCTCCTCGACCTGGGCGGCGAGCTCACGCGTCGGCTCCAGGATCAGGGTCCGCGGCATGCGTGCCCGCGCCCGGCCCTGTTCGAGCCGCGTCAGCATCGGCAGCACGAACGAGGCCGTCTTGCCGGTGCCCGTCTGGGCGATGCCCAGAACGTCCTTGCCCGCCAGCACGTGCGGGATCGCGCCCGCCTGGATGGGGGTGGGCTCGCGATAGCCGGCGGCCTCAACCGCCGCGAGAACTTTCTCGCTCAGTCCGAGAGATTCGAAGCTCATGTAACCGTAAGTTTAGGCGGCGTGCGATCGCGACGATCTGCCGGACCGAATACGCCTGACGGCCGCCGCGAGGCGTCCGTTCACCGAGGTGGAAAATAAGTCCAACCCCGGCGAAGTCAATGTCTTTCGGGCGACGGCCAGCGAAAATGGCTCCATCCTGGGCGGAATTGCCTGCACCGGTTTGTCATGTCGCACCGTTGCGGCCGGGGCCCCGACCAATATCCCCGCCGCCCGCCAGTCGTCGGCGGCGCCCGCCGACCGGCAGGCATTCCGCCGATTCCCGAGCGGCGTGAAGCCGATGGCGCCGCCGGAGAGTTTCGCGGCCCGCCGGCCTGCCGATGGCGCGGCGGTTGCAACAAGTCCTTTCGAGCGGCGGAAAGGACGCAGTCAATATTGGCTTATTCCATTTTTCCCGGATGTGCATACTTTGCCGGGTCGTGTGGCCGCCGTGACTCGGGCGGCGGTGTCGGGAGGTGTGGGCGTGCGTCTGTCGTCGGCATGGTTGGGGATTCTGGGCGCAGGGTTCATGGTCGGCGTGGCCGCCGCGCAGCCGGTGGCGTCGGTGCAGACGGACACGCTCAGCATCGGCACCGGCACGGTCTCCGGCGTCTACCTGCCGGCCGGCGGCGCCATCTGCACCATGGTGAACCGCTCCCGCAAGGTGACGGGCGTCCACTGCGTGGTGGCGCCGACGGAAGGTTCGGTCGCCAACCTCGAGGCGCTGCGCGACGGCCACGTCGATTTCGCCATCGCCCAGTCGGACGTCGTCGCCGACGCTGCCCTCGGCCGCGACCGCTTCGCTGCCGCCGGGCCGAGCGCGGCGCTGCGGGCGGTGTTCGCCCTTCACTCCGAGACGCTGAGCGTAGTGGTGAGCGAGGACAGCGACATCGACGACTTCGACGGCCTGAAGGGCAAGCGCGTCGCCGTCGGGCCGCCGGGCTCGGGCCAGCGTGTTCTCCTCGACATCTTGCTCGCTGCCCGCGGATGGACGCTGAGCGACTTCGCAGCCGTCGTCGAGGTGGCGCCGACCGAGGAGGCGGACGCCCTCTGTGACGGCAAGGTCGATGCAGCGATCTACATGGCGGGCAATCCGACCGGGCTCCTGCAGGAGGCGACGACGAGCTGCGACACCGACATCGTTCCGCTTCCGGCCGACCTGGTGGCGAAGGTGGTGAGCGCCAACCCGGCCCTGCGCCCGGCGGTCGTTCCCGGCGGCCTCTATCGCGACACGCCCGAGGACGTGCCGACCATCGGCACCGTGGCGCTCCTCGTCACCTCGACGGAGGAATCGGCCGACCACGTCTATCTTCTGGTCCGGGCCGTCTTCGAGAACCTCGCCGTCGTCAATTCCCTGCACCCGGCGCTGTTCGACCTGAAGCCCAGGGACATGGTGCAGCAGCCGTTCCCCGTGCCCCTGCACGAGGGGGCGCTGCGCTACTACCGCGAGCGCGGCTGGCGTTAGCCGCTTTCCGGACGGGCCGGGCGGCTCAGGGCCTCTCGGCAGCCGCACCTTGGCGACCCGTCTTCGTAAGGCCCCAGGCGCCGGCGAGGGCGACGGCCTGCAGCAGGGCCGCGGCGAGGAGGAGAGCGCGGAACGCATCGACGCGCTCCCAGCCGAGCGCCATCAACTCGTCGATCAGCACGCCGGTCAGCCACTGCTGCAGGAAGGCACAGGCGAAGACGAGGAAGTTCAGCGCCGCGTTGGCGCGGCCGGCGAGGTGGCTCGGGAAGGCCTGGGTGGTCGCGGCGTAGGAGAGCGTGCCGGTGGTCGCGAGGAAGCTGAACACCGGCCAAAGCCAGACCGCCGGTCCGACGGGCAGCACGGCGATGAGGGCGACGAGGACGGTGAACGCGGTCATCCCGGCCGCGGCGACGGTCGCGATCGGCACGCCACGGCGCCCGGCACTGTCGGCGATCTTGCCGCTGGCGAGATAGCCCGCGACCATCGCCACCGCCATCGCCGACAGCCAGGCCGCCGCGAGCGGTGGCCCGTGTCCGGCGACGTCGCGCAGCCACGGCCCGACCCACAGTGTGCCGAAGCCGAGGAACGTCCCCTGGCAGGCGATCGAGCCAACGCCGAGCTGCCAGAAGCGGCGGCTCGTGAAGATCACCCGGTAGCCGCCGTCCGGCGCCGCCACCGGTCCGTCCGCGGCCGCCTCGTGGTCGCGCGGCACGGCGAACCAGATCAGGGCGGCGGAGGCGAGGGTCAGCACGGCGAGTGCCGCGAACAGGGCTCGCCAGCCGAAGGCGGCGAGGATCAGCTCCGACGGCGCCCCGGCCGCGAACGCCCCGAGCCCGCCGGAGGCGAGATGCAGCCCGTTGACGAGCGCCAGCCGCTCGCGCGGCACCCACAGGCTGTAGGCCTTGAATGGCGCCATCAGGCAGGCGGAAACGCCGAGCCCGATCAGGGCGCGGCCGATGGCGAGCTGGACGAAGCCGTCTGCGACCACGAACAGCGCCGCACCCACCGCCGCGACGACCAGAAGGCCCGCCTCGATGCGGCGCGGGCCGAAGCGGTCGAGCGCCGTGCCGAGCGGCAGCTGCACGGCGCCGAAGGCGAGGAAGTAGAGCGCCGTCAAAAGCCCGAGTTCAGCGGCGGCGAGGTCGAAGCTCTCCGCCAGCGGTCGGGCCGCGACCGCGTTGACCAGCCGGTACGCTAGGCTGAGGAAATAGCCGAGCGCGAACGGCAGGAAGATGCGCAGGATCAGCCGGGCCACGACGTCAGCTCCGGCGCGCCAGTGCCGCCCGCAGGCGGTCGATCGGTGCGGTGGCGGTCATCAGCCCGCCGATGACGAGCACCGAGCCCGCGAGCACCGCCACGCCGGGATCCTCGCCGAGGAAGACCACCGCCATCGCCACCCCGGAGACCGGCATCAGGTACATCATCATGCCCGTCACGGCGGGCCCGGCGAGGCGGGCGCTCGCCTGGTAGCCGAGAAAGGCCGCGACCGAGGCGAGGACGACCAGCCCGGCGATCGAAAGCCACTGTGTGCCGCTCGCCGGAAAGGCGCCCGTCGACACCGTCTCGAACACCATCAGCGGGGCGAGCAGGGCCGCTCCGGCTGCGGCAACGGAAACGAACAAGGCGAGGGCGGGCAGACCGGCGAGCCCGGGGCGCCGCAGGATCACCGTGTAGACCGCCCAGGAGACGGCGCAGCCGAGGGTCAGCAGGTCGCCGATGCTGAACTGGAGCCCGACCAGCCTGTCGAGCGAGCCGCGGGAGACCAGCACCAACACACCGACGAGCGCGAGCACGATGCCAGCGGCCTCGCGGCGGCGGATCGGCCGGCCGCGCAGCACCCGCTCGAGCGCCAGGATGGCGAGCGGCGACGTTGTGTAGATGAGCGTCGCATTCGTCGCCGTCGTCGTCTGCAGTGCGGTGTAGAGCCCGCCGCCGCAGATCAGCATGCCGAGGGCGCCGAGGCCGAGAAGCCACGGCCATTCGGCCGCGAGCGTTGTCGCGTGGCGGCGCAAGGCAGGTGCGGCGAGCGGCAACAGCACGGCGGCGGCGAGCGCCCAGCGCAGGAACGCCAGCGTCCACGGGCCCGTGCTCTCCACGGCGGCACGCCCGATGACGGGGTTCGTCGAGAACAGCACCGGCGTGAGGACCAGGATGGCGACGGCGGCAGCGCCGCCGGGACGCGGGGACAGGGACACGGCAAACCGATCGGCTGGGCGCGGAACGGGCGCCTCGACGGCCGCCGCCCCGGGGGGTGAAGCGGCAGGCGCCGGGGTTAGCGCGACGACGGTCGGCAGGCAAGCGTCGCAACGGGAAGGGGTAGCGGGTTCTGCGGTCCTTGACGGTGGCGGAGGTGGGGGCGTGCGGTGCCGCGACCGTGGACGGTCGACACTGCCCGCCGTTCCATGTCCTCATGATCACGGATCACGCACGCGACTCGCGCGGGGGGACTAAACCTTGGATTCTGCGGACCGCCCGGCGGGCGCCACCATTTCCGACGGTGCCTTCTATCTCGTCGCCGGTGTCTGCGGGCTGGCGGTGGGTGTGGTCGGGGCGGCCTTCCACCTCAGCGTCGACTTCCTGCTCGGCTGGCCGGACTGGCTGGTGGCGCGGCTGGGCCGAGGCCCGCTCGCCATCGCCTGCGGCGCTGTCATCGCCGCGCTCGCCGTGCTCGCCGCCTTCGCGCTGACCCGCCGCTTCGCCCCGGAGGCGGCCGGCAGCGGCGTGCAGGAGATCGAGGGCGCCATGGAGGGCCTGCGCGAGGTGCGCTGGTGGCGCGTCCTGCCGGTGAAGTTCGTCGGCGGCGTGCTGGCGCTGTCGTCGGGGCTGGTGGCGGGCCGCGAGGGGCCGACGATCCACATGGGCGCCTCGATCATGCAGGCAGCCTCCGACTGGCTGAAGCTCGGGCGCACCGACGTGCGCGGAATGCTTGCCGCCGGTGCCGCCGCCGGCCTCGCCGCGGCCTTCAACGCGCCCTTGGCGGCGATCCTGTTCGTCATCGAGGAGACGCGGAAGCAGTTCCCCTACACCTTCCGCTCCTACACCGCCGTCATCATCGCCTCCGCCGCGAGCGCGCTCGCCACCGAGGTCGTCGGCGGCACCGCGCCCGATCTGCAGATCTCCACCGACGCGATGCCGCTCGCCCTGCTGCCGGCCTTCGCCCTGCTCGGCGTGCTGCTCGGCGCCCTCGGCGTCGTCTTCAACCGCTGCCTCGTCTTCTCGCTCGACTGGACGATGACGACCTTCCGCCGGGCGCCCTGGGTGCCGGCGCTGGTCGTCGGTGCCGCCGTCGGCGCGCTGGCGATCGTGCTTCCGGACGCCGTTGGCGGCGGCGAGACGCTGATCCTGCGGATGGTCGCGGAGAACCTGCCGATCACGATCCTGCTGCTGCTCGCGGTGCTGCGCTTCGCCGGCACGATGGCGAGCTACTCGACGGGGGTTCCGGGCGGCATCTTCGCGCCGATCCTGGCGCTCGCCACCGCCATCGGCCTGGCGGTCGGAACGTTGCTCGAGTTCGCCTTCGTGGTGCCGGGCACAACGGCGGCGGCCTTCGCTATCGCCGCGATGGGCGGGCTGTTTTCGTCGACGATCCGCGCCCCGCTCGTCGGCGTCGTGCTCGTCGCCGAACTCACCGGCGCCTACGAGCTGATCCTGCCGGTGATCGTCACCTGCGCCACCTCGAACCTCGTCGCCGAGCGTCTGCGCGGCCGGCCGATCTACGAGGTGCTGCTCGAGCGGACGCTGAGGCTCGCCGGGCGGACGCCGCACGTCCACTCCGACCCGATGTCGTCGCCCGTCGGCGTCGATGACCCGCCGGCGCCTGGGCGAGGCTGAGAGCGGCGCCTCAGCCCTTCGGGGCGCGGGGGATGACGAAGCGGTCCATCGCCTGCGCCCAGCCGTCGCCGTCGTTCGAGCCGGTGATCACGTCGGCGCGCGACTTCACTTCGGGGCGGCTGTTGCCCATGGCGATCTTCAGCGCGCCGACGTCGAACATCGGCAGGTCGTTCGGCATGTCGCCGATCACCGCGATCTCCGACAGCGGCACGCCGAAATAGTGGGCGAAGCCACGCACGGCGTGGCCCTTGTCGGCGGTCGGGTGGGAGATGTCGACGTAGTATTCCTGCGAGCGCACCACCGAGGCCTGGTCGCCGAGAAGGGCGCGCAGTTCCACCTCCACCCGGTCGAGCATGGCGTGGTCGCTGGAGGCGGCTACGATCTTGCCGACGCGGGCGAGCTCGTCGCCGAAGGCCGCGACGATGGTGGGCTCGAACTGCACCGTGTGGCGCTCGAGCGGCACGTACTCGCCGTCGGGGTCGGTGATGATCCACTCGCCGTCGGCGAACACCCAGATTTCCGCACCGTTCTCGCCGAGCACGCGGACCGTGGTTTGTGCCGCCGCGAGCGGCAGCACATGCGCCTCGATGGGCGTGAGGTCGGAGTGAACGAGCGAGCCCCCGTTGAAACCGCCGAAGACATCGAGGCCGAGCTGGTCTGCGAGCGGCTTGACGCCGCGCGGCGGCCGGCTCGAGACGATGCCGAGCGCGATGCCGGCGTCGCGCAGCCGGTGCGCCGCGGCGATCGTCTCGAGCCTCAGCGCCTTCGTCGGATCGACGAGGGTGCCGTCGACGTCCGAGACGACGAGCGAGATGCGCGCGGGCAGTTCGGCGTTGCCGTTCGCAGCTTCGGTCACCGCAATGGTGCTCCCGAAAGCGGCAGCCACGAGTAGCCGTCCCGGCCGATCAGGGCATGCGCGGCCTGTGGCCCGCTGCCGCCGGCGGCATAGGGGTTGAGGTCGCCGATGCGGGCCCGCCAGGCGTCGAGCAGCGGCTGCACCGCGGCCCAGCCGGCCTCGATGTTGTCGGCGCGCTGGAACAGCGTCGCGTCGCCGATCAGGCAGTCGTAGATCAGTGTCTCGTAGCCGGTGGAGGGCTGCGCCTGGAAATAGTCCTTGTAGCGGAAGTCCATGTCGACCTCCGACAGCCGCACCCGTCGCCCCGGCACCTTGGCGGCGAAGCGCAGCGAGATGCCCTCGTCGGGCTGGACGTGGATGACCAGCATGTTCGGCGTCAGTCCGCCCGCCGACGGGTTGCCGAACAGAACGCCCGGCGCCCGCTTGAACTGGATGGCGATCTCGGTGCGCCGCGTCGTCAGCGCCTTGCCGGTTCGAATGTAGAAGGGCACGCCCGACCAGCGCCAGTTGTCGACCATGCACTTCATGGCGACGTAGGTCTCGGTGAGGCTGTGCGGATCGACGTCCGGCTCGGCGCGGTAGTCGGCGACCTGTTTGCCCAGTACGGAGCCGGCGGTGTACTGGCCGCGCACCGCCCAGTTCGCCGCCTCGCCGGGCGACTGGATGCGGATCGCCTCGATCGCCTTCGCCTTCTCGGTGCGGATGGCGTCGGCGTCGAAGGAGTTCGGCGGCTCCATCGCGGTGGTCGCGAGGAGCTGGAACATGTGGTTCGGCACCATGTCGCGGAGCGCGCCGGTGGCGTCGTAGAACTTGCCGCGCGTCTCGACGCCAACCGTCTCGGCGGCGGTGATCTGCACGTGCTCGATGTACTCGCGCCGCCAGATCGGCTCGAAGATGCCGTTGGCGAAGCGCAGGCTCATGATGTTCTGCACCGTCTCCTTGCCGAGGAAATGGTCGATGCGGAACAGCTGGTGCTCTTCGGCGGCGCCGAGCAGGTGGGCGTTCAGCGCCTTCGCAGAGGCGAGGTCGTTGCCGAACGGCTTCTCGATGACGATGCGGCGGAAGGACTTCTCGCCCTCCTCGAGCAGCCCCCCGGCGGCGAGCTTCTCCGGGATCGAGCCGAAGAAGCGCGGCGCCACGGCGAGGTAGAACACCGCGTTGGTCGAGCCGTCCGCCCGCGGCGTGATGCGCGACTTCAGGGTCTCGTAGGTGGCCGGGTCGTCGAAATCACCGGCGACGTAGCCGATGCGGCTGATCAGCCACGACCACACCTCCTCGTCGATCGAGGCGGAGCCGTCGGTGCTGCGCGCGATCAGGTCACGCACCGACTCCGTCAGGAACGCCCGGTAGTCGTCCTCGGAGCGGGCGATGTGGTCGACGCCGATGATCTGGAACTCGGGATCGAGCACCCCCTCGAAGGCGAGGTTGTAGATCGCCGGCATCAACAGGCGCTTCGTCAGGTCGCCCGAGGCGCCGAAGATGAACATCGTCGCCGGCGGGGCCGGCGCGGCGTCAGAGGGCATCCTCGCATGCCCGAGCGTCACCTGATCGTTCATGGGATCAGCCGCCCGTCGGCCGCTCGACGTGGCCGCCGAACTTGAAGCGCATGGCCGACAGCAGCTTCTCGCCGAAGGTGTGTTCCTGGCGCGAGCGGAAGCGCGCATAGAGCGACGCCGTCAGCACTTCCGCCGACACCGCCTCCTCGACCGCCGCCATCACCGTCCAGCGGCCCTCGCCGGAATCGGCGACCGAGCCGGTGTACTCCGACAGCGTCGGGTTCTCGACCAGCGCCATGGCGGAGAGGTCGAGCAGCCAGGAGGAGATGACGCTGCCGCGCCGCCAGACCTCGGAGATGTCGGTGAGGTCGAGCGAGTAGCGCTCGTTCTCCGGCAGCTCCTTCGAGTCCTTGTTGCGCAGAATGTCGAAGCCCTCGGCATAGGCCTGCATCAGGCCGTACTCGATGCCGTTGTGGACCATCTTGACGAAGTGGCCGGCGCCGGGCGGGCCGGCGTGGATGTAGCCGCGCTCGGCGCGGGTATCGAGGCCCTCGCGGCCGGGGGTGCGCGGGATGTCGCCGAGGCCGGGGGCGAGCGTGTCGAAGATCGGGTCGAGGCGGTCGACGGCTTCCTTGTCGCCGCCGATCATCATGCAGTAGCCGCGCTCCAGGCCCCAGACGCCGCCGGACGTGCCGACGTCGACATAGTGCAGGCCCTTCTCGCGCAGCCCCTCGGCGCGACGGATGTCGTCCTTGTAGAAGCTGTTGCCGCCGTCGATGATCGTATCGCCCGAGGCCATCAGCTTGGCGAAGGCGGCGACCGTGTCCTCGGTCGGCGCGCCGGCCGGCAGCATCACCCAGACCGCGCGCGGCGCGTCGAGCTTCGAGACCATGTCCTCGAGGCCGGACGCCCCGACGCAGCCCTCGCCGGCGAGCTCCTTCACGGCCGCGTCGTTGCGGTCCCACACGACGCAGGTGTGACCGGCGCGGGTCAGGCGGCGGGCGATGTTGCCGCCCATGCGGCCGAGGCCGACGATTCCAAGCTGCATTCTCGTCTCTCCCGGAAGGGTTGGCGGCGGCCGGTGCACTCCGGCCGCCGGATCTTGATGGGGCAGGGGCCTCGGAGGACCTCAGCCGAGGGCGCGCTCGACGGCGGTGGCGATGCGGGCGAGCCCGGCGCCGACGTCGCTGCCGAGGTGGACGCGCAGCGCCCGCCGGCCGCGCTCGGCCAGCACGTCGAAGTCACCGCGGGCCTGCGCCTGCTTGACGATGCTGAAGCCATACGTGTGGCCCGGCACCGCGAGGTCTTTGGCGTCGTCGGCGGTGATCTGCAGGAACACGCCGGAGTTCGGCCCGCCCTTGTAGGCCTGGCCCGTCGAGTGCAGGAAGCGCGGGCCGAAGCCGACGCAGGTCGCCACCTTGCGGGCGTCGCGAATGACGGTCCGCAGCTTTGTCAGTGCCTCGGTGTGGGCGGCGTTGCGCTCGATGTAGGCGAGCAGCGCCGCATAGTCGCCGGCCCCGAGGCGGGCGAGGTGGGCGGCGATGTAGGCGTCGAGGGTCTTCTCGGAGGCCGCCTTCTCGATCTCGCCGGCGTTGCGGGCGTCAGCGAACAGCTTGATCCCCTCGGCCTCGAAGAACGGCGCCTCCGGGGGCAGGGTGCCGGTCTTTTCGTAGGCGTCGGTGAGCTTCTTCGTCTCGATCTTGCTCGCCTCGACGTCGGGCTGGTTGAAGGCGTCGATGCCGATGATCGCGCCGGCGAGAGCGGTGGCGATCTCCCAGCGGAAGAACTCCTGGCCGATCTGGTAGGGCTCGCTCACGGTGATGCGCACCACCGGCTGGCCGGCCTCTTCGAGCGCCTTGACGGCCGCGTCCTGGGCGGCGTCGGCGCCGCCTTCGAGGCGGAGATAGGCGAAGATGCGGTCCTTGCCGTAGACGGCCGGCGCGCCGAGCGGCTCGCTGTCGACCGGCACGATGCCCTTGCCGACCTTGCCGGTCGATTCCGCCAGCAGCTGCTCCATCCAGGCGCCGACGTCGGCGATGCCGGGGGAAGCGACGATCGTCACCTTGTCGCGGCCGTTGACCGCACCGACGCCGAGGATGGCGCCGAGCGTGGCGCCGGGATTGTCGGCCGGCGGCACGGAGGCGGCGCAGGCGCGCACCATGATGTCGGTGGCGTCGAGGAAGCGCTTGAGGTCGAGCCCCATCACCGCCGCCGGCACCATGCCGAAGTTCGACAGCACCGAATAGCGGCCGCCGATGCCGGGATCGCCGTAGAAGATCTTCCGGAACTTGTCGCCCTCGGCCACCTTCTGCATGTGCGAGCCGGGGTCGGTGACGGCGACGAAGTGCGCGCCGGCCTTCTCCGCGCCGACCGCCTTCACCGTGAGGTCGAAGAAATACTCCTTGAGGATGTTCGGCTCGAGCGTGCCGCCCGACTTCGAGGAGACGATGAACAGCGTCTTCGCCGGGTCGATCTTCGCCTGGAAGGTGGCGATCTGGGCCGGATCGGTGGAGTCGAGCACCAGCAGCTCGGGGAAGCCGGCCTGCTTGCCGAAGGTCTTCGCCAGCACCTCCGGGCCGAGGCTGGAGCCGCCCATGCCGAGCAGCAGGGCGTGGGTGAAGCCCGCGGCCTTCACATCCTTCTGGAAGTCGACGAGGGCGGGAAGTTCCTTCGCGTCCGCGCCGGTGATGCCGAGCCAGGCGAGCCACTGGTTCTCGTCCGCGCCGGTCCACAGCGAGGAGTCGCGCGCCCACAGCCGCCGGATCGCGCCGCCCTTGCGGGCGGTGTCGAGCTCCGCCTTGACCAGCGGAGCCATATCGGCGGGCAGGGAGTGGGTCTGGCCGTCGAGGCGCGGGCCCAGGAACTCGACGCGGCGCTTCGCGACCGTCGACAGCAGGCTGTCGAAGGCATCGGCGAACAGCGTCACGCCATCGCGCAGCAGTTCCTGCGTGATTGCATCAAGATCGATACCGAAGCGCTTGAGATCATCCAGGACTTTGCGCGCCGCGTCGACGTCGACGGTCAGCGCCTCGGCGGCCTTTCCGTGGTCGCGGAAGGCGTCCATCGTGGCCGGCGGCATGGTGTTGACGGTCTCGCGGCCGATCAGGTCCTCGACATAGAGGGTGTCCGGATAGGCCGGGTTCTTGGTGCCGGTGCTCGCCCACAGCAGGCGCTGCGGCCGCGCGCCGTCGGCGGCGAGCGCCTTGAAGCGGTTGCCCTCGCTCAGCTTGATGAAGTGCTGGTAGGCGAGCTTGGCGTTGGCGATCGCCACCTTGCCCTTCAGGCCGGCGAGCGCCTCGGCGTTCTCGTCCTTCGCCGCGATCTTCGCGTCGATGGCGTGGTCGACGGCCGAGTCGATGCGGCTGATGAAGAAGCTCGCGACGCTCGCCACCCGCGAGACATCGCCGCCCTTCGCCTTGAAGGCCTCGAGGCCGTCGAGATAGGCGTCGGCGACGGCCGCATAGGCCTCCTGGGAGAACAGCAGCGTCACGTTGATGTTGATGCCGTCGCCGATCAGCGTGCGGATGGCGGGGACGCCGGCGGACGTGCCGGGCACCTTCACCATCAGGTTCGGCTTGTCGACGGCCTTCCACAGGCGCCGCGCCTCGGCGATCGTCTCGTCGGTGGTGTCGGCGAGGTAGGGGGAGACCTCGAGGCTGATGTAGCCGTCGACGCCGTCGGTGGCGTCATAGACGGGGCGCAGCACGTCGGCGGCCGCCTTGATGTCGGCGATCGCCAGCACGTCGAAGATGCCGAAGGCGTCGACGTCGCCCTTGCCCTCGAGCTCGGCAAAGGCGCCGTCATAGTCCTTGCTGCCACCGATCGCCTTCTCGAAGATCGACGGGTTCGAGGTGACGCCCTTCAGGCCGTCCTCATCGACCATCTTCTTCAGCGCGCCGCTCTCGATGTGGCTGCGCCGGACGAAGTCCAGCCACGGCGACTGGCCGTAGTCGGCGAGCTCAACCAGCGGGTTCTTTCCGGCCTTGGGGGTGGAGGACTGTTCGGTCAAGGCAATTCGCTCCCGTTCGATCTGTCGGCCGGCGACTTAGCGGCCGGCCTGGGCGCGCGCGGCTGCGAGCACGCGCTCCGGCGTGAATCCGAATTCGGTCAACAGCGCCTTCAGCGGTGCGGAGGCGCCGAAGGTGTGCATGCCGATCTTGGCACCCGACAGTCCGACATAGCGGTCCCACCCGAGGGTGGAGGCCTGCTCGACCGAGACGCGGGCAGTAATGTGCGGGGGCAGGACCTCGTGGCGGTAGGCCTCGTCCTGCTTCTCGAAGAGCTCCCACGACGGCATCGAGACGACGCGCGAGCGGATGCCCTCGGCCTTCAGCGCCTCGTGGGCGCCGACGCAGAGCTGCACCTCGCTGCCGGTCGCCATCAGGATGACCTCAGGCTCGCCGCCCTCGCTGTCGGCCAGGATGTAAGCGCCGCGGGCGACGCCGGTGGCGGACGCGTACTTCGTGCGGTCGACCGTCGGCAGGGCCTGGCGCGACAGCACGATGCAGGCCGGCTCGTGGCGCAGCGACAGCATCGTCCGCCACGTCTCGGCCACCTCGTTGGCATCGGCCGGGCGGAAGACGAGAAGACCCGGGATCGAGCGCAGGCCGATCAACTGCTCGACCGGCTGGTGGGTGGGGCCGTCCTCGCCGACGCCGATCGAATCGTGGGTGAAGACGTAGATGACCGGCAGCTCCATCAGCGCCGAGAGGCGGATCGCCGGCTTCATGTAGTCGGAGAAGATCAGGAAGCCGGAGCCGAACGAGCGCAGCTTCGACAGCGACATGCCGTTGCAGATCGCCCCCATGGCGTGCTCGCGGATGCCGAAGTGGAAGTTGCGGCCGCCATAAGACCCGGCCTCGAAGTCGCCGGCGCCGTCGAAGGTGAAGCGCGTCTTCGTCGAGGGGGCGAGGTCGGCGGCACCGCCGACGAGCCAGGGCAGATGCGGGGCGATGGCGTTCTGCACCTTCGCCGAGGCGTCGCGGCCGGCCATGCCCTTTTCGTCTGCCGGGAAGGTCGGGATGGCGCTGTCCCAGCCGGCGGGCAGCTTGCGCGCCTGCATCGCCTCGATCTCGGCGGCGAGTTCCGGATGGGCCGCCTTGTAGCGGGCGAAGAGTTCCTCCCAGGCGGCGCGCTGGTCGTGGCCGCGCTTGCCCATCTTCTCGGCGAAGCGCTGATAGACGCCGTCGGGCACCAGGAACTTCGCGTCCTCGGGCCAGCCGTAGCTCTTCTTGGCGAGGCGGATCTCCTCCTCGCCGAGCGGCTCGCCGTGGGCGGCGCTGGTGTCCTGCTTGTTCGGGGCGCCGTAGCCGATATGGCTCTCGACGATGATCATCGTCGGCCGGTCGTCGACGTGCTGGGCGCTGTCGAAGGCCGCGGCCAGGCGCTCGCAGTCGTTGGCGTCGCCGACGCGCAGCACGTTCCAGCCATAGGCGAGGAAGCGGGCGGCGACGTCCTCGCTGAAGGCGAGCGAGGTGTGGCCCTCGATGGTGATGCGGTTGGAATCGTAGATCCACACGAGGTTCGACAGCTTCAGGTGGCCCGCCAGCGAGGCGGCCTCGCTGGAGATGCCTTCCATCATGCAGCCGTCGCCGCCGAGCGCGTAGACGCGATAATCGAACAGCTTGAAGTCGGGCTTGTTGTAGCGCTCGGCGAGCCAGCGCTCGGCGATCGCCATGCCGACGCTGGTGGCGACGCCCTGGCCGAGCGGACCGGTGGTGGTCTCGACGCCCGAGGTGAGGTGGTATTCCGGGTGGCCCGGGCACTTCGAGCCGAGCTGGCGGAAGTGCTTGAGGTCGTCGAGCGTCACCGACGGCTCGCCGAGGCGCTCGTACTGGCTGTTGACCGACTTCACGCCGGCGAGGTGCAAGAGCGCGTAGAGCAGCGTCGAGGCGTGGCCCGCCGAGAGGACGAAGCGGTCGCGGTTCGGCCAGATCGGGTCGGCCGGGTCGAAGCGCAGGAACTGCTGCCAGAGCGTGTAGGCGACCGGGGCCATCGCCATCGGCGTGCCGGGGTGGCCGGAGTTCGCCTGCTGCACGGCATCCATAGCAAGCGTGCGGATGGTGTTGATGGCGAGGCTGTCGATGTCGGAAACGGTCTGCGCGGAGCCCGTGCCCCGCAGGTGCGCGGACGCCGCGTCAGCGCCCCCCGGTGTCCGTTCCGTCGAACTCATGGGTCATCCTCACTGCGGGTTTGGCTGCCGGTCCCAGGCCGCAACGGCGCCGGGACCAGAGAAGAGATGTCTCGTGACGCCCGAATGAACTGTGGGCCAACGAAGGAACGGCAGGTGGCGGGGGGACACCCGTGCTGGCGTCGCGTCCGGCGTTCCGGCCCGCCCGTGCGGCGCCGCCGACGCGACCGATATCGAAACTTGCACCGTAACGATGAACGCGAGTCCAGCAGCCTCCGGTCACACGAGGGATGCCAGACCCTACAGCGGGACCGCCCGCCCGTCACGGGCCGAAGCATGAAAAAGCGTTTAGGTTGATCCAACCCACTGAGGAAGAAAGACCGGGTGGGTCGTGCACGCATTTGCGCCGCAGGCTAGGGTATCGGTCGGAATGCGACGAACGCGCCGCGCGCCCGGCGACCGCACGCGAGGGGAGACGACCACTTGGACGGCACTGCGATCACGCCCCCGGGCGCTCCCGGCCTCTCGCCCCGCTGGACGTCCAGCGCCAAGAGCGGCGTCGGCACGGCAATGACGGCGGCGAGCCGGATCTGGTTCACGATCAGTCACGGCATTCTGAACGAGATCTACTATCCGCGCGTCGACATGGCGTGCACCCGCGACCTCGGCTTCCTCGTCACGGGGCCGGACGGCTACTTCTCCGAGGAGAAGCGCGACGCCGACCATGAGGTGGCGCTGCTGGAGGAGGGCACGCCGGCCTTCCGGCTCACCAACACCGCCCGTGACGGGCGCTACCGCATCACCAAGGTGATCATCACCGATCCGCACCGGGAGACGCTGCTGCAGGAGGTGACGTTCGAGGCGCTGGTCGGCTCGATCGACGACTACCGGCTCTACCTCCTCGCCTCGCCCCACCTCGTCAACGCCGGCGCCCAGAACACCGCCTGGGTTGGCGACTACAAGGGCACGCCGATGCTGTTCGCCTCCGGGCGGCGCGGCATCTCGCTGGCGATCGCCTCGTCGGTGCCGTGGCCGTCGCGCTCGGCCGGTTTTGTCGGCTTCTCCGACGGCTGGCAGGCCCTGGCGCACCACGGCGCACTCGACGAGCGCTACCAGCGGGCGGAACACGGCAATGTCGCGCTGACGGGAGAGATCGATCTCAAGGCGGGCGGTGGCCGGGCGGTGATCTCGCTCGGCTTCGGCGGCCGCGCAGAGGAGGCGGGCTACCGGGCGCTCGCCAGCCTCCAGGACGGCTTCGAGGCCGCGCAGCGCGACTATGTCGCCGCCTGGCGCGAGTGGCAGCGCAATCTCGTGCCGCTCGACCGGCCCTCCGACAAGAAGAACATGGACCAGTACCGCGTCAGCGCCGCCGTGCTCGCCGTGCACCGCTCGCCGGCCTTCCCGGGCGCGACCATCGCCAGCCTGTCGATCCCCTGGGGCTTCAGCAAGGGCGACGAGGACCTCGGCGGCTACCACCTCGTCTGGCCGCGCGATCTCGTCGAGACGGCGGGTGGTTTCCTCGCCGCCGGCGCGATCGACGACGCCAAGGCGATCCTCGGCTACCTGATGGCGATCCAGGAGGCCGACGGCCACTGGTCGCAGAACGTCTGGCTCGACGGCATGCCCTACTGGGAGGGCGTGCAGATGGACGAGTGCGCCTTCCCGATCCTGCTCGCCGACATGCTCTGCCGCGGCGGCCATCTCTCCAAGGACGACCTCGCCCGCTTCGTGCCGATGGTTGAGCGCGCCGCCGCCTATATCGTCCAGAACGGCCCGGTGACCGGCCAGGACCGCTGGGAGGAGGACGCGGGCTACTCGCCGTTCACCTTGGCCGTGGAGATCGCCGGCCTGTTGGCCGCAGCCGATATTCTCGAGATCGCCGGCAAGGCCGACGCCGCGAACTGTCTGCGCGAGACCGCCGACACCTGGAACGACGAGATCGAGTTCTGGACGTTCGCGACCGGCACCCCGCTCGCCGAGCAACTCGGCATCTCCGGCTACTATGTGCGCATCGCTCCGCCCGAGACCTCGGATGCCGCCTCGCCGCTCGACGGCTTCGTGCCGGTGAAGAACCGGCCGCCGAGCGACATGGAGCAGCGCGCCTCCTGCCTGATCAGCCCCGACGCGCTGGCGCTGGTGCGCTTCGGCCTGCGCGCCGCCGACGATCCGCGCATGGTCGACACGGTGAAGGCGATCGACGCCATGCTGAAGATCGACCTGCCGCAAGGGCCGCTCTGGTACCGCTACAACGGCGACGGCTACGGCGAGCAGGAGGACGGCCGCGCCTTCAACGGCACCGGCATCGGCCGGCCGTGGCCGCTGCTTGCCGGCGAGCGCGCCCACTACGAGCTCGCCGCCGGCCGCACCGCCGCTGCCGCGGCGCTGCTGGAGACGCTCGAGAAGTCGGCCGGCGCGGGTGGGATGTTGCCCGAGCAGGTCTGGGACGGCGATGACATCCCCGGGCGCGAGCTCTTCCGCGGCAAGCCCTCCGGCAGCGCCATGCCGCTGGTCTGGGCCCACTCGGAGCACATCAAGCTCCTGCGCTCGCTGCGCGAAGGCCAGGTCTTCGACATGCCGCCGCAGCCGGTCGAGCGCTACCAGGTGCGCAAGGTCACCTCGCCGGTGCGCGTCTGGCGCTTCAACCAGAAGCGCCGCTCGCTGCCGATGGGCAAGCGCCTGCGCATCGAGGTGCCGGACGCAGCCTCCGTGCGCTGGACGACCGACGAGTGGACGACCGAGAACGACATGCCGACGGTCACGAACAGCTTCGGCGTGCACCTCGTCGACCTGCCGGTCGGCGAGCTGCCGCGCGGCACGCACGTCCGCTTCACCTTCTGCTGGGCCTCGACGGGCGAGTGGGAGAACGAGGACTTCGTCGTCACCATCGATGGCGCCGAGGGCATCGCCACCAAGACGGCCAACGACTGATCGGTCCGCCGGACACTCCAACCAACAGGGAGGCGCAGTTGAGCGCTGGAATTCTCGCCATCGACGTCGGCGGCACGGGCCTCAAGGCCGCGGTGATCGACGACACCGGCAAGCTCCTCAGCGAGCGCGCCCGCGTGCCGACGCCGCACCCGTGCCCGCCGGCGCTGTTCGTCGAGACGCTCGCCGGCCTCGTGGCGCCGCTGCCGGCCTTCGACCGCATCTCCATCGGCTTCCCCGGCGTCGTGCGTGAGGGCAAGGTGCTGACGGCGCCCAATCTCGGCACCGACGACTGGGCGGGGTTCGCCCTCACCGAAGCGGTGTCGGCGAAGCTCGGCGGCCATCCAGCCCGGATGATCAACGACGCCGAGATGCAGGGCTTCGGCATCATCAAGGGCGAGGGGATCGAGCTCGTCGTGACGCTCGGCACCGGCTGCGGCACCGCCCTCTTCCGCAACGGCGAGCTGATGGCGCACATGGAGCTCGCCCACCATCCGATCCACGAGGATAAGACCTACGATGAGTGGCTCGGCCGGGCGGCGATGGACGAGGCCGGCAAGAAGCACTGGAGCAAGCGCGTCCACAAGATGATCGAAATCCTCTTCGTGCTGCTCCACTACGACCACCTCTATCTCGGCGGCGGCAATTCCAAGCACGTCCAGGGCGATCTGCCGCCGAACGTGTCGATCGCCTCCAACGAGGCGGGCCTCGAAGGCGGCGCGGCCCTCTGGCGGGCCCCGAAAGCGGTCTGACGGGCGATCACGCAGGCCACGGACCGGCGCGCTGCGCCGGGCCATGTCTTCTCGTCGAAAAGAACGGTGACGCCGTTGGCAGTCGTCAGCCGGTGCCGCCGCCGGAGGCGGCAAACAGCGGCAGCGGCGCGTGCGCCGATTCGATCGCGAGCAGCCGCCGCTTCGTCGCGATGCCGCCCGGTGCCGAGAAGCCGCCGATTGCCCCGCCCGCCGCGAGCACCCGGTGGCAGGGCACGACGATCGGGAAGGGGTTGGCGCCGAGCGCCCGCCCGACGGCGCGCGCCGCATCGGGCTCGCCGATCGCCCGCGCAACCTCGCCGTAGGTCCGCGTCTCACCCACCGGTATGGCGAGCGCGACGGCATAGACCCGCCGGTCGAACTCCGCCACGCCGTCGAGGTCGAGGTCGAGGAAATTGAAGCTCTCGGCCGCACCGGCGAGTAGCCGCCGGATCGCCGCGACCCCGGCGGCGACCGGCGCCGGCGGCTCCCCCGCGGCCGTCTCTCCGGCCCGCCGGGCGAGCGCCGACAGAACGTGAGCGTCATCCCCCTCCGGCAAGCTCGTCGCCACGACGCGCGTCCCTCGCCAGGCGATGCCGCACCGCCCGAGGGCGGTGTCGAAGATGAGATGGGACGCCGCGATCATCAGCGAAGTCTAGCACGGCAAGAGCTGCTGCCGCGCTACTGCTCGTGTGGCGCCGCCCCCACCGGCATTCCGGCTCTGCCGGACCGGCGATCGCGGCGCGGCGGACGGAACGGGAGCGGCAAGACAACGCCGAGCGGGCGCGGCAGCCGCAAACGAGCCAGGCAGGCGATACGCTGAACTTCGGGAGCGATCCGCCTCCGCTACAGTCCACAGAATTTTGCGGTCGAACTATTTCGGCCAGGAAAACGTAGCGCTTTGAATTGATGTCACGTTGGTACCCCATTGGTTTGCGGCGGAGAACCCGACATAGCCACGCTTGAAAGTTTTATCTTTAGCGGAGCAGATCAATTTCCCCTGATGCAAAATCTTTATTTCGTCCCCTTTTGACTCCACTGTCAGTTCTGGATCTTTGAAACGCGGACTGAACGACGAAGAGGTGCAGAGCGTAGTGGTGTCAGATTTGCGACTTCCGCCAAGTACCAGATTCTTGACCCTGTTGATTTCGACAGATAGGTAAGGGTCGCCCTGAGTCTGGGTGTATGCAACCACGTTGTATCCAGAAATCTCATAGTACTTGCCGTTTTTCTTGTAACTCGAGCGTAGCCACAGGAACGACGTGCGCGAATGATCAAATTTTACTGCGGAAGCGTATTTTATCTTGAC
>NZ_JAWDIR010000045.1:0-330887 GCF_046156265.1 Pseudoxanthobacter sp. M-2
GGGGGGGGGGGGGGGGGCCCGCGCCGCCGGGAGGCGGCGGGAAAGACAGCAACATCGGTGGCGGTGAGCCTCGTGCGCGGGCTCCCGCCCGCGGCCACCCCACCCCGCCGCGCCTTCGGCGCGACGACCCTCCCCCTCCAGGGGAGGGTGGGCAGACGACTGTTGGCTTGAGAGGTGCCGGCGACAGCCACGTCCACACGACCGCCTCCAACCCCTCCGAAGTCATTCCCGGGCTTGTCCCGGGAACCCATGCGACGACGCCGCGGGTGCCATGCAGAGAGAGTACCGTTCGGGGCTGGCGGATGGGTTCCCGGGACAAGCCCGGGAATGACCTCGAAAGGAGATCACCCGCCACGGCGCGCCTCCCAATCCGCCAGCGCCGTCTCCAGCGCCGCGCCGATGCGCGCGGCGTGCGCCGCGACGTCGGCCTCCGTCGCCAGCAGATCGTTACGGACCTCGAGGTAGAGGGCGACCCGGCCGCCGATGCGGGTGTCCTGCAGGGTGTAGCCCTCCGCCTCGCGCCAGTCGTAGGGCTCGTTGTCGCCCACCGGATCGTAGCCCTGCGCCGCCAGCGCGTCGATCAGCGGCGCGGCGAGAACCGCGCGCTCGCGCCAGAGCACGCCGACCGGCCAGGGTCGGCGGTGGGCGTGGTAGACGGGCGTGCAGGTGTGGACGGAAAGCACCACCTCGCGCCCGGCAAGCGCCCGGTCGGCGGCGGCATCGAACGGCGCCCGCGCCACTGCGATCCGCGCCGCCAAATCCTCCGCCGTCACCTCGAGATTGCCCGGCACCGGGATGCCCGAGCAGTCCGGCCGCGTGCATTCCCACGCCTGCTCCAGCCGGTTGAGGTCGAGGAACAGCCGCGACCAGCGCCCGATCGCCGCCGGCGCGCCGAGGCGGGCCGCGAGCGCCCGGGTCAGCGCCGCGGCCCCCGGGTCATAGCCGAAGTGGGAGGCGAGCAGTGCCGGAGGCAACCCGAGGTCCGCCCAAGGCGCCGGCACGGCGTTGCCGCCGTGCTCGCAGAGCAGCGCCAGCGGCCCCGGCCGGACGGCCGCGATCTCCTCGACGCCGGCGGCCGCGAGGGACGAAAGCGTCGCGGCATCCGGCAGGCGAGCGCCGGACGGGCCTTGGCGCGGGGGGATGGGCACGGGCGAGACGACGGTCATGAACCCCTCTCGGTCACTCCCCGCCAGCCGCCGATCGGCGACCGGTTCGATCCGGTGCCCCGCCTCAGCCGAGGCGGCGGCGGACGTGGAAGGACTTAGCCTGCGTCGCCTCCAGCACGCCGGTGCGGGCATTCGCCCGGCCGATGCCGGAGGCCTTCACCCCGCCCCACGGCAGGTAGAGGTCGGCGTGGTCGCAGCGATTGACGAACACCGTGCCGGCCTCGAGATCGCTCGCGATCGCCTCGGCTTCCGCGATGTCGGCCGACCAGACGCTCGCCGTCAGGCCGTACTCGCTGTCGTTCATCAGCGCGACCGCCTCTTCGTCCGACGACACCGTCTGGATGCAGGCGACCGGGCCGAACAGTTCGTCGCGCATGATCGGCATGTCGGCGGTGCAGGAGGCGAGCACCTCGGGCTCGACATAGGCGCGGCCGAGCTCGGCGGCGCCGAAGCGGTTCGCCGCGTGGGTGCGCCTGGCCCCCATCGCCAGCGCCTGCGCGACCTGGGCGTTGATCTGCTCGGCGGCGACCGCCCGCACCACCGGGCCGATCATCGGCTTGCCGTCGAGCGGATGGCCGAGCGTCCAGTTCGCCGCATCCGCCGTGAACGCCTCGATGAAGCGGGCGGCGATGTCCTTGTGCACATAGATGCGCTCGACCGAGCAGCACGACTGGCCGGCATTCGAGAAGCAGCCCTCGGTCAGGAGCGGGATGGCATCAGTGAGGTCGGCGTCCGGGCGGAGATAGGTCGGGTCCTTGCCGCCGAGCTCGAGGTGGACGTGGGTGTGGGTGCCGGCCGCGGCGGCATGGACGCGCCGGCCGCCGCCGACCGAGCCGATGAAGCGCACGGCGCCGAGCCGGTTCGAGCCGATCAGCGCCTCGGCCGCCGGGTGCGAGAGGTGCAGCGCCTGGAAGACGCCGGCCGGTCCGCCGGCGGCCGCGAAGGCTTCCGCCGCGATCTCGGCCGTGAGCGGCGTCTGCGGCGAGTGCTTGAGGATGACGACGTTGCCGGCGATGAGCGGCTCGGTGACGAGCATCGACATCATCGCCGTCGGATAGTTCCACGGGCAGATCGACAGCGTCACGCCGAGCGGCTCGCGGCGCACGTAGCGGCGGATGCCAGGGTCGGTCGGATAGGCGGCATCCGCCAGCACCTCGGCCGCCTCGCGCATGGCGATCTCGCCGACGAGCTTCAGGCGCGGCATCTCGTCGGCCTGCCACCGCGGCCGCCCCATCGAGCGCGACAGCGTGTCGGCGAGGTCGCCGCTGCGCTTCTCCATCTCGACGAGCCACGCCCTGACGACGGCGACGCGGGCGTCGAGCGGCGTCCGCCGCCAGGTCTTCTGCGCCGCCTCCGCGGCCGCCATCGCCGCCTCCACCTCGGTGGCGGTGGCGTAGGGGCGGGTGACGTAGCTCTGATCGTCGACCGGCGAGATCACCTCGAAGGCGTGCGGCGCGACGGCGGTAACGGGCATGGGAGAGGCTCCGGACGGCGGCAGACGCGCCGGGCGGCGCGCGGGAGGCCGAGCGTTAGCACGATTTTCCGTTTTAGAAAATCTTTGCGATTTCGCTTGATCGGGTCCGGGACGCATGGCAACGATTTTCGCCGGATCGGCGGTCGGCCGGGCTTTGGCCGGTGCGCCGCCGCGCGTCATCGCGAGCGAACCGCTCGCTCACTTTCGGGGAAGGCTGCCATGCTCCGCTACGACTTTTCCGGCCGCACGGCGGTCGTCACCGGGGCCGGCGGCGGCATGGGCGAGGCGATCGCCCGCGACCTCCTGAAGGCCGGCGCTTCCGTCACCGCGATCGACATCAAGCCGGCGCCCGAGAGCCTGTCGGGCTTCGGTGACCGCCTCGTCTTCGTGCAGGGCGACCTGCGCGACGCCGCCTTCGTCGAGAAGACGATGGTGGACACCGCCGCCCGCACCGGCCGCCTCGACTATCTCGCCAACGTCGCCGGCGTGCTCTGGTTCGGCCGCGACAAGGGCTTCCTCGACATCGAGCTTTCCGTCTGGGACGAGGTGATGGACATCAACCTCAAGACGATGCTGCTGACGTCGCGCTTCGCCGTGCCGCTGATGAAGAAGACCGGCGGCGGCGCCATGGTGCACTTCTCCACCATCCAGTGGCTGCGCGGCGACCTGAAGCCCCAGGAGGCCTATCAGGCCTCGAAGGCGGGGGTGTGCGCGCTGTCGAAGTCGATCGCCATGCAGTGTGCCCGCGACGGCATCCGCTCCAACGCCATCCTCCCCGGCCCGGCTCTCACGCCGCTGCAGGCGCGCTGGGATTCGGCCGAAATCCAGGCGGCGGTCGCCGACTACGTGCCGATCGGCCGCATCGGCACGGCCGAGGACATGGCCAACGCGACGCTGTTCCTGCTGTCGGACGCCGCGTCGTTCATCACGGGCGTGGAGCTGGCGGTGGATGGTGGCGTGCTGATGCGGACGTGAGGGGGGGGGTACCCTCTCCTTCGCCCCCTCTCCGATCCCCACCCCGGACGCGAATACGCTCGGCTCAGGGCCGGAGGCCCTGCTAGCTTCTCAAACCGACGACAAAACCTCTGAGTCATTCCCGGCCTTGTGCCGGGAACCCATCCCCCTCCCCGCACGCCGGCGCCGAGGGTGGGCCAGCGTCGCATGGGTTCCCGGCACAAGGCCGGGAATGACTGCGGTTGGGGTGTTGCCCACTGACCTGGCGGCCTGTGGTTCGCCGGCCCCACGCGATGAGAAGCACCGCCGGCAGCCCCAGTTCCCCGGGGCGCGGGTGCCTCACCCCAGATGCCGCCCCTCGAACGGCGCGCGGCCGACGATCTTTCCGCCGCGGTCGAACACCACCACCTCGACGTCGATGCCGGCGCCGCGGACCACCTCGGCGGCGGTGGCGCGGGCGAGTTTCGCCACCCGGTTACCGAGCGCGACCGCGTCCTCGCCAGCGAGCGAGAACGCCTCGAGCACCGTGTTCGCCGCCCGGATCGCCGTCACCCGCTCCGGCCGCACGCCGCAGGCCTCCGCCGTCGACGCCAGGAATCCGAAATCCACCGTGCCGCGCTTCGAGTGCAGGTCGAGCATGCCCTGGGCGAGCTTCGACATCTTGGCGACGCCGCCGGCGACCGTGACGCGCCCCACCGGGTGGGTGCGCAAGTACTTGAGCATCCCCCCGACGAAGTCGCCCATGTCGATCAGCGCCAGTTCCGGCAGGCCGTGCAGTGCCCGCACAGCCGCCTCGGACGTCGATCCGGTCGCCCCGGCGAGGTGTCCGAGGTGGGCGGCCCGCGCCACGTCGATGCCGCGGTGGATGGCGTGAATCCAGGCGGCGCACGAATAGGGCACGACGATGCCGGTGGTGCCGAGGATGGAGATGCCGCCGAGGATGCCGAGCCGCGGGTTCCAGGTGCGCTCGGCAATCAGTTCACCGTCCGGCACCGAGATCTCCACCACCACGTCGCCGGCGCCGCTGTGGGTGGCCGCCACCTCGGCGATGGCGGCGGCGATCATCTGGCGCGGCACCGGATTGATCGCCGGCTCGCCGGGTTCGAGGGGCAGGCCCGGCAGCGTCACCGTGCCGACGCCAGGCCCGGCGCGGAAGACGACGCCCGAGCCGGGGGCGCCGCGGCTGACGGTCGCGACGATCAGCGCCCCGTGCGTCACGTCCGGGTCGTCGCCAGCGTCCTTGACGACGGCGGCCATCGCCGCGCCGTCATCCAGTCGGGTCGTGGCCAGCACGAAGGCGGGCGTCAGTCCGGCCGGCAGCGTCACCATCACCGGGTCGGGAAAGTCGCCCGTCAGCAGCGCGGTGTAGGCGGCCTTGGCGGCGGCGGTGGCGCAGGCGCCCGTCGTCCAGCCGCGGCGCAGCGGCCGGCCGAGATCGGCCGCCGCCTCGTCGGCCGCGTCGCCGGCGTCTTCGCCGGGCCGTTCGTCATCCGGTCTTTCGTCGGCTTCCGCTGCACCCATGCCTTCCACTCGACGCTTCCCACCGTCTATAGGACGACGGCGGACGGGCGTCATCCCGGCCGCGCCGGCACGGCCGGCCGACGGACCAGGAGCGCGAGCAGGTGAGCGGCAGGGAGCATGCGGAGCGGATCGCCGGCCTCGTCGTCGGCTTCCTCGACGACGTGCCGCCGCTCGTGCCGGGCGAGGTGGCGCTCGTCGGCGCCGGCCCCGGCGACCCGTCGATGCTGACCCTCGCCGCCGTCGCCGCCCTCTCCCAGGCCGAGGTGATCGTCCACGACGCCCTCGTCGACGACCGCATCCTGGCGCTCGCCCCCCCCACGGCCATCCTCGAATATGCCGGCAAGCGGGGCGGCAAGCCGTCGGCGAAGCAGGCCGACATCACACTGCGGCTGATTTCCCACGCCCGCGCCGGCAAGCGGGTCGTTCGGCTGAAGGGCGGCGACCCGTTCGTCTTCGGCCGCGGCGGCGAGGAGGTGCTGGCGCTGTCGCTGGAGGGGGTCCGCTTCCGCGTCGTGCCCGGGCTGACGTCTGGGCTGGCGGGCCTTGCCGCGGCGGGCATCCCGGCGACGCTGCGCGAGGTCAACCAGGCGGTGATCCTCGCCACCGGCCACGCCGGCACGGGCGCGGGCAGCCTCGACTGGGCGGCGCTCGCCGCCACCGGCCAGCCGATCGTCCTCTACATGGCGATGGCGAGCCTCGGCCCGATCGCCGAAGCCCTGATCGCCGGCGGCCTGCCGCCCGGCACCTCTGCTGCCGTCGTCGCCTCCGCCACCACCGGCCGCGAGGCGGTCGTCGTCTCGACGCTTTCCCGCATCGCCGAGGACGCAGCCGCCGCCGGCATCGACCCGCCGGCGATCGTGGCGATCGGCGAGATCGTCGCGGTCCGCGCCCGCCTCCTCGGCACCGCCCGGCTGATCGAGGCGATGCGGTGAAGGCCCCCCCGCGCGGCCTCGTCGTCGCCGCGCCGCGCTCCGGCTCCGGCAAGACCTCCGTCACCCTCGGCCTGATCGCCGCCCTTCGCAGGCGCGGACTGACGGTCGCCGCCGCCAAGGCCGGGCCGGACTATATCGACACCGCCTTCCACGCCGCCGCCACCGGCCGGCCGGGCGTCAACCTCGACACCTGGTCGATGCGTGGCGGCCTGCTCGACGCGCTCGCCGCCACCCAGGCCGACGGCGCCGACGTGATGATCGTCGAGGGCCTGATGGGCCTGTTCGATGGAGTCGCCGCGCCCGGCGCCTGCGGCGACGGCTCCACCGCTGACCTCGCCGCGCGTCTCGGCCTGCCGGTGCTGCTGGTGCTCGACGTCTCCGGGCAGTCGCAGACCGCCGGGGCGGTGGCGAAGGGTTTTGCGACATTTCGGCCGGACGTGACGGTGGCGGGCGTCATCCTCAACCGCGTCGCCAGCCCCCGCCACACGGCACTCGCCTCCCGCGGCATCGCGGCGGCGGGGCTTCCGGTGCTGGGCGCCCTGCCGCGCACCGACGGCCTCAGCGTGCCGGAGCGCCACCTCGGCCTCGTGCAGGCGGAGGAGCACGAGCGCCTCGATGCCTTCGTCGCCGAACTCGGCGACTTCGTCGCGGCGAACTGCGACCTCGACGCGATCGTCGCGGCGGCCCGGCCGTTGCGCGCACCGGGACAGGCCGATGCTGCGACTGACGGCGGTCGGCCCGCCGATGCCGTCGGTCTGCCGCCGCCGGGCCAGCGCATCGCGCTCGCTCGCGATGCCGCGTTCTCCTTCGTCTATCCGCATCTGCTGGCCGGCTGGCGCGCCGCGGGCGCCGAGATCGTGCCGTTCTCGCCGCTCGGCGACGAGGCGCCAGACGTAAGCGCCGACGTCTGCTGGCTGCCCGGAGGCTATCCGGAGCTGCACGCCGGCCGCCTCGCCGGCAACGCCCGCTTCCTCGCCGGCCTGCGGGCCTTCGCGGCGTCGAAGCCGGTGCACGGCGAGTGCGGCGGCCACATGGTGCTCGGCGAGGGGATCGAGGACGCCGACGGCGTCCGCCACGCCATGGCGGGGCTGCTCGCCCATGCCACCAGCTTTGCGAAGCGCCGCCTCCACCTCGGCTACCGGCGGGCGGTTCTCGCGGAGGGGTGCCCGCTCGGCGCCGCCGGCGACGCCTTCCGCGGCCACGAGTTCCACTATGCGAGCGTGACCGAGGCGGGCGGCGACGCGCCACTGTTCGCGGTCACCGACGCGAACGGGGCGGTCGTCGCAGATGGCAGCGGCGGAAGGCGGGGGATGGTGACGGGGTCGTTCTTCCACCTGATCGATAGAGGGTAGGCGCCGGATCCTGCCGCTGCGCGTCCCTCCCCTGCCAGGGGGAGGGACTTGCGCGACGCGTCCTCCCCCTGCCAGGGGGGAGGACAGCCGGCGAAGCCGGCAGGTGGGGGCCCGTCGATCCGGAAGACGACGTCAGCTGTCTACATCCGGATTTCACGGGCCCCACCCTGGCCGCTTCGCGGCCTGTCCCTCCCCCTGGCAGGGGAGGGACGCGTCGCGGGTGTTGAAACGCCGCGGCCCAAAGCGCCGGCTATCCCCCGACCGCCTCCACCCCCGCCACCCCATGCTTTTCCGCCAGCGCCGCGATCTGCGCCGCGACCTCGGGGTGCAATTCCACCCCCTCCTTCAGCGCCCGCGCCTTGCGCGCCAGCGCCGCCTCGCCCGGCATCCGCACGGGCACGGCCGGGTCGCGCGGCGTCGCGGCCCGGCAGGCATCCGCCAGCCAGTCGACCTGCGCGAGGAACGGCGTGAGCCCCGCGAACAGCGCCGGGGCGAAGGCGATGACCGTCACCCCGGCGCCCCAGTCCGTCGGCTTTTCGGCGCGGCCGTAGCCGCCGAGGCCCTGGGTCAGCGCCTCCACCATCAAGGACAGCGCAAAACCCTTGTGGCCGTGGTCGAGGCCGCCGACCGGCAGCAGCGCGCCGCCGGCGCTCGCAACCGCCGGGTCGTCGCTCGCCCGGCCCTTGGCATCGACGAGCCAGGCGCCGGGCAGCCGGCCGCCCTCCCGCGCGGTGCGGGCGACGAGACCGTTGGTGGTGATCGAGGTGGAGATGTCGATGAGGACCGGCCCGCCTGTCGCCGGCAGGGCGACGGCGAGCGGGTTCGGCGTCATCACCGGCGTGATGCCGCCATGCGGGGCGACGGTCGCCACAGCAGGATCGGAGGAGAGCACGATGACGGCGAAGCCGTCCCGCGCGGGCTTCTCGAGGAAGGCGGCGAGGCAGGCGATGTGGTGGCTGCGGCTGATGACCACGACGCCGACACCCTGGGTCGCAGCCTTGGCGGTCGCCGCCGCGACGGCGAGGCCGGTCGTCCACACACCGGGAAGCCGACGCCCGTCCCAGACGGCCGCGGCCGGCGCATCGGAGACGATGGCGGGCAGCCCCTCTCGCTCCATCGTGCCGGCGGAGAGCGCGCCGAGATAGGGGCCGAGGAGGGCGAGCCCGTGGGTGGTGTGGCCGAGCAGGTCCGCCTCGACGAGGCCCGCAGCCACCGCGGCGGCCGGTTCGGCGGGCAGGCCGGCGCCGGCGAGCAGCCGCTCGGAGAAGGCGACGAGGTCTTCCGCCCGGTAGCGCTCGCTCATGGTACGCTCCCTCGCCTCCCCGCGGTGCATCGCCCGGAGGGCGCAGCCCTACACCAGCGCCCGCACGGCGAAGCCGAAGCTCTCCTCGAGCGTGCGGAGGAGCTCGCGACCCTTCTCGACGGGGGCCGGCAGCAGCGGCGGGCGGACGTTGCGCCAGCGACGGTCGCCGGTGGTCTCGGCCAGCACCGCCTTCATCGCCGGGATCGGCGCATAGGGCTGCACGGTCTTCCGGAAGGCGTCAACGACCGCCTGCCGCGCCCCGCCGCCGCCGTCGCCGTGCCTGGCGACCACCTCGGCCACCGCCGGTGCGTTGAGGTTGGCCGTCGCGGTGATGCAGCCGGGGGCGCCGAGCGCCAGCATCGCATCGAGGCCGATCTCGGAGCCCGGATAGATCGCAAGCTTCGGGAAGCGGGCGAGCAGGGCCCGGGTGTTCTCGGCGTCGCCGGAGGAATCCTTCAGGCCGACGACCGTCTCGGGGAACGCCTCGGCGAGGCGGCCGACGAGGTCGAGCGACAGCGGCGTCTGCGACACCGGCGGGATGTGGTAGAGATAGATGCGCAGCGCCGGCCGGTCGACGGCCTCGATGAGCTTCTCGAAATAGGCGTAGAGCCCGTCGTCGCTGACGCCCTTGAAGTAGAACGGCGGCAGCGTCATCGCGCCGGCGCAGCCGAGATCGACGGCGTGGCGCGTCAGCTCCGCCGTGTCGGGGAACGAACACAGCCCCGTGCCCGGGATCAGCCGCTTCGGGTCGACGCCGGCCTCCACCAGCGCCTCGAGCAGCCGCTTGCGCTCGTCGATGCCGACCGAGAGCGCCTCGCCCGTCGTGCCGAAGGGGGCGAGGCCGGCGCAGCCGTTCGCCAGCAGGTGCTGGGCGTGGGCGACATAGAGCTCGGGCACCACCGCCAGCGCGTCGTCGAAGGGCGTGAGGTTGGGCGCGATGACGCCCCGAATGATGCCGTCCGAACCCGCGACAGACGAACCAGCGACCGACATGCCGAACTCCTGCGACCGGGACCGCCGCGAGACTGCGGCGGCCGTCGCAGCCCTCTTAGCAGACGCCGGCCGTCGCGGCACCCGCCCCTGGGCCCGCCGAGGTCAGACCCTCACCGGCCGTAGATCGCCTGCGGCAGCCACAGCCCGATCTGCGGGAAGGTGTAGAACAGCACCATGGTGATGCCGACCATGATGAGGAATGGCAGGATGCCGCGGAAGATATCGACGAGCTCGATACTTCGCGATTGGATGCCCTTGAGGTAATAGGCCGACATCGCCATCGGCGGCGTCAGGAAGCTCGTCTGGATGTTGAGGGCGACGAGGACGCCGAACAAGAGCGGATCGACGCCGAAGGCGGGCAGCAGCGGCAGGAAGATCGGCACGAAGATGATGATGATTTCCGTCCACTCGAGCGGCCAGCCGAGCAGGAAGATGATCAGCTGCGTCAGGAGCAGGAACTGCAGCGGCGTCAGATTGAGCCCGAGCATGAACTGTTCGACGACGTGGTGGCCGCCGAGGAGCGAGAAGACCGACGAGAACGTCCACGAGCCGACGAACAGCCAGCACACCATGGCGGTGGCGCGGGCCGTCAGGAACACCGATTCCTTGAAGCCGGTGAAGGTCAGCCCGCGATAGGCGAGCGCCAGCACGACGGCACCGAGGGCGCCGATGCCGGCCGCCTCGTGGGGCGTCGCAAAGCCGAACAGGATGGCGCCGAGCACGGACGTGATCAGCACGAACAGCGGCAGGAACGAGGTCGCGAGCTTTCCGGCCACCTCGCTGAAGGGCACGTGCTGTCCGGCCATCGCCGGCCGCGGGGCGGATTTCGGGTCGATGACCGCCCGCCCGACCACGTAGACGACGTAGAGGCCGGCGAGCAGGAAGCCGGGGATCAATGCCGCCGCATAGAGGCGAACGATCGATTCGCCCGCCATCGCGCCATAGAGGATCAGCATGATCGAGGGCGGGATGAGGATGCCGAGCGTGCCGCCGGCGCAGACGATGCCGGCCGCGAGCTTCTTGTCGTAGCCGGCCTTCACCATCTGCGGGAAGGCGAGCAGGCCCATCAGCGTCACCACCGCGCCGACGATGCCGGTGGCGGTGGCGAACATCGCGCAGGTGATCAGCGTCGCGACGCCGAGCGAACCCGGCACGTTGCGCAGCGCCAGCTGCAGGCTGTCGAAGAGCCGCCCGAGGACGTTCGCCCGTTCGACGATGTAGCCCATGAACAGGAACAGCGGCACGGCGATCAGCACGTCGTTCGACATCACGCCGTAGGCGCGCTGGATGAACAACGGAAAGATGGAATCGCCGATCGCGTAGTAGCCGAAGCCGACGGAGAGCGCGATCAGCGTGAAGGCGATGGGAAAGCCGATCAGGATGGTGACGATGAACACACCCAGCATCAGGATCCCGATCATCGGATCGGACATTTGTTCACTCCGGTGCGCGGGACGGGGGGAGGCGGGCGGCGGCGGACACGCTCAGGCGCGCCCCTTCTCCTGGATGAGCTGGCGTTCGAGTTCCTCGACGTCGTGCATGCGCGGCGGCCAGCGGCCGGTGCGGATGCAGTCGACGCAGCGGATCACCTCGGCGATGCCCTGCAGGAACAGGAACACGCCGGAGATCGGGATGAGCGCCTTGAAGGGGTAGACGATCGGGCCGTTCGGGCTGAACGACGACGCCTCGCCCATCATCCAGGACATCCGGGCGAAGAAGAAGCCGGAGTAGACGAGGGCGATCACCGCCGGAAAGAAGGCGATGATGTAGAGCACGAGGTCGATCCAGGCCTGCGTGCGCGGCTTCAGGAAGCGGTAGATCACGTCGGCGCGCACGTGGCCGTTGCGCGACAGCGTGTAGGCGCCGGCCATCAGGAACAGCGCACCATAGAGCATGTAGCTGGTGTCGTAGGCCCAGCCGGTCGGCCGCCGGAAGGCGTAGCGGACCACCACCTCGTAGGTGACGACGCCCGTCAGGATGACGACGCACCAGGCGAACAGCTTTCCCGACAGCGCCGACAGCTCGTCGATGACGAACAGGAACTTCTGCATCGTGTGTGCTCCGCGGCGCACCGTGCCGCCGGCCGACTTGATCTACCCCGCGCGGCCTGCCTTCGCCGACCGTCAGGCCCGCAGCCGGCGGAACGTCGCGTCCCGCCGGAGATCGCACACCCCTCGCACCACCCCCCGCCCGACGGCTTTCGCCGGGCGGGGGACGGACGCGACGGGGCCTCAGCCCTGGCCGAAGAAGTGCTGGTAGGCCGGCTCCTTCGGCGCGTTCGCGTCGAAGAAATAGGAGCCCATCGACTTCACGAACGCCTTCTGGCTGTCGATCACCTTGGTGAAGAACTGGCCGGTCTGTTCGTTGCCGCTGGCGTTGGCGATGACGCGGTCCCACGAGGCGAGCTGCGCCTCGAGCACGCTCTCGGGCGTGCGCGTCACCTTCACCCCTGCCTCCTTCAGCGCGGCGAGGTCCTGCGGATAGCGGGCCATCGCCTTCCAGTACATGTCGGAGGAAGCGGCATAGGCGCCGTAGCGCAGGATCGCCCGCAGATCGGGGTCCAGCGCCTCGTATTTCTGCTTGTTGAAGATCACCTCGAAGCACTCGCTGTCCTGGTGATAGGACTGCAGCATGTAGTTCTTCGAGACGTCGGCGAAGCCGAGGATGCGGTCCGACGAGGGGTTGTTGAACTCGGCCGCGTCGAGCAGGCCGCGGTCCATCGACGGCACGATGTCCGGGCCGCCGACGATGGTGACGGCCGCGCCCATGTCGTTGAACAGGTCCGCCGACAGGCCGACGGTCCGGTACTTGAGGTTCTGCAACTGCTCGGCGCTGGTGATCTCGTCCTTGAACCAGCCGAGCGGCTGGGTCGGCATCGGGCCGGTGAGGAAGCCGGTGAGCGGCAGGTTGAGGATGTCGTTGACGAGCTCGTTGTAGAGCGCCTCGCCGCCGCCGTGGTAGAACCACGACAGGAACTGGTTGGCGTCCCAGCCGAAGGCCGGCGGCGTGCCGAACAGCGAGTAGGCCTTGTGCTTGCCGTACCAGTAGGCGGTGACGCCGTGGCCTCCGTCCAGCGCGCCGGCGAGCACCGCGTCCTGCATCTGCAGCGCACCGACGACGGCGCCGGCGGGCAGCAGCTCGAGCTTCAGGCGTCCGCCCGACATCTCGTTGACCATCTTCACGTAGTCGGCGGCGAACTCGTGGAAGATGTCGCGCGCCGGCCAGGTCGACTGGAAGCGCCAGGTCGTCGTCTGGGCGCGCGCGATGGCGGGCATCGCCACCGCGCCGGCGCCGGCGACGGCCGCTCCGGCGAGAAACTTGCGCCGCCCGATGCCGGGCTTCGCGCCGTCGGTGGCAGGTGTGGGGGTGGCGACAGGCGTGGTGGTGTCGTCGGTCATGGTGATCCTCCCCTGAGGTTTCTTCCCGGGCCGCCGTTTTCGGCTGGCCCCTGTTGTTGGTTCGCCGCCGTTCCGGCGGTCGCCTCCTGGTTCGCCGCCGTTCCGGCGGTCTTGGCTGTCGTGTTCAGGCCGTAGCGCGGTATACGACGGGACGCCGTCTTCGGTTCTTTCCCGCCCAACGACGACTTGCGAGCATCGAGCCGCGCGAGTCTTCCCCGCACGCTCGCCGCACGACGACGATGGAATGCAGTTAAACGCGCCCGTGACGGCAATACAAGCGCGCACGCAGGGCCTACGTCCTTCGACCAATTCTTTGGATTGGCAGAGCGTTGTGCTGCAGTGCGATAGGGCAGTTGTCGGACAGCCCCGCCGATCCGCCGTTCTAGTCGGCTAAGCGCGCTCCAGAGCCTCGACGAACGCCACCACCCGCGGGTCGACGCGGATGTCGCGGGGGCGCAGCGGCTGCACCAGCGACAGGCCGGCGAGCGAGCGCGCCCGCGACAGCGCAACATAGGCCTGGCCGGGCGCGAAGGAGTAGCCGAGGTCGATGCGCACGTCCTCGAGCGTCAGGCCCTGCGCCTTGTGGACGGTCACCGCCCACGCCGGCACCAGCGGCAGCTGCGTGTAGCTGCCGACCACCTTCGAGGTGATGCGCTCGCCGCTCTCGTCCGCCTCGTAGCGGATGCGTTCCCAGGTGTAGGGCTCGAGTTCCATCTCGATGCCGCTGTCGAAGCGCACCCGCGCACAGTCCTCGTTCAGCCCGACGACGGTGCCGGTCGAGCCGTTGACGAAGCGGCGGGCGACGTCGTTGCGCACCGCCATGACGCGGGCGCCGACCTTGAGCATGAGCCGCTCGGGCACCGGCAGCCGGTCGCCGGCGAGGCCGAACTCGCCGGCGCTGGTGCCGGTGAAGCCGATCTCCCGTGCGGGCAGCCGCGCCATGCCCTCGGCGTTGTAGGCGTCGACGCGGGCGTTGGTGCCGGCGAGCAGCACCGGCGCGCGGCCCTCCCGGTGCGGCCCGACGCAGGCCTCGTTGAGCGCCGCCACCGCCCGCTCGACGTCGCGCCCGCGGCGGAGATCGTCGAGCCAGCCGACGAAGGTCGGATCACTTTGCCGGTGCACGGTGGTGAAGCCGACGCCGGCGACCGGTGCGCCGGCGAGCACGCGGGCGTGGAAGGCGTAGGGGCCCTCGTAGCCGAGGCCGGCGAGGATCTCCTGCTCGACCATCGGCACCACCGGCGCGAGTTGCAGGAAGTCGCCGACGAGCACGACCTGCACGCCGCCGAACGGCTCGTCGCGATTGCGCGCGATGCGGAGCGACAGGTCCATGGCGTCGACGAGGTCGGCGCGCGCCATCGACACCTCGTCGACGACGAGACGCTCGAGCTTGCGCATCAGCCGCCGGGCGAACGGCCGCGGCTTGATCTCGTCGCGGTTCAGCAGCCGCGGCGGCAGGCCGAAGAAGGAGTGGATGGTCTGGCCGCCGACATTCAGCGCCGCGACGCCCGTCGGCGCGACGAACACCTGGCGACGACCTTCGTCCTTGCGCAGCCTCTGCAGGAAGGTGGTCTTGCCGGTGCCGGCGCCGCCGTGCACGAGCACCAGCGGCGCATCGCCCTCGATGAGCGCCAGCGCCCGCGCCGCCGCGTCGGACGGCGCCTCGCCGTCCTCGGCCGACACTACTCCGCCGCCGTGGAAAGGTTGCCGAACGGCACCGGCAGCGTCTCGAAGAAGTCCTGGTGGACGCGGGCGAGGCGGGCGGCCTCCTCGGCGTCGCCGCGGGCCATCGCGTCGACGATCGGCTGATGGCTGGTGGCGGCCTCCATCAGGTCGAGGCCCTCGGTCATCAGCGTGATCGTCGTGCGCGTCTCGATGGCGAGCGACGACCAGATCGCGAGCAGGAGCGCATTGCCGGACGACACCATGACGGCGCGGTGAAAAGCGACGCTCTCGTCGCCGAGGCGCGCGACGTCGCCGGCGGCGGCGGCGGCCACCATCGCGTCGACGTTGGCCTGCAGGTCGGCGACGTCACCGGCCCGGCGCTGGGTCGCGAGCCGCGTCGCCGCCTCCTCCAGCGAGCCGCGCACGACGTAGATCTCACGGATGCGCTCGGCCACGTCGGCGGCGACGTAGGTGCCGCGGCGCGGATTGTTGACGACGAGGCCGGTCGCCTCGAGCTCGCGGAACGCCTCGCGCACCGGGCCCTGGCTGGTGTCGAACTCGGCCGCGATGCGCATCTCCAGCAGCCGCTGCCCGGCCGCATAGCGCCCCGCCAGGATGCCGGTGAGCAGGGCATGCTTGATGACATGGCGCAGCGGCGCGGACGCCGTGGCGCCGGCCGCCGCACGACGCCCGTCGCGTCGCCTGCCCGCCTTCGAGAATCCTGCCGTATCGTCGATCGTCTCCACGGCGGGACCCTAGCGTGGCGCCATCCGCATTGACAATCATCGTCGGTCTTATCGATAATCGAACTCCTAAAAGATCACCCGCCGCCATGAAGCGCGCGGGGATGGGAGGGACGAAACGATGCTCACGGCCGTGCGCGCGCCGGAGGTGCTGTCCGACGCCGTCTCCCTGCTCTCCGCGGATGCCGGCGCGCTTCTGATCGGCGGTGGTACCACTACGGTGCCTGGCCTCAACCGCGGGACCCCCACCACGATCGCCGTCAGCCTGCGCCGCCTGCGGAGCGGCCTCGCGGGGGTCACGCTGGAGGGCGACGTCGTCACCGTCGGCGCCCTCACGCCGCTTGCCGCGCTCGAGCGCGAGCCGCGGCTCGCCTTCCTGCACGCGGCACTCGCCACCGTCGGTTCGCCGACGCTGCGCTCGACCGCCACGGTGGGCGGCAACTTCTTCGTCGAGGAGCCCTATGGCGACGTCGCCTGCGCGCTGATCGCGCTCGGCGCCACCGGGACCGTCGTCGGCCCCACGGGCGAGGAGATCCTCGCGGCGGAGGCGATCGCCGCCGACGGACTTCCGCACGGCCGCATCCTGACGTCGCTGTCGTTCCGCCTGCCGCCGGACGGTGCCTGGCGCTTCCGCAAGGCGGCACGGCGCGCCCTCAACTCGGCCTCGATCGTCACGGTGGCAGCCGTCGTCGTCGAGGACGGCGGTGTCGTCTCCACTGCCCGCGTCGCCCTGTCGGGTGCGACGCGCCGGCCGAAGCGCTCGCCCGCGGCGGAGGCCGCCCTGGTCGGCCGCCCGCTCGACCATGCGACCGCCGAGGCCGCCGGACGGGCGGCGCTCGCCGACGCCGAGGCCTTCGACGACGAGTACGCCTCCGCGTGGTACCGCGCCCGCGTGCTGCCAGTGCACGTCCGCCGGGCGCTGATCGGCGACTGAGCCGACGCGGCGCTCGACGACCCGCCTGCAACGACGACAACGGCGAAAACGCCGACAGTCCTGGGAGGGACAGCCCATGCGACCGAGCATCGTCTCGCTCGAGGTGAACGGCAGCCACCGCGATTTCCTCGCCCAGCCAGGCACGACGCTGCTCACCGCCCTGCGCGAGGCGCTGGGGCTCACCGCCACCCGCAAGGGCTGCGAGACCGGCTCCTGCGGCGCCTGCACGGTGATCCTCGACGGCGAGCCGGTGATGAGCTGCCTCTGCCTGGTCGAGCCGCTCGACGGCGCCCGCGTCGAGACGCTGGAGGGTGTGGCCACCGGGCCGGACGAACTGCACCCGCTGCAGCAGGCCTTCATCGACGGCTTCGCCACCCAGTGCGGCTTCTGCACCGCCGGCATGATCATGGCGGCGAAGGCGCTGATCGACCGCAACCCGGATCCGAGCCGCGAGGACGTCATCGTCGCGATCTCCGGCAACGTCTGCCGGTGCACCGGCTACGAGGCGATCATCGACGCGATCCTCGAGGCGGCCGCCGACCTGCGCGCCGTCCGCCCCTCGAGAGCCGCCTGAGGAGCACCGCGATGGAAGAGATCCTCACCCAGTACTTCGCCGACGAGCGCGGCGAGCCGCTGAAGGTGGTCGGCACCACCGTCGAGCGCTCCGACGCGCGCGGCCACGTCACCGGGCGCACGCAGTTCTACGAGGACGTCTCGTTCCCCGGGATGCTGCACCTGAAGATGGTGCGCTCGACCCGCCACCACGCCCTCATCACCGGCATCGACACCAGCGCGGCGATGGCCGTGCCGGGCGTCGTGCGGGTGCTCACCCACAAGGACGTGCCGCACAACTGGTACACGATCCTGCGCCTGATCGGCGTCGAGCCGAACGACGAGCCGGTGCTGCCGGAGGATCGCGTGCTCTTCCTCGGCGAGCAGATCTGCGCCGTGCTGGCCGAAACGCTCGCCGCCGCTGAGGAGGGCGCCTCGAAGGTCGTCGTCTCCTACGAGGACCTGCCGGCCGTCTTCGACGTCGAGGAGGCCGTGAAGCCCGAGACGCCGGCGATCAAGCCGCACGGCAAGAACCATTTCGTCTACGAGGGCCACCACTGCCGGCGCATCCGCTTCGGCGACGTCGAGGCGGCGTTTGCCACCGCCGACCACGTCGTCGAGCACCGCTACCAGTCGGCACCGATCGAGCACGCCCCGACCGAAACCACCGGCTGCATCGTCAAGCCCGAGGGCTCCGGCCGCTTCACGGTCTATTCGAACACCCAGGCGCTTTTCTTCACCCTCGACAACATGGCGCTGATCCTCGGCCTGCCCTTCGGCAAGCTGCGCCTCGTCGGCGGCACGGTGGGCGGCGGCTTCGGCGGCAAGGTGGACGTCATCGTCGAGCCGATCGCGACGCTCGCCGCCATGCTCACCGGTAAGCCGGTTAAGTATGCCTACAGCCGCCACGAGGAGATGCAGGTCTCGAGCCCCCGGGCGGCCGAGCGCATCTACATCAAGGACGGCGTGATGGCCGACGGCCGGATCGTCGCCCGCAAGGTGACGCTCTATGTCGACGCCGGCGCCTATTCGCGCCACAGCCCCTATGGCACCACCAAGGCCGCCGCCCACATGCCGGGGCCCTATTCGATCCCGAACGTCCACGTCGATGCTCACTGCGTCTACACCAACCGCACGCCGTCCTCGGCGATGCGCGGCTTCGGCGTGACGATCGGCGACTTCGCGCTGGAGGTTCAGATGGACCGGCTGGCGCGGATGCTCGGCATCGACCCCTTCGAGTTCCGCCTGATCAATGCCTACCGCGACGGCGACACCAAGGCCCACCGCAAGACGGTGGAGGGCGCGGCCCTCGTCGAGGTGGTGCAGGAAGCGGCGCGCATCTCCGGCCGCACCCTGCCCGGCCGCTTCGCTCAGATGACCTCGCTCACCCGGGAGGCCGCGCATGGCTAGGCTCAGAGGCCGGGGCATGGCCTCGGTCAACTATCCGACCGGCATGAACCTCGGCGGCGACCCCTCGCAGGCGCTGATCCACGCCACCACCACCGGCAGCTTCGTCATCTCGCTGTCGAGCGTCGATCTCGGCCAGGGCCTGAAGACCATCATGGCGCAGATCGCCGCCGAGACGCTCGGCGTGCCCTACGGCAACGTCATGGTCGACACCGCCGACACCGACACCGGCCCGCACTGCATGGGCACGTTCGCGAGCCGCGCCACCCACCGCGTCGGCAACGCCGTGATCATGGCCGCCAAGGAGGCGCGCGAGGTGATGATGCAGGTCGCCGCCGACGAGCTCGAGGTCGATCCCGACGACCTGATGGGCGACGGCGAGGGCCGCATCCACGTCGTCGGCTCGCCGGAAAAGGGCATCGGCCTCGTCGAGCTGGCGCTCGCCGCCCACTTCAAGCACGGCCGCACCATCTCCGGCCGCGGCATCTACATGAAGCCGAAGAGCGACGTCGATCCCGAAACCGGCAAGATGGACCCGGACTCCGCCCAGGCCCACGCCTGCACGGTCGCCGAGGTCGAGGTCGACGACGAGACCGGCGAGGTCTTCGTCCTGAAGCTCACCAACGTCTACGAGATCGGCCGCGCCATGAACCCGGCGATGGCCCACCAGCAGATCGTCGGCGGCGCCTGGATGGGCATCAGCCACGCCCTCTACGAGACCACCGAGCCCTACTACCCGGACCGCTCGCACGGCCCGACCGACTTCGCCGGCTACCTGATGCCGGGGCCGGGCGATCTCGCCGAGATGCGCTCGGCAATCATCGAGCGCCCGGCCAAGAACGGCCCCTACGGCGCCAAGGGCATCGGCGAGATGACGGCGAACTCGCCGATCCCGGCGATCGCCAACGCCATCTTCGACGCCTGCGGCGTCCGCGTCGACGAGATGCCGATCACCCCGGAACGGGTGCTGCGCGGCCTCGACGCCCTGCGCGGGGTGCCGGCCTGACGTGACACGCCTGGCGCGCCCGCGCGCGCCTCAGGCCTCGCGCGGGCCGTAGCGGCGGACGCTGACCGGCTCGGTGGTGACCAGACCGTTCTCGAGCAGCGCGTCCACCGTCGGCAGGAACGTCTCGATGCGGTCGGCGGCGTCGACGATGATGACGACGACCGGCAGGTCGCGCGACAGCGCCAGCACGTTCGACATGTGCAGGCCGTTGTGGCCGTAGCTCATCGCCCCGCGCAGCACGGTGGCACCGGCGAGCCCCTGGTCGCGGGCCGCCTTGACGAGGACCTCGAAGGCCGGCCGGCCGTCATGGCGCTGCCCCTCCCCCATGTAGACCGTGAGGCGGACGGCGTCGTTGCCGGGCATGTCCATGACAGGTCCTCCCCCGCCGCCGGTCTCAGCGGCTCTGGTTGATCAGTCCCGCCACCACCGCGCCCAGCCAGACGGACAGCAGGCAGGCGGCGACCGAGACGACGATGTTCAGGCCGGCGCGCGTCATGTCGCCGTCGCGCAGCAGCGTCAGCGTCTGCAGGCTGAAGGTGGAGAAGGTGGTGAAGCCGCCGCAGAAGCCGGCGATGACGAAGATGCGCGCGTCGGTCGGCACGTAAAGCCGGCCGTCGGGCCCGGTGAGCACCGCCGTGAAGCCGATGATGAACGAGCCGAGCACGTTCACCGTCAGCGTGCCCCACGGGAACACCTCCTCGAGGCGCTCGGCGACCGTCATGCCGAGCCAGAAGCGACAGACGCTGCCGAGCGCGCCGCCGAGCGCGACCCACATCGTGGTCATCAGCATCGGCCGCCCTCCCGGCGCGCCCGCGGGCCCTCAGCCCGAGATGCGCTCGATCTCGGCGCCGCAGCGGCCGAGCTTGTCTTCCAGCCGCTCGAAACCGCGGTCGAGGTGGTAGACGCGGTTGATCGTCGTCTCGCCTTCCGCAGCGAGCCCGGCGATCACCAGCGAGACGGAAGCGCGCAGGTCGGTCGCCATGACCGGCGCCCCCTTCAGCTTGGCGCCACCCTCGATCGTCGCCCGCTGGCCGTCGAGGGTGATGCGGGCGCCGAGCCGGGCGAGCTCCTGCACGTGCATAAAGCGGTTCTCGAAGATCGTCTCGGTGATGTGCGAGACGCCGTCGGCGCGCGTCGTCATCGCCATCAGCTGCGCCTGCAGGTCGGTCGGGAAGCCCGGGAACGGCGCGGTCGTCACGTCCACCGGGGCAAGCCCGTGGCCGTTGCGGGTGATCCGCACCCCGGAATTCGTCCGCTCGACGCCGACGCCGGCGCCGGCGAGCAGCGCCAGCGGCGCCTCGATGAGGTCGGCGCTGGCGCCCTCGAGCAGCACGTCGCCGCCGACGGTCGCCACAGCCATCGCATAAGTGCCGGTCTCGATGCGGTCGGGCAGCACGCGGTGGCGGGCGCCGCCGAGGCGCGACACGCCTTCGACGTGGATGGTCGAGGTGCCGGCGCCCTCGATGCGGGCGCCCATCGCCATCAGGCACCGGGCGAGATCGACGATCTCCGGCTCACGGGCGGCGTTCTCGATCACCGTCTCGCCGCGGGCGAGCGTCGCCGCCATCAGGAGCGTGTGGGTCGCGCCGACCGACACTTTCGGCAGCACGACGCGGCCACCCTGCATGCCCTTGCGGGCGCGCGCCACGACATAGCCCGCGTCGATGTCGATCTCGGCGCCGAGCCCCTTCAGGCCCTCGATGAAGAAGTCCACCGGCCGCGTGCCGATGGCGCAGCCGCCCGGCAGCGAGACGCGCGCCTCGCCCATGCGCGCCAGCAGCGGCCCGATCACCCAGAAGCTCGCCCGCATCGTCGAGACGAGTTCGTAGGGGGCGGTGGTGTCGACGATGGCGCGCGCCGAAAGGTGCACGGTCTGGCCGGTCATGCCGTCCTGGCCGTTGCGCTTGCCCTCGATCGAGTGGTCGACGCCGTGATTCGACAGGATGTGGAACAGCTGCTGCACGTCGCGCAGCCGCGGCACGTTTTCCAGCGTCAGCGTCTCGTCGGTGAGGAGGCTCGCGATCATCAGCGGCAGCGCCGCGTTCTTCGCCCCCGAGATCGGAATGGTGCCGTTCAGGCGCTGCCCGCCGACGATCCTGATCCTGTCCATGAAGCTCCCGCCGCCCAAGGCCGCCCCGGCCGTCCGCGAAAGCCCGGGGTAGCCCGGCCAGCCGGGCGGCGCAAGGGCGGCGGCCGATCATCCACCGCGAGGCGCCTGCGCCTATCCCCCGTCCCCCAGCACCTTGGCGATGGCCGCCGTCAGGGCCGGGGCGCCATAGGGCTTGCGGACCACCGGCACGCTGGCGAAGACGGCGGGGATCATCGTCGAGTCGCCATAGCCGGTGGCGAAGACGAAGGGCACGCCGCGGCGCTGCAGATCCTCGGCGACGGGGATCGAGGTGGCGACGCCGAGGTTGACGTCGAGGACGGCGACATCCGGGGCGCTCGCGGCGATGCGGCGCAACGCCTCCGGGACCGAGGCGGCCGTGGTGACCTGCGTCAGCCCCGACGCCGCCAGCATCTGCTCGACGTCCATCGCGATCAGCAACTGGTCCTCGACCAGAAGCACCCGGATCGAGCCGTCGAGCACCGACCGCTCGCCGGGGGCGACGGTGCCGGCCCGCGGCTTCGTCAGGCCGGTGAGTTGGCTGGCGTCGGAGAGGTGCCTGGCCGGCACCCGGATGCGCGCCTCCACCCCCTCCGGCTTGTAGGAGACGCTGCTTTCGCCGCCGAGGTCGTAGGGAATCGAGCGCTCGATCAGCGCCGAGCCGAAGCCTTCCCGCGACGGCGGCGCAACCCGCGGTCCGCCGCGCTCACGCCAGACCACCGAGCAGCCGTTCTCGTCATCGCGCCGCCAGGTCACGTCGAGGCGGCCGGACGGCACCGACAGCGCCCCGTACTTCGCCGCGTTGGTCGAGAGCTCGTGCAGCACCAGCGCCAGCACCGAGAAGGCGCGCGCGTCGAGCCACACCGGCGGACCTTCGAGCGTGATCGTCGGGCCGGCACTGCGATAGGGCGAGAGCTCCGCCTCGAGCAGGTCGGAGAACAACCCGCCGCCGTCGCCGCGCACCACCTGGTCGTGGGCCACGGCGAGCGCCTGGATACGCCCCTCCAGCGTCTCGACATATTGGGCGAGGGTGCGGCCCTCCGCTACCGGGTGGCCGACCACCGACTTGATGACCGCGAGGATGTTCTTGACGCGGTGGTTGAGTTCCTCGTTCAGCATGCGCTGGCGCACGTCCGCCTTGTCGCGCTCCTCGGCCATCAGCTCGTTGTGGCGCAGCACCACCTCTGCCAGCATCGAGCGCGCCGCCTCGCCGATCTCGCGGTCGAGCTCGGTCCACGGCTGCGACTGCATCCGCACCGTCTCCTTCCAGATCGCGAAGCTCTTGCGCGGCGTCAGCCGGTCGCCGAGCGGACCGGTCGCATAGGACTTGTCGGGATTGCCGGCCCACTCGAGCGTGCGCACCAGCTCCTTGCGGAAAAAGAACAGATAGTCGCGCGGCGTCTGCGACAGCGGCACCGCCAGCACGCCGGTGGTCCGGTCGGCATAGGCCTCCGCGTCCGGCAGCACCCGCGACAGCGCGTGGGTGGCGAACACCCGGCCCTCGGCGACGCGGCCGACGTGGCGGGCGAGCGCCGGGATCGCGGAGCCTGGCGGCGTCGCGCCGGTCGCAGACCAGCTGCCGTTCAGCCACAGCCCGATGCCGTCGCACGGCAGCAGTCGGCCGAGGTCGCCGAGGTGCTCGGCGATCAGCGCCCCCACGTCGACGCGCTGCGGTGCGAGGTGCAGCAGCCGCTCCAGCGCCCGCCGGGCATGGGTGGCGGAATCGAGCTTGCGCTGCTGCGTCAGCGCGTGGAGGTGCAGCGAGAAGAACGCGCCGAAGATCTCCGCGGCGACGCGCTGTGCCATCGACAGCGCCCGCGGCTCGTAGTGGTGGCAGGCGATCAGCCCCCAGAGCGCGCCGCGCACCACGATCGACACCGACATCGAGGCGGCGACGCCCATGTTGCGCAGGTACTCGCAGTGAATCGGCGAGACGGAGCGCAGGTGCGCGAACGACAGGTCGAGCGGCGCCTGCGCCTCCGCGTCCGCCGGCTCAAGCGGCACGCGCGCGGCGTCGGCATCGGTGATGATGCGGATAGTGTTGCGGCGATAGAGGGCGCGCGCCTGCTGGGGGATGTCGCTCGCCGGGAAGTACTGGCCGAGGAAGCGCTCGAGGTCGGCTCGTTTCGCCTCGCTCACCACCTTGCCGGCGCCGTCCTCCTCGAAGCGGTAGACCATCACCCGGTCGTAGCCGAGCAGCCCGCGCGCGAGCCGCGCCGCCTCGTCGCACAGGCGGCCGACATCGTCGATGTCGCCGAGCCGGCCGATCAGCAGGCGCGACAGCTCGAGCGGCTGCATGCCGTCGATAGCTGCCGGCTCGAACTCGACGATGACGTTGCCGAGATAGCGGTGCACTGCGACGTCGAACCGCCCGCCCGCGAGCACCAGCCCGAACAGCAGCGCCGGCCGGCCGGCGGCGGTCGCGGTGGCGAGCGCGTTGCGGATGGCGTGCGCCGCCTGCGCCCCCGCCACGGTGTCCAGCGCGGCACCGACGAGGGGGCCCTCGCCGCCGAGTGCCGCCTGCGCGTTCGCCGACGCCCGCACGATCACCGTCGCTTCCTCGTCGCAAGCGATCAGACAGCCGTGCGGCTGGATGCTGCCGGGGATGTGGATCGGCTCGCGGTCGCAGTTGGTGAGGTCGACCGGCTCGCCCGGCTGCGGCTCAGGCGAGGGCATGGGCGGTTCCGCGGCTCATGGAATCCGTAAAGGCGCGCTCGGCCGCCGCAAAGGTCGCGAGCGCCGCCGCCAGCACCGCTTCCTCGTCTAGATCCGCCTCGTCCAGCCATGCCGCGAAAGCGCGGAAGTCCACCCCGCCGCGGCTCTGGGCGACGAGGTGGCGGGCTCCGAAGCGCTCGTCGAGGCCGAGCGACCGGGCCTCCACGACGAGGACGCGGGCCCCGAGTGCCGACCCTTCCAACACATAGAGACGCCCTGCGGCCTCCTCCAGAGTCGCGACCGGAGGCACCTGTTGAGGGCGCACGGCGGCCGGCACGCCGAGATCAGCCATGTCCAGCGTGATCAGCGGCGACAGCGGCGTGAAGCTCCAGTCGCGGACGTCGGTGGGCAGTGCACCGCCGGCAAGCGCCGCCTCGCAGGGAGCCCGGAAGGTGTGCAATCCGGCGAGATAGCGCCGGTAGTCCGTCACGCTCTTGAAGGCTCCGACGGCCTCGTCGACCGCCGCATGGCGCGTGGCGGTGCGCTCCCGCAGTCGGAAGCGCAAAGTCGATGGAGGCATACGGACGATTCCCGAAGAGCGGAGGAAGGTTTGAGGTTGGCCGTAACGCCGACAAACGATGGCAGGTTCCACGAACGCGACGATTCTCTCCTGCCCCGGCTGTTCACGGGCGGAAGGAAACGGAAGGATCTGCCTCCGCTACGGTCATCGCCCCGTTGATCAAAGAGTTGTGATGGCAGGCGCTTCGGGCGGACGCCATCCCTCGGATCCAGGCGTTTCCCGGGCGAACGCGAGGGATTTGGCCAGTGGGGGCATGGCGGGGTACCCGAAAAGGCAGGGCACCACCCGATGAGCTTTCCCCACCGGCTCGCGCAGCGTCGCCGCGACACAGGATCCGGCTCGACACCCCAGGTATGCCGAATATACTGCATTATCAAACGGTTCCAACGGGACCTATGGTACCCGCTCACCATGGGCCGGCTATACTGTAACGCCTTGATCTAGTGCATCATTGTTCGGAAACGATTGGTGGATGTCCGCCTCGATGGACCCACCGCACAATCGCAGGAAGGCCTGATCATGCCGGTTTCGGCTACCGCCACCGCAGCAGTGTGTGTAGCAATATTCGGGGTCCATTATCCCGGTTTGAAGGAATATCATATCGGTATCAGCGACGGGACATCATCGGGAACAGAGCTGATATACAAGGTACATGAAAATAGTATTGGGGCGTTCAATTTCACCAATGCCGGAAAGCGGGTCGTTTTCGAGAACGGCGATCCCCGGTCCGGGCGGGAACTGTGGGTGACTGACGGAACGAAAAACGGCACCAGGCTCTTGAAGGACATATACAGGGGAGCGACCTTCTCGTCCGACCCGAGCCCCAAGATCGGCAGCAATTCCTTTGCCTCATCGAAGAACCTGGCGATTTTTCCAGCCACCGACAACAACAATGGTCGAGAACTCTGGTCCACGGATGGAACGGCAGAGGGAACGACCATCGTAAAAGATCTGTTGATTGGCGAAGCGAGCGGCATCGGCATCACGGACAAATATGTTGTCAGCAATGGCGAGAAGACATATTTTCGCTCCAGAGAGACGACCTTTGGATTGTCACTCTGGTCAACTACAGGAACATCTAAATCAACTAGAATTGCATCAAATGACGGCTTGAACATGAATGCGCTGTCTGGCAGCGCAATGCTGAAGAATTCTCTGATCTTCAGTTACGGGCGGCAGCTCTGGATTACCGAGGGCACCGAGAAGAGTGCCCAGATGATTCATGAGATCGAGGGGCTCGGGAACTTTTCCAATCTGACCCATCAGACAGACGGCAGGTTCGTTCTTTTCGGCAGCGATACCGACCAGCACGGCCGAGAGCCGTGGGTCACCGATGGAACGGCCGACGGGACGAAGCTGCTCAAGAACCTGGTACCATTCGATGGCAATTCCGATCCCGGCGACTGGTACGACGGCGGTGGATTTACGGTGTTTTCGGCGATTGCCGACGGGAAGGGACGCGAACTTTGGGTAACCAAGGGAAATGAGAAATCGACCAAATTGCTGATGGACGTCAACAAGGGGCCTTTGGGAAGCATTTTCTACGGGTTTGCCAAGGTCGGCAAGAGCGTTGTCTTCGTGGCGAGGGTTGTGGAAGATATTGGAAGCTACAATCGTCTCTTCGCAACGGATGGAACACCCAAGGGCACAAAGCAATTGTCGTCGCGCGCCGTGGTTGCGCCCGGACAGATACAGTCTCTTGGAAAATCTGCCGTCTATATCGATGCAAGGGATGGTGAGTTGTGGTCCACCGGGCTCGGCTTCAACAGGCAGAAAAAGGTGAGTAATTTCGGCAATAAGGGCGGCAGGAGGGAAATGTTCAGTATCGTGTACATGACGACGGTCAACCTCTACCAACGAGGTTCCAAGGCGCGTCCGTGCCCCTGATCGACCCTTCCGAAGTCGCTCATCATGGCGCAATCTTCCTGTGGATCGAGGTCTTATCAGGGGCCTCGAGCCGATGACGCCTTGCGCTCGCGCGAACCGCGCGGGCGAGCAAGTGCCTCGAAGCCGAGAGCACGGGCGCACCTTTCTCTGCTTGAATCGCTGCGATCCCGGCGCGACAAACCCTACCGCCGCACGGCCGCCGTCGTCCGGGCCAGGAGTACCACCGGCAGCAGGCCGACCAGCACGATGGCCAGCGCCGCGACCGCGCTCTCCTCGAAGTGCTCGCGCGAGGCGGCCGCGTACACGAGCGTCGCCAGCGTCTCGAAGTTGAACGGCTTCAGGAGGATCGTCGCCGGCAGTTCCTTCATCGCGTCGACGAAGACGAGCAGCGCCGCCGTCGCCAGCGCCGGCCGCATCAGCGGCAGCAGCACGCGCCGGAGCGTGCCGAGCGCGCCCCGCCCGAGGGTGCGCGCCGCCATGTCGAGGTGCGGCGAGAGCTTGGCCATCCCCGCCTCCACCGAGCCGACCGACATCGCCATGAAGCGGGCGGCGTAGGCGTAGATCAGGCCGGCGCCGGAGCCGGCCAGAAGCAGCCCCGTCGACAGGCCGAAGAGCTGGCGCATCATGCCGTCGACGGCGTTGTCGAGGGCGGCGAGCGGCACGAATATGCCGACCGCCAGCACCGTGCCCGGCACCGCGTAGCCGACGGAGGCGATCGCCGCGGCCACCTTCACGGGCTTGCGCGGCTGCAGGCGCACCGCATAGGCGATCGCCGTGCCGGCTGCCACCGTGACGGCGGCGGCGATCAGCGCGAACGACAGGCTGTTCCAGGCGGCGGCGTGCAGGACCGGGTCGGAAAGCTGTTCGGTCCGCCGCAGCGCCGAGGAGAGCAGCACGCCCGCCGGCACCGCGAAGCCGAGCAGCACCGGCACGGCGCAGGCGCAGGCGGCGAGTGCGCCACGCACCCCCGTCAGCGGCACCGGCACCAGCGGCACGTGGCGGGTGGAGGCGGTGGCGAAGCGGCGGCCGCGTCGGGCGCCGCGCTCGGTCAGCACCAGCGCCAGCACGACGACGAGCATGGCGCAGGCGATCTGGGCGGCGCCGGCGAGGCTGCCGCGATTGAGCCAGGTGTCGTAGATCGACACCGTCAGGGTGCGCACGCCGAAGAACTGCACCGCGCCGATGTCGTTCAGGCACTCCATCAAGGCGAGGCTGACGCCGACGACGATCGCCGGGCGGGCGAGCGGCAGCGCCACCTGGAAGAACACCCGTCCCGGTCCGGCGCCGAGCGTGCGGGCAACGTCGATGGCGGTGGCCGACTGCAGCAGGAAGGCGGCGCGGGCCGAGAGATAGACGTAAGGGTAGAGAACGAGCCCCATCACGACGATGGCACCGGGCAGCGAGCGCACCTGCGGGAACCAGTAGTCGCGCCGGGTGGCGGCGCCGGTCGCGGCGCGGATCGCCGTCTGCAGCGGACCGGTGAAGTCCATCACCTCGACGGCGGCATAGGCGACGATGTAGGTCGGCACCGCCAGCGGCAGCAGCAGCGCCCAGGTGAACAGCCGGCGGCCGGGGAAGCTGAAGGCCGCCGTCAGCCAGGCGGTGCCGACGCCGACGACGACGGTGACGAGCCCGACGCCGAGCATCAGGAGGAGCGTCGTCATCACGGCGCCCGGCAGCACCGTGGTGGCGAGGTGCCGCCACACCCCCTCCGCAGGCGTCGCCGCGATGCCCGCGAGCGCCACCAGCGGCGCCACGGCGAGGGCTGCCAGCACCATCACCAGCGCGACGATGCCGGCGTCGTGACGGGCGCGCTGCGGCACGGCGGCTGCGGTCACCGTCCCGGTGGCAGCGTCGCGTCCGCCGGGCGGAGCCGCGGGCGGCCTCGCCGGCTGGTCGACGGTGCGGATGGAAGCATTCATGCGCGGCCCTGCCGGCCGCCACAGGGGAGCGGCCGACCTGACGGGTCGTTAGCGAGCGGCCGGCCGGTGTGTCAACTCCGGCAAATCACGGCAACACTTTGGAATGCTTCTATTATCAGTAACTGGAGCGGCGCCTGCGCTCAGGCTGCAAGAACCCGCGCGGCCGGGAACAGCACCTCGACCAGCGTGCCGCGACCGGGCGCCGACTGGATCTGGAAGGTGGCGGCGTTTGCCTCCACCAGCGCCTTCGTCAGCGGCAGGCCGAGGCCGGTGCCCTCGTGGCCGCCGTTCACCTGGCGGAACGGCTGCAGCGCCAGGGCGATCTCCTCGCCGGACATGCCGATGCCGGTGTCGCGCACCCGCAGCGACACGCCACCGCCCTCGTCGCGGCGGGTGGAGACGATCACCTGGCCGCCGGCGGCGTTGAACTTCACCGCATTCGACAGGAGGTTCAAGAGGATCTGGCGCAGGCTTCGCCGGTCGGCGAGCACGTCCGGCAGGCCGGCGGCGAGCGTCGATCGCACGAACACCCGCTCGGCGCTGGCCCGCGGCTGGATCAGGGCGATCGAGGACTGCACCACCTCGTTCAGCGACACCGCCTCCGGCGCGAGATCGGCGCGGCCCGCCTCGATCTTGGCGAGGTCGAGGAGGTCGTTGACGAGGCTCATGATGTGGGCGCCGGAGGCGCGCACGTCGCGCAGGTACTCGCGGTAGCGCTCGTTGCCGAGCGGCCCGAACTTCTCCTCCAGCATCACCTCGGCGAAGCCGATGATGGCGTTCAGGGGCGTGCGGATCTCGTGGCTGACCCGCGCCAGCACCTCCGACTTGTGGGCGCTCGCCCGCTCCGCCTCGCGGGTGGCGAGCGTCAGCGCCGCCTCGGTCTCGCGGAAGCGGGTGAGGTCGCGCAGGACGATGCAGAGCCCCGGCGGCGGCGAGCCGGCGAGGCGGCCGAAGCCCGCCGCCACCGGCACCTGGCCGCGCTCGGGGTGCAGCACCATCAAATCCCGCTCCAGCGGTGCCGGCGGCTCCGGTCCTTCGGCGAAGAGGTCTGCCAGCACCGACCCGACCGGCAGCCGGCTGTCGAGGGCCACCAGATGAGTGACGAGGGCGCCCTCGATCTCGGCGACGGGACGGCCGAGGAGGGCGGCAGCGGCCGGATTGGCCGTGGTCACCAGGCCGCGGCGATCGACCAGCAGCACCGCCTCGGCGAGCGCCGTCACCACCGCGCCGCGCGGTGCCTCGGCGAAGGCCGACGACGGCAGCGACGGGGCGGCCGGTACCGTCTCGGCCGGTCGCGGCGCCGCTTCGGCCGGCTCCGGCGACAGCACCACCATCAGCGCCCGGCCGCCGCGCCACGGCACCCGGTGCAGCCGCGCGGTGACGGGCAGGCGGGTGCCGTCGGCCCGCTCCACGGCGACACGCCGCTCCACCGGTGCATCCGGCGCCGGCGTCGCGAACACCGCCGAGAGACCTCCGGCGGCCGACAGCGCCGCCGCGTCGGCATGGCCGAGCAGCGCGAGCGCCGCCGGGTTGGCGTGAACGACGTCGCCGTCCCGGCAGATCAGCACGCCGACCGGCATGCGGTCGACGATGTCGGTGTCCTCGGCGGGCGCCGGCGGGGCCATCGCCGACGACGGTGCCACCGTGGGCGGCGGTGAGGCCGCTGCGTCACCCCGGCCGCGGAACGGCGCCTCTCCGCCGCGAGGATCCCGCGGTGGCGCGGCCGCGACCGTCGGGAGACCGCCCGGCCAGGCCTCGTCGTCGTCCTCGTCTGCGACGGGCGCGGCCGCGGCGGCGCGACGGGCCGCTGCCCGTGGTTCCTCACCCTCGATGCGGGCGCCGAGGGCCGCCGCAATCAGATGCAGCGCCTCCTGCTCCGGCCGGCTGAGATGGCCGGCGGACCGGCGATCGCCCGGTTCCGACACCGGATCGAGCCCACCGTCCGACACCGGTCGCGGCCCGCTCGCGGCGGGCGGTGGCGGAGAAGGCTGCCAGGACTCTCGCTCCGGCGGTTGCGGCGCCGGCGTCGACGCCGGCTCGGGCAAGACCGCCGCGTGCGCCGCTGGTGCGGGCGACGCCATCGCTGTGACGGCCTCCGCCAGCGGCGGCGGAGCGGCGAGCGGCACGGGCGCCACCGGGGCAGCCGGTGGCGGATTCGCCGCCGGCGCGGCGACGGCGGTGGACGGTGTAGGCGGCACGGGCGCTGCAGCCGGCTTCGCCATGTCGGCCGCCGCTGGCTCCGCGGCCGTCTCGGGCTCGATGACCGGCTCGATTACGGCGTCCGGAGGTGCCTTCGCCTCGGCGGCGCGGACGAGGCCGAAGCCGCGGTAGCCGCCGAAGCGGCCGCCCTCGTCGGTGGTGGCGATGGCGGCGAAGTCGATGGGCACGGCCCAGCCGTCGTCGGCCGGCCAGACCACCCAGTGGCCGCTCCAAGCGGCGCGGCTCGCGAGCGCCTTGTCGATCCGCCGCTCGACGTCGAAACCGAGGCGGTCGGCGACCTGCCGCCAGGTCTGCCCGACGACGTCGCCGGCGCGCACGCCGACCTCCTCGACGAGTTCCGGCGAGACGAAGGTGAACCGGTCGGCGGCGTCCATCTGCCACGAGAACCGCCGCGTGCGGCGGCGGCCGGACGGCGGCGGCGGCATCGGCGGGAAGGCCGGCGCCGGCGGCTCCGGCGCTACGACCGGGGGCGGCGGCGCGGCGGCCTCCGGCGGTGGAGCGGCGGGCGGTGCAGCGGAGGGCGGTGCGGCGGCGACGGCGGCCGGAGGTGGCGGTGGCGGTGGCGGCGTCTGCACGGTCGGCGAAGGAGGCGGCGGTGGCGCCTCGACGACGGGCGCGGCAGCGAGCGCCTCCGGTGCCACCAGTTCGAAGGCGCGCGCGCGCGGTGGCGGCGCCGGCTCGGGGTGCCGCCGGCGCTCGGGCGGAGGCTGCCGCACGTCCCACCGCGGCGCCGATCGTTCGGATGCGCCGTGCGAGGCGTCGCTCCAGCGGGCCTCACGGAACCGGTCGTCGCGGTCACCGCCGGGATGGCGGGATGGCTCCGGGGCGGGGACGACGAGCAACGTCGCGGCGTCGGCGAGCGCCAGCGCGCGCGGGCTGCCGGGCAGTTGCTGACCCGCGGCGCGGAGCGCGCCCGCGACGCCGCCGTAGGCCCCGGCCGCCTCGCCCGCGCCGGCCGAGGCGCGAACCGCGCCGCCGCGATCGATCACCGCCGCGAAGCCATCGCCGGCGACCAGCCGGCAGGCGGCGGCGGCGGGATCGCTAAGGGTGTCGCCGAGCGGCTCCATGACGTCGACGAGCAGGGCCGGCTCGCCGCCCGGCAGGCGCACCGGCTCGAGGCGGCAGGTGATCGGGCGGCTGGCGAGATCGACCTCGAGGCGCAGGCGCTCGAGCCCGCCGCGCGGGTAGTAGCCGCCGGCGAGGCGCCGGCGGAGCGCCGACAGGAGGGCGGAGGCGAGCGCCTCACGGCGCGGCTGCGGATCGTCGAGGCCGCCGATGCCGAGGGCACGGGCGGCGGAGGGGTTGAACCACAGGAGATCGCCAGCGCTGCGATCGACGACGACCACGACGCGGTGCGACAGCAGGTGGCGGCCGATGCCTGCCACCCCGGTCAGGGTCAGATAGCGCTCACGATCGACACCGAGGATCGGCACGCTCCCGCAACTCCCCCGTTCGACCCCCGTTCGCAAGTCCGCCGACGCCGATCGTTAAGGGAATGGTAATATCAATGGCATCCGCACCGGTCCATCGCCGCGAGCCGCCGGGACGGGGCCGCGTCGATCGGTGGTTAACGCCGGGCCGCGGTTCGTGCGACACTCGCCGGCGGTGGGGCTCGCGGGGCCACCCGAGGGTCACCCTCGGGGGCCACGCGACCAGGGACAAGGGAGCGATCGCCATGCCGACCGACAAGACCGGGCAGTTCGAGATTCCGCCGGAGATGCGCCGCTACGCCGAGACGACCGTCGACCAGGCGCGCAAGGCCTTCGAGGACTTCATGGCCTCGGCCCAGAAGACGGTGTCGACCGTCGACGCGCAGTCGAAGAAGGCCAAGGACGGTGCCGTCGACTTCAACGAGCAGATGCTCTCTGCCGCCGAGGACAACATCGCCGCCGCCTTCCGCCTCGCCCAGCGGCTGGTGCAGTCGACCAGCGTGCAGGAGGCGATGGAACTGCAGGCGAAGTACCTGCAGGAGCGCATGGCGGTGATGACCGAGCAGGCCCGCCACGTCGGCGAGGCGACCGCCAAGGCCGCCGGCGACCTCACCGCCCAGGCGATGAAGGCGGCCAACCCCGACCGGCGCTGAGGGCCGTCCGCTCCGCCGGCGACCGCGGTCGCCGGCCGACGACGGCGCCCGTCGGGCCCGGCTCGGCTGCCTGATCCGGCGGCACCCAGCAGGCGGTCGCCGCGGGTTTCGGCTGGGGCGCCCCCGCCGGTGCCCAGATTTTATTGTGCAGTGCAATAAAATGTTGCATTGCGGGATAGGTTGCCCTATCTTGTGGATAACGGCCGGATGAGGCCGTGGCCCGGCCGCCAGCGGCGCGCCGGCGTGTGTCTCATGTCGTCGGAACGGACGTTCCTTGTCCCTCGCGACGGCGCCGACCCCGAGAAGGAACCCGACCGATGACCGACAAGCCTGCCAAGCCCGCCGCCAGGAAGGCCGCCGAGACCCTCACCGCCGAGCCGTTCGCCATGCCGACGATGCCGAATGTCGAAGTGCCGGCGGCGGTTCGCGAGATGGCCGAGAAGAGCGTCGCGCAGGCCAAGGACGCCTACGAGAAGATGAAGTCCGCCGCCGAAGAGGCGACCGACGTTCTCGAGGATACCTACGAGACCACCCGCAAGGGCGTCGTCACCCTCAACATGAAGGCGATCGACACCGTCAAGGCGAACTCCGACGCCACCTTCGCCTTCGCCCGCGACCTGCTCGCGGTGAAGTCGCTGTCCGAGGCGATCGAGCTGCAGACCGCCTTCACCCGCAAGGCCTTCGAGGCGATGACCGCCCAGGCGAAGGAGTTCCAGGAGCTCGCCACCAAGCTCGCCACCGAGAGCTCCGCCCCGATGAAGGACGCTTTCCAGAAGGCCGGCAAGGACTTCCAGAAGGCGAGCAAGGACCTTCAGAAGGTCGCCTGAGGCTCGATCGACCGGTCGGCGGCCGGAGGGCCGCCGCCGGACGGCGAGACGATCGACGCCATCGCGGCCGCCCCCGGGCGGCCGTTTGGCGTTTCGGGTGCCGGCGGGCGACCAAGGCGGTCGCGACTGGCCGCGAGCATCGTCAATGCCGTGGCCGCGCGGTCGGCATCCACGCCGGCCGGCCGACGCGGCGCCGGTCGCGCTTGAAATGCCTCGCCGATGGTCCTATGACGGCGCTCGTCGGCGGGCGCTCAAGCGTCCGGCCCGGCATACGGGCGGCTGTAGCTCAGTTGGTTAGAGCGTCGGATTGTGGATCCGAAGGTCCCTGGTTCGAGACCAGGCAGCCGTACCATTCCTCCCCTTCCCCGGCGAACCTCCGCGGCGCTGAGCGCATGGCTTGACAGTGAAGCCGCGTCTGCGCTCCGGTGATCGCAACCAGACCGCGAACGGTCGGCGCACCGCCACGCGACTGCCGGTGCCTCCGGGAGAGGCCGCCACCGTTCAGGGTGGTGGATGATGGCAGCGACCAGGACCCGACGATGCACTCCTCCAGCGGCGCTCCGCCGGCCGACGTATCACCCGCCGGCGCCGTCACGGCGGATGCCCCCCTCGCGGATGCTTCGCCTGCCCCTGCCTCCAGTGTCGGCGCTCCTTCTGCGGGTACCCCCTTGCGGCGCGGCAACTTCATCACCCGCCACTGGCGCGGCGAGCTGCCTTTATGGGTGTCGTATTGGGTGATCGGCTTCGGCGGCACCTTCGCCGCCCGGCTCGCGATCCTCGCCGTGGAAAACGGGCTGCCCCGAACGCCGATCGGCACCGAAGCGGTCTACTTCGCCGAATTCGTCGTGACCTGGGTGATCGCCCTGTCGGTTGCGGTCTGGCAGGTGGTCGGCACCTGGCGATCCGCGACGCGCAACGCGGCCGCCCGCCGCGCCGCCGGCCGGCGACCGGTCTGGGCGACGCTGGCGAAGGCCGTGATGGTGGTGTCGGTCGTCGCCACAGCGGTGCAGGTGCTGCGCGCCGGCGTGCCGCAGGCGATCGACGTCTACGAGGCCGTCATCCTGGGCGACCCCGACCTTCCGGTCTTCGACATCCGCGTGATGCGGCAGGGGCGCGAAGCAGAGTTCAACGGAGGCATCCGCCTCGGCGCCGCCGAGGCCTTGCGCGAAACGCTCGACCGCAACCCGAATCTAGAGGTGCTGCACCTCACGAGCATCGGCGGCCGCTTCGTCGAGGCGGAGAAGATGTACGCCCTCGTCCGCGCCCGCGGCCTCAACACGTACGTCCCGTGGAACTGCGAGTCCGCCTGCACGCTCGTCCTCGCAGCCGGCCGGCAGCGATGGGTCGACCCGGACGCCACCATCGGCTTCCACGGCCCGAGCTTCGGCGCCTTCGACCAGCTCGCGGCGGAGGAAGGCACGCGGGAGTGGCGGAGGTCGCTCGTCGATGCCGGCTACGAGCCAGCCTTCGTCGACCGCGGCATTGCCATTCCCGCCGAGGAGATGTGGCATCCGACCCACGACGAATTGAGGGCGGCGCGCGTCATCACCGACACGGCGGACGGCTCGCAGTTCGCGGTTTCCGGCTATGGCACGGAGGTCGACCGGGATCACGTCGAACTCGTGTCGGAGGTCTATCCGGCATACTTCGAGCTCGAGCAGCGCTCGCCTGCCCTATTCGGCGCGGCGGTGGACCGGCTCGTCGCCGCCTACGACGCCGGCAGTACACAGCGCGAGATCGATCGCCTGACGCGCACTGCCATCGGCCCAGCGCTCGTCGCTCACGCGCCGGATGCCGACGATGAGGTGCTCGTCCTCTACTCGGCCCTCAGCACGGCGGAACTCGAGGCGATCCGCGGGGTCTCGTCCGGCCTCTGCTACCTTGCCGCGACCGGCGGCGACTTCGATGTTTCCGGCACGCGCTATGTGGGCGAAGACCTGAGGGCGCTCGAATGGCAGGTGATCGAGCAGGTCATCGCGACTGCATCCCCTCGCCCGGCCCCGTCCGATGCGGCTGTCTCCACGGCCCTCGCTCGGCTCGACGCCGCGCTCGCCGAGCGCCTCGGTGACGAGCGGCTCGCCCTGCTTTCGGCGAGCGAGGTGCCGGCCGAGCGGGAGAACGAGTATTGCGCCGCCGTGATCGAGATCGGACGGTTGATCAGTGAACTTCCCGAAGACGAAGCCGCCATCATCCTGCGCCGGCTGACGCTGTCGCGGCGCGACGGAACCGTCGATCCGGCCCTTCCCGTCGCCGTGCAGCGGCACTTTCTCGTCCAGTAGGGCGGTGAGCCCCGCCTGACATTGCGGCAGGCCCCTCGAGACACTAGGTAGGGCGGGCCGGTGGACCCCCTCGGTGCCGCCGGTATCGCCGCCCCTCCCGGAACGATCGCGCCCATGTCCGAGGCCAAGACCACCAAGCCCGCGACCGCCAGGCTCGCCGCCCTCGACGCCGACGACCTCGCGGTCGTCTCGGCGCACGTGCAGGACGCCGTCGTGCGCGTCGGCGATCTCCTGTGGTCGCCGGCCGAGCGCCGCTTCGCCCTCGCCATGAACCGCTACGCCTGGGAGGCCGCCGACGCGAAGGGCGCGCGCGGCCCCGGCGAGCGGCGCCGCGCCGCCCTGCAGTTCGACCGGGTGCTCTCGGCCAAGACCTGCCGCATCCGCCGCGACGTGCCGGATGCGGTGCTGTCGCTCCTCGCCGTCACCTTCGAGCCCGCGGCCGATCCGGCGCTGGCGCCATCGGGCGCGGTCGTGCTGACGTTTGCCGGTGGCGGCGGCGTGCGGCTCGAGGTCGAGTGCATCGAGGCCCGCCTCGCCGATCTCGGCGCCGCCTGGGAGGCCCGCGCCAAGCCGGCCCACGAGGTCGGCTGAGGGACGGGGTCGGACGGACCGCGGCCTGCAAGGCGGGGTGCCTCCTCACTACGCCCGGACTCGTGGCGCCCCCCCTCCGACCGGCTTCGCCGGCCACCTCCCCCGCGAGGGGGGAGGGTTCGCGTCGAGAGTGGGCCGGCCGGGGCGGCGCACCGCATTCACCCGCCTCCCGAAACCGACTATGGAAGCGGCGCGGCCGCCCTCCGGCGTGCCGGCGCTTTTCTGACCCGCATCCTGGAGCCCCGCCTGTGGCGATCCGCCTGTCGACCGCCGAGCCCGATTTCGAGGCCCGCTTCGCAGCCTTCCTCGCCACCAAGCGGGAAGTGTCGGAGGAGGTCGACGCTGCCGCCGCCGAGATCATCGCGGCGGTGCGGCGCGACGGCGACAAGGCGCTGATTTCGCTGTCACAGCGCTTCGACCGCGTCGACCTCGGGGCGCTCGGCATCGCGGTGACGGATGCCGAACTGGACGCCGCCGCGGCCATGATCGACGCGGAGACGATGGCGGCCCTGACCCTCGCCCGCGACCGCATTGAGGCGCACCACCGCCGCCAGAAGCCCGCCGACGACCGCTACACCGATGCGCTCGGCATCGAGCTCGGCCACCGCTGGACGGCGATCGAGGCGGTCGGGCTCTATGTGCCGGGCGGCACGGCGAGCTATCCGAGCTCCGTGCTGATGAACGCCGTGCCGGCCAAGGTCGCCGGCGTCGACCGCCTCGTCATGGTGGTGCCGGCCCCGGACGGGGTGATCAACCCGCTGGTGCTCGCCGCAGCGCGGCTCGCCGGCGTCGACGAGGTCTACCGCGTCGGTGGCGCCCAGGCGGTGGCGGCGCTGGCCTACGGCACCGAGACGATCCGGCCGGTGGCGAAGATCGTCGGCCCCGGCAACGCGTTCGTGGCGGCGGCGAAGCGGCGCGTCTTCGGCACCGTCGGCATCGACATGATCGCCGGGCCGTCCGAGGTGCTGGTGATCGCCGACGGCCAGAACGATCCCGACTGGATCGCCGCCGACCTGCTCGCCCAGGCCGAGCACGACACCGCGGCGCAGTCGATCCTGATGACCGACGACCGCGCGCTCGCCGAGGCAGTCGAGGCCGCCGTCGAGCGCCAGCTGAAGCTGCTACCGCGCACCACCGTCGCCTCGCAGAGCTGGCGCGACTTCGGCGCCGTGATCATCCTTCGCACACTCGACGAGGCGGTGGCGCTGTCCGACCGCATCGCGCCGGAGCACCTGGAGCTCGCCGTCGCCGATCCCGAGCCGCTCTGCGCGCGGGTGCGCAACGCCGGGGCGATCTTCCTCGGCCGGCAGACGCCGGAGGTGATCGGCGACTATGTCGGCGGCTCCAACCACGTGCTGCCGACGGCGCGCTCGGCGCGGTTCTCGTCGGGCCTCGGCGTGCTCGACTTCATGAAGCGCACCTCGATCCTGCGCTGCGAGGGCGAGGGACTGCGCGCGCTGGCGCCGGCGGCGATCGCCCTCGCCCGCGCCGAGGGGCTCGAAGCCCACGCACGCTCCGTGGCGATCCGCGTCAACCTGTGACAGTCTGCCGGCCATGCCCGAGGCCCGCGATCCCCGCTACCGCCTGACCGCCGTCGTCCTCGACGAGGCCTCGATCGCGCGCTCGACGCCGGACGTCGAGCACGAGCGCATCGCGGCGATCTGGGACCTCGTCGAGGACGCCGACTTCCGCCCGTCCGGTCATGCGGGCGGGCCCTACAAGCTGTCGATCGGCCTCCTCGACAAGAAGCTGATGCTGGAGATCACCGACGCGGGGGGCGCGCCGGTGGCGGCCCACATCCTGTCGCTCAATCCGCTGCGCAAGATCGTCAAGGACTACTTCCTGATCTGCGAGAGCTACTACCAGGCGATCCGCACGGCGACGCCGAGCCAGATCGAGGCGATCGACATGGGCCGGCGCGGCGTCCACGACGAGGGCTCGCGGGTGCTGCGCGAGCGCCTCGACGGCAAGGTCGCCGTCGACCACGACACCGCGCGACGGCTTTTCACGCTGATCTGCGCGCTGCACTGGAAGGGCTGAGAGGCTGTCGGGCGACCCGGACGCCGCCGCCAAGGACGCCCCGGCGCGACCGGGCGCGGTGCTGTTCGTCTGCGGCCAGAACGTCGTGCGCTCGCCGATGGCCGCCGCCATCGCCCGTCACCTGTTCCCGCGCTCGATGTATGTGCGCTCGGCCGGCGTCCGGCCCGGCGACCTCGACCCGTTCACCGCCGCGGTGATGGCGGAGATCGGCCTCGACATCGGCTCGCACCGGGCGAAGACGCTCGAGGACCTCGAGGACACCAACTTCGACCTCGCGATCACGCTCGCCCCGGAGGCGCACCACCGCGTGCTGGACCTGACGCGCACCCAGGCGCTCGAGGTCGAGTACTGGCCGACGGCGGATCCCACGATCGCCACCGGCTCGCGCGAGCAGATCCTGCAGTCCTACCGGCTGGTGCGCGACCAGTTGGAGGCGCGCATCCGCAAGCGCTTCGGCCTGCCGGCGAAGGCACCGGCGGGGTAGCCGTCGTCGTTCCGTCCGATCAGCCGGCCGGCTGGCGTTCGCGGGCGACGTTGTCGCGGAAGGCAGGCACGCCGTTCGCCTCGAAGCAGAGCTGCGCGATGCGCGCGACGCCCTCGCGGATCTCGTCCTCGGTGGTGAGCGCGAAGCAGAGGCGGATGCGGTTGCGGCCGTGCTCGGCGTCGGCCGCCCACTCCTGGCCGATGTTGTATTGGATGCCCTCTTTCGCCGCCGCCGCCGCGAAGGAGCGGCCATCGACCGCCTCCGGCAGCTTCAGCCAGAGATAGATGCCGCCGTCCGGCTCGGTGAACTCGGCGGTGACGCCGAACTCCCGGCGCACCGCCTCGGCCGTGACCCTCATCTTGTGGTGGAGCCGCGCGCGGATCTCGGCGAGGTGGGCGTCGTAGTGCTCGGCGAAGTACTCCGCGACGATCATCTGGTCGAGGAGGCCGGTGCCGCCGTCGCGCTTCATCTGGACGATCTGCTGCAGCACGGCGGGATCGGCGACGACGTAGCCGAGGCGCACCGCCGGCGCGAAGGTCTTCGACAGCGTCGAGATGTAGATCACCTGATCGGGGGCGAGGGCGTAGAGCGCCGGCGGCGTCTGCCCGCCCCAGAAGACGTCGGAGTAGCAGTCGTCCTCGACGATCGGCAGGGCGTGGCGGCGGGCGAGATCGATCAGCGCGCGGCGGCGGTCGAGCGGGAGGACCGTGCCGGTGGGGTTCTGGACGGTCGGGACGGTGTAGAGGAACTTCGGCTTCACGCCTCGCGCGGCGAGCTCTTCGAGCTGCGTCTCCAGCGCGTCGACGCGGATGCCCTGTTCGTCCATGGCGACCGGCACGAGTTCCGCCCCCTCGCGGCGCATCCGGGTGATGGCGCCGTGGTAGGTGAATTCCTCGACGAGCACGACGTCGCCGGGGGTCAGGAACAGCCAGTCGACGAGGTCGATCGCCTGGCCGGAGCCGGAGGTGACGAGGATGCGCTCGATGCCGACGTCGATGCCGCGGGTCTTACGCATCATCTCGGCCAGCACCCGGCGGAGACCCTCGTACCCGAGCGCGCGGGGGCCGCTGAAGTAGCGGGCGAGCGCCGTGCCCTCGCGCCGGATGACGCGCTCGGCGGCGGCGGCGAGCTTCTCGCAGGGGATGAGCTCGGGGGCATTGTGGCCGGAGTTCATCAGGATGCGCGGCTTCGTCGGCGCCGGCGGCGGGATGGCGGGGAGGCCAGCGCGGAAGAGGTGCTTGTAGGCGAAGTCCGTCATTGGGTGTCCCCGTCCGCCGCAGGCGCGTCGGGCGCGACGCTAGCCGTGGCGACCGGCATTCAGAAGCGGCTTCGATGGAACCGAGTGTTCCATCGTCGCAACGATGCGGGACCGCCGGCGCGGCTCATCAGCCCTCCGCGCGCCAGTCCGGCTCGAAGACGAACAGGCGTCGGAAGACGAACCTGGCAGAGCCGCACCGGACCGAGGCGAAGCTGGCCGACGCTAGCCTGCGTCCGCCGCTCAGCCTCGGGCCGCGCCATCGCCGCTGCCCGCCGCGCCGCGCTTCCGGGCGACACCTTCCGCCATGATCGTCACGACGTCGTGCATCATCGCGCTGATGTGCAGCGCCGTGACCTGCGACGGGTCGAGGTGGGGGACGAAGCAGACGACGTCGCCGCCGATGACGTCCATGCCGCGAAAGCCGCGCAGCAGGTGGAGCATCTCGCGGATGGTGAGGCCGCCCGCCTCTGGATCGGCCACCGCCGGCGCGTCGGAGAGCGACAGCACGTCGAGGTCGATGGTCACGAACACCGGACCGTCGCCGATGATGCGGCGGATCTCGGCGAGGGCGGCCGGGATGCCGATCTCCTCGATCTCGCGCAGCGACAGGAGCCGGTAGCCGGCGTCACGCGACCAGTCGTCCATCTGCGGGTGGACCATCGGGCCGTTGAGGCCGACATGCACCGTGCGGGACGGCTCGATCAGGCCTTCCTCGCAGGCGAGGCGGAAGCCGTTGCCGGCATGGCAGCGGACGCCGGCGGAGTCGCCGTAGCTGTCGGTGTGGGAATCGAAGTGGATGAGCCCGACCGGGGCCTTGCGCCGCGAGTTCGATCCGGCGATCGCCCGCAGCACCGGCAGCGTGCAGGCGTGGTCGCCGCCGACGGTGAACGGGATCGCACCGGCGGCGTCGAGGCGGGCATAGAAGGCTTCGATGTCGATCACCGCCCGGTCGGCGATCGTCGGCGTCGGGATCGGCACGTCGCCGAAATCGCAGATGCGCGCGAGCTCGAAGGGATTGATGCCGAACTCGCGGTGGCCGCGGTGATAGGCCTGCGAGCGGTGGCGGACGGCGCGCGGGGCGAGATACTGGGTGCGCTCGATCGGATTGACGGCGAGCGGCAGGCCGACGAGGGCGATGTCGGCCTTGGCGAAGTCGGTCTCGATCGGGCATCCGAGCAGCTTCGGGAAGCCGTTCCAGTAGAAATAGCTCTCGAGCAGCTGTCCCGCCTGCTCGGCACTCGGATCGAAGCTCATGGCGGCGCCGCCTCCCGATACGGACGGAGGGCGGCCCAGCTGGCGCCCGCTCCCCCGGCGGGCCGCATGCCAGCAGGGCGGGGCGTTGGCCATCCCCACGCATGGGGGGTTTGGTCAGCGCGCCTGAAGGACGCCGATCGCGAACACCGTTGCAGCGTGGCGGTTCTCCTGGCCGAGCTTGGCGAGGATGGCGGCGACGTGGTCCTGCACCGTGCCGAGCCGCACGCCGAGGATCGCGGCGATCTCCCGGTTCTGCTTGCCCTCGGTCATCCAGAACAGCACCTCGCTCTCGCGCGGGGTGAGACCGAGGCCCTGCAGGCGGCGCTCTGCGTCGCCCTGGCGGCGGTCGCCCCAGGGGTCGTCGTGGCGCTCGAAGGCGAGCCGGACGTGCGGCGCGAAGGCGTCGAGGAGCTCGCAGTCGTGCAGGCTGAAATCGGGGTCGCGCCGGTTGAAGGAGAGCGCCACGATTGTCTCGTCGTCGACGGCGATCGGCAAGGCGAGGCAGTAGCGCAGGTCCTGGCGGGCGAGGCAGTGGCGGTAGTAGGCCGACTGCGTCCAGTCGGCGAGGTCGACGACGTCCGAGACGCGGCGGGCGCGCGGATCACTCGTCTGGCTGTAGTAGGGGACAAGCGGGAACTCGTCGGAGTGGCTCGTGTAGTAGGCCACTTCCTCGGCGGTGAACGGCTCGGGCGGGCTCGTCTCGGTGATGATGCGGCCCCGGGCGCGGTCGAAGACCTGGAAGACCGTGACGTCGGCTTCGATCAGGCGCCGCATGCCGGCGACGACCGAGGCGGCGAAGTCGCCCCGCGTCCTCGCGGCGTTGATCCGCAGGACCGCCTCGAAGAGCTCCTGCCACGTCCGAGGCTCGATCAGCATCGGCGATGCGTTCCTCACGGCGCCACCCGCCGCCGACGGTCAGCCTAGCCGCCGGGCGCCGCGGACTCCACCCGCGCCGCCCGCGTGCCTCGGCGCTGCCGTCAGATCTCGAAGCCGTCCTGGCGGGCGAGGTCGACGAGCTTTGCCTGCGGGCGCGGGCCGACGTGGCCGATGCACTCGGCTGCCGCGATGCCACCGAGGCGGGCGCAGTCGGGAAGCTCCAGGCCGCGGGCGAGGCCGGTGAGGAAGCCCGAGGCGAACAGGTCGCCGGCGCCGGTGAGGTCGACGACCTTGTCGACCGGATGGGCGCGGACGTGGTGCGTCTCCTCGCGGGTGACGGCCATCGAGCCGGCGGCGCCGAGCGTGACGATCGCGAGCCCGGCGTCCTCGCGGACGGCCGCGATCGCAGTGTCGAGGTCAGACGTCTCGTAGAGCGCCTTCAACTCGTGCTCGTTGGCAAACAGCGTGTCGACGGTGCCGGTGCGCAGCAGCGACAGGAATTCCGGCCGCCAGCGGTCGACGCAGAAGGAGTCCGACAGGGTGATGGCGACGCGGCGGCCGGCCGCGTGGGCGACGTCGGACGCGCGCCGGAACGCCTCCTTGGCGGCCGGCGGATCCCACAGGTAGCCCTCGAGGTAGGTGATCGCCGAGGCCTCGACGGTGGCCGGGTCGACGTCTGAGGGCCGGAGCTCCTGGCAAGCGCCGAGATAGGTGTTCATCGTGCGCTCGCCGTCCGGCGTGATCAGGATGATCGAGCGGGCCGTGGGAGCGCCGTCCTTCAGGGGCGGGGTGGCGAAGTGGATGCCGGCGCCGCGCATGTCGTGGCCGTAGGCGTCACCGGGCTCGTCCGCCGCCACCTTGCCGACGAAGGCGGCACGACCGCCGAGCGAGGCGACGCCGGAGGCGGTGTTGCCGGCGCAGCCGCCGGGGATGCGCACCGCCGCGCCGATCCTGTCGTAGAGGCGCACCGCTTCCTCCGCATCGACGAGCCGCATCGAGCCCTTCGTCAGGCCTTCGGCGACGAGGAAGTCCTCCTCGACCGTGGCGAGCACGTCGAAGATGGCGTTGCCGATGCAGAGCACGTCGAAGCGGGTGTCGGTCATGGAAGCGGAATCCGGGCGGCTGGCGGTGGGAGAGTGCGCGAACGGCGCCGCAGTGGCGCCGTTGCCGGGTGTGGCAGGCTGTCGGCCCAGGTCTTACGCGGCCGTCCAGCCGCCGTCGATGGGCAGGATGGCGCCGGTGATCTGGGCCGCCTCGTCGGAGGCGAGGAAGCAGGCGAAGGCCGCGACCTGCTCGACGGTGACGAACTCCTTCGTCGGCTGGGCGGCGAGCATGACGTCCTTCTTCACCTGCTCGGCCGTCATGCCGCGTGCCTTCATCGTGTCGGGGATCTGGCTCTCGACGAGCGGCGTCCAGACATAGCCCGGGCAGATGGCGTTGACGGTGATGCCGGACTGCGCCGTCTCCAGCGCCACGGTCTTCGTCAGGCCGGCGATGCCGTGCTTGGCGGCGACGTAGGCCGCCTTGTAGGGCGAGGCGACGAGGGCGTGGGCGGAGGCAGTCGAGATGATGCGGCCCCACTTGCGCGCCTTCATCCCCGGCACCGCCGCGCGGATGGCGTGGAAGGCGGCCGACAGGTTGATGGCGATGATCTGGTCCCACTTTTCCAGCGGGAACTCCTCGACCGGCGCGACGAACTGGATGCCAGCATTGTTGACGAGCACGTCGACCGAGCCGAAGCGCTTCTCGGCGTCGGCGATCATCTGGGCGATCTCGGCCGGCTTCGTCATGTCGGCGCCGGAATAGGCGGCCTGCACGCCGAAATCGGCGGTGATCCGGGCCCGCTCCGCCTCGATCGCCGCGGCGTCGCCGAAGCCGTTGATCGTCACGTTCAGGCCCTTCGCCGCGAAGGCGCGCGCGATCGCGAGCCCGATGCCGGAGGTCGATCCCGTCACGACGGCGTTCTTGCCCTTCAGCATGTCGTCTCTCCAGTGGTTGCGAGCACCGCTTTTAGACGGTTGCTGCGCTGCGAACCAGTGACCGCTGCGCTGCAGCGACGCGGCGCCTGCGGGCGTGCTATCGTCGGCCCATGATGCGCGAACGACAGGCCGGGGCGCCCCGGCCCCATGATCATCACCACGACCATCCCGCCGCGGCCGACACGGTGGGCACGATGTTCCCGCCTGCCGGCCACGACCACGACGCGTGCGCCGTCGATACCCTGGCGCGCGCCGAGGCGACCTGCCGGGCGCAGGGGCTGACGCTGTCGCCCGGACGCCGCCGCGTGCTGGAGGCACTCGCCCGCAGCCACGCCCCCGTCGGCGCCTACGACCTCATCGAGCAGCTCGCCGCGGAAGGGCCGCGCCCGGCGCCGATCACCGTCTACCGTGCGCTGTCCTTCCTCACCGAGAACGGGCTCGCCCACCGCATCGAGCGGCTGAACGCCTTCGTCGCCTGTGCCGGCCACCACGACGCGGCCCGGCCGCTCGTGTTCCTCATCTGCGACCGCTGTGGCCAGGTCGGCGAGGTCGCCGCCGACGAGGTCGGCATCGACCTCGAGCGCACCTGCGCGCCGGCCGGCTTCCGCCCGCGCTCGGCGGCCCTCGAGATTCTCGGCGTCTGCCGGCACTGCGCCAACACCCCCGAGCCGTCCCACGCCGACTGAGGCGCCCTCTCCGTCCAGCCCCTCCCCGCCTCCTCGCGTCCGGATCACCCATGCCCACCACCGCCCTGCGGCCTGCCCGCAGCTTCGACGCGTCGGTGATCGCGCTGCTCGTGATGCTGTGCGCCAGCTGGGGGCTGCAGCAGGCGGGCATCAAGATCGCGATGGCGGAGATCCCGCCGATGACGCAGATGGCGATCCGCTCGTCCGGCGGCGCGCTCCTGATGCTCGCCTACGCCTTCGCGCGCGGCGTGCCGGTGTTCCGCGCCGACGGCACCATCCTCTACGGCCTCGGCATCGGACTGCTGTTCGGCGCCGAGTTCGTGCTGATCTATCTCGGCCTGTCGTGGACGGCGGCGAGCCGCTCCGTCGTCTTCCTCTACACCGCGCCCTTCTTCGTCGCGCTCGGCGCCGTCTGGCTCCTGCCGGGCGAACGGCTCCGGCGCGGGCAGTGGCTGGGGCTCGCCTTGTCGTTCATCGGCGTCGTGGTGGCGCTCGGCGTGCCGGTGCCGGGCGCGAGCGGGGCGAGCCTCGTCGGCGACCTGTTCTGCCTCGCCGGCGGCGCGCTGTGGGGGGCGACGACCCTGATGATCCGCGCCACCCGCCTGCGCTACGCCCCGCCGGAGAAGGTGATCCTCTACCAGCTGGTCGTCTCCGCCGCGATGGCGTGGGTGACGGCGGCACTGCTGGGGGAAGAGATCGCCGGGCCCGTGTCATTCGAGGCGATCAGCTGGATGACCTACCAGACGGTGTGGATCGCCTTCGTCACCTTCGTCTTCTGGTTCCGCCTCGTCAGCCGACATCCCGCCGGGCCGCTGCAGGCGGCGACCGCGATGACGCCGCTGTTCGGCGTCGCCTTCGGCGTCGTCCTCATCGGCGAGCCCCTGACGTGGTCGCTGGCGCTTGCTGCCGTCCTCGTCGTGGTGGGGCTGATGTTCGTCAACGCCCGCGTCAAGCGCGCTTGACGCCAGCCGGGTTGACGCCCTTGGGTTGACGCCGCCCGGCCCCTCTGGCACGCCTTCGAGAGGGGACGCCGGACCGAGGCCGATGACAGCTCACACGCCCGTCGCAGACTTCGCCGCATCCGTCGAGGCCCGCCCGACCGTGGCCGGCCCGGCACTACGCCGCGAGAGCGTCGCCGTCGATGTCGGCGGCGTCATGGTCGGCGGCGGCGCGCCGATCGTCGTGCAGTCGATGACGAACACCGACACCGCCGACATCGAGGCGACCGTCCGCCAGGTGGCGGCACTCGCCCGCGCCGGCTCGGAGATCGTCCGCATCACCGTCGACCGGCCGGAAGCGGCCGCCGCCGTGCCGGTAATCCGCGACCGGCTCGCCCGCATGGGGCTGCCGGTGCCGCTCGTCGGCGACTTCCACTATGTCGGCCACAAGCTCCTCGCCGATTACCCGGCCTGCGCCGAGGCGCTCGCGAAGTACCGCATCAATCCCGGCAATGTCGGCTTCCGCGAGAAGCGCGACCGTCAGTTCGGCGCAATCGTCGAGCTCGCCGCGAAGCTCGACAAGGCGGTCCGCATCGGCGTCAACTGGGGCTCGCTCGACCAGGAGCTGCTCACCCTTCTGATGGACGAGAACGCTGCTTCGCCGACGCCCCTGCCGGCGCCTGCGATGCTGCGCGAGGCGATCGTGCGCTCGGCGATTTTGTCGGCGCAGCGCGCCGAGGAGATCGGTCTGCCGGCCAGCCGCATCATCCTGTCGGCGAAGGTGAGCCAGGTGCAGGAGCTGATCGCGGTCTATCGCGAGCTCGCCCGCCGCGGCCCCTATGCGCTCCACCTCGGCCTCACCGAGGCCGGCATGGGTTCGAAGGGCATCGTCGCCTCCTCTGCCGCCCTCGGGGTGCTGCTGCAGGAGGGTATCGGCGACACCATCCGCATCTCGCTGACGCCCGAGCCGAACGGCGACCGCACGCTCGAGGTGAAGGTCGCCCAAGAGCTCCTGCAGACGATGGGCTTCCGCGCCTTCGTGCCGGTGGTCTCCGCCTGCCCGGGCTGCGGACGGACGACCTCGACGGTGTTCCAGGAGCTCGCCAAGGAGATCGAGGCCCACCTCACCGAACGGATGCCGGTGTGGCGGGAGACCTATCCGGGCGTCGAGACGATGAAGGTCGCGGTGATGGGCTGCATCGTCAACGGCCCGGGCGAGTCGAAGCACGCCGACATCGGCATCTCGCTGCCCGGTACCGGCGAGACGCCGACCGCGCCGGTGTTCATCGACGGCGCCAAGGCGGCGACGCTGCGCGGGCCAACGATCGCCGCCGAGTTCAAGGCGATGGTCGAGACCTACGTCGAGCGCCGCTTCGGCGCCGCCCGTCCGAGCTGAGGCTCGCCGAGCAGCCGGTCGAGCAGGCGCTCGGCGGCCCGGCTCACCGTCTCGAGCACGGCCTTAAACTCCGCCGGGCCGTCGTAGTAGGGATCCGGCACGGCCTTCGCCCGCCCCTCCGCCACCTCCAGCAGCAGCCCGACGTGGGCCGTCGCGTGGTCCGGCGCCGCGGCGTCGAGGGCGGTGAGGTTCGCCCCGTCCATCGCCAGGATCCAGTCGAAGGCGACGAAGTCGCCGGGGCGCACCGGCCGCGAACGTTGGCCGGAGATGTCGAGGCCGCGCGCCGCAGCGGTGGCGATGGCGCGTCGATCGGGCTGATCGCCCTCGTGGAAGTCGGAGATGCCGGCGGAATCGATCCGGAAGCGGTGCTCGAGCCCGCGAGCGGCGACGGCGTGCCGGAAGGCGCCTTCCGCCAGCGGCGACCGGCAGATGTTGCCGAGGCAGACGAACAGGACGCCGATGCGATCCTCGCCCTCTTCTGGCGCCGGGAACGGCCCCTCGGCTCGCGGTTCGGGATCGCTTCGGCTCATGGCGGTCGTCTCCCGCGGGCGGCTGAGGGCGTGAGGCCTCTGGTAGCACCCGGCTGCGAAGGCGCCAACGCCGCGGGGCGCGCGAAGACGGCCCCATCCGACGCGGATCTGACCCGTCCTCTTGCAGCGCCGTGGCACCGGGGCCATCTGCGATCTGAACCAATGCCGGCTCGCCGCGTTGTCCGCCGGTCAAGGAGAGACCACCGCCATGCCCCGCCCGTCCGCCTCCGCCACCTATCCCGGTGACGATTTCGACGCCGACACCGCCTATGGCGGCTTCGCGCACGAGGCGCGCGCCGAGGGCAACGAACGGCGTGTCCGCCGCGGCTTCTGGCCGACGATGAAGCGGGCGGCGAGCCACGTGCCCTTCGCCGACGAGCTCGTCGCCGCCTACTACTGTGCGCTAGACCGCCGGACGCCGCTACGCGTGCGGGCGATGCTGCTCGGGGCGCTTGCCTATTTCGTCATGCCGGTCGACATGGTTCCCGACATCCTCGCCGGCATCGGCTTCACCGACGACGTCACCGTCCTCCTCGGTGTCCTCGGTGTGGTGCGCGCCCACATCACCGACGAGCACCGCACCGCCGCGCGCCAGGCGCTCGACAGCGCACGCTGAACCCGGCCGGCCAGAGAAACCGCCGGTGCTGCCGGAAAAATAAAATCGGCCCTCGGGAACCTTTCGCTTGCCGCGCGGTTCTCAGGACGGGAAGACGATGCGCCGCGCTGGGATGCCGGGTGACCGGACGTCCGGCGCGGATCGACGTGTTGTCACGCCCTTCTCCACGGACTCCCTCCTGTTGCCACGCACCGTCACCTACACACCGCACTGGTACACCGGTCAGCCGCTGCTGATCCTGGCCGGATTCCTGGTGCTCGCCGCCATCGGCGCCACCTCGGCCTGGCTCGTCTTCAAGTCGCAGGAGGACGCCGCGGCGGTCGCGGCCAGCGTGCAGGTCCAATACGACCTGACCACCCAGCAGGCGCGCATCCGCCGGGTCGAGAGCTTTCAACGCGGCTACGTCCTCACCGGTGAGCAGCGCATGCTCGAAGAGTACGAGCAGGCGGCCGCGCTGGTGCCACCGGCGACGCAACGCTTGCGCGAGGTACTCGCCGACGATCCCGAACAGTCCGCCCGGCTCGAGGCGCTCGTTCCGATCATCGATGAGAAGCTCGCCGAACTCGCCGAGACGGTCGCCCTCGTGGCCGCAGGCGACGCCGCCGGTGCGCTGGCGACGGTTCGCAGCGGTCGGGGCGAAAGCCTGATGGAGCAGATCGCCGACGGCTTCGAGGCAATGCGCGAGATCGAACGGCGCGATTCCGCCGAGCGGTCGAGCGCTGCCCGGCTCTCCAGCCTCGCGCTCATCGTGGTGACGGTGGCCGGCATCCTCATCATCCTCGGCGTCGCCGCCTTCGCGCTCTATCTCGTCGGCAAGGCGACGCGAGAGCTCGCCGAGGCCCACGCGGCACTGGCGTCGGCGAATGTCGATCTCGAGGCCCGCGTCGCCGAGCGCACGTCCGACCTCAGTGAGGCGAACCTCGAGATCCAGCGCTTCGCCTACATCGTCAGCCACGACCTCAGGGCACCGCTCGTCAACATCATGGGCTTCACGAGCGAGCTCGAGGCGTTGCGGTCCGATGCCTTTACGCGCCTGCAGGAGCTGCGCGCCAAGGCGGGCGAGGAAGAGGGCGAGGACGGCGAGCTCGCCTCGGACTTCGACGAGGCGCTGCGCTTCATCAAGTCGTCGATCGACAAGATGGACCGGCTCATCAACGCCATCCTGCGGCTGTCGCGCGAGGGCCGTCGCGAGTTCCGCCCGGAAGTGATCGACGCCAAGGCGGTCGCCGAGGGCATCGGCGCCTCGTTCGCCCATCGCCTGCAGGAGATCGACGCGTCGCTGGTGATCGGCACGCTGCCCTCGCTCGAGACGGACCGGCTGGCGCTCGAACAGGTCTTCACCAATCTGATCGATAATGCCATCAAGTACCGGCGACGTGACGTGCCGGCCCGAGTCGAGATCAGCGGCCGGTTCGATGGCCGCTCGGTCGTCTACGAGGTGAGCGACAACGGCCGCGGCATCGACGCGCGCGACCTCGAACGGGTGTTCGAGCTCTTCCGGCGCGCGGGTGCGCAGGACCAGCCCGGCGAGGGCATCGGTCTCGCCCACGTGAAGACACTCGTGCGGCGCCTCGGCGGCGCCATCACGGTGCGATCAGAATTGAATAAGGGAACGACCTTTACGGTGCGCCTGCCACGGCGCTGGCTGGCGCCCACCCAGGAACGACTGCAGGAGGAACCGGGATGACCGTTCCCGTCACCATCGTCATGATCGAGGACGACGAGGGCCACGCGCGCCTCATCGAGAAGAACATCCGGCGCGCCGGCGTCAACAATGAGATCGTGCCGTTTCGCGACGGTACCGGCGCCATCAACTACCTGTTCGGCGCCGACGGCACCGCGCTGGTCAACCGCGGCAAGCCGCTTCTGATCCTGCTCGACCTCAACCTGCCGGACATGACCGGCATCGACATCCTGAAGCGGGTCAAGGAGAACGAACACCTGAAGCGCATCCCGGTGGTCGTCCTCACCACCACCGACGACAAGCGTGAGATCCAGCGCTGCTACGATCTCGGCTGCAACGTCTACGTGACGAAACCGGTCAACTACGAGAATTTCGCCAATGCCATCCGGCAGCTCGGCCTGTTCTTCGCGGTGATCCAGGTCCCCGAGGCGGAGTGATGGCCGAACGGGCGGTGCGCGTCCTCTATATCGACGACGACGCCGGCCTGGCGCGGCTCGTGCAGAAGCACCTTCAGCGACGCGGCTACCACGTCGAGACCGCCCCCGATGGCGATGCGGGGCTCGCCCGCATCGCGGCGGGCGGTGTCGACGTCGTCGCCCTCGACCACTACATGCCCGGCCGCGACGGGCTATCGACCCTCGCCGCCATCCGCGGGATGACCGATCCGCCGCCCGTCGTCTACGTCACCGGCACCCAGGAGGGCAGCGTCGCCGTCGCGGCCCTGAAGGCCGGCGCCGTCGACTATGTCGTCAAGGACGTGCAGGGGGAGTTCCTCGAACTCCTGCAGGCCGCCATCGACGGCGCTTTGGAGACGGTGCGCGTCCGCCGCGAGCGCGATGCCGCCGAGGCCGAGCTGCGCGCCTCGCGCGACCGCTTCGAGGCGCTCGCCACCGAGCGGGCGGTGCTCCTCAACGAGGTCAACCACCGCGTCGGCAACAGCCTGCAGCTGATCGCCGCCCTGCTGCAGCTGCAGTCGACCGCCGCCAGCAACCAGGAAATCCGCGACGCACTGTCGGAGGCGCGCAACCGCGTCATCGCGGTCGCGCAGGTGCACCGGCGCCTCTATGCCTCCGGCCAGGTCCACACGGTGGGTGTCGACCAGTATCTCGGCTCGCTCGTCTCCGACATCCGCCTCGCCGGCCACGCCGAGCGCTCGGCTGCGATGATTTCGGTCGAGGCCGAGCCGATCGAGATCGAGCCAGACCGCGCCGTCGCCCTCGGCGTCGTCGTCACCGAACTCATCCTCAACGCCCAGAAATACGCCTATCCCGACGGCAGCGGGCCGGTCCGGGTGCGCTTCGGCTGCCGCGAGAGCCGCGAGTGCGACCTCATCGTCGAGGACGACGGCGTCGGCTTCGATGCCGGCGGCGCGCCGCGCTCCACCGGCCTCGGCCGGCGCATCGTCGCGGCGATGGCCGCCAAGCTCGGCGGCGAGATCGTCTTCGACCCCGTCGAGCGCGGCACCCGCGTCCGCCTGTCCTTCCCGCTGAAGCTCGACACCAGCGGCGCCGAGGCGATGGCGAGCTGAGGCCCGGCCGGCGCAAATGAGAACGGCGGCGCAAGGCGCCGCCGTCGTCACAACATGCAGAAGGAGGCCCGGCCTCGCAGCCGGGCCGTCTCCGCTCAGTTCTTCGTCTTGTCGACCAGCGCCTTCGCCTTGATCCACGGCATCATGTCGCGAAGCCGGGCGCCGACCTCCTCGATCGGATGGCCGGCCATGGCGGCGCGGGTCGCCTTGAACGAGGTCTGGTTGACCTTGTTCTCGAGCATCCAGTCGCGGGTGAACTTGCCGGACTGGATGTCCTTCAGCACCTTGCGCATCTCCGCCTTCGTCTCATCGGTGATGATGCGAGGGCCGGTGACGTACTCGCCGAACTCGGCGGTGTTGGAGATCGAGTAGTTCATGTTGGCGATGCCGCCCTCGTAGATGAGGTCGACGATCAGCTTCACCTCGTGCAGGCACTCGAAGTAAGCCATCTCCGGAGCATAGCCGGCCTCGACCAGCGTCTCGAAGCCGGCCTTGATGAGCTCGACGAGGCCGCCGCAGAGCACGACCTGCTCGCCGAACAGATCGGTCTCGCATTCCTCGCGGAACGTTGTCTCGATGATGCCGGCGCGGCCGCCGCCGATGGCGCTCGCATAGGACAGGCCGAGATCATGGGCGTTGCCGGAGGAATCCTGCGCGATCGCGATCAGGCAGGGCACGCCGCCGCCGCGCTGGTACTCCGAGCGCACCGTGTGGCCGGGACCCTTGGGGGCGACCATCAGCACGTCGAGGTCGGCGCGCGGCTCGATCAGGTTGAAGTGGACGTTGAGGCCGTGCGCGAAGAGCAGCGCGGCGCCCTGCTTCATGTTGGGGGCGAGGCTCTCGCGGTAGATGTCGCCCTGGAGCTCGTCGGGGGTGAGCATCATCACCACGTCGGCCCACTTGGCGGCGTCGGCGGGGCTCATCACCGGCAGACCGGCGGCCTCGGCCTTCTTGGCCGTGGGGGAGCCCGGACGCAGCGCCACCGCCACCTCCTTGACGCCCGAGTCCTTCAGGTTCAGCGCATGGGCGTGGCCCTGGCTGCCGTAGCCGACGATGGCGACCTTCTTGCCCTTGATGAGGTTCAGGTCGGCATCCCGATCGTAGTAGACGCGCATCGTTGTTCTGTCCTTGCTTGGGCGGAGTGAGAAGGCTCGGTGGGTGGAGGACCGGCGGCCGCCGGCTCGGAAGTTCACGCGCGCGTATTAAGCCGGCACGCGCCGCGAAGCAACGCGGCCCGCGCCGGGGCTGGCGCGGGCCGTCGTCTTCAAGGTCTGCGGGCTCAGAGGCCCTCGGCGCCGCGGGCTATGGCGGCGATGCCGGTGCGCGACACCTCCACCTTGCCGAGCGCCGCCATCAGGTCGATGAAGCGGTCGATCTCCTCGGTCAGGCCGGTGATCTCGAACACGAACGACTCGAGCGTCGCGTCCACCGTCTTCACCGCGAAGGCCTGCGCCAGCCGCAGCGCCTCGACGCGCGCCTCGCCGCGGCCGATCAGCTTGACGAGCGCGAGCTCGCGCTCGATCGCCGCGCCGCCGACGGTGAGGTCGGCGACCCGGTGCACGGGCACAAGGCGCGCGAGCTGGCTCTTGATCTGCTCGATCACCATCGGCGCGCCGGTGGTGACGATGGTGATGCGCGAGACGTGCTTGTCGTGCTGCGTCTCCGAGACCGTCAGGCTGTCGATATTGTAGCCGCGGCCGGAGAACAGCCCGATGACGCGGGCGAGCACACCCGGCTCGTTGTCGACGACGACGGACAGCGTGTGCTTCTCGCTCGGATCGGGGGCGCGCATCGGGTTCTTCTTCTCTTCCACCTTCATCAGCATCGGACCGCCCTCAAACCAGCATCTTGCCAGCGTCGTCGATCGCCTCGGCGAGGTCCTCGTCGGTGACCTCCTCGCCGAGCAGCATCTCGTTGTGCCCCTTGCCCGACGGGATCATCGGGAAGCAGTTGGCGAGATTGGCGACGCGACAGTCGAACAGCACCGGCCGCTTCACCGAGATCATCTCGGTGATGGCGTCGTCGAGCTCGTCCGGCTTTTCACAGCGGATGCCGTGGCAGCCATAGGCGTCGGCGAGCTTGACGAAGTCCGGCAGCGCCTCGGTGTAGGAATGCGACAGGCGGTTGCCGTGCAGCAGCTGCTGCCACTGGCGGACCATGCCCATGTACTGGTTGTTGAGGATGAAGATCTTGATCGGCAGGTCGTACTGCGCGGCCGTCGACATCTCCTGCATGGTCATCAGCACAGAGGCGTCGCCGGCGATGTCGACGACCAGGCTACCCGGATGGGCGAGCTGGACGCCGATCGCCGCCGGCAGGCCGTAGCCCATGGTGCCGAGGCCGCCCGAGGTCATCCAGCGGTTCGGCTCCTCGAACTTGAAGAACTGCGCCGCCCACATCTGGTGCTGGCCGACCTCGGTCGTCACGTAGACGTCCTTGTCGCGCGTCAGCGCATAAAGCCGCTCGATGGCGTACTGGGGCATGATGACGTCGCGGCGGCGCTGATAGGCGAGGCTCTTCTTCGCCCGCCAGCCGTCGATCTCGCTCCACCAGCGCTCCTGCGCCTTGCGGTCGGAGACGTGCGCCTCCGAGCGCCACAGGCGCACCATGTCTTCGAGCACGTGAGCGACGTCGCCGACGATCGGCACGTCGACCTTCACCGTCTTGTTGATCGAGGACGGGTCGATGTCGATGTGGATCTTCTTCGAGTTCGGCGAGAAGGCGTCGAGGCGGCCGGTGATGCGGTCGTCGAAGCGGGCGCCGACGCAGATCATCACGTCGCAGTCGTGCATCGCCAGATTCGCCTCGTAGGTGCCGTGCATGCCGAGCATGCCCAGCCACTGCCGGTCGGAGGCCGGGAAGGCGCCGAGGCCCATCAGCGTCGAGGTGATCGGGAAGCCGGTCAGCCGGACGAGCTCGCGCAGGAGCTGGCTCGCCGCCGGGCCGGAATTGATGACGCCACCGCCGGTGTAGAACACCGGTCGCTTGGCGTGCGCCATCAATTCGACGGCGGCGTGGATGGCCGACAGGTCGCCCTTCACCTTCGGACGGTATGTCTTGTGGACGACGTTCTTCGGGCCCGTGTAGATGCCGCGGGTGAACTGGATGTCCTTCGGGATGTCGACGACCACCGGGCCGGGGCGGCCGCTGGTGGCGACATAGAACGCCTCGTGCAGAATGCGCGGCAGGTCCTCGATGCGCTTCACCAGCCAGTTGTGCTTGGTGCACGGCCGGGTGATGCCGACGGTGTCGCACTCCTGGAAGGCGTCGTTGCCGATCAGGTGCGTCGCCACCTGGCCGGTGATGACGACCATCGGGATCGAATCCATCAGCGCATCGGTCAGCGGCGTGACGATGTTGGTGGCACCGGGGCCCGAGGTGACCAGGCAGACGCCCGGCTTGCCGGTCGAGCGGGCATAGCCCTCGGCGGCATGGCCGGCGCCCTGCTCGTGGCGCACGAGGATGTGGCGGACCTTCTCCTGCTGGAAGATCTCGTCATAGATCGGCAGCACCGCGCCGCCCGGATAGCCGAACAGCGTGTCGACCCCGTGGTCGGCCAGCGCCTGGACGACCATCTCGGCTCCCGTCATCTCCCGCGTCATCGTCTTCACTCCGGCTCGGCTGTTCCCGCCGTCTCCGCCCGCCTGTCGCGCGGGCAACAAAAAAGGCCCCCGAAGGAGCCTCGCGTGTGCGCACCACCGTAGACCCGGATGGTCATACCATCCCGGCGGCGCGCCTCCCGATTACGATAAGCTTCAGGCTCGTCATGGGTCTCTCGGTCTTCCCGCCCGGCGCGTCCGGCCCGGAGGCCTTTGCTGTCCGTCGATTTCGCGGCGGACCCTAGACGCGGCTCCGCAGCCGGTCAAGGGGCGATTTCCGGATGTTGCGAAATCGACGCCGCGGCTTCCGCAATGTTGCGCGGCTCGATCCGGCCCCAGTCGCCCATGCGGTTGCGTAACCAGGTTTCCTGCCGCTTGGCGTAGCGGCGGGTGTCGACGACGGACCGGCGGATCGCCTCCTCCAGCGCGACCTCCCCGCGGGCTGCGGCGGCGAGCGGCGCGACGCCGATCGCCCGCATCGCCGGCAGCGCCGGGTCGAGGCCGAGGGCCGCGAAGGCCGCCGCCTCCTCTACGCCACCAGCCGCCACCATCGCCTCGAAGCGCTCGGCGATGCGCTGGTGCAGCCAGGCGCGGTCGGGGGCGATGACGACGCGGACGGTCGGATCGGGCAGCAGCGGCGGCGGTGGCGGCTCGGCCTGCCATTCGGTGAGCGAGCGGCCGGTCGCCTCGAACACTTCCAGCGCCCGCATCAGCCGCTGCGGATCGCTGTCGCGCAGACGCGCCGCACTCGCGGGATCACGGGCGGCGAGGCGAGCATGCAGACCGACGGGGCCGAGGCAGGCCGCCTGCTGGCGGATCTTCTCGCGCACCGCGTCGGGGATCTCCGGCACCATGGCCAGACCGCGCGTCAGCGCCTCGAAATAGAGCCCGGTGCCGCCGACGATGATCGCCGGCCGGCCGCTCTCCGCGGCTTCAACCAGCACCGGCGCGAGGTCGGCGAGCCAGCGGGCGACCGAATAGGCCTGGGCGCCCGCGACGTGCCCGTAGAGGCGGTGCGCCGCGCGCGACTCCTCCTCGGGCGACGGCCGGGCGGTCAGGACCTTGAGCTCGCGGTAGACCTGCATGGCGTCGGCATTGACGACGAAGCCGCCGGTGCGCGCGGCGACGGCGAGCGCCAAGGCCGACTTGCCGCTCGCCGTCGGCCCGGCTATCAGGATCGCCCGCGCGCGCCCCTCCCCGCGTCTCCCCGGGCCCCGGAATTCCTGCATGACCCTCGTCGCCACCCTCGTCTCGAACCCGTCCGCGCCCGCCGTCGATGAAACCGTCCTAGCCGCCGCCCGCGCCGCCCTGCCGGTGCCTGCCGAGGCGACGGTGCTCGCACCCGGTGTCGCGGCGGACCTCGTCTTCGCCGCCGATGGCGCTGCAGCTGCCGACGGACCGGCCGCCGGCGGCGCGATCCGCGCCATCGAGGACGCGGTGCGCGCAGCACTCCGGGGCCGTCCGATCGACGTCTTCGTGCAGCGGGCCGCCGGCCGCCGCAAGCGGCTTCTCGTCGCCGACATGGATTCGACCCTGATCGGCCAGGAGTGCATCGACGAGCTCGCCGCCGAGCTCGGGCTGAAGCCGAAGATCGCGGCGATCACCGAGCGGGCGATGCGCGGCGAGATCGCCTTCGAGCCGGCCTTGCGCGAGCGCGTCGCGCTGCTCGCAGGGCTCGATGCCGGCGTCGTCGAGACGGTCTGGCGCGAGCGCATCCGCGAGATGCCGGGGGCGGCGACGCTCGCGGCGACGATGCGGGCCAACGGCGGCTACGCGGCGATCGTCTCGGGCGGCTTCACGGTCTTCACCGAGCGCGTGGCGGCCGCGCTTGGCTTCGACGAGCACAATGCCAACGAGCTCATCATCGAGGCGGGACGGCTGGCCGGCCGCGTCACCGAGCCGATCCTCGGCCAGGACGCCAAGCGCGAGCGCCTGCACGCGCTCGCCGCCCGCTTTGGCCTGTCTTTGTCGGAGACGCTCGCCGTCGGCGACGGCGCCAACGACCTCGCGATGATCCGCGATGCGGGCCTCGGCGTCGCGTATCGCGCGAAGCCCGCCGTCGCGGCTGAGGCGGATGCCCGCGTCGACCACGGGGATCTGACGGCGCTGTTGTACTTCCAGGGGTATCGGGCGGCGGAGTTCGCGGGGGGCTGAGGCTGCCTCCCCTCCCCCCTCGTGGGGGAGGTGGCGGGCGAAGCCCGCCGGAGGGGGCCGCCGCGCACAAGCGCGGCGGTACGGCGTCAGAGACAATCGCACCGCGCTTCCGCCACCCTCCCCTCGAGGGGGAGGGTCGTCGCGCCGAAGGCGCGGCGGGGTGGGGTGACCGCGGGCGGCAGCCCGCACACGACTTGCGACGCAGCCGAAGTCGCTGACTTTTCTCGCCGCCTCCCGGCGGCGTCACCCCGCCCCGGCGACCGAAGGTCGCCGACCCGCCCCCTCAAGGGGCGGGTGGGTGCCTACCGGCCAACCGCCGCTGCTTACTTCCAGCTCGCCATCTTCGCTTCGAGATTCGAGGCGATCTTCTCGAGGAAGCCGGTGGTCGACAGCCAGCTCTGGGTGTCGCCGACGAGGAGCGCCAGGTCCTTCGTCATGTAGCCGGCCTCGACCGTCTCGATGCAGACCTTCTCCAGCGTCTCGGCGAAGCGCTGCAGGTCGGCGTTGCCGTCGAGCTTGGCGCGGTGCATCAGGCCCCGCGTCCAGGCGAAGATCGAGGCCATCGAGTTGGTCGAGGTCTCCTCGCCACGCTGGTGCTGGCGATAGTGGCGCGTCACCGTGCCGTGCGCGGCCTCGGACTCGACCACCTTGCCGTCCGGCGTCATCAGCACCGAGGTCATCAGGCCGAGCGAGCCGAAGCCCTGGGCGACGATGTCGGACTGCACGTCGCCGTCGTAGTTCTTGCACGCCCAGACATAGCCGCCCGACCACTTCAGCGCCGAGGCGACCATGTCGTCAATCAGCCGGTGCTCGTAGTGGATGCCGTGCTTGACGAACTCGGTCTTGAACTCGGCGTCGTAGATCTCCTGGAAGATGTCCTTGAAGCGGCCGTCATAGACCTTCAGGATGGTGTTCTTCGTCGAGAGGTAGACTGGGTACTTGCGGATCAGGCCGTAGTTGAACGAGGCGCGGGCGAAATCCTTGATGGATTCATCGAGATTGTACATCGCCATAGCGACGCCGGCGCCGGGGAAGGTGTAGACGTCCTTCTCGATCTTGGTGCCGTCGTCACCGACGAAGGAGATCGTCAGCTTGCCCTTGCCGGGCACCTTGAAGTCGGTGGCGCGGTACTGGTCGCCGAAGGCGTGGCGGCCGACGACGATCGGCTGCGTCCAGCCCGGCACCAGGCGCGGCACGTTTTTGCAGATGATCGGCTCGCGGAAGATCACGCCGCCGAGGATGTTGCGGATGGTGCCGTTCGGCGACCGCCACATGTCCTTCAGGCCGAACTCCTTCACGCGGTCCTCGTCCGGCGTGATGGTGGCGCACTTCACGCCGACGCCGACCTTCTTGATCGCCTCGGCCGCGTCGACCGTCACCTTGTCGCTGGTGGCGTCGCGATGCTCGACGCCAAGGTCGAAATACTGGAGGTCGATGTCGAGATAGGGGTGGATCAGCTTGTCCTTGATGAACTGCCAGATGATCCGGGTCATCTCGTCACCGTCGAGCTCGACGACCGGATTCGCCACCTTGATCTTCGCCATGAGGTCCTCGCGTGCGTGCGGAAATTGGGTTCGGCGGAAGGATGCGCCGGGGCCTGGAGGACGGCCGTCACGGCGGTGAAGCGGGGGCGCTATAGCATTCGTCTCGCCCGACGGCCAGAGCGGCTGACTGACAGCCGCGGGAACCATCGCAGGCGCCTCCGGTTGTCGCTGCGAGGCGAGTGGGGCGGCGAAAGGGAGTTTCAGCGATGGCGCGGTGCGACCAGTGCGGCAATGACTATGACAAGGCCTTCCGGATCGAGATCGGCGGTCGACGGCTGACGTTCGATTCCTTCGAGTGCGCGATCGAGATGGCGGCGCCGCGGTGCGAGCACTGCGACTGCCGCATCATCGGTCACGGCGTCGAGGCGGACGGCCGCATGTTCTGCTGCGCCCACTGCGCCTCCCATGCGGGCGCCGAAGGCCTGCGCGACCGGGCCTGAACGGCCGGCCGGATGGCCTCCGGCGCAGCGGCCTCCGGCTCAGTCGAGATTGAACTCGACGCTGGTGGAAGGCTCGCCCTGCAGTCCCTTGTAGGTGACGGTGATGATCTGGCCGGGCTTCGGCGGCGTGAGCGGTGAGAACGAGCCGACCGAGACGAGGTCGCCGGCCTTCAGCGCCTTGCCCTCGGCGGCGAGCTCCTGGGCGACCCAGATGACGGCGTTCAGCGGGTTGCCGAGCACGGCGGAGCCCGGGGCCGTCGACAGCACCGCGCCGTCGCCGTCGGTCATCACGACTTCAGCGTTGGCGAGAGCCGATACGCCTGCGGGCGAGGTATCGATCGGCGCGAGTTCGCCGAGCACGCCGAGACGGGCGCCGACGTTGGAGGCCGCCAGTACCGAGGCAGTGAGTTGCTTCGGATCGGCGAGCATCAGGTCGGCGAGCTCGATGAACGGCCGCACGCCGGCGATGTGCTGGATCGCCTCTTCCGGCGTGCCGGCGGCGTTGATGCCCTCGTCGGCGACGACCAGCACCATGTCGGCCTCGTAGACAGGCTTGATGCCGAAGTTCGGCGAGAGCTGCGCCCCGGCGCCGAGGATCATGTCCTGCAGCAGCACGCCGAGCACCGGCGCCGTGGCGCCGAAGCGCTCCTGCACCGCCTTGTTGGTGAGGCCGGCCTTGTAGCCGACGACGGGGCCGAGGGTCTTGCCGAGATCGGCGACGAGCTTGTTGCGGGCGCAGGCGGCATCCGCCGCATCGAGCCCGGTGCCGAACGCCTCGACCGGCTGCTTGGCGAGATAGGCCTTGGCGAAGGCCGCGACCGTCGCGTCGTCCGGGCACGCGGCCATGGCTGCGCCCGGCAGCGACAGCGCGAGGGCGGCGGCGACGGCGAGCGGGGCGAGCGTCAGGCGGAGAGTCGACGGGCGGAACGGCATTTCAGATCCCCACGAACTCAAGGCGGCGCGTCCGCCGAGCGCAGACTTTAGCGAGCCGGCTGCGGCGTGCCCAGCCGTCGACGCACGCTCCGCGGCCCAGTGCCGACGGCGGACACCGTCGGCCGACCAGGCCTCGAAGCACGTTCGGCTGGCGGATCGTCAGGTCGACAGGTCGTCGTCGTCGAGATTGGTGATGACGCGCCGGTTCTGCGACTTGCACTCGATCTCCGGGCAGTCGCGGACGAGGCGGTCGCGTCCGTAGCCCTTGGCGCGCAGGCGGTCGGCAGCGACGCCGCGCGAGACGAGGAAGGCCTTCACGGCCTCGGCACGGCGCAGCGACAGCGCCATCTGCGCCTCGGGCGTGCCGCTGTCGTCGGCGAAGCCCTGCACGCGCGCCCGCCAGGTCGGGTACTGGTTGAGCCAGACGGCCTGCTTGTCGAGGGTGACGATGGCGGTCTGGTCGATCTCGTCGGAGCCGGCCTTGAAGAAGACCCGGCGGCCGACGTTGACCATGAAGTCCTCCTCGCTGCCCGGCGCCATCGCGAGGCCGGCCATCGCCGGGGCGTCGGTCGCGACCGGCGTGAGGTTCGTGCTGCCGGCGTCGAACGAGCCGCCGGAGCAGCCGGCGACGATGAGCGCGAGGCCCAGCGCCAGGGCACCGCCGAGGTGCCTCGCGGACGCGAGGAAAGTGTTGGTCGACACGCGGCAGCCCCTCCATTTGAGCCGTCGCATGGCGACGGCCCTCAGTCCCCTATGCTCCCCACGGCATCCGAAGCCGGTGGCGCGCCTCAGGTCGCCTTCTCGGCGATGTGCGGCAGCACCAGCACCTTGGTGCCGATCGGCACGCGCTGGTAGAGGTCGATGACGTCCTCGTTGAACATGCGGATGCAGCCGGAGGAGACGTCCGAGCCGATGCTCCACGGCTCGGTGGTGCCGTGCACGCGGTAGCCGAGGTCGGCGCCGTTTCGATAGAGATACAGGGCACGGGGGCCGAGCGGGTTGTCGGCGCCGCCTTCCATGAAGCGCGGCAGGTCCGGCCGGCGCTGCAGCATCTCGGGCGGCGGCGTCCAGGTCGGCCAGATCGCCTTGCGGTCGACCTGCGCCGTGCCGTACCACTTGAAGCCTTCCTTGCCGACACCGACGCCGTAGCGTAGCGCGGTGTTGTTCTCGAAGATCACGTAGAGGAAGTGGTGCCGCGTATCGATGACGACGGTGCCCTGCGGCTCGGTGCTGTAGTACTGCACGATCTGCCGCTTCCACTGCGGCTTGATCACCTGGAACTTGGTCGCCCGGAAGACGACGCCGTTGTCCTCGGTGGTGCCGTTGAACCACTTCGAGGCGTTGCTCTGGGCGAAGGCCGGCGCCAGCCCGGTGGCAAACGCCGCCGTCAGCGCCAGGCCGCCGGCGACGAGTTCGCGCCGCGTCAGTCCGCGGCCTGCCGCCGCCTCATCCATCGACCCGTCGGGTGCCTTATCGCGCTCGAAAGCCATGAACGGTCGTCCTCCTCCGTCGGCCATCCGCCCCGTCCTGGATGCGCCGGACGATCGATCCACCGGTTGTCCCGCGCCCCCGCGGAAGTGCCGACGCGAAGCGGTTCGGCCAAGTCGCAGAGATAGCGGCGAAAACGCGGCGCGGTCAACGCCGCGAGCGCCAGATTGCCACACCCGGCGCTTGTCGGCGAGACGCGGATGCGTTACGAACGCGTCATGTCGACGAACCTGCACAACGGCGCGTGGTGGTGGCCTGCCTTCTGAGGCGGCCCGCGCGCGATGTTTTTCAGGACGCGATGAAGAGGGGCCGCCGGGGTGACCGGGCGGCCTTTTTCGTGTCGACACCGTTCTCCCCCTCAGCCCAAGTCTGGTAGACGGTCGCTCGCGAAGGGCGCCGCCCGGCACGAGCGTGCCGGCACGAAAGGGTCGATCGATGTCCCACACCGGGGAAGTCACCTACGTCACCGACGGCGGCGTCGCGGTGACGCGCAGCCACCGCGAGGTTCCCTACGCCGGCGCCATCGCGCCCTGGGTCGACCGGCTCGATGCCGAGCGCGGCGCCGTGTTCTCCTCGAGCTACGAGTTCCCCGGCCGCTACACCCGCTGGGACTTCGCGCTGGTCAACCCGCCGGTGGCGGTGGAGACGCGCGGCCGGCAGGTGACGGTGACGGCGCTGAACGATCGCGGCCGGGTGCTCGTGCCCGCGATCGAGACGGTGCTGCGCGCCTCGCCGGACGTCGCCGCGGTCTCCGGCGACGCCGGCCTGCTGTCGGTGACGGTGAAGGAGCCGGCCGGGCCGTTCACGGAGGAGGAGCGGTCGCGCCAGCCGTCGGTGTTCTCGGTGGTGCGGGCGATCGTGGCGTTGTTCCGCTCCGACGAGGACCCGCACCTCGGGCTCGCCGGCGCCTTCGGCTACGACCTCGCCTACCAGTTCGAGCCGATGCCCTTGAAGCTCGAGCGGCCCGACGACCAGCGCGACCTCGTGCTGTTCGTGATGGACGAGTTCCTCGTCGTCGACCACTACGGCCGCAAGGCCTCGGTTCATTCCTACGACTTTGCCATCGGCGGCGCCTCGACGAAGGGACTGCCGCGCGACGGCGAGAAGGTCCCGTTCGAGGCGGCCGACCGGGTCGTCGGGCGCGGCGACCATGCGCCGGGCGAGTATGCCAAGACGGTCGAGAAGGCGATCGACTACTTCCGCCGCGGCGACCTCTTCGAGGTGGTGCCGGGGCAGGTGTTCACCGAGCGCTGCCCGGCGCCGCCCTCGGCGGTGAGCCGGCGGCTGTCGGCGATCAACCCGGCGCCCTACGGCTTCTTCATGAACCTCGGGCGCGGCGAGTGGCTGGTCGGCGCCTCGCCGGAGATGTTCGTGCGCGTCACCGGCGGCAAGCGCGTCGAGACCTGCCCGATCTCCGGCACCATCGCCCGCGGCCGCGACGCCATCGAGGACGAGGCGCAGATCCGCAAGCTCTTGAACTCCAAGAAGGACGAGGCGGAGCTGACGATGTGCTCCGACGTCGACCGCAACGACAAGGCGCGCGTCTGCGTGCCCGGCTCGGTGCGCGTGCTCGGCCGCCGGCAGATCGAGATGTACTCGCGCCTCATCCACACCGTCGACCACATCGAGGGGATGCTGCGCGAGGGCATGGACGCGCTCGACGCCTTCCTGTCGCACGCCTGGGCGGTGACGGTGACGGGCGCGCCGAAGCGCTGGGCGATGCGCTTCATCGAGGAGAACGAGCGCACACCACGGGCCTGGTACGGCGGCGCCATCGGCATGGTGCTGTTCAACGGCGACCTCAACACCGGCCTGACGCTGCGCACGGTCCGCATCAAGGACGGTGTCGCCGAGGTGCGGGCCGGGGCGACCGTCTTGTTCGATTCCGATCCGATGGAGGAGGAGCGCGAGACGGAGCTGAAGGCCTCGGCCATGCGCGCCGCGATCCGCGAGGCGGCCAACCCGCCGGTGGCAGCGATGGCGGCTGCGGCAGCGCACGCCGGCGAGCCGGTGCGGGTGCTCCTCGTCGATCACGAGGATTCGTTCGTGCACATGCTCGCCGACTATCTCCGCCAGACCGGCGCGGTGGTGACGACGCTGCGCACGCCGCTCGCCGAGGCGGCCTTCGACACGGTGCGGCCCGATCTCGTGGTGCTGTCCCCCGGCCCCGGCCGGCCGACCGACTTCGACTGCGCCACGACGATCGCCCGGGCGCGGGCGCGCGGCATCCCGATCTTCGGCGTCTGCCTCGGGCTGCAGGCGATCGTCGAGGCGTTCGGCGGACGGCTCGGCCAGCTCGAGCTGCCGATGCACGGCAAGCCGTCCGAGGTGACGGTAAAGGAGCCGGGGCGGCTGTTCGCCGGCATGCCCGACCACTTCGCCGTCGGCCGCTACCACTCGCTCTACGCCGATCTCGCGGTGCTGCCAAAGGAGCTCGTCGTCACCGCCGAGACCGCCGATGGCGTGGCGATGGCGATCGAGCACGTCAGCGAACCGATCGCGGCGGTGCAGTTCCACCCCGAATCGATCATGACGCTGTCGGGCGAGACGGGCATGGCGATCGTGCGCAACGCCATCGGCCGCCTGGTTGCCGACAAGACCGCGCGGCGCGCCGTACCGGGCTGAAAAGTCTAAACAAACCGTGAAGACGACAGCTCGGCGGAGCGCCACCGTTTCGCCGTGCTGATCGTTCACGTCAGGTTCAGCAGGCGAACGTCAAAGTTCGTCCCAACAAGGCGGAGGTGGGCGCAGAAGGCTGCGCGGGCACTCCGGCCGGGAGAACCTAGAAATGACGTCGAACGGTATGAGTGGACGCTGGTCCGACCGGGTGGGCAAGAGCCTCATCGGTAAGGGCATCCTGGCTCTGACCTGCGCCGCGGTGGCGGTGACGGCCCTGCCCGCCTTGAACGCCGGCGGTGGCATCTCGCTGGTTCCGGAGGCGAGCGCCCAGGAAGCCAGGGACATCGATTCCTTCTATGAGGACCTCGCTCCCCATGGCGACTGGGTCGAGCACCCCGACAACGGCTACGTCTTCATTCCGGCCGGAGTCTCCCCCGACTGGCGTCCCTATACCGTCGGGCAATGGATCTGGACCGAGGACTATGGCTGGTACTGGGAATCCGAGGAGCCGTTCGGCTGGGCGACCTTCCACTACGGCCGCTGGGGCTATGACGACGACTATGGCTGGTACTGGGTGCCGGGCGACGAATGGGCGCCGGCCTGGGTAAACTGGCGCGACAGCGAGGACGACAGCGTCACCGGCTGGGCGCCGATCGCGCCGCCGCGGCAGGGCTATGCGGTCGGCTATGTCGGCAACCCGGAGCCGGCGATCGAGCAGTCGTGGGTATTCGTGCCGACGGCGCGGATGGTCTCGCCGCGCGTCTATCAGTACGCCTATCCGGTCCGCGAGACGGTGGTCTACGTCAACCGCACGCCGCGCCGCTGGTACCTGCCGCGCGACCGCTTCTACGTGAACCGGCCGTTCGCCCGCGAGCGGGTGGTGAAGTATGTCGGCGTCGGCAACGTGCCCGTCCGCAAGGTGACGATCGTCACCCGCCGGCCGGCCTGGGGCGTGCGCAACAACGATGCGATCTTCGTCTACCGGCCGCGCTACGACAGTCGCGTCGTCGTTCGCAACCCGCCGCGGGTGGTGAAGAAGGTCGAGGTCGTCAAGAAGGTCAAGGTCGAGAAGACGGTCATCAAGAAGGACGTCAACGTCAAGAAGGAGACGGACGTCAAGAAGGTGAACGTCCGCGAGGAGACCAAGAAGCAGGAGAACCGGGACGTCCGCAAGGAGGAGGCCCGGAAGGAAGAACAGAACAAGCAGCGCCGCGAGGAGCAGGCGAAGCAGGAGCGCTTGGAGCAGAAGGCGCGCCAGGAGCAGAAGCAGCGCCAGGAGACCAAGCAGGAGCAGAAGCAGCGGCAGGACGCCAAGCAGGAGCAGAAGGCCCGGCAGGAGCAGAAAGCCGAAAAGCAGCAGAAGCAGGAGCAGAAGGCGCAGCGCCAGGAGCAGAACCAGAAGCAGCAGCGTCAGGAAGCCAAGGCCGAGAAGCAGCAGCGCCAGGAGCAGAAGGCTCAGAAGCAGGAAAAGCAGCAGCAGAAGGCCGAGAAGCAGAAGGCGAAGTGCGAGAATAATCCGAACAAGTGCAACTAGGTTCGGACGAGGCTCGCTGCGCACTGAGGCATTGACGGATGAATGTGCGGCCGGCGATCATCGCCGGCCGCTTTTGTTTTCGGGGGGAAGAGTCGACGCTTGGGACGCTCACCCCTTCGTCGTCATTCCAGGCCTTGTGCCGGGAATCATCCCCTCGAGAAACGACGTCGCGGGAAGCGCGACAGCCCGCAGATCCGGCGCCCTGCTTCTGCTCCTGGGAACGTCCCGGTGGTTCGCCCGTTGAGGGGCGACACTCTGGAGGACGGCAGCCATGACCACCGACGCGGATCTCGAACGCAAATTCTGGAAGGCGCTTGCCTCCGACATGACGATGATGGTCGGCATCGACGGCGTCGAGGACGGGCACGCCCGGCCGATGACGGCTCAGCTCGACGGCGACGAGGACGGCGGCCCGATCTGGTTCTTCACCTCGAAGGACAACGGGCTCGTGCAGGCGCTGCCCTCGGGAAATCGCGCCATCGCGACGTTCACCTCCAAGGGCCACGACCTCTTCGCCAGCGTGCACGGCAAGCTCGCGATCGAGCAGGACCGGGCGATGGTCGACCGGCTCTGGAACAGCAACGTCGCCGCGTGGTTCGAGGGCGGCAAGGATGACCCGAAGCTCGTCCTGCTGCGGCTCGATGCCGAGACCGCCGAAATCTGGGCCGATGCGTCGAGCCTGGTCGCCGGCATCAAGGCCCTGTTCGGCGCCGATCCCAAGGAAGACTACAAGGACAAGGTCGCCAAGGTCGCCCTGCGCTGACGCGGCGATCGCCACCATGACGCCGCGGACCGCGTCCGCGGCGTTTGCGTGTCCGCCGCCAACGCCGACTGCCTTGGCACTGGGCGGTTGTAGCGCCGCCTACTCGGCGGCGGGGGTCGGCCGCAAGGCGCGGTTCGACTCCGGCTCGCGGATCTTCTCGCGGAAGGGTGCGGCCGGGTAGGTGCCGAGGATCTTCAACTCGGCCGAAAAGAACGCGAGTTCCTCGAGTGCCAGCGCGAGCGACGGGTCGTCCGGATGGCCCTCGACGTCGGCATAGAACTGCGAGGCGAAGAACTGCCCGGCGAGCTGGTAGGACTCGAGCTTCGTCATGTTAACGCCGTTGGTGGCGAAGCCGCCGAGCGCCTTGTAGAGGGCAGCCGGCACGTTGCGCACCCGGAAGACGAACGTCGTCACCTTCAGGCCGCCGTCACGGGTGGTCACCGCCGGTGTGCGCGACAGGATGACGAAGCGCGTCGTGTTGTGCGCCTCGTCCTCGATATCCTCTGCGAGCACGTCGAGACCGTAGATCTCGGCGGCGAGGCGCGACGCGATGGCGGCCTGCGTTGGGTCGCCGATCTCGGCGATCTGGCGGGCGGAGCCGGCCGTGTCGGCTCCGACGACGGGGATGATGCCGAGCTTGCGGATGGTGCGGCGGCACTGGCCGAGGGCCTGTACGTGGCTCTGCACCGTCTTCAGCGAGGCGAGCGTCGCGCCGCGCACGGCCATCAGCTGGTGGCGGATCGGCAGGAAGTGCTCGCCGATGATGTGGACGTCCGCGTCGGGCAAAAGATGGTGGATGTCGGCGACGCGGCCGGCGACCGAGTTCTCGATCGGGATCATCGCGAGGTCGACGGTCCGCTGTTCCAGCGCCGCGAAGCAGTCCTCGAAGGTCGCGCACGGCACCGGCTCGCCGTCGGGATAGATCTCCAGACTGGCGATGTGGGAGTTGGCGCCGGGTTCGCCCTGATAGGCGATGCGCGTGCGCTCGGTCATGGGATGCGTCCTCGTCAGGTCTCGAAAGGTATGGGGCCGGCCTCACCCGAGCTCGGCGCGGGCGCGGGCGAGGTCTTCGGGCGTGTCGACGCCGAAAGGCACGCCGTCGACCAGCCCGATGTCGATGCGCATGCCGGCTTCCAGCGCCCGCAGCTGCTCGAGTTTCTCGCGCTGCTCAAGCGGCGACGGTGGCAGGGCGACGAAGCGGGCGAGCGCCTCCCGGCGATAGGCATAGAGGCCGATGTGGTGGAACAGCGGCCCCTCCCCCCACGGCGCGGTGGCGCGGGTGAAATAAAGGGCACGCAGCCGGCGGGGGCCAATCGGCGTGCCGACCGCCTTCACCACCTGCGACAGCGTCCGCTCCTCCTCCCGCACGATCTCCGAGGCGAGCGTCGCGATCGCAACCTCGGGATCGTCGAGCAGGGCAGCGGCCCCGGTCAGCAGCGCTGGATCGATGGTCGGCAGGTCGCCCTGCAGGTTGACGACGACGTCGTGGCGACGATCGGGGTCGATCGTCTCGAGCGCCTCGAAAATGCGGTCGGAGCCGGACTCGTGGTCGGGGCGGGTGAGTACCGCGGTGCCGCCGGCCGCTTCCACGGCGGCCGCGATGGCGGCATCGTCGCAGGCGACCACCACGGGACCGATGCCGGCGGCGAGGCCGCGCTCGAGCACGTGGACGATCATCGGCTTGCCGGCGATGTCGGCGAGGGGTTTGCCGGGCAGGCGGGTCGACGACATGCGGGCGGGGACGACGACGATCGGGCGGGCCATGGAGGTCTCGGGCTGTATCGGAGAGGTGGGTGGAGCGGAGGCCACGGTGACCGGGAACCGGGGGCCGCGGTCGCGGACCCGAGGATCGCGGGGGCGCCGAGACATGGCGGTCATGGGCGGCGGCGCCGGCTTGGTGTCGAATTGTCTCACGCCGCGGCGGACTTATAGGCATGGACACAGCGGAGTTGAAGCGGCTAGTTTCCGCGCCGTCGGGCTATGCGGCCGCCGGTCGGCGCCGCGACCCGTATGATATGACCGGAACCGCCGGCCACTTCGCCACCGCTCGACGCGGGCGAGGCTGCCGAACGACCCGTGACTGCCGCCGTAGCGGCCGCGCTGCGCGGCTTTGGGCGCCTCCGAGAGTGGGACGCGATGGACTCTTTCGAGCTGAACAAGGTTGTCGGTGCCGTGCTCGGCGCCGGCGTCTTCGCGATGGGCCTGGGCTTCGTCTCGGACCTGCTCTTCACGTCGCACCCGCCGGCGACCCCCGGCTACCTGATCGAGGTAGCCGAGGCGGCCCCGACCGAGGAGGGTGCCGAGGCCCCGGCCGCGACGCCGCTGCCCGTGCTGCTCGCCCAGGCCGACGTCGCCAAGGGTGAGTCCGCCGCCAAGAAGTGCATCGCCTGCCACAGCTTCGAGAAGGGCGGACCGAACAAGGTCGGCCCGGACCTGTGGGGTGTCGTCGACCGCGAGATCGCCCATCACCCGGGCTTCGGCTATTCGGCCGGCATGCAGGCCTTCGCGGAGCAGGAGAAGACCTGGACCTACGCGCACCTCGACGCCTTCCTCGCCAACCCGCGCGCCGTCGTGAACGGCACGGCGATGAGCTTCGCCGGCATCCGCAACGACCAGGAGCGCGCCGACCTCGTCGCCTACCTGCGCACGCTCGCCGACAGCCCGGTGCCGCTGCCGCCGGTCGAGGAGGCCACGGCGACGACGGAGACCGCACCGGCCGCCGAGACCCCGCTTCCGGCAGCGTCCACGGCGACGTCGCCCGACCCCGCTCCGGCCCCGGCCGAGACGCCGGCTCCGGCGGAGTCGCCTGCTCCGGCAGCGCCTGCCGAGGCTCCCGCACCCGCCGAAGCGCCTGCGCCGACCGAGGCTCCGGCACCGGCCGAGGCACCGGCACCGACGGAAGCCCCGGCTCCGACCGAGACGCCCGCCCCCGCCGCACCGGCGCAGTGAGGGGGGCGGCGTCCGCCGGCCGGCGGGCGCACGGCTGAATGACGAGACAGGGGGCGGTGACGCCCCCTTTTTCATGCCCGGACATCCCTCCGGCGGGGCGAAGGCGAATTAAATTTTCTCCACGCGGCGCCTCTGCGGTGTCCCTCCCCGGCCCGCGACCCTAATATCCCGGGATCGATCCACCGACCCGGACGCAGCATGATCCGTTTCCTCGCCGCCTTCGGCCTCTCCGCCCTCCTCGCCCTGCCGGGCCTGTCCGTCGCGTCGGCGCAGGACGCGGCGACAGAGAACGGTGGCGCTCCGGCGGCCGGCGCCGCGCCGGCCTCTCCCCAGCCGGCAGCTCAGGCCGAGCCAGCCTGGCGGACGGGCACGGCGCTGATCGGCGAGCCGAAATACACGGACGGCTTCACCCACTTCGACTACGTCAACCCGCAGGCGCCCAAGGGCGGGCTGGCGCGATTTTCCGCCGACGGCACGTTCGACACCCTGAACTTCGTGGTGCCCAAGGGCACGCTGGCGGCCGGCGCCAGCAATCTCCTCTACGACACGCTGATGACCTCGTCCTATGACGAGGCGTCGTCGATGTACGGCCTCGTCGCCGAGGCGATGCGCTATCCGGACGACTTCTCGTCGGTGACGTTCCGGCTGCGGCCAGAGGCGAAATTCCACGACGGCGCGCCGATCACGCCGGAGGACGTCGTCTGGTCGTTTGAGGTGCTGACGAAGAACAATCCGCAGCAGCAGTACTACTACCGGCACGTGACGAAGGCCGAGGTGACAGGCCCCAGCGAGGTGACCTTCACCTTCGACGAGACCGGCAACCGCGAGCTGCCGCACATCGTCGGCCAGCTGACCGTGCTGCCGAAGCACTGGTGGGAGGGCACGGACGCGCAGGGCAACACCCGCGACGTGACCCGCAGCACGCTCGAATGGCCGCTCGGCTCCGGCCCCTACCGGATCAAGCGGGTGGTGCCGGGCCGGACCATCGCCTACGAGCGCGTGCCCGACTACTGGGCGAAGGACCTGCCGGTGAACGTCGGCCAGAACAACTTCGACGAGCTGCGCTGGGAGTATTTCCGCGACGACACCGCCGAGCTCGAGGCCTTCAAGGGGGACCAGTTCGACTGGCGCGTCGAGACCTCGGCGAAGAACTGGGCGACGGCCTATGACTTCCCGGCCGTCCGTGATGGGCGGGTGAAGCTCGAGAGTTTCCCGGACGAGGGTTCGGGCGTGATGGTGGGGTTCATCCCGAACCAGCGGCGCGAGATGTTCGCCGACCCGCGGGTGCGCCGGGCGCTCGACCTCGCCCTCGACTTCTCGGAGATGAATCGCGTCCTGTTCTTCGGGCAGTATTTCCGCGTCGACAGCTACTTCTACGGTACCGACCTCGCCTCGAAGGGCCTGCCGGAGGGGCCTGAGCGCGCCATCCTGGAGGAGATCGCCGCCAGCCTCACGCTGGAGGACCGCGCCCGCTCCATGCCCGAGGCGATCTTCACGACGGCCTACACCTCGCCGAACTCCGAGACGCCGCAGGGGGTTCGCGACAACCTACGTGAGGCGCTGCGCCTGCTGCAGGAGGCAGGCTGGAAGCTGCAGGGCCGCCAGCTCGTCGATGCCCAGGGCAAGCCCTTCCGCTTCGAGTTCCTGCTGAACGGGCCGACCTTCGAGCGGGTGGCGCTCCTCTACAAGCAGTCGCTCGCGAAGATCGGCATCGAGATGTCCGTCCGCACGGTCGACACGTCGCAATACATCGAGCGGATACGCAACCGCGACTTCGACATGATCTACGGCGGCTGGGGCCAGTCGCTGTCGCCCGGCAACGAGCAGTGGGCCTATTTCGGGGCTGACGCCGCCGACCACGCCGCCTCGCAGAACTATGGCGGCATCAAGAACCCGGCGGTCGAGAAGGCGATCCAGCGCGTCGTCTTCGCCAAGGACCGCGACGACCTCATCGCGGCGACGAAGGCGCTCGACCGCATCCTGCTGTGGAATCACTACATCGTTCCCGGCTGGACGCTTCCCTTCACCCGCGTCGCCGTCTGGGACCGCTTCGGCCACGCCGAGCCGCTGCCGATGCTGACGCCCGGCTTCCCGACCACCTGGTGGTGGGACGAGGCCAAGGCCGCCAAGGTCGGGCGGGCGCCGCAGTGACGAGCCCGATGGACGCCGGGAGGGGAGCGGCGCCGGGCAGGACGGCGCGGCGGGGCGAGACCCGCCGGACGGTGCTGACGATCGCAGCCGGCGCCGCACTGGCGGCCGGCTTCGGCGGACGTGCCGTGGCGCAGGAGGGCGGTGGAGCGGCTGCCGTCGCACCGAAGATGCCGGCCGGCGAGCAGCACGGCATCTCCGTGTTCGGCGACCTCAAGTACGGCCCGGACTTCGCCAACTTCGAGTGGGTGAACCCGGCGGCGCCGAAGGGCGGGCGCATCGTCTTCACCGCGCCGAACTGGGCCTACAACCAGAACCCGCAGACCTTCAACACCTTCAACACCTTCATCCTGAAGGGCGACGCGCCGCCGCGAGTCGAGACGATCTTCGACAGCCTGATGGTGCGCGCGCTCGACGAGCCGGATGCTCTCTACGGCCTCGTTGCCCGCTCCGTGGAGCGCTCCGAGGACGGCAACACCTTCACGTTCCGGCTGCGGCCGGAGGCGCGCTTCAATGACGGCTCACCGCTGACGGCCGAGGACGTGGCGTTCTCCCTGACGATCCTCAAGGAGAAGGGCCACCCGATCATCGCCCAGACGATCCGGGAGATGACCGCGGCGGAGGCGACGGCTCCGGATACCGTCGTGGTGCGCTTCTCCGGCCAGCAGTCACGCCAGCTCGTCATGGTGATCGCGACGCTGCCGATCTTCTCGAAGGCGTACTATGCGACCCGCGAGTTCGACGCCTCGACGCTCGAGCCGCCGCTCGGGTCCGGGCCCTACCGCATCGGCCGCTTCGAGCCGGGCCGCTACATCGAGTACGACCGGGTCGCCGACTGGTGGGCCGCCGACTTGTCGACCGCCCGCGGCCGCTTCAACTTCGACGTCGTGCGCCTGGAGTTCTACCGCGACCGCCAGGTGGCGTTCGAGGCCCTGAAGAAGGGCGAGGTGACATATCGGGAGGAGTTCACCTCGCGCACGTGGGCGACCGAATACAACTTTCCGGCCGTCACCGATGGCCGCGTGCGCCTGGAGACCTTTCCCGACGACAGCGCATCCGGCGCCCAGGGCTTCTTCATGAACCTGCGCCGCGAGAAGTTCGCCGACCCGCGGACGCGGGCGGCGATCGGCCTCTGCTTCGACTTCGAATGGTCGAACAAGGCACTGTTCTACGGCCTCTATCTCCGCACCGAATCGTTCTTCCAGAACTCGGCGATGATGGCGACCGGCCTTCCCTCGCCCGAGGAACTGGCCCTGCTAGAGCCATTCCGGGGCCAGATTTCGGATGCGGTGTTCGGCGAGGCGTGGCGGGCGCCGGTGAGTGACGGCAGCGGTCAGGATCGCCGGCTGCTGCGTCAGGCGAGCGACCTCCTGCAGGAGGCCGGCTGGCGGCGGGAAGGCAGCCGGCTGGTGGACGCCGCCGGCCGCCCGTTCACCATCGAGTATCTCGAGAACGACAACTCTTCGAGCCGCATCATCCAGCCGTTCTTCCGCAACCTGCAGCGGGTCGGCATCGAGGCGACGGAGCGCATCGTCGATCCCGCCCAGTACCAGGCCCGCACGGACGGCTTCGACTTCGACATGACCGGACTGCGCTTCTCCCTGCCAGAAACGCCGGGCGAGGAGCTGCGGCAGTTTTTCACCTCCGAGAGCGCCCGCACCAACGGCAGCCGCAACATGGCCGGCATCGCCAACCCGGCCGTCGACGCCCTGGTCGAGCTCATCATCGCGGCACCGACGCGACAGGACATGACGGTGGCCGCCCGCGCCCTCGACCGTGTATTGCGCGTGGAACTGCCGTGGGTGCCGAACTGGTACAAGGCCTCCCACAACGTCGCCTTCTGGGACCTGTTCGGCAGCCCGGCGACGAAGCCGCGCTACGGCTTCCCGGTCGAGACGACGTGGTGGTGGGATACCGGGCGGGCCGAGAAGCTGGGCCGGACGGGCTGAGGTCACACGATGGGCGCCTACGTCCTCCGCCGCATCCTCCTGATGATCCCGACGCTGATCGGGATCATGGCAGTGAGCTTCGTCATCATCCAGTTCGCCCCCGGCGGACCGGTGGAGCGGGTGATCGCCCAGATCACCGGCACCGACACGTCGGCGACGGCGCGCATCAGCGGCGGCGGCGGCGACTTCGCCGGCTCCGGCGTGCAGGGCCAGGGGACGGGTGGCTCGACCTCCACCTATCGCGGCGCGCAGGGGCTGGACCCGGAGTTCATCAAGCAGCTCGAGCAGCAGTTCGGCTTCGACAAGCCGCCGCTGGAACGATTCCTGAAGATGATCGGCGACTACGCCACCTTCAATTTCGGCGACAGCTACTTCCGCGACATCTCGGTCCTCGAGCTGATCCTCGAGAAGCTGCCGGTGTCGATCTCGATCGGGCTGTGGATGATGGTGCTGTCCTACGGCATCTCGATCCCGCTCGGGGTGGCGAAGGCGGTGCGCGACGGCTCGCGCTTCGACATCTGGACCTCGGCGGTGGTGATCATCGGCTACGCCATCCCGAGCTTCCTGTTCGCGGTGCTGCTCATCGTGCTGTTCGCCGGCGGCTCGTTCTGGAACATCTTCCCGCTGCGCGGGCTCGTCTCCGACGATTTCGCCACCCTGCCGTGGCACCAGCAGATCCTCGACTACCTCTGGCACATGGTGCTGCCGATCACCGCGATGACGCTCGGCGCCTTCGCCACCACGACGCTTCTGACGAAGAACTCGTTCCTCGAGGAGGTCCGCAAGCAGTACGTGATGACGGCACGCATGAAGGGCCTGACCGAGAACCGCGTCCTCTACGGCCACATTTTCCGCAACGCCATGCTGATCGTCATCGCCGGCTTCCCGGGCGCCTTCATCGGGGCGTTCTTCGGCGGGTCGCTGCTCATCGAAACGATCTTCTCGCTCGACGGGCTGGGGCTGCTCGGCTTCGAATCGGTGATCAACCGCGACTACGCGGTGGTGTTCGCGACCCTCTACATCTTCTCGCTGATGGGCCTCGTCGTCGGTCTGATCTCCGACCTCACCTACATGTGGGTCGATCCGCGCATCGACTTCGAGAGCCGTGAGGTCTGACGTGGACGCGCGCGCCGACGCTCTCCCGCCCACCGTCGCGACGGCAAACCCGCCGCGGTCGCGGTGGACGCTGTCGCCGCTGAACCAGCGGCGGTGGCAGAACTTCCGCCGCCACCGGCGCGGCTGGTGGTCGCTGTGGATATTCCTCGCGCTGTTCGGCGTGACGCTCGTCTCCGAGTTCATCGCCAACGACCGGCCGATCGTCGCCTCCTACAAGGGCGAGATCCTGTTTCCGGTGCTGGTCGATTATCCGGAGGAGAAGTTCGGCGGCTTCCTCGCCACGACCAACTACCGCGACCCGTTCATCCAGGACGAGATCCGCGCCAACGGCTGGATGGTCTGGCCGCCGGTCCGCTACTCCTACATGACGGTGAACTACGAGATCCCCGTCCCGGCGCCGGCGCCACCCTCCTGGCAGTTGAGCAAGGAAGAGCGCTGCTCGCGCATGCCGCTTGGCGTCGACGACCCGTCCTGCACGGCGTGGAACTGGAACTGGCTCGGCACCGACGACCAAGGCCGCGACGTGCTCGCCCGGCTGCTCTACGGCTTCCGCATCTCGGTCATCTTCGGGCTGATCCTCACCGTCTTCTCCTCGGTGATCGGCGTCGCCGCAGGCGCGGTGCAGGGCTATTTCGGCGGCTGGATCGACCTCCTCGCCCAGCGCCTGCTCGAGATCTGGACGTCGATCCCCTCGCTCTACCTGCTGCTGATCCTGTCGTCGGTGCTGGCGCCGAGCTTCTGGCTCCTGCTCGGCATCCTGCTCCTGTTCTCGTGGGTGGCGCTCGTCGGCGTGGTGCGGGCGGAGTTCCTGCGCGCCCGCAACTACGAGTACGTCACGGCGGCGCGCGCGCTCGGCGTCGGCAACGGCACGATCATGCTGCGCCACATGCTGCCGAACGCCATGGTGGCCTCGCTCACCTTCATGCCGTTCATCCTCAACGGCTCGATCACGACGCTGACGTCGCTCGACTTCCTCGGCTTCGGCCTGCCGCCCGGGTCACCCTCGCTCGGTGAGCTGCTCGCCCAGGGCAAGAACAACCTGCAGGCGCCCTGGCTGGGCATCTGCGGCTTCTTCGTCATCTCGCTGATGCTGTCGCTCCTGATCTTCATCGGCGAGGCGGTGCGCGACGCGTTCGACCCACGGAAGACGTTTTCGTGAGCCGGACTTGCTGGCGTGATAGACTTCTCGGGATTCCGTCAGGGAGCCATGCCAGCATGAACAGGATCGTCGTCAGGCAAGTGCCAGCAGGCGAACTGCCCGTCGACCTGCGCGGTGGCATCGACCCGTCGCACCGTGTCGAGGTGACGGTACGCGAACTGGCGCCCCATGAGACGGAGAACCGGGTCACCGGCCACTTCTCGCGCTTCTTTGGTCAGCGGCGGGCGAACTTTACCGACGTCGACGGAATCCTTGCCCACGTCCGCGCCGTTCGCGACGGCGAAGGGTGAGGATCGTCGGTGCCGAGGCTTTACCTAGACACCAACGTCTTCATCGCCGCGTTCGAGGGTGTCGACGGGCGCAGCGACGCGGCCCGCGGGCTTCTCGGCATGCTGGACGCACTGCCGTCGCTGCACGGGGTGACGAGCCTCCTGACGCTCGCGGAACTCCTCGTGCGGCCACTGCGAGACCGGGATCAAGAACTCGCGGAACTCTATCGGACGATCCTCACCGGCACTGACCGGTTCACCGTCACCAATGTCACCCGCGACGTGCTCGAGGCTGCAGCGGATCTGCGAGCGCAGTACGGCCTCCTGAAGCTGCCCGACGCCATCCACGTCGCAACAGCAAAGCTCACCGCCTGCGAAGGGGTGGTTTCAGCGGACGCTCGCCTCCGTCTGCCGCCCGGCATGGCGCTGATCGATCTCGACGCTGCGGCCATCGCCAACGCGACCCGCTCTCCGACATGACGTGCCAATTGCCATGACCCCTCCCCTCCTCTCCGTCCGCGATCTCTCCGTTGCATTCCACCAGGGTGGCACCTCGACGCTGGCGGTCGACCACGTCTCCTTCGAGGTCGGGCGGGGCGAGACGCTGGCGATCGTCGGCGAATCCGGGTCCGGCAAGTCGGTGACGGCATTGTCGATCGTCCGCCTGCTGCCCTATCCGGCCGCCAGCCATCCCTCCGGCGAGATCATCTTCGACGGCAAGGACATGCTGAAGGCCGACGAGCGGACGCTGCGGGGGGTGCGCGGCAACGACATCACCATGGTGTTCCAGGAGCCGATGAGTTCGCTCAACCCGCTGCACACCATCGAGCGGCAGATCGGCGAGATTCTCTCGGTGCATCGCGGCCTCGGCGGCGCGGCGGCGCGGGCGCGGACCATCGAGCTTCTCGAACAGGTCGGCATTCCCGACCCGGCGAGCCGCCTCGGCGCCTATCCGCACCAGCTCTCCGGCGGCCAGCGCCAGCGCGTGATGATCGCCATGGCGCTCGCCAATGAGCCGGAGCTGCTCATCGCAGACGAGCCGACGACGGCGCTCGACGTCACCGTGCAGGCGCAAATCCTGGCGCTCCTGAAGGAGCTGCAGACGCGCCTCGGCATGGCGATCCTGTTCATCACCCACGACCTCGGCATCGTCCGGCGCATCGCCGACCGCGTCTGCGTGATGACGAAGGGCAAGATCGTCGAGCACGGGCCGGTCGAAGAGGTGTTCACGCGGCCGCAGCACGCCTATACGCGCCAGTTGCTCGCGGCCGAGCCGAAGGGCGACCCGCCGAAGTCGGACCGGTCGGCGCCCGTCGTCGTCGAAGCGACGGACCTGAAGGTGTGGTTCCCGATCAAGCGCGGGCTGCTGCGCCGGACCGTCGGCTACATCAAGGCGGTGGACGGCGTCGACGTTCAGGTGCGGCGCGGCCAGACGCTGGGGGTGGTGGGCGAATCGGGATCCGGCAAGACGACGCTCGGCTTTGCACTCCTGCGCCTGATCCACTCCGAGGGCCGCATCGTCGTGCTCGGCGAGGAGGTGCAGGGCCGGTCGTGGAAGGCGATGCAGCCGCTCAGGCGCAACCTCCAGATAGTCTTCCAGGACCCCTATGGCTCGCTCAGCCCGCGCATGTCGGTCGGCGACATCATCACCGAAGGGCTGAAGGTGCACGAGCCGGGCACGAGCTTCGAGGAGCGCGATCGCCGCGCCGCCGAGGCGCTGGTCGACGTCGGGCTCGACCCAGCGGCGCGGCATCGCTATCCGCACGAGTTCTCCGGCGGGCAGCGCCAGCGCATCGCGGTGGCGCGCGCCCTCGTGCTGGCGCCGGCCTTCATCATGCTGGACGAGCCGACCTCGGCCCTCGACATGAGCGTGCAGGCGCAGATGGTCGACCTGCTCCGCGAGCTGCAGGCGAAGCGCAACCTCGCCTACCTGTTCATCTCCCACGACCTCAAGGTGGTGAAGGCGCTCGCCAACGACGTCATCGTCATGCGCAACGGCAAGGTCGTCGAGGCGGGGCCGGCGGAGGAGATATTCAGCGCACCGAAGTCCGACTACACGCGCGCGCTGATGGCGGCGGCCTTCGACCTGCGCAGCACGGCGGTCCCGGCCGCCTGAGGAGGGGCGGCCGGGAAGGTCCGTACGGGCCGTCGGAAAAGAACAGGGAAGGCCGGGCCGGCGCCCCGGCTGCGTCACATGTGGATGGCGCGACCGTCCACGGCCATCGCCGCTTCCTTCACCGCCTCCGACAGCGTCGGGTGGGCGTGGGTGGAGCGGGCGATGTCTTCGGCGCTGGCGCCGAACTCCATGGCGATCACCGCCTCGTGGATCATCTCGCCGGCGCTCGGGCCGATGATGTGGACGCCGAGCACACGGTCTGTCTTCGCATCGGCCAGCACCTTCACGAAGCCGTCGGTGGTGCGGTTCACCTTGGCGCGGCCGTTCGCCAGGAACGGGAACTTGCCGACCTTGTAGGCGACGCCGGCCTCCTTCAGCTCCTCCTCGGTCTTACCCACCGCGGCGACCTCCGGGTAGGTGTAGACCACGCCCGGAATGACGTCGTAGTTCACGTGGCCGGCCTGGCCGGCGAGGATCTCGGCGACCGCGACCCCCTCGTCCTCGGCCTTGTGGGCGAGCATCGGGCCGGCGACGACGTCGCCGATCGCGTAGATGCCGGGCACGTTGGTGGCGAAGTGCTGGTCGATGACGACGCGGCCCCGGCCATCGAGCGCGACGCCCGCCTCGGCGAGGCCGAGGCCCTCGGTGTAGGGGCGGCGGCCGATGGCGACGAGCACGACGTCGGCCTCGATCACCTGGCTCTCGCCGCCCGCGGCCGGCTCGACCGTGACCTTCACGCCGTCGCCCGTCGTCTCGACGCCGGCGACCTTGCTGGACAGCCGGAACGTCATCCCCTGCTTGGCGAGGATGCGCTGGAACTGCTTGGCGACCTCGAGGTCCATGCCGGGCAGGATGCGGTCGAGATATTCGACGACCGTCACCTTCGAGCCGAGGCGGCGCCAGACCGAACCGAGCTCGAGGCCGATGACGCCGGCGCCGACGACGACGAGATGCTTCGGCACGGTCTCGAGGTCGAGCGCGCCGGTGGAGGAGACGATACGCTTCTCGTCGATGGTGACGCCTGGCAGCGGCGTGACGTCGGAGCCGGTGGCGATGATGATCGCCTTCGCCTCGAGCGTGACGACCTTGCCGTCGTTGCCCTTCACCGCGACCTTGCCGGCGGCGAGGATGGTGCCGACGCCGAATACGACGTCGACCTTGTTCTTCTTCAGCAGGAACTCGACGCCCTTGACGTTGCCGTCGACGCCCTCGTCCTTGAAGTCGAGCATGCGCGAGAGGTCGAGCTTCGGCTCGACACCGATGCCCATGCCGGCGAAGCCGTGGCCGGCCTCCTCGAAGAGCTCGCTCGCGTGCAACAGCGCCTTCGAGGGGATGCAGCCGACGTTGAGGCAGGTGCCACCGTGGGTGGCACGCTTCTCGACGACGGCGACCTTCAGCCCGAGTTGGGCCGCCCTGATCGCGCAGACATAGCCACCCGGACCGGTTCCGATGACGACGAGGTCGTAGGTGGCCATGGTGCTTCCTCGCAGGGCTGGCTGGGCGGACGACGGGGCGAGAGGCCCCGCGCCGTCGGCAGCGCCACCCGCGCGAACGGAGGCGCCGGAGGGTTCAGCGACGGCGAGCGACGCATAACCCAAGCCGGCGCCGCCCGGAAGCCGAACCGGCCATATCGCTGCACTTTTCAGTCGGCGCCCTCGGGCGCCGCGACGCGCGACCCGCCGATCAGGCGGCGGCGTCGAAGCCGCAGCGAACCTCGGCGCGCACCCTGAGCGAGGCGGAGCCGAGCTCGATACGGTCACCGTCGCAATCCGTCCAGACGATGGACTGGGCGTCCGGCGCGACGGCGACGCGGGAGAACGTCTTGGGGTTGGTCAGTGAGGCGTAGACACCGCCACGCCCGATCAGCCCCTGCAGGTCAACCTGGCCGACGAAACCGTCGGCCCACGACACTTCGAGAACGCCGTGGCGCACGACCTTGAGCGCCGCGATCTCCTGAGAACCACTCATCTTCGGTACCAGCCCGTATTGCGTTGAAGGCCCGGCATCAGCCCGAGGGCGATGTCGGAAATGAGGCGTCGGCGCCATCGTTCGGCGCTTTCGATCAATCAATCGTAAACGCCGATCGCACGCCGTGCCTGTGATGTGGATCACTGTGGACAGAGCATCAAGCCGGCGGCTGGCGCGGGGCTTGCGCACGCTTCAGCCAGTCGCCGACGAGGATGGCGACGCCGACACCGAGACCGCCGCCGCCGACCTGACGAAGGTAGACGGACATTTCCGCCTGGACCTTCCAGCCGCCGAGGAAATCCGGCGCGATGAACATGAGACGGCCGCCCTCGAGGATGCGGTCCCAGTTCTCCATCCACAGCGACAGCGCGATGACGATGGCGCCGAGCACGAGCGCCACCGTGGCGGCGATCAGACGCGCCTTTCGGTTGCGCGGGCGCCCGGCGGTTGCCGGGCGCGACGACTGCGGGCCGAGGCGCGGGACGAAGGCCAAGGTGCGACCTCCCTCTCGGGCGCAGTCCTCAGAGGTCGAGGACGAGGCGCTGCGGGTCCTCGATCGCTTCCTTGACGCGGACGAGGAAGGTGACCGCTTCCTTGCCGTCGACGATGCGGTGGTCGTAGGAGAGCGCCAGGTACATCATCGGACGGATGACGATCTGGCCGCCCTTCACCACCGGGCGCTCGTCGATGCGGTGCATGCCGAGGATGCCGGACTGCGGCGCGTTCAGGATCGGCGTCGACATCAGCGAGCCGTAGACGCCGCCGTTCGAGATCGTGAAGGTGCCGCCCTGCATGTCCTCGATGCCGAGCTGGCCATCTCGCGCCTTCTTGCCCAGCGCGTTGATCGCCTTCTCGACACCGGCGATCGAGAGCTGGTCCGCATTGCGCACCACCGGCACGACGAGGCCCTTGTCGGTGCCGACGGCCACGCCGACGTGATAGTAGTTCTTGTAGATGATGTCGGTGCCGTCGATCTCGGCATTGACGTTCGGGATCTCGCGCAGCGCCTGGATGCAGGCCTTCACGAAGAAGCCCATGAAGCCGAGCCGGACGCCGTGCTTCTTCTCGAAGACGTCCTTGTAGTCCTTGCGCAGCTGCATGACCGCCGACATGTCGACGTCGTTGAACGTCGTCAGCATGGCGGCCGAGCTCTGCGCCTCCTTGAGGCGCCGCGCGATGGTCTGGCGCAGCTTGGACATGCGGACACGCTCTTCGCGACCGGCGTCGTCGCCGGTCGTGGGCGCGCGGGCGGCCGTCGGGGCAGGCGCCGCAGCGGGCTTGTTGACGGTCTCCAGGGCGGCGAGGACGTCGCCCTTGGTGAGCCGGCCACCGCGCCCGCTCGCCTCGATCGAGGCGGGGTCGAGACGGTTCTCGGTGACGAGCTTCTGCACCGAGGGGGCGAGCGGCGCGTCGGCCGGCGCTGGCTTGCCGGCAGGCTTGGCGGCCTCCGCCTTCGGCGCAACCTCCTCTGGGCCGGCACCGATCGCGGCCGTCTTGTCGGACTTCTTCTCGGGCGAGCCGGTCGCCGTCGCGGCCGCGGTGGCTGAACCGGCACCGGCGGCGTCGATCATGCCGAGCAGGGCGCCGACGCCGACGGTCTCGCCGTCGCGCACCAGCACGTCGGCGAGCACGCCGGAGGCGGGCGCCGGCACCTCGATCGTCACCTTGTCGGTCTCGAGCTCGACCAACGGCTCGTCGGCGGTGACGCTCTCGCCGGGCTTCTTGAACCACTGGGCGATGGTCGCTTCGCTGACCGATTCACCAAGCGTCGGGACGCGGATTTCCGTGGCCATCGCTTCGCCTTCATCCATTCTTGTCTGAGCGCGGACGACCCGTCCGCGCCTCTGGAAGTTCTTGCCGGGCTCAGCCGCCGAGCGCCTCGTCGAGGAACGCCTGCAGCTGGGCGACGTGCTTCGACATCAGGCCCGTGGCGGTCGCGGCGGAGGCCGGACGACCGACATATTTCGGCCGGTCGACCTTCAGCTTCGCCTGCGGCAGCACCCACTCGAGATAGGGCTGGACGAACGCCCACGACCCCATGTTCTTCGGCTCTTCCTGGCACCAGGCGACGTCGGCGTTCGGGAACCGCGCGAGCTCGCCGGCGAGCGCCTTGGTCGGGAACGGGTAGAGCTGCTCGACCCGCAGCAGGTAGACGTCGTCGACGCCGCGCTTCTCGCGCTCCTCGAGGAGGTCGTAATAGACCTTGCCTGAGCACAGCACGACCCGACGGATCTTGTCGTCGGCGACGAGCCGCGTCGTCGTCAGGTGCGGCGCGAACTGGGCGTCGTCCCACAGGATGCGGTGGAAGGTCGAGCCGGCCGCCATCTCGTCGAGCCGCGAGACGCAGCGCTTGTGGCGCAGCAGCGACTTCGGCGTCATCAGGATCAGCGGCTTGCGGAACTCGCGCGTCAGCTGCCGGCGCAGCACGTGGAAGTAGTTCGCCGGCGTCGAGCAGTTCGCGACCTGCATGTTGTCCTCGGCGCACATCTGCAGGAAGCGCTCGAGGCGCGCCGACGAGTGCTCCGGACCCTGTCCCTCATAGCCGTGCGGCAGAAGGCAGACGAGGCCGGACATGCGCAGCCACTTGCGTTCGCCGGACGAGATGAACTGGTCGAAGACCACCTGGGCGCCGTTGGCGAAGTCGCCGAACTGGGCTTCCCAGAGCGTCAGGCAGTTCGGCTCCGACAGCGAGTAGCCGTACTCGAAGCCGAGCACCGCCTCCTCCGAGAGCATCGAGTTGATGACCTCGTAGCGGCCCTGGTTCGGCGCGAGGTTGTTGAGCGGGATGTAGCGCTCCTCGGTGTTCTGATCGAACAGCACCGAGTGACGCTGCGAGAAGGTGCCACGCTCGACGTCCTGGCCGGAGAGGCGGACCGGGTGGCCCTCGACGAGCAGCGAGCCGAAGGCGAGCGCCTCCGCCATCGCCCAGTCGATGCCCTCGCCCGTCTCCACCATCTTGGCGCGGCCGTCGAGGAAGCGGCGGATCGTCCGATGCACCTCGAGACCCGGCGGCACGGCAACGAGCTTCTCGCCGATCTCGCGCAGCTGCTCGACCGGCATGCCGGTCTGGCCACGGCGCGGATCCTCCTCGCTGTCGGCCTGGCGCAGGCCGGTCCAGCGGCCGTCGAGCCAGTCGGCCTTGTTCGGCTTGTAGTGCTGGCCCGCCTCGAACTCCTCCTCGAGGCGCTGACGCCAGGCAGCGCGCATGCCGTCGAGCTCGCCAGCCTTGAGCAGCCCCTCGCCCTCGAGCTTCTTCGAGTAGATCTCGAGCGTCGACGGCTGGCCGCGGATCTTCTTGTACATCAGCGGCTGGGTGAACGCCGGCTCGTCGCCCTCGTTGTGGCCGTAGCGGCGGTAGCACAGCATGTCGACGACGACGGGCTTGTGGAACGCCTGGCGGAACTCGGTGGCGATCTTGGCGCAGTAGACGACGGCTTCCGGATCATCGCCGTTCACGTGGAAGATCGGCGCCTCGATCATCTTGGCGACGTCGGAGGGATAGGGCGACGAGCGCGAGTAGCGCGGGTTCGTCGTGAAGCCGATCTGGTTGTTGATGATGAAGTGGATCGAGCCGCCGGTGCGGTGACCCTTCAGGCCCGACAGGCCGAGGCACTCGGCCACGACGCCCTGCCCCGCGAAGGCGGCGTCGCCGTGCAGCAGCAGCGGCAGCACCTGGGTGCGGTCGACGTCGCCGAGCTGGTCCTGCTTGGCGCGCGCCTTGCCGAGCACGACGGGATCGACGATCTCGAGGTGCGACGGGTTCGCGGTCAGCGACAAGTGCACCTTGTTGCTGTCGAACTCGCGGTCCGACGAGGCGCCGAGGTGGTATTTGACGTCGCCGGAGCCCTCGACCTCGTCGGGAGCGTAGGAGCCGCCCTTGAACTCGTGGAAGATCGCCCGGTGCGGCTTGCCCATCACCTGAGCGAGCACGTTGAGGCGGCCACGGTGGGCCATGCCGAAGACGATGTCGCGCACACCGAGGTGGCCGCCGCGCTTGATGATCTGCTCGAGCGCGGGGATCAGCGATTCACCGCCGTCGAGACCGAAGCGCTTGGTGCCGGTGTACTTGACGTCGATGAACTTCTCGAAGCCCTCGGCCTCGACGAGCTTGTTGAGGATCGCCTTCTTGCCCTCGGGGGTGAAGGAGACGAACTTGTCCGGGCCCTCGATGCGCTCCTGGATCCAGGCCTTCTCGGCCGGATCGGAGATGTGCATGAACTCGACGCCGATGGTGGCGCAGTAGGTGCGGCGCAGGATCGCCAGCATCTCCCGGATCGTCGCGAACTCGAGCCCGAGGACGTTGTCGAGGAAGATCTTGCGATCCCAGTCGGCTTCCGTGAAGCCGTAGGACGAGGGGTGCAGCTCCTCGTGGTCGCGCGGCGGCGCGAGGCCGAGCGGATCGAGGCTCGCATAGAGGTGGCCGCGCATCCGGTAGGCGCGGATCATCATGATGGCGCGGACGGAATCGCGGGTCGAGCGCAGCACGTCGGCGTCGCTGAGCGCCACGCCGGCCGACTGCGCCTTCGCCTTCACCTTCTTCTCGACGGCGACGGCGATCGGCTCCCAGTTGCCGTCGAAGGCGGCGACGAGTTCACCGTTCATCGGCACCGGCCAGTCGGGACGGGCCCATTCGGCGGCGGAGGCGGGGCGCGCGGGAGCGGACTGATCGTCCTTCAGCGCGGCGAAGAACTCGCGCCACTCCGCGTCGACGGAAGCGGGGTCCTTTCGGAAGCGCTCGTAGAGATCCTCGATATAGGCGGCGTTGCCGCCATAGAGGAAGGAAGTCGCCTGCAAGGCGGCGTTCACGTCCTGTCGCGCCATCGTTGTCCGTCCGAACCGGGTTCGCCGGCTCCCTTTCTTGTCGCGAGGCCTTCAGCGGGCCCCGCCGTCCTCCAGCGGTCGGACCTGCCCCATCGGTCCGTTCGAATAATGCGGTGCGTCTCCCGTCGCACCGTTGTCGTCTTCCGTCACGTCGCCGTCGTCGTCAGCCCTTCAGGACTTCGACCAGCGTCTTGCCGAGCCGCGCCGGCGACGGGGAAACGGTGATGCCCGCTGCCTCCATCGCGGCGATCTTCGCCTCGGCGCCGCCAGAACCACCCGAGATGATGGCACCAGCATGACCCATGCGGCGGCCGGGAGGGGCGGTGCGGCCGGCAATGAAGCCGACCATCGGCTTCTTGCGGCCGCGCTTGGCCTCGTCGGCGATGAACTGGGCAGCGCGCTCCTCGGCGTCGCCGCCGATCTCGCCGATCATAACGATCGACTTGGTCTTCTCGTCGGCGAGGAACATCTCAAGCACGTCGATGAACTCGGTGCCCTTCACCGGGTCGCCGCCGATGCCGACGGCCGTCGTCTGGCCGAGGCCCTCGCGGGTCGTCTGGAACACCGCCTCGTAGGTGAGCGTGCCGGAGCGCGAGACGATGCCGACCGAGCCCGGGTTGAAGATCGAGCCCGGCATGATGCCGATCTTGCACTCGCCCGCCGTCATCACGCCCGGGCAGTTCGGGCCGATGAGGCGCGACTTCGAGCCGTCCAGCGCCCGCTTGACGCGCACCATGTCGAGCACCGGGATGCCCTCGGTGATGCAGACGATCAGCGGCACGCCGGCGTCGATCGCCTCGCAGATGGCGTCGGCGGCACCGGGCGGCGGCACGTAGATGACGCTCGCGTCGGCGCCGGTCGCCGCCACCGCCTCACCGACGGTGTCGAAGACCGGCAGGCCGAGATGGGAGGAACCGCCTTTGCCGGGGCTGACGCCGCCGACCATCTTCGTTCCGTAGGCGACCGCCTGCTCGGAGTGGAAGGTTCCGGTCTTGCCGGTGAAGCCCTGGCAGATGACCTTGGTGTTCGCGTCGATGAGGATGGACATTCGGGGCTCGCTAGCTTCGTGCGACGGCAGTGCGGAGCGGCAATCGGGCGGACGCGGGGCTCAGCCCCGCACCGCCTTGACGATCTGCGCGGCGGCATCGTCGAGGTCGTCGGCGGCGATGACGTTGAGGCCGGACTGCGACAGGATCTGCTTGCCGAGCTCGACGTTGGTGCCTTCGAGGCGAACCACCAGCGGCACCTTGAGGCCGACCTCCTTCACGGCGGCGATGACGCCCTCCGCGATGATGTCGCAGCGCATGATGCCGCCGAAGATGTTGACGAGGATGCCCTTCACCGCCGGATCGGCGGTGATGATCTTGAAGGCGGCCGTCACCTTCTCCTTGCTGGCGCCACCGCCGACGTCGAGGAAGTTCGCCGGCTCCTCGCCGTAGAGCTTGATGATGTCCATCGTCGCCATGGCGAGGCCGGCGCCGTTGACCATGCAGCCGATGGTGCCGTCGAGGGCGATGTAGGAGAGGTCGTACTTCGACGCCTCGATCTCCTTCTCGTCCTCCTCGGTGACGTCGCGCAGCTCCATCACCTCGGGGTGCCGGTAGAGCGCGTTCGAATCGAACGACACCTTGGCGTCGAGGCACTTCAGCTCGCCGCCCTTGGTGACGATCAGCGGATTGATCTCGAGCATCGCCATGTCCTTCTCGGTGAAGGCGGCATAGAGCTTGGAGACCAGATCCCCCGCCTGCTTGGCGAGCGGGCCGGTGAGCTTCAGGGCCTTGGCGACGGTGCGGCCGTGGTGGGGCATGACGCCGGTCGCCGGATCGACGGAGAAGGTGATGATCTTCTCGGGCGTGTCGTGAGCGACCGTCTCGATGTCCATGCCGCCCTCGGTGGAGACGACGAAGGCGACGCGGCCGGTGGCGCGGTCGACCAGCATCGACAGGTAGAATTCCTTGTCGATGTCGGAGCCGTCCTCGACGTAGAGGCGGTTGACCTGCTTGCCGGCCGGGCCGGTCTGGATGGTGACGAGCGTCGCGCCGAGCATCTCCGTGGCGAAGGCCTTCACCTCGTCGATCGACTTCGCCAGGCGAACGCCACCCTTCTCACCGGCGGAGGCCTCCTTGAACTTGCCCTTGCCGCGGCCGCCGGCGTGGATCTGCGACTTCACCACCCACAGCGGGCCGCCGAGAGCCTTCGCCGCCGCCTCCGCCTCGCCGGCGGAGAAGATCGGGACGCCCTTCGACACGGGGCAGCCGTAGTCCTTGAGGATGGCCTTGGCCTGGTACTCGTGGATGTTCATCGGGCAGCCCCGCTCGTTTCAGGTTCGCGGACGGGAGGGGCGCTCAGGCGAGCGCCGGCTGGATCTGCGCGCAGGCGTCGCAGAGCGTCTTCACCGAGGCGACCGACTTCTCGAACATCGCCTTCTCGGTGGCATCGAGCTTCACTTCCATGATGCGCTCGACGCCGCCGGCTCCGATCACCACGGGGACGCCGACATACATGTCGGAGACGCCATACTCGCCGGCGAGGAAGGCGGCGCACGGCAGGACGCGCTTCTTGTCCTTGAGGTAGCTCTCGGCCATGGCGATGCCGGACGCCGCCGGGGCGTAGAAGGCCGAGCCGGTCTTCAGCAGGTTGACGATCTCGCCGCCGCCCTTGCGGGTGCGCTCGACGATGGCGTCGACCTTCTCCTGGGTGGTCCAGCCCATCGCAACGAGGTCGGGCAGCGGCACGCCGGCGACCGTCGAGTAGCGGACGGAGGGGACCATGTCGTCGCCGTGGCCGCCGAGCACGAAGGCGGTAACGTCCTGGACGGAGACGCCGAATTCCTCGGAGAGGAAATAGCGGAAGCGGGCCGAGTCCAGCACGCCGGCCATGCCGACGACCTTGTTGGACGGCAGCCCGGAAAACTTCTGCAGCGCCCACACCATCGCGTCGAGCGGGTTGGTGATGCAGATGACGAAGGCGTCGGGGGCGTACTGCTTCAGCCCGTTGCCGACGGCTTCCATGACCTTGAGGTTGATGCCGAGCAGGTCGTCGCGGCTCATGCCCGGCTTGCGCGGCACGCCGGCGGTGACGATGACGACGTCGGAGCCGGCGATCGCCTCGTAGCTCGAGGCACCGGCGAGCTTCGCATCGAAGCCCTCGACCGGCGAGGCCTCGGCGATGTCGAGCGCCTTGCCCTGCGGAACGCCGTCGACGATGTCGAACAGCACGACGTCGCCGAGCTCCTTCAGGCCGGCCAAGAGGGCGAGCGTGCCGCCGATCTGACCTGCGCCGATCAGTGCGATCTTGTTCCGCGCCATCCGGTTTCCCTTTACGTAAAGTGTAGCGTTAGACCTCGCTTGGTCCCGTCGCTACTACTCCCTTTGGGCAAGGTGTTCAAGTTGTCGCGGCCCCGGAACGGCGCTTTCTGCGGTTGCCGCGCACGTCAAGTCAGCCTCAAGTCAGCGGCGGCGCCTCGACGCTCGAGAGATAGGAGGCCGACCGCATCTCGTAGAGGCGCGAGGCGGTGCGCTGGAACTCGAACGCCTCGGTGCCCTGATCGGCCAGATAGAGCCCGACCGGATCGGCCGCCGCGGTGACGATCAGGCGGACTCGCATGTCGTAAAGGGCATCGATCAGCGTGATGAAGCGCTTCGCCTCGTTGCGGTTGGACGCGTCGAGGATCGGCACGCCGGTGAGCACGAGCGTGTGGAACCGCTGCGCCAGGGCGATGTAGTCGTGCGGGCCGAGCGGCTGGCGGCAGAGGTCGTCGAAGGAGGCGCGGGCCACGCCGCCACTTGCCTCTGGGATAGTCACCGCCCGCCCGTCCACCGACAGCGTCGTTGGCGGCGCCGCGTCGGCACCGGTGAGAGCGCGGAACAGCCGCTTCTCGCCGGCCGTCGCGGGCGGCCCGAGCGGCGTGAAGTAGACGGGCAGGCCGGCGAGCTTGTCGAGCCGGTAGTCCTCCTGGGCGTCGAGACGGACGACGTCGACGCGGGTCTTGAGCAATTCGACGAAGCCAAGGAAGTGGCCACGGTTGATGCCGTCGCGATAGAGGTCGTCGGGCGCGACGTTTGAGGTGGCGACGAGGACGACGCCGAGTTCGAACAGGCGGGTGAACAGGCGGCCGAGCAGCATGGCGTCGGCGATGTCGGTGACGGAGAACTCGTCGAAGCAGAGGAGCCGCGCCTTGGCGGCGAGCGCCTCCGCCACCGGCGGGATCGGGTCGTCGCCGCGCAGCCGCCCGTCGGCGATGGCACGCCGCGTCTCGCCGATGCGCACGTGCACGTCCTGCATGAAGACGTGGAAATGCGCCCGCCGCTTGCGCGGCTCGGCGACGGTGGCGAAGAACATGTCCATCAGCATCGTCTTGCCGCGGCCGACGTCGCCATAGACGTAGAGGCCGCGGACGGGCTCCGGTTCGCTGCGCCCGGCGCCGAACAGCCAGCCGAGACGACGCTTCGGCGCCGGCGGCGGCGTCTCGGCGAGGCGTGCGGCGAGGTCGTCGAGGCGGCGCACGACGTCGCGCTGCGCTTCGTCCGGCACGATCTCGCCCGCCGCGACACGCCGGGCGTAGAGCGCGCTAACGCTTTCGGCCGACGCGGCGGCCTCGCCTTCTGGGCGCTCGGTCATGGGAAAGGTCGTGTCCGGTCGGCGTGGCGGAAGCCGCCCGGCGGGCGGCGTGCGCCGCCTCGTCTAGGAGAGAGCGCCCCCGCAGGCAAGCCACCGGCGCCCCCGCGGGACCGCGGCGGCAAGCCGCCGGCGCCCCCACGCACCCCCCGAGGCCGACCGGATTGCCTGTCCCGGCCGCGTCGGCTACCCCTGCCAGCACCCGAGGCGATCCGGAAAGGCTGAACAGGCATGTCCTACGACTGCATCATCGTGGAGACCCGCGGGCGCGTCGGTCTGATCACCCTGCATCGGCCGGCGGCGCTCAATGCCCTCTCCTCCCCGCTGATAGCGGAAGTGCTGCGGGCCCTCGCTGGCTTCGACGCCGATGACGGCATCGGCGCCATCGTGCTGACCGGCTCCGAAAAGGCCTTCGCCGCCGGCGCCGACATCAAGGAGATGGCCGACCTCGATTACATCTCCGCCTACAGGGGCAACTTCATCGCCCCCTGGGACCAGGTGGCGGAGACGCGCAAGCCGCTGATCGCGGCGGTCGCCGGCTATGCCCTCGGCGGCGGCTGCGAGCTCGCGATGATGTGCGACTTCATCATCGCCGCCGACAACGCCAAGTTCGGCCAGCCGGAGATCAAGCTCGGCGTGATGCCCGGCGCCGGCGGCACGCAGCGCCTGACGCGCTTCGTCGGCAAGTCGAAGGCGATGGAGATGTGCCTGACCGGCCGCACGATGGACGCCGCCGAGGCGGAGCGGTCGGGCCTCGTCTCGCGAGTCGTGCCGCTCGCGAGCCTGCTCGACGACGCCATCGCAACCGCCGCGAAGATCGCCGACCTGTCGATGCCGATCGTCATGATGGCGAAGGAGAGCGTCAACCGCGCCTACGAGACGACGCTCTCCGAAGGCCTGCGCTTCGAGCGGCGGCTGTTCCACTCGATGTTCTCGACGGAAGACCAGAAGGAAGGCATGGCCGCCTTCACCGAGAAGCGCACGCCGCAGTTCAAGAACCGCTGAGGGACGGCGGTCGACGGACACCCGCGCCTCGTCTGGCGCGGGCAGGCGCTTCCCGGCTCAAGTCGGCGTGAGCACTCCCGACAGGTAGGCCGTCACCGCCTCGACCGACCACGGCCGGCCCTGCCAGCCGATGTAGCCGTCCGGCCGCACCAGCACGGCCGTGCCGGGCGTCGGTGCGTAGGCGGCCGCGAACTGCTCGGCCGCGTCGCGGTAGACCGCCACGCCGGGGATGTCACGCACCGTGACGGCGGGTCCGGCGATCGCAACGCACCGCACCTCGCCGCCGAACGCCGTCCGCAACTGCGCGGCGCCTTCCTGCAGCGCGGCCGCGTCGGCGTCGTCGGCGAGCCAGGCCAGAAGCACGAACTCGGGCCCGCGCAAGACGTCGGCGAGGCGCACCGGGAAGCCGACGTGGGTGCGCTCGAGACCCTCGGCCGGCGGCGCGCGATCGCCCGCCCGCGGCGCAATTTCGGGAACAGCCTCCACGAGCGTCTCGGCGGCGAGCGGGCCATCGCGGTAGCTGACGAGAAGTTGCGTGTCGGCCAGACGATGCGGCTTCTCCCCGCCGGGCCGGCCGAGGTTGGTGCTGGCGGCCACCGTGCGGGCGATGACGTCCGCCCCGACCGGCCGGCGCTCGGCCTCGTAGGTGTCGAGCAGCGTGGCCGGGGCACGGCCGCGCACCACGCGGGCGAGCTTCCAGGCGAGGTTGAAGGCGTCCTGGATGCCGGTGTTCATGCCCTGGCCGCCGGTCGGCGGATGAACGTGGGCAGCGTCGCCAGCAAGGAAGACACGGCCGTCTCGGTAGCGGGCCGCGAGCCGCATCGAGATGCGGAAGAACGACGACCACGAGAGGTCCGACAGCGCCACCGGCGTCGGCACGACCCGGTCGGCGACCGCCTGCAGTTCGTCGAGCGACGGCCCCGGCCGATCGGTCTGCAGGCCGTGGCCGCTCGCCGGCGGCCCGCCCATCTCGACCGAGGCGAGCGAGGAGACGCGGTAACGGCCGGGCTCGGGCAGCGGGATGGCGATGAACATGTCCGGCGCGTCGTTCTCGCGCAGCTTCATCGCCCGGAGTGCCATGCCGCGGGGCAGGTCGGCGTCGAGCGTCACCTCGCCGAGCATGAAGCCCATCTCGAAGGCCTCGCCCTCGAAGGCGATGCCGAGCGCATGCCGCACGGCGCTGTGGGCGCCGTCGCAGCCGACGACAGTGGCGAAGCGGGCGGCCTCCTGCCGGCCGCCGGGATGATCGAGGACGACTGCGACGGCGTTCTCGTCCTGTGTCAGCGTGGCGAGCGCGGTCCCCCGCTCCACCGTGACGCCGAAGCTCGCCAGGTGCTCGGTGAGAATGCGCTCCGTCTCGCTCTGGCGGATCCCGAGCTCGCCATAGGGCAGGTCAGAGAGGTCGATGGCGATGTCGCGGGGCGGATGGCCGTCGACCATCAGCCGCAGCCCCTCGAGCCACAGCCCGGCGTCGATGAAGCGGCGGGCAATGCCCATGGCGTCGAACACCTCGAGGGTGCGCGGGGTGACGCCGATCGCCCGGCACCAGGGCAGCGGCGCGGCGAGCTTGTCGACGATGCGGGGGCGCACGCCGTGGCGCGCGAGCTCCGCCGCCATCGTCAGCCCGACCGGGCCGGCACCCACCACCAGAACCTCGGTCATGACGCCCCTCCCCCGCTTTTTGTCGTTCCGGCGGCGGACGCTCGCCGCCGGCTCAGTCCTCGCCTTTGAGCTTCCGCCACAGGTCGGGCCGCCGCGCCTGCGTCAGCGCCTCCGCCTGCTCGCGCCGCCAGCGGGCGATGCGAGCATGATCGCCCGACACCAGCACATCGGGAACGGCGCGGCCTTCCCACACCGCCGGCCGCGTGTAGTGCGGATATTCGAGCAAGCCGTGGGAGAAGCTCTCGTCCTCGCCGGACGCCTCCTTGCCCATCACGCCGGGCAGCAGGCGCACGGCCGCGTCGAGGACCACCATCGCGGCGAGCTCGCCGCCCGACAGCACATAGTCGCCGATCGACACCTCCTCGAGGCCGCGGCCGTCGATGACGCGCTGGTCGACCCCCTCGAAGCGGCCACAGACGACGAGCGCGCCAGGGCCAGCCGCAAGGGCGCGGACGCGCGCCTGGTCGAGCGGCGCGCCGCGCGGGCTCATCAGCAGGCGCGGGCGCAGATCATCGGCCGGCGCGGCGGCGTCGATCGCCGCGGCCAACACGTCCGCTTTCAGCACCATGCCGAGGCCGCCGCCGGAGGGAGTGTCGTCGACGGTGCGGTGGCGGTCGGTGGCGACCGCGCGGATGTCGCGCACGTCGAGCGACCACAGGCCCCGCTCGAGCGCCCGGCCGGCGAGGCTCGCGCCGAGCGGGCCGGGAAACATCTCCGGATAGAGCGTCAGGACGGTGGCGGCGAAGCTCACGGCCGGGCCGCCGGCGCGGCGTCGTCCTCGCCGGCGGGATCATCCTCCGGATCGTCACCCGGCTCCCCGTCCGGCCCCTGGCCCGGTGGCGGCGCCTCGTCGTCGAGGAGGCCGGCCGGCGGATCGACGACGACGCGGCCGCCGGCGATGTCGACGACCGGCACCGCGGCGCGCGTGAACGGCAAGAGCAGCGTCGGCCCGCGCGGCGGGGCGATCTCCAGGAGTTCGCCGGCGCCATAGTCGGGCACGGCGACGACGGTGCCGAGCGGCGTACCGTCGGTCGTCTCCACCGCTAGGCCGATGAGGTCGGCCTGGTAGAAGGTATCGTCGTCCTCGGGCGGCGGCAGCCGGTCACGGTCGACATAGAGATCAATGCCGGTCAGCGCCTCGGCCGCGTTGCGGTCGGCGACGCCGTCGAGGCGGCCGACGAGGCGGCCGCCCACCATCTTCAGGGACCGGATGCGGAAGCTGCGGCCGTCGGAGGTCGCGAGCGCGCCGTAGCCGATCAGCGCCTGCGGGTCGTCCCCGAAGGCGTTGACGCGGATCTCGCCCCGCACCCCATGCGCCGCACCGAGGCGCGCGACGAGCAGGCGGCGCCCCGCCGTGGCGCCGGCTCCGCTCATTCGGCGGTGGCGGACTCGGCGGCCTTGGCGCGGGCCTCGGCGCGCTCCTTGGCCTTGGCGCCCGGCTCGGCCTTCTTCGGGTTGTTGCGGGCTTCGCGCTTGGCGAGGCCGGCGGCGTCGAGGAAGCGCAGCACGCGGTCGGTCGGCTGGGCACCCTGGGAGAGCCAATGCTCGATGCGCTCGTTGACGAGCGTCACGCGCTTCGGGTCGTCCTTGCCGAGCAGCGGGTCGAAAGTGCCGACGCGCTCGATGAAGCGGCCGTCGCGCGGGCTGCGGGCATCGGCGATGACGATGCGGTAGTAGGGACGCTTCTTGGCGCCGCCGCGGGCGAGCCGGATCTTCAAGGACATCGTGTTCTCCTGGTCGTCAGTTCGTGTGGTTTGTCGGTTCGTCGGGACTGCAGAAAACGTGAGAGCGCGGGCCGGCTACTTCTTGCGGCCGATGCCGGGGAAGCCGCCGAGGCCGGGCATCTTCGCCCCGCCCATGCCGGGCAGGCCGGGAATGCCGCCGGGGAGGCCCTTCATCAGGCCGGGCGGCAGGCCGCCGGGCATGCCACCGGGAAGCCCGCCGGGCAGCTGGCCGGACTTCGCCAGCTTCTCGAGCTCGGCCGGGTCGATCTTGGGTGCGCCGCCGCCCATCAGGCCGCCGAACAGGCCGCCCTTCCGCTTGCCCATGGCCTTCATCATGTCGGCCATCTGGCGGTGCATCTTGAGGAGCTTGTTGACGTCCTCGACGCGGGTGCCGGACCCGGTGGCGATGCGGCGCTTGCGGCTCGCCTTCAGGAGGTCGGGCTTGCGGCGCTCGGCCGGGGTCATCGACGAGACGATGGCGATCTGCCGGCCGATCATCTTGTCGTCGAAGCCGGCGGCGGCGAGCTGGCCCTTCATCTTGCCGACACCCGGCATCATGCCGAGCAGGCCCGACATGCCGCCCATGTTCTTCATCTGGCGCAGCTGCTCGGCGAGATCGTCGAGGTCGAACTCGCCCTTCTGCATGCGGGCGGCGGCCTTGGCCGCCTTCTCCGCGTCGATCGTCTCGGCCGCCTTCTCGACGAGGGCGACGATGTCGCCCATGCCGAGGATGCGGCCGGCGACGCGCTGCGGGTCGAAGTCCTCGAGCGCATCGGACTTCTCGCCGACGCCGAGGAGCTTGATCGGCTTGCCGGTGACGGCGCGCATCGACAGCGCCGCGCCGCCGCGGCCGTCGCCGTCGACGCGGGTGAGCACGATGCCGGTGACGCCGACGCGCTCGTCGAAGGTGCGGGCGACGGTGACGGCGTCCTGGCCGGTGAGGCTGTCGGCGACGAGCAGGATCTCGTGCGGGCGGGCGATCCGCTTGATCTCCGCCATCTCGTGCATCAGCGGCTCGTCGACGTGGAGCCGGCCGGCGGTGTCGAGGATGACGACGTCGTAGCCGCCGAGGCGGGCGGCGTTCATCGCCCGCTCGGCGATCTGGGTCGGCGTCTGGCCGGCGACGATCGGCAGCGTGGCGACGCCGTTCTGCTCGCCGAGCACGCGCAGCTGCTCCTGCGCGGCCGGACGGCGCACGTCGAGCGAGGCCATCAGCACCTTGCGCTTGTCGCGCGTCTGCAGGCGCCGGGCGATCTTGGCGGTGGTCGTCGTCTTGCCGGAGCCCTGCAGGCCGACCATCATGATCGGCACCGGGGCGGCGGCGTGCAGGTCGATCGGCGCGGCCTCGCTGCCGAGCATCTCGACGAGCTGGTCGTGGACGATCTTGACGACCATCTGGCCGGGGGTGACGGACTTCACCACCTCCTGGCCGATGGCACGCGCACGCACCTTGTCGACGAACGAGCGCACGACATCGAGCGCCACGTCCGCCTCGATCAGCGCACGGCGCACCTCGCGCAGAGCGAGATCGACATCGGCCTCCGACAGCGCGCCGCGCCGCGTCAGCTTGTCGAATATGCCGCCGAGGCGGTCGGACAGGCTCTCGAACATGCCGTCTCCGTGGGTCGGACGGGGGACCGTCCGCTCGCGAGGTCGGGCCGGACCGCCAACGCAAAACGCACCCGCGGGCGAAAATCGCTGGCGGGTGGGGACCTCCGGGATCAAGTCCCGGTCGGTGTCTCGGCGTCGGCAGAAGCCGGATGCGCGGTTTCTCTAGGCTTCAATCGCGGCGGGGTCAAGGCTGACGGTGTCCGGCGGCAGGTTCCCTCTGGCGCGACCACCCGCTCAAAGGTTGTCATGGCGTCCCGAAAAGGGTTCATGTGCGGCATTCGCGCCTCGCACAGGGAAGCCGCATGACCGTCACCGCCGCCGAGCGCCGGCTCGATCGCGCCCGCGAGGCCCTCAAGCACCTGCACGAGGCGCTGGCGCTCGATTTCGCGGTCGAGCTCTGGGACGGCTCGCGCGTGCCGGCCGACGCGCCCGCCGACGGCCTGCGCATCACGATCGCCGACGAGGCGGCGATGCCGGCCCTGATCCGCCGGCCGTCGCTCGCCACGCTCATCGACCTCTATGTGCGCGGCGCCGTCGACATCCGCGGCGGCACGCTGTTCGAGTTCGCCGAGCGGCGGCCGAAGCTGCGCGGCTCCGACATCCGCCGGCGCGTGGACAAGCCGCTGCTCATCCGCACGCTGCTGCCGTTCGCGTTCTCCTCGGCAGTGTCGTCGCGCCCGGCCTTCGACGACGAGCTCGACGCCGGCGCCGCGGCTACCCGCGGCCGCGGCAGCGCACAGGCCGACATCGAGTTCCACTACGACGTCTCAAACCGCTTCTACGAGCTCTTCCTCGACCCGGAGATGGTCTACAGCTGCGGCTACTTCACCGACTGGGGCAACGACATCGCCACGGCGCAGCGCGACAAGCTCGACATGATCTGTCGCAAGCTGCGCCTGAAGCCCGGCGACCGCTTCCTCGACGTCGGTTGCGGCTGGGGCGCGCTCGTCTGCCACGCCGCCACCTACTATGGCGTCACCGCCCACGGCGTGACGCTGTCGCCCGAGCAGCTCTCGCGCGCCAAGGAGCGCATCGCCGAGCGCGGCATCGAGGGGCGGGTGACGGTGGAACTCAAGGACTTCCGGGCGCTCGAGGGCCGCTTCGATAAGATCGCCTCGATCGGCATGTTCGAGCACGTCGGGCTCGGCAACCACGAGGCCTATTTCCAGGCGATCCGCCGGCTGCTGAACGACCGCGGGCTCTATCTGCACCACGCCATCACCCGCCGCGGCCGCGTCTCCGACCGCGCCTTCCGCCGCAAGCGGCCGGAATATGCGGCGATGACCCGCTACATCTTCCCCGGCGCCGAGCTCGACCACATCGGCATGACGGCGAAGAACCTCGAATCGCACGGCTTCGAGGTGCACGATGTCGAGGCCTGGCGCGAGCACTACGCCCGCACCACGGAACTGTGGGCCCGCCGGCTGATGGCGGAGCGCGAGGCGGCGATCGCCGAGGTGGGAGAGCGGCGCTTCCGGATGTGGGTGCTCTATCTCTCCGGCGTGTCGCTCGCCTTCGAGCGCGGCACCCTGCAGATCTTCCAGACGCTCTCGTCCAAGCGCGGCCGCGGCCCGTCCGGACTGCCGCCGACGCGGGCCGACCTCTACCGCTGAGGGAGACCCCTCAGTCGCGTGTGGCGGCGTCGACGCTGGCGGTGTCGTAGTACTCGAAGAAGCTGACGATGCGACCGTCGCGGATGCGTACGACGTCGGCCTTGTCGGTCTCCACGACCCGGCCGGTTCGGCGATGGCGGAAGCCGCAGCGCCCGAGAGCGACGACGCGGTCGCCCTGGGCGACGTAGTCGTCGATGACGTAGTGAAGCATCTCCCAGTCGCGGCCGAGCCCCTCGAAATAGCGCTCGACGTCGCCCTTCGTCTTGCCCGAACGGGTGAAATCCATGCCGACGCCACCATCGGCGAGCGAGCGCCAGTCGACGTCGTCGGCGATGATGTCGAGGAACGCGCCGAAGCTCGCCCCCTTGGTTTCGTTCCAGGACTCGTAGAGCGGACGCAGCAGCGCGACGTTCTCTTCCTCCGGCGTCATCATGACCTCCCCCGTCGCCGAAGGCAGGGTCGCCGGCGACCGGTCGAAACTATACCGGAATCCGGACGAACTCGCTCACGAGTGCGTGGATATCCCCAGGCCGGCTCGGGTTTTCGTCAGTCGCGCCGGCGGGTGGCGCGCAGTTCTGCCCAGCGCGCCAGGCGGTCACCGAGGATCTTCTCGAAGCCGCGCGGCGTCGGGCGATAGAACTGCTGGCGGCCGAGCGCCTCGGGGAAATAGTCCTGGCCGGAGAAGGCGTCCGGCTCGTCGTGGTCGTATCGGTAGCCGGAGCCGTAGCCCTCGGACTTCATCAGCTTCGTCGGGGCGTTGAGGATGTGCTTCGGCGGCACGAGCGAGCCGCCCTCCTTCGCCGTGCGCATCGCCGCCTTGTAGGCGACGTAGGCGGCGTTCGATTTCGGCGCGGTGGCGATGTAGATCGCTGCCTGGGCGAGCGCCAGCTCACCCTCGGGCGAGCCGAGGAAGTGGTAGGCGTCCTTGGCGGCGTTGCAGATCACGAGGGCCTGCGGGTCGGCAAGGCCGATGTCCTCGACCGCCATGCGCACCAGCCGGCGGGCGACGAACAGCGGGTCCTCGCCGGCATCGAGCATGCGGCAGAGATAGTAGAGCGCCGCGTCGGGGTCGGAGCCGCGCACCGCCTTGTGCAGGGCGGAGATGACGTTGTAGTGGCCATCGTCCGACTTGTCGTAGATCGGCGCGCGGCGCTGCAGGATCTCCTGCAGGCGAACGGCGTCGAAGACCTCGCCCTCGCCGGCGGCGCGCCAGACCTCCTCGGCGAGCGTCAGTGACGCCCGGCCGTCGCCGTCGGCCATGCGCACGAGCACCGCTCGGGCCTCGGCGTCGAGCGGCAGCGGACGACCTTCGACCTCCTCGGCGCGGGCCAGAAGCTGCGCCACCGCCGCCTCGTCGAGCGGGCGGAAGACCAGCACCTGCGCCCGCGACAGGAGCGCGGCGTTGAGCTCGAAGGACGGGTTCTCGGTAGTGGCGCCGATCAACGTGACGGTGCCGTCCTCCATGACGGGCAGGAAGCTATCCTGCTGCGCCTTGTTGAAGCGGTGGATCTCGTCGACGAACAGCAGCGTGCCCTTGCCGATGCGGCGACGGCCGCGGGCGCCGTCGAACAGCTTCTTCAGTTCGGCGACCCCGGTGTGGATGGCGGAGACCTGCTCGAAGTGCAGGTCCGTCTCGTGGCTCAGCAGCCGGGCGACAGTCGTCTTGCCGGTGCCGGGCGGGCCCCAGAAGACCAGGCTGCCGACGCGGCCGGAGCGCAGCATGCGGGCGAGCGTGCCGTCGGGGCCGACGAGGTGATCCTGGCCGACGACTTCCGAAAGCCGCGTCGGCCGGAGCCGGTCGGCGAGCGGCCGCGGCGCATCGCTCTCGAAGCCGGCCGCGGCGAAAAGGTCGCTCATTCCGTCATCCGTTCCAGAGTGGGGGCGTCAGCCCCGGAGCGCCAACCGCAACAACTCGCCGCCACGCTCGACGACGAGACGCCACGTGCCCGGGCGCTCGCGCATCATCTGCTCCAGCGTGCGCGTCGTGTCGACCCGCTCGCCATTCACCTCGACCACGACGTCCCCCGGCGCGAACCCGATCGAGGCGGCCGGCGAGCCGGGCGTCACCGCCGCGACGACGACGCCGGTCTTGCCCGACGGCAGCTTCAGCTCCTCACCGACGGCCGGCGACAGGTTCATGACCGTCGCCCCCGACAGCGGCGCGTAGCCGGCGATCGTGCGCTCGTCCCGCGGCACGGTCTCGGGCGGCGGGCCGAGGCGGACGGTGACGGTGCGCTCGCGACCGTCGCGGACGATGGTGAGCGGCGTGGCGCCATCCGTGCCGCGCGTGGTGAAGCGGTAGCCGAACGCATCCGGATCGTCGACCGCGACGCCGTCGACGGCGACGACGACGTCCCCCGCCCGCAGCCCCGCCTCCGCCGCCGGCCCGTCCGGATGGACGGTGGTGACGATCGCGCCCCGCGGCCGGTCGAGCCCGAGGCCCTCGGCGATCTCGGCGGAGACGGCCTGCAGCGTCGCGCCGAACCACGGCCGGCGCACCACCGAGCCGGTCCGGGCGGCATCGACGACGAGGCGCACCATGTTCGAGGGCACCGCGAAGCCGATGCCGTTGGAGCCGCCGCCGCGGGAGAAGATCGCCGTGTTGATGCCGACGAGGCGCCCGGCCATGTCGACGAGGGCGCCGCCGGAGTTGCCTGGATTGATGGCAGCGTCGGTCTGGATGAAGAACTGGTAGTCGGTGATGCCGACCTGGGTGCGGGCCACCGCCGAGACGATGCCTTGCGTCACCGTCTGGCCCACCCCGAAGGGATTACCGACGGCGAGCACGATGTCGCCGACCTCCAGCGCGTCCGATTCGCCGAAGGGCACGACCGGCAGGTCGGTCGGCGCACCGCGGATCCTCAGCACAGCGAGGTCCGAGCCCTCATCCTTCAGCACCACGTCGGCATCGAACTCGCGCCGGTCGGTCAGGGCGACGCGGACCTCGTCGGCATTCTCGATGACGTGATGGTTGGTGACGACGAGACCACCCTCGACGATCACGCCGGAACCGAGGGAGGACTGCAGGCGCTGGCGCGGGCCTCCGCCACCGGGGTCGCCGAAGAACCGGCGGAAGAAGGGGTCCTCGAAGAAGGGCGACAGCGAGCGCGTCGCGACGACGCGCGAGGCATAGACGTTGACGACCGCCGGCACGACGCGGCGCACCACGGGGGCGAACGACAGCGTGATCTCGGCCTGGTCGGTCGGGACCTGTCGGACGGTGTCCGCGCCGGCAGCGGACGGTGTGAGAACCAGCAGCACCGCGAGCACGGCAGCCAGAGTCGGAAGGCCGGCTGCCACCGGTGTTGAGGCCCCACCTTTTGCCTGCCGCCGCTCCCGCTCCGTCTTCGCCAAAAGGGTCATGCCACTCCGTCCCGACTGCGTCGCCCGGCGTTCCATGCTAGGCCTTCGTGGCGCCCGCAAGGAACACGGGCCAATAAATCGTGGCTCGGCAGCCGGGGGGCAAGCCAGAGCCGGAACGGTCTTCGGGGGAGGACGAACGGGTGCGTCGCAGGACCTTTCTCACCGGCGTCGCGGGCACGGCGGCCGCCACCGGCCTTGCCGCCCCGGCCCTGGCGCAGACGACACCGACGGTGCGCTGGCGCCTGACCTCGAGTTTCCCGCGTTCGCTCGACACCATCTACGGCGCCGCCGAGGTGTTCTCGAAGGGCCTCGCCGCAGCGACCGACGGCGGCTTCCAGGTGCAGGTGTTCGCGCCGGGCGAGATCGTGCCCGGCCTCGCGGCCCTCGACGCGGTGAGCGTCGGCACGGTGGAGTGCGCCCACACGAGCTCGTTCCTCTATGTCGGCAAGAACGAGGCCTTCGCCTTCGGCACCGCGATCCCCTTCGGACTGAACGCCCGCCAGCAGAACGCCTGGATGCTGGAGGGCGGCGGCCTCGACCTGACGAACGCCTTCTACGGCAAGTACAACGTCCGCGGCATCCCGATGGGCAATACCGGCGCGCAGATGGGCGGCTGGTACCGCAAGGAGATCAACACGCCGGCCGACCTGAAGGGCCTGAAGATCCGCATCGCCGGTCTCGGCGGCACGATCCTCGCGCGGCTCGGCGCTGTGCCGCAGCAGCTCGCCGGCGGCGACATCTACCCGGCGCTGGAGCGCGGCTCACTCGACGCGGTCGAGTGGAGCGGGCCCTACGACGACGAGAAGCTCGGCTTCTACAAGGTGGCGAAGTACTACTACTACCCCTCCTGGTGGGAGGGCGGGCCGATGATCCACCTGTTCGTCAACCTCGACGCCTGGAACGCCCTGCCGAAGCCCTACCAGGCGGCGCTGGAGCTCGCGGCGGCCAACGCCAACATCACCATGCTCGCCCGCTACGACGCCCAGAACCCCGATGCCCTGCGGCGCCTGGTGGCCGCGGGGGCGCAGTTGCGCGGCTTCTCCCGTGAGATCCTGGACGCCTGCTACGACGAGGCCTTCGCGCTCTATGGCGAGATCGCCGCCCGCAATGCGGACTTCAAGGCGATCTACGAGCCGTGGATGGCCTTCCGGGCGAAGGAGACGCTCTGGTTCCAGTTCGCCGAACTCGGCTTCGACGCCTATGTGATGACGCGCGCCAACGAACGCTGACGAGCCCCTGACGAGGCGAGCCTTGGTCAACATCCTGCACCACCATCCGAAGGGGGAGGTCGTCGACGCGCCCGCCCTCGAGCAGTTCCAGAAGGATTGGGCCCTCTACCGGACGCTCGTCGAGAACGATGCGCTCTTCCACCGGGCGGTGGCGGACCACCTGCACGACGCCCTCGCGACGGCCTTCGACCGCCCCTTCAGCCTCGTCGACCTCGCCTGCGGCGACGCGTTCGTCGTCCGCGGCGCGCTCGAGGGCACCAGGGTCGCCCACTATCACGGGGTCGACCTGTCGATGCCCGCCCTCGAGCTCGCGAGCCGCACCCTCGAGGGGGCACCGTTCGAGGTCGTCCTCGACCACGCCGACTTCGTCGAGGCGGTGACGGCGCGGGACGCCCACGCCGACGCCTTCTGGTTCGGCCTCTCGCTCCACCATCTCGACACGAACGGCAAGCGGGCGCTGATGACGGCGATCCGCCAGGCCATCGCCCCGGACGGGGTCTTCCTCGTCTACGAGCCGACGATGCAGGCGGGGGAGGACCGGGCGGCCTATCTCGCCCGCTTCGACACCGTGAACCGGCCGCTCTGGCGCGCCATCCTCAGCGAGGAACAGTGGCGGGCGATCGACGCCCACGTGCACGCCTGCGACCTGCCGGAGACGGCGGACGGGTGGATGCGGCTTGGCCGAGAGGCCGGCTTCTCGCACGCCTGCGAGATCTACGCCGCCCCGACCGACCTCTACCGGATGTTCCGCTTCGACCCGTGAGCCCCTCGAGGGTCACTGTCCGAGCTTCGTCGCCGGCCGCAGGCCGATGAAGCCGTCGTCGAGGTCGAACATCACGTCGTAGGTGTAGAACATCAGGATGCCGGGGTTGATGCGCAGGTCGTCGGCGCTCGCGGGGATAAAGCCGAGGATACCGCGCGCCGGCGTGTTGCCGCTGCGGTAGGCGAGGAGCGACGTGCCGGCATAGCGGAGGTCGAAGGCCGTGCCGTTGCGCGCCTCGTTGCTGTCGGCCTTGACGAAGGTGTCGCGCGGCACGCTCGAGCCGTAGGCCCAGGTGCCGTCGCCGCCACCGGTGTCGAAGACGGTCGGGATGACGCCGCTCCAGTGCTTGCCGCCGCGCTCGAGCCGGACCACGGTGTTGGCGACCTGCGCCTTCAGGTAGCCCGGCGGGCCGTCGGCCGTGCCGATGCCCGGGAGACGCTCGCCGGTCGGCGCCATCGGCAGCCGCAACCGGAAACTCGCGATCATCTCCTCGGTGAGCCCGATGGTCAGCCGTCCCACCTTGGCGTCGCGCCCGCCCGACTGGACGACGAAGCCGCGCTTCAACCCCTTCTTCAGCGGGAACTGCGTCATCACCGTCCCGAAGCTCGCGTCGCCGTGCAGGGCGGCGCCGAAGTTGCCGTAGGTGCTGTCGACGGAAAGCGGCGGCCGCCCGGCCTCGACATTCCTCGCCCACAGACGGAACGAGCGGCGGGGCGACTGGTCGTCGACGTTGGTGATGCGGCCGATCGAGGCGGCTGCGGCGGTGGCGACGACGCGGCCGCCACGGGTGCCGACGCTCACCGCCGTCGTCACCGGGTCGTAGTGATAGACGGTCCCGGAGGCGAACTCGATCTTGTCCTCGCCTCTCTCGTCGATGAGCTTGCCGTACCCGGGCCACCATCGGCCATAGGTCGAGAACATCGCCGGCGAGCCGGTGTCGAAGAGGAAGGGAACGAGCGGGCCGCCCCCGACCGAGGCGTAGATCAGGAGGCCCCGATAACCTGCGGCGCTGAAGTGGTAGAGCGGTACTTCCTGGGGCTCGGCCGCACCCGGCCGGACCGCCGCGACCGCGGCGAGGACCGTCACCGCCACGACGGCCGCCGCCGACCGCAGCACTTCGAAGACCCCCGCCGTCCAGACCCTCATTCCCCGCTCCCATGCCGAGATGGCGCGCGCGAAGAATCGCCCACGTCGGCACAAAAAGAAACGGGCGGCCTCTCGGCCACCCGTCGCATCAGGTCCCGCAGGCGCCGCGGTGCGGCGCCGCCAGACGAGGATCAGGCTGCTTCGGCCTCGGCCGCTTCGGTGCGGGCCTTGTCGGCCGCGCCCTTGGCCGAGACGTCGCGATCGACGAGCTCGATCACCGCCACCGCCGCGCCGTCGCCGTAGCGGAAGCCCGCCTTCAGGACGCGGGTGTAGCCGCCATTGCGCGACTTGTAGCGCGGGCCGATGGTGGCGAAGAGCTTGCGCACCGCCTCCTCGTTGCGCATCTGCGAGATCGCCTGGCGGCGAGCATGCAGGTCGCCGCGCTTGCCGAGCGTGATCAGCTTCTCGACGATCGGACGAAGGTCCTTCGCCTTCGGCAACGTCGTGACGATCTGCTCGTGCTCGATCAGAGACGAAGCGAGGTTGGCGAACATCGCCTTCCGGTGGGCCGAGTCACGTCCGAGCTTGCGGCCGCTGTTGGCGTGGCGCATCGCCCTCTCCTTGCATTCGAAACAGAATTCACGCGGTGCCGACGGCGTCCGCCCGGTCTCAGTAGTGGTGGTCCTCGTAACGCTTGGCCAGCTCCTCGATGTTCTCGGGCGGCCAGTTCGTCACTTCCATGCCGAGGTGCAGGCCCATCTGCGCCAGCACCTCCTTGATCTCGTTCAGCGACTTGCGTCCGAAGTTCGGGGTGCGGAGCATCTCCGCCTCGGTCTTCTGGATGAGGTCACCGATGTAGACGATGTTGTCGTTCTTCAGGCAGTTCGCCGACCGCACCGACAGCTCGAGCTCGTCCACCTTCTTGAGCAGCGCCGGGTTGAAGGCGAGCTCGGGGACGTCGTCGCGGTGCTCCTCGCGCCGCGGCTCCTCGAAGTTCACGAACACCGAGAGCTGGTCCTGCAGGATGCGCGCGGCGTAGGCGACCGAATCCTCGGGCGTCACGGAGCCGTCGGTCTCGACCGTCAGCGTCAGCTTGTCATAGTCGAGAACCTGGCCCTCGCGGGTGTTCTCGACCTTGTAGGAGACCTTCTTCACCGGCGAGTAGAGGCTGTCGACCGGGATCAGTCCGATCGGCGCGTCCTCGGGCCGGTTGCGGTCGGCCGGCACGTAGCCCTTGCCGGTGTCGACCGTGAACTCCATGCGGATCTCGGCGCCCTCGTCCAGCGTGCAGAGCACGAGGCCGGGGTTGAGAATCTCGATGTCGCCGACCGTCTGGATCTCGCCGGCGGTGACGATGCCGGGGCCGTGCTTGCGCAGCACCATCCGCTTCGGGCCGTCGCCCTGCATGCGGATCGAGACTTCCTTGATGTTGAGGATGATGTCCGTCACGTCCTCGCGGACGCCGGCGATCGAGGAGAACTCGTGCAGCACGCCGTCGATCTGCACCGCCGTGACGGCGGCGCCCTGCAGCGACGACAGCAGAACCCGACGCAGGGCGTTGCCGAGCGTCAGGCCGAAGCCACGCTCCAGCGGCTCCGCGACGACGGTCGCGAGGCGCTTCGGATCGTCCCCCGGTCGAACGTCGAGCTTCGTCGGACGGATCAGCTCCTGCCAGTTCTTCTGGATGGTCACGGTCGCACCCTTTCCATTCTTCGTCCGGGGGGCCGCGGTCGGCCCGCCCGGCGGATCCGCCGCGCATGACCGCGCGGATCCGGTATCGCGGAGGCCGGGCCCTCGACGGGCCCGTGCCTCAGACGCGGCGACGCTTGCGCGGCCGGCAGCCGTTGTGCGGGATCGGCGTCACGTCGCGGATCGAGGTCACCATGAAGCCCGCCGCCTGCAGCGCACGCAGCGCCGACTCGCGACCGGAGCCAGGACCGCTCACCTCGACCTCGAGAGTGCGCATGCCGTGCTCCATCGCCTTGCGGGCGGCGTCCTCGCCAGCCATCTGCGCCGCATAGGGCGTCGACTTGCGCGAGCCCTTGAAGCCCATCGCGCCGGCAGAGGACCACGAAATCGCGTTGCCCTGCGCGTCGGTGATGGTGATCATGGTGTTGTTGAACGACGCGTTGACGTGCGCGATGCCGGAGGCGATGTTCTTGCGCTCGCGGCGTTTGACGCGGGTGGCTTCCTTGGCCATGGGCTCTGTGTCTTCCTGCAGCGGCCCGCACCGGCGTCCCGGTCGGGCGAGGTCGTTTCGGGGCGCGGGCTCCGGGCGGCATCAGCGCCGGCCGGAGGCGCGGCGTTACTTCTTCTTGCCGGCGATCGGCTTCGCCGGACCCTTGCGGGTCCGCGCATTCGTGTGGGTGCGCTGGCCGCGCACCGGCAGACCGCGGCGATGGCGCAGGCCGCGATAGCAGCCGAGGTCCATGAGCCGCTTGATGTTCATCGCCACTTCACGCCGCAGGTCGCCCTCGACGATATAGTCGCGGTCGATCGCCTCGCGGATCTGCAGCACCTCGGCGTCGCTGAGCTCGTTGACGCGGCGCGGCGCATCGATGCCGACCTTGTCCAGAATCTCCTGCGCCTTGGTGGCGCCGATTCCATGGATATACTGCAGCGCGATGAGGACGCGCTTGTTCGTCGGGATGTTGACGCCTGCGATGCGGGCCACGCTCGTCTCTCCTCGTCACCGGCCACCGGCCGATCGTCTTCCTTCAGCCCAAGGGGTCCAAACAACGCAAGGACCGGCCCCGGTCACCTCTCGGTACCGGCACCGATCATCCGTCTCTCGCGAATGGGTGCCGGTTATTAACGGTCAGACGGCGCGCCGTCAACCGGCGGCTGATGCCGTCAGACCTTTGACGCCTGGCGGATCGCCGCCTCGATCGCCGTCTCCACGCTGTCGATCGGCGCCATGCCGTCGACGGTGTGCAGCATCCCTCTTGCGCGATAGTACGGCGACAGTGCCGCCGTCATCGCGCGAAACTCCTGCAGACGCCTCCGGAACACGTCCGGATTGTCGTCCTTGCGCACCGGCTTGCCGGCGGCCTTGGCTTCGTCGGCGCGCTTGACGATGCGCCCGACGAGGGCCTCCTCGTCCACCTGGAACTCGATGACGGCGTCGAGCTGCATGCGCTTGTCGTCGAGCATGCGGTCGAGCGCCTCGGCCTGCGCGATCGTGCGCGGGAAGCCGTCGAGAACGAAACCGTTGTGGGCGTCCGGCTCTTCGATGCGGTCGGCGACGATGCCGACGACGATCTCGTCGGAGACGAGCTGGCCGGCGTCCATCACCGCCTTCGCCTTCAGTCCGATCTCGGTCCCGGCGTCGACGGCGGCGCGCAGCATGTCTCCCGTCGAGAGCTGCACGATCCCGTGCTTGCGCACCAAACGCTCGGCCTGCGTGCCTTTTCCCGCACCCGGCGGACCGAGCAGAATGAGCCTCATCGCCGCTTACCCCCCAGCTTGGCCTTCTTCACGAGGCCCTCGTACTGATGCGCGAGCAGGTGACCCTGGACCTGCGCCACCGTGTCCATCGTCACCGAGACGACGATCAGCAGCGAGGTGCCGCCGAAGTAGAACGGCACGCCGGTCCACGAGATCAGCACTTCCGGCAGCAGGCAGACGATCACGAGGTAGACGGCGCCGGCGACGGTGATGCGGGTCAGCACGTAGTCGATATATTCCGCCGTCCGCTCACCCGGCCGGATGCCGGGGATGAAGCCGCCGTGCTTCTTGAGATTGTCGGCGGTGTCGGTCGGATTGAAGACGATCGCCGTATAGAAGAAGGCGAAGAACACGATCAGGGCGGCGTAGAGCCCCATGTAGAGCGGCTGACCGTGACCGAGAATGGTCGTCATCGTCGTCAGCCACTCCGGCCCGCCGCCGGTCGCCGAGAAGCTCGACAGCGTCGCCGGGATGAGGAGAAGCGACGAGGCGAAGATCGGCGGGATGACGCCCGAGGTGTTGAGCTTCAGCGGCAGGTGCGAGGATTCGCCCTGGAAGACGCGGTTTCCGACCTGTCGCTTCGGGTACTGGATCAGAAGCCGCCGCTGCGCCCGCTCGACGAAGACGATGAAGGCGATCACCACCACCGAGAGGATGATGATGCCGAGGATCAGGATCGTCGACAGCGCGCCCTGGCGTCCGAGTTCGAGCGTGCCGGCCACCGCCATCGGCAGCTCGGCGACGATACCGGCGAAGATGATCAGCGAGATGCCGTTGCCGATGCCGCGAGCGGTGATCTGTTCGCCCAGCCACATCAGGAACATCGTGCCGCCGACCAGCGTGATGACGGTCACGAAGCGGAAGAACGCGCTCGGATCGTTGACGACGCCCGTCGCCGACTCGAGGCCGATGGAGATGCCATAGGCCTGGAACAGCGCCAGCACGACCGTCAGGTAGCGCGTGTACTGGTTGATCGTCTTGCGGCCCTGCTCGCCTTCCTTCTTCAGCTGCTCGAGCGAAGGAACGACGGAAGTGAGGAGCTGCACGATGATCGAGGCGGAGATGTACGGCATGATGCCGAGGGCGAAGATCGCCATCCGCCCGACGGCGCCGCCGGCAAACATGTTGAACAGCCCGAGCAGACCGGACTGAACGCTGCCGAACGCCTGGGCGAGCGCCTCGGGGTTGATGCCCGGCAGCGGGATGTAGGTGCCGAGCCGGTAGACGAGAAGCGCGCCGAGCGTGAACCAGATGCGCTTCTTCAGGTCCGTCGCCTTGGCGAAGGCGCCGAAGTTGAGGTTCGCTGCGAGTTGTTCCGCCGCCGATGCCATCGTTCACTCCGGTCCCGTCCGCCGTGCTCCCCGCTATATGGGGAGCCTGCGTCGGTTACGCCGCCTCGACCGCGGCGCCCTTGACGGTCACCGAGCCACCGGCCTTCTCCACAGCGGCGATCGCCGCACGGGAGGCACCCTCGACCTCGAACGTCGCCTTCACCGTCAGCTCGCCGTCGGCGAGAAGACGGACGCCGTCGCGCAGCCGCTTCAGGACACCGGCCGCCTTCAGGGCAGCCGCGTCGATCGGAGCGGCGGCGTCGAGCTTGCCGGCGTCGATCGCCTGCTGCACACGCGCCAGGCTGACGATGTTGAAGTCCTTGCGGAAGATATTGGTGAAGCCGCGCTTCGGAAGGCGACGATGCAGCGGCATCTGGCCGCCCTCGAAGCCCTTGATCGACACGCCGGTGCGCGACTTCTGGCCCTTCACGCCGCGGCCCGCGGTCTTGCCCTTGCCGGACCCGATGCCGCGGCCGACGCGCATGCGATCCTTGACCGCGCCGGGATTGTCCCGGATCTCGTTGAGTTTCATCACATGCTCCAGTCGGTCAGGCTTCGCCAGGTCAAGCTTCGTCGACCACACGGACGAGGTGGGCGACCTTGGCGATCATGCCGCGCACCTGCGGCGTGTCTTCCAGCGTACGACGCCGATGGCGCTTGTTGAGGCCGAGCCCGATCAGCGTCGCGCGCTGGTCGGAGGGCCGACGGATCGGGCTGCCGGTCTGCTCGACCGTGATCGTCTTGTCGGTCATCGTCTCTTCCTCGATCCCTCGGCCGAAGCTCACGCCTCGGCAGCGGCGTCGGCGTCGACGTCGCGGCGGCGCGCCTGCAGGGCCGACACCTTGATGCCGCGACGGGCCGCGACGGTGCGCGGGCTGTCTTCCTGCTTCAGTGCGTCGAACGTCGCCCGCACCATGTTGTAGGGGTTGGACGAGCCGAACGACTTGGCGACGACGTCCTGGACGCCGAGCGTCTCGAAGACGGCGCGCATCGGGCCGCCGGCGATGATGCCGGTACCCGCCGGGGCCGCCCGCACGATGACGCGGCCGGCGCCGTGGCGGCCGTGCACATCGTGGTGCAGCGTCCGGCCCTCGCGCAGCGGCACGCGGACCAGGCTGCGCTTGGCCGCCTCGGTCGCCTTGCGGATCGCCTCGGGAACCTCACGGGCCTTGCCGTGGCCGAAGCCGACGCGGCCCTTCTGGTCGCCGACGACGACGAGCGCGGCGAAGCCGAACCGGCGTCCGCCCTTAACGACCTTCGCCACGCGGTTGATGTGGACGAGCTTGTCCACGAACTCGCTGTCGCGCTCTTCCCGCTCGCGCACGTTCTTCACGTCTTGTCTCCTCGCTCCGTCGCCCGCCGCGCCGGCTTACGCCCGCGCCGGACCGCCGCCGGATGTTCGATCAGAAATCGAGACCCGCCTCGCGGGCCGCATCGGCGAGCGCCTTGACGCGCCCGTGGTAGATGTACGGGCCGCGGTCGAAAACCACCTGCGACACGCCGGCGGCCTTCGCGCGTTCCGCGATCAGCTTGCCGATCGCTGCAGCGGCGCCGGTGTCGGCACCGGTCTTCAGCTCCTCGCGCATCGACTTCTCGAGGCTCGAGGCGGCTGCGATCGTGCGACCGGCCGCATCGTCGATCAGCTGCGCGTAGATGTGCTTCGAGGACCGATGCACGCTGAGGCGAGGCCGGCTTCCGGCAACCGCCTTCAGAGACCGCCGGACGCGAGCGCGGCGGCGTTCCATCGTGGAGAGCTTGTTGGCCATCGCACCCACCGTCACTTCTTCTTGCCTTCTTTGCGGACGATGAACTCGCCCGCATAGCGAACGCCCTTGCCCTTGTAGGGCTCCGGCGGGCGGAACTCGCGGATCTCGGCCGCCACCTGACCGACCTTCTGCCGGTCGATGCCGGACACGAGGATCTCGGTCGGCTTCGGGCAGACGATGTTGATCCCCTCGGGGATCGGATACAGCACGTCGTGGCTGAAGCCGAGCGCCAGGTTCAGGGCCTTGCCCTGCACCGCCGCCTTGTATCCGACGCCGGTGATCTCGAGCTTGCGCTCGAAACCCTTGGAGACGCCGGTCGCGAGGTTCGCGACCATCGTCCGCGACATGCCCCACATCGAGCGAGCCTGCTTGCTCTCGTCGCGCGGCGAAACTGCGACGCCGTCCGCCGAATTCTCGACAGCGACGAGATCGTGGGCGACGAAGGAAAGCTCACCCTTCGGGCCCTTCATCGACACCTTCTGGCCGTCGACGGTCGCGGTGACCCCACCGGGGACCGCGACGGGCTTCTTGCCGATCCGCGACATCTCTCAAACCCTACCGTTCGCTGGGAGCCGATCCGTCCGCCGCGTCAGAAGACGCGGCAGAGGATCTCCCCGCCGACATTGTTTTCACGCGCCTCGTGGTCGCTCATCACGCCCTTCGGCGTCGACAGGATCGACACACCGAGACCGTTGGCGACGCGCGGAAGCGCCTTCACCGAAGCGTAGACGCGCCGGCCGGGCTTCGACACCCGCTCGATCTCGCGGATCACCGGCTCGCCGTCGAAGTACTTCAGCTCGATCTCGAATTCCGGCTGCACGCCGGTCACCTCGACCGTGGTGTAGCCGCGGATGTAGCCTTCAGACTGCAGCACGTCCAGGACGTGCTGGCGCAGCGAGGAGGCCGGCGTCGAAACCTTGGTCTTGCGCCGCATCTGCGCATTGCGGATGCGGGTCAACATATCGCCGAGCGGATCGGTCAATGCCATCGCGCAGCCCTCCTCACCAGCTCGACTTCACAAGACCGGGGATCGCCCCGGCGCTGCCGAGCTCGCGAAGTGCGATGCGCGACATTCTCAGCTTCCGGTAGACGCCACGCGGGCGGCCGGTCACTTCACAGCGGTTGCGCACGCGGGTCGGCGCGGAGTTACGCGGCATCTCGGCGAGCTTGAGCCGCGCCTGGAACCGTTCCTCCATCGACAGCGACTGGTCCTTCGCCGCCGCCTTCAGACGGGCGCGCTTCGGGGCGAACTGCTTGGCCAGCTTCGCGCGCCGATTGTTCTTCTCGATCGAGCTCTTCTTCGCCATCTTACGTCTCTCCGCGGCCGGCCGGGCCGGTCACTGCCGGAACGGGAAGTTGAACGCCTTGAGGAGCGCTCGCGCCTCGTCGTCCGACTTCGCCGTCGTGCAGACGATCACGTCCATGCCCCAGATCTGATCAACCTTGTCGTAGTTGATCTCTGGGAAAATGATGTGCTCCTTGATGCCCATGGCGAAGTTGCCACGGCCATCGAAGCTCTTGGGGTTGAGGCCCCGGAAGTCCCGCACGCGGGGCAGCGCGATCGTCACCAGGCGGTCGACGAAGTCGTACATGCGCGTCTTGCGCAGCGTGACCTTCGCGCCGATCGGCATGTTCTCGCGCAGCTTGAAGGTCGAGATCGCCAGCCGGGCCCGCGTGATCACCGGCTTCTGGCCGGCGATCATGGCGAGGTCGGCCGCCGCGACGGTCGCCTTCTTGGAGTCACCGGTCGACTCGCCGACGCCCATGTTGAGCACGACCTTGTCGATCCGAGGGACTTCCATCGGATTCTTGTACCCGAACTCCTTGACGAGCTGCGGGCGCACCACCTCGTCGTAGTGCTTCTGGAGCCGGGGCTCGTATGCCGCCTCAGCCATCGATCTGGTCTCCCGAACGCTTGGCGACGCGCACCTTGCGGCCGTCCTCGAGGACCTTGAAGCCGACGCGAGTCGGCTTGCCGTCCTTGGGGTCGGCGAGCGCCAGGTTGGAAAGGTGGATCGCCGCCTCTTTGGAGACGATGCCGCCTTCGTCGCGCGCGGTCTGCTTCTGATGCTTGCGGACGAGGTTGACGCCGCGCACCAGGGCGCGGTTCTCGGTCGGCCGGACTTCGATCACCTCGCCCGAGCGGCCCTTGTCGCGGCCGGTCGTGACGATGACGCGATCGCCCTTCTTGATCTTCGCGGCCATCACAGCACCTCGGGCGCGAGCGAAATGATCTTCATGTGGTTCTTGGCGCGGAGCTCGCGCGGCACCGGCCCGAAGATGCGGGTGCCGATCGGCTCCTTCTGGTTGTTGATCAGCACCGCCGCATTGCGGTCGAAGCGGATCACGCTGCCGTCGACGCGACGGATGTCCTTGGCGGTCCGGACGACCACCGCCTTCATCACGTCACCCTTCTTCACGCGGCCGCGCGGCGCCGCCTCCTTGATCGACACGACGATGACGTCGCCGACCGAGGCATACTTGCGCTTCGAACCGCCGAGCACCTTGATGCACATGACGCGACGGGCACCGGAGTTATCCGCCACGTCGAGGTTCGACTGCATCTGAATCATGGCCGCCTCGTCTTTCTCGTCTTACGCGCCGTCGCTACGGCTCAGCTCGCCGCCGCTTCGCCAGCCGGCGTCAACGCGCCGACGACGATCCAACGCTTCGTCTTGGAGATCGGCTTGCTCTCTTCGATGAGCACGGTGTCGCCGATCTTGTATGTGTTCGCATCGTCGTGCGCCTGGTACTTTTTCGACCGGCGCACGGTCTTCTTCAGCAGCGGGTGGGTAAAGCGCCGCTCGACCTTCACGACAACAGTCTTGTCGGTCTTGTCGCTGACGACGATGCCCTGCAGGACACGCTTTGGCATCTCCGCCTCCTCAGGCGCTCTTGGGCGCGGTTTTGGCGCGCAACACGGTCTGTATGCGGGCGATGTCGCGGCGGACCTGCCGCACCCGCGCGGTGTTCTCGAGCTGGCCGGTGGCCTTCTGGAAGCGCAGGTTGAACTGCTCCTTCTTGAGCCGCCCGAGGTCCTCGGTCAGCTCGTCGGGCGTCTTCGCGCGCACGTCGCTCGCCTTCATCTCCGTCACTCCGCTGCGCCGCCGCTCACTCGGCGATCCGCTGAACGAACCGCGTCTTGACCGACAGCTTGGCCGCGGCCAGCCGGAACGCCTCGCGGGCGATCTCCTCGCTGACGCCGTCGACCTCGAACATGATCCGGCCCGGCTTCACCCGCGCCGCCCAATACTCCGGGGCACCCTTGCCCTTGCCCATGCGCACTTCGGTCGGCTTCTTCGACACCGGCACGTCCGGGAACACTCGGATCCACACCCGACCCTGGCGCTTCATCTGGCGCGTGATCGCGCGGCGGGCCGCCTCGATCTGGCGGGCCGTGACGCGGTCGGGCTCCAGGGCCTTCAGGCCGAAGGCGCCGAAGTTGAGGTCGGTACCGCCCTTGGCGACGCCATGGATGCGGCCCTTGAACTGCTTTCGGAACTTGGTGCGCTTCGGTTGCAGCATGGCTCTTCTCTAATCTGTCTGGTCTGCGCTCCGGGCCGGGGCCCAGAGCTCAGCCGTGATCCTGGCGGCGACGATCGCGGTGGTCGCGATCACGATCGCGGTCACGCTCGCGGCCACCGTGGCCGTGCGAACCGGCCTCGTTGCCCTCGCTCGCCCGCCGCTCGGACGCCATCGGATCGTGCTCGAGGATCTCGCCCTTGAAGATCCACACCTTGACGCCGCAGGTGCCGTAGGCGGTCTTCGCCGTGGCAACCCCGTAGTCGACGTCGGCACGCAGCGTGTGCAGCGGAACGCGGCCCTCGCGGTACCACTCCATGCGGGCGATCTCGGCGCCGCCGAGACGACCGGAGCAGTTGATGCGGATACCCTCCGCACCGAGCCGCATGGCCGACTGCACGGCCCGCTTCATCGCCCGCCGGAACGCCACGCGGCGCTCGAGCTGCTGGGCGATCGAGGCGGCGACCAGCGTCGCGTCGATCTCGGGCTTGCGCACCTCGACGATGTTGAGGTGGACCTCGGAGTCCGTCATCGCGGCAACCTTCTTGCGAAGCTTGTCGATGTCGGCGCCCTTCTTGCCGATCACCACGCCCGGACGGGCGGTGTGGATCGTCACGCGGCACTTCTTGTGCGGACGCTCGATGACGATCTTGGAGACCGCCGCCTGCTTCAGGTCGTCCATCAGCTTCTCGCGGATCTTCAGATCCTCGTGGAGCAGACGGCCGTACTCGCCGCGATCGGCGAACCAGCGCGAATCCCAGGTCCGGTTGATGCCGAGCCGCAGGCCGATCGGATTGACTTTCTGACCCATCAGGCGGCCTCCTCGACTTCGCGGACCACGATCGTGAGGTTCGCGAAAGGCTTCTCGATGCGGCTCGAGCGGCCACGGCCGCGCGCCGCGAAGCGCTTCATCACCAGCGCCTTGCCGACGAAGGCCTCGGCGACGACCAGGCTGTCGACGTCGAGGTCGTGGTTGTTCTCGGCGTTGGCGACGGCCGATTCCAGCGTCTTCTTGACGTCGCGGGCGATCCGCTTCTTCGAGAAGGTGAGGTCGGCAAGCGCCGCCGGCACCGTCTTCCCGCGGATCAGCTGGGCGACGAGATTGAGCTTCTGCGGCGACACCCGCAGCATCTTGGCGATCGCCTTCGCCTCGTTGTCCTTGAGGGCCCGTGCGGCCTTGGACTTGCCCATCGGTTACTTCCTCTTGGACTTCTTGTCGGCCGCGTGACCGTAGAAGGTCCGCGTCGGGGCGAACTCGCCAAACCGGTGACCGACCATGTCCTCGGACACCTGCACCGGAATGTGCTTCTGGCCGTTGTAGACGCCGAACGTCAGACCGACGAACTGCGGCAGGATGGTCGACCGGCGGCTCCAGATCTTGACGACCTCGGAGCGCGCGGACCCGCGCGCCTTCTCGGCCTTCTTGAGCATATAGCCGTCGACGAACGGACCTTTCCAGACGGAACGAGCCACGGTTCAGCCCTCACTTCTTCCTGGCGTGCCGGCTACGGACGATGAACTTGTCCGTCGACTTGTTGCGGCGCGTCTTCTTGCCCTTGGTGGGCTTGCCCCATGGCGTCACCGGATGGCGTCCACCCGAGGTCCGGCCTTCACCACCGCCGTGCGGATGGTCGACCGGGTTCATCGTGACGCCGCGGTTGTGCGGCTTGCGGCCGAGCCAGCGCGAACGGCCGGCCTTGCCGAGATTGATGTTGGCGTGGTCGGGGTTCGACACCGCGCCCACCGTGGCGAAGCAGGTGCCGAGCACCCGGCGCTGCTCGCCGGAGTTCAGGCGCAGGATCGCATAGCCCTGGTCGCGGCCGACGATCTGCGCGTAGGTGCCGGCCGAACGCGCGATCTGACCGCCCTTGCCGGGCTTCATCTCGACGTTGTGGACGATCGTGCCGACCGGCATCGCCGACAGCGGCATGGCGTTGCCCGGCTTCACGTCGGCCTGGGCACCAGCGATGACGCTGTCACCCACCGCCAGGCGCTGCGGCGCCAGGATGTAGGCGAGCTCGCCGTCCTCGTACTTCAGGAGGGCGATGAAGGCGGTCCGGTTCGGATCGTACTCGATTCGGTCGACCGTCGCCGTCATCTCGCGCTTGCGGCGCTTGAAGTCGACCAGACGGTAGGTCCGCTTGTGACCGCCGCCACGGAAGCGGACGGTGATGCGACCGGCGTTGTTGCGGCCGCCGGAGGCCGAGAGGCCCTCGGTCAGCGACTTGACCGGCTTGCCCTTGTAGAGCTCGGAGCGATCGACGAGGACCAGCTGTCGCTGGCCGGCCGTCGTCGGCTTGTAGGATTTCAGAGCCATGGTCTGCGCTCCACGCTCACAGGCCGGTCGTGACGTCGATCGTCTGGCCTTCGGCCAGCGTCACGACGGCGCGCTTGACGTCCGACTGGCGCCCGAGGGAGCCGCGGAAGCGCTTCAGTTTGCCCTTGCGGACGAGGGTGTTGACCGCCGTCACCTTGACGCCGAACAACGACTCGACGGCCGCCTTGATCTCCGGCTTCGAGGCCTTCGGCGCCACCTTGAAGACGACCTTGTTCTGCTCGCTGAGCACGGTCGACTTCTCGGTGATGATCGGGGCGACGATCACGTCGTAGTGCTTGAGGTTGGTCATTTGAACCGCTCCTCGAGGCGCTCGACGGCCTCGCGGGTGAGCACCAGGGTGTCACGCCGCAGGATGTCGTAGACGTTGATGCCCTGGACCGGCAGCACGTCGAGATTGGGGATGTTGCGGGCGGCGAGCTGGAAGTTCACGTCCACCTCGTTGCCGGCGATGATCAGCACCCGGTCGAGACCCATCGCGGCGAGCCGCTCGCGCAGCGCCTTGGTCTTCGGCTCGGTCGCGGTCGCCTCGTCGACGACGATCAGCGTGGAGGCCTTCGCCTTGGCCGAAAGCGCATGCTTCAGGCCGAGGGCGCGCACCTTCTTCGGCAGATCGTGGGCATGGCTGCGCACGACCGGGCCGAAGGCCTTGCCGCCACCGCGGAACTGCGGCGCCGACTGATCACCGTGACGGGCGCGACCGGTGCCCTTCTGCTTGTACATCTTGCGGCCGGTGCGGTTCACCTCGGACCGAATCTTCGCCTTGTGGGTGCCCGCCTGCCGCTTCGACAGCTGCCAGCGCACGATGCGCTGCAGGATGTCGGCGCGCGGCTCCAGCCCGAAGATCTCGTCGGAGACCGTGATCGAGCCCGCCGAGGCGCCGTCCAGCGTCTTGACCTCGAGTTCCATCACTCGCTCTCCTTCTCCGCCGGAGCGGCCGGGGCTTCGGCAGCATCCGGCGCAGCACCGGTCTCGCCGGCCAGGCGGAACTTGCCCGGCGACGGCACGTCCTTCGGAAGCGCCCGCTTCACCGCGTCGCGCACCAGGATCCGCCCACCCTTGGCGCCGGGAACGGCACCCTCGATGAGGATCAGGCCGCGCTCGGCGTCGGTACGGACGACCTTGAGGTTCTGCGTCGTGACGCGAACCTGGCCCATGTGGCCGGCCATCTTCTTGCCCTTGAACACCTTGCCGGGGTCCTGGCGCTGGCCGGTCGAGCCGTGGGCGCGGTGGGTCACCGAGTTGCCGTGGCTGGCGCGACCGCCACCGAAGTTGTGGCGCTTCATGACGCCGGCGAAGCCCTTGCCGATCGAGGTGCCGGTCACGTCGACGAACTGGCCGTCGACGAAGTGATCGGCCGTCAGCTCGGCGCCGACCGCGATGACGTTCTCCGGGCTCACCCGGAACTCGACGATCTCGCGCTTCGGCTCGACGCTCGCCACTGCGAAGTGACCGCGCATCGCCTTGGCGACGTTCTTCGTCTTCGCCCGCCCGGAACCGAGCTGCAGCGCCACATAGCCGTCCTTCTCCGCCGTCCGGTGGGCGACCACCTGGCAGTTCTCGACGCGCAGAACCGTCACCGGCACATGTTCCCCCGCCTCATTGTAGACGCGGGTCATGCCGACCTTCTGGGCGATCATTCCTGAACGCATGGGTCAGGCCTCTCCAAACCGTGCCGCACTACTCAGAGCTTGATTTCGACGTCGACACCGGCCGCAAGGTCGAGCTTCATCAAAGCGTCGACGGTCTGCGGCGTGGGGTCGATGATGTCGAGCAGGCGCTTGTGCGTGCGAATCTCGAACTGTTCCCGGCTCTTCTTGTCGATGTGCGGCGAGCGGTTGACCGTGAACTTCTCGATGCGGGTCGGCAGCGGGACCGGGCCGCGCACCTGCGCACCCGTCCGTTTTGCCGTGTTCACGATCTCGCGCGTCGAAGCGTCGAGCACGCGATGGTCGAACGCCTTGAGGCGGATCCGGATATTCTGGCCGTTCATGGATGCGCCCTCGGTTCAGCGCTCGTCTTGATCGGGACCGGTGCACGGCGTCGGGCGTATCGCCCGTCGCCGTGCTCCTGCGTCGCGGGTCTTGTTACTCGATGATCTGGGCGACGACGCCCGCGCCTACCGTCCGGCCGCCCTCTCGGATGGCGAAGCGAAGCTTCTCCTCCATCGCGATCGGAACGATCAGCGTCACCGTCAACTCGACGTTGTCGCCCGGCATCACCATCTCGGTGCCTTCCGGCAGCGTGCACACACCCGTCACGTCCGTCGTGCGGAAGTAGAACTGCGGCCGGTAGTTCGTGAAGAACGGCGTGTGGCGACCGCCCTCCTCCTTCGTCAGGATGTAGGCTTCCGCCTTGAACTTCGTGTGCGGGTTCACCGAGCCCGGCTTGCAGAGAACCTGCCCGCGCTCGACGTCCTCGCGCTTCGTGCCGCGCAGGAGCGCGCCGATGTTGTCGCCCGCCTGGCCCTGGTCGAGCAGCTTGCGGAACATCTCGACGCCCGTGACGATCGTCTTCTGGGTGGCGCGGATGCCGATGATCTCGACCTCCTCGCCCACCTTGACGATGCCGCGCTCGACGCGGCCCGTCACCACCGTGCCGCGACCCGAGATCGAGAACACGTCCTCGATCGGCATCAGGAACGGCTGGTCGATCGGACGCTCCGGCTGCGGGATGTAGGCGTCGACCTGCGTCATCAGCTCGAGGATCGCATCCTCGCCGAGCACCGGGTCGCCGTCGTTCAGCGCAACCACCGCCGAGCCCTTGACGATCGGGATGTCGTCGCCCGGGAAGTCGTAGGAGGACAGCAGCTCGCGCACCTCGAGCTCGACGAGCTCGAGCAGCTCGGGATCGTCGACGAGGTCGCACTTGTTGAGGAACACGACGATCGCCGGCACGCCGACCTGGCGGGCGAGCAGGATGTGCTCGCGCGTCTGCGGCATCGGGCCGTCGGCGGCCGACACCACCAGGATCGCGCCGTCCATCTGCGCCGCGCCCGTGATCATGTTCTTCACATAATCGGCGTGGCCCGGGCAGTCGACGTGGGCGTAGTGGCGGTTCTTCGTCTCGTACTCGACGTGCGCCGTCGAGATCGTGATGCCGCGCGCCTTCTCCTCCGGCGCCGCGTCGATCTGGTCGTACGCCTTGAACGTCGCGCCGCCCGTCTTCGCCAGCACCTTCGTGATCGCCGCCGTCAGCGACGTCTTGCCGTGATCGACATGGCCGATCGTCCCGATGTTGCAGTGCGGCTTCGTCCGCGCAAACTTCTCTTTCGCCATCGGCGTAACTCCGTCGGTCTCAAGGTGTTGACAGTGTCGACTGGCTCGTCGGCGTGTCTCAGGCGAACTTCGCCTGGACTTCCTGAGCAACCGCCTGCGGCACCTGCTCGTAGTGGTCGAACTGCATCGAGTAGCTGGCACGTCCCTGGCTCATCGAGCGCAGCGTGTTGACGTAGCCGAACATGTTGGCGAGCGGCACCATCGCGGTGACGATCTGGGCGTTGCCGCGCGTATCGGTGCCGGAGATCTGGCCACGCCGCGAGTTCAGGTCGCCGATCACCGAGCCGAGATAGTCCTCGGGCGAGGTGACCTCGACCTTCATGATCGGCTCGAGCAGCACCGGGCCGGCCTTCTGCAGGCCTTCACGGAAGCCGGCGCGAGACGCGATCTCGAAGGCAAGCGCCGACGAGTCCACTTCGTGGTAGGCGCCGTCCGTCAGGTCGACCTTGACGTCGACGACCGGGAAGCCGGCGACGACGCCCGAGGTCAGCACCGAGTTGAGGCCCTTCTCGACGCCGGGGATGTACTCCTTCGGCACCGAGCCGCCGATGACCTTCGAGTCGAACTCGAAGCCCTTGCCGACTTCGTTCGGGGCGATCGTGAACTTCACCCGGGCGAACTGGCCGGTACCACCGGTCTGCTTCTTGTGGGTGTAGTCGATGTCGACCGAGCGGGTGATCGTCTCGCGGTAGGCGACCTGCGGGGCGCCGACGTTGACTTCGACCTTGTAGGTCCGCTTCAGGATGTCGACCTTGATGTCGAGATGAAGCTCGCCCATCCCCTTCAGGATGGTCTGGCCGCTCTCCTGGTCCGTCGAGACGCGGAAGGACGGATCCTCGGCCGCGAGCTTCGACAGCGCCACCGCCATCTTTTCCTGGTCGGCCTTCGCCTTCGGCTCGACCGCGATCTCGATGACGGGGTCCGGGAACTCCATCTTCTCGAGGATCACCGGGTGGGCCGGGTCGCACAGCGTGTCGCCGGTGCGGGTCTCCTTGAGGCCGGCCAGGGCGATGATGTCGCCGGCGTTGGCCTCCTTGATGTCCTCGCGAGAGTTCGCGTGCATCAGGAGCATGCGGCCGACGCGCTCGCGACGATCGCGCGGCGAGTTCAGCACGCCCGTACCGCTCTCCACCTTGCCGGAATAGATCCGGCAGAAGGTGAGCGAACCGACGAAGGGATCGTCCATGATCTTGAAGGCGAGCATGGCGAGCGGCTCGTTGTCGGTCGAGTGACGAACCGTCTCCTCGCCGGTCTTGCCGTCGATGCCCTTGATCGGCGGTACTTCGAGCGGGCTCGGCAGGTAGTCGACGACCGCGTCGAGCAGCGTCTGGACGCCCTTGTTCTTGAAGGCCGAGCCGCAGAGCACCGGATAGAAGGCGCCGGTGATGACGGCCTTGCGGATCAGGCGCTTCAGCGTCGCCTCGTCCGGCTCCTGGCCGTCGAAGAACGCCGTCATCGCCTCGTCGTCGAGCTCGACGGCCGCCTCGATCAGGGCAGCACGGTACTCGTTCGCCTTCTCGACGAGGTCGTCGGGGATCGCGACGGTGTCGTACTTCGCGCCCTTGTCCTCGTCATGCCAGACGTAGGCCTGCATCTTCACGAGGTCGACGCAGCCCTTGAAGTCGGACTCGGCGCCGATCGGCAGCTGGATCGCCACCGGCTTGGCACCGAGGCGGACCTTGATGTCATTGAGGCAGTTGTAGAAATCGGCGCCGGTCTTGTCCATCTTGTTACAGAAGACGATCCGCGGAACCTTGTACTTGTCACCCTGGCGCCAGACCGTCTCGGTCTGGGGCTCGACGCCCTGGTTGGAGTCCAGCACGCACACGGCGCCGTCGAGGACGCGCAGCGAACGCTCGACCTCGATCGTGAAATCGACGTGGCCGGGGGTGTCGATGATGTTCAGGCGCTTGCCGTTCCACTGCGTGGTGGTCGCGGCAGACGTGATCGTGATGCCCCGCTCCTGCTCCTGCTCCATCCAGTCCATCGTCGCGGCGCCGTCATGGACTTCGCCGATCTTATGGGACTTGCCGGAGTAGTAGAGGATGCGCTCGGTCGTCGTCGTCTTCCCGGCATCAATGTGGGCCATGATGCCGAAGTTACGATAGTCTTCGAGGTTGTGCGTGCGGGGCATTGTACGGTCCTCGACCTCGGCTCGCGCTCAGTTCACCAGCGATAGTGCGAGAACGCGCGGTTGGCCTCGGCCATCCGGTGTGTGTCCTCGCGCTTTTTCACGGCGGTACCGCGGTTGTTGAACGCATCGAGCAGCTCGCCGGAGAGGCGCTCGACCATGGTCTTCTCGTTGCGGGCACGGGCGGCAGTGATCAGCCACCGGATCGCCAGAGCCTGGCGACGCTCGGTGCGCACTTCGACCGGCACCTGGTAGGTGGCGCCACCGACGCGGCGGGAACGCACCTCGATCTGCGGCATCACACGGTCGAGAGCCGTGTGGAACACCTCGAGCGGATCCTGGCGCGACCGCGTCCGGATCGTATCGAAGGCACCGTAGACGATCGTTTCGGCGGCGGACTTCTTGCCGTCGCGCATGATGCTGTTCATGAACTTGGAGACGATCTGATCACCGAACTTCGGGTCCGGCAGGATCTCACGCTTCTCGGCGCTGTGACGACGCGACATCGCTCAGGCTCCCATCACTTCGGACGCTTGGCGCCGTACTTGGAACGACGCTGCTTACGGTCCTTGACGCCCTGCGTGTCGAGCACGCCGCGCACCACGTGGTAACGCACGCCCGGAAGGTCCTTCACGCGGCCGCCTCGGATCATCACGACCGAGTGCTCCTGAAGGTTATGCCCCTCACCCGGGATGTAACCGATCACTTCGTACTGGTTCGTCAGCCGAACCTTGGCGACCTTGCGGAGAGCCGAGTTCGGCTTCTTCGGGGTCGTCGTATAGACTCGCGTGCAGACGCCGCGCTTCTGCGGGCAGGCCTCCATGGCCGGCACCTTGTTGCGCTTCGGCGGGTCTTTCCGCGGCTTGCGGATCAACTGGTTGATCGTCGGCATGCTGTCCCGTTCCGTAACTTCGAGCTTCCGCCCGCCGTCGGTTGACGCCACTGCCTTCCACGCACGAACGCGAAGGCGCCGGTCCGCGATCTGACGATCGCGGGCGGCGCCCCAAGCCAGAGGATCGCGCCGGGGCGCGATCATGGCGACGTTGCGGCTGCCTTTCGGCAGCTGCGGAGAAGCCGATGTCGTCTACTTGAACCCGGCAGCGTTTAAGCCGATCAGTCGCAGCGCGAGGCGCCAGCGACGCGAACGGGGCTTACCGCCTGCCGCGAAAGTTGGCGGAACCTATTCTTTCGGTTCCCGCCCGTCAATAGCGGAATCGCGGCCTTCTCCGGGCGTTTTTCGGGCATCCCGATCGGAGCCGAAGGGCCGCCCCAACGCATGCTTTCTGTCGCACCGAGCGCATTTGACGACCGATCGTTTCGCGGCTTCCACGTTATCGGCCGAACCTTCGTCCTGGAAGCGTGTTCCCTGCCATTCCGCCACAGGAACGGCGCGATTCCCGCGCATCCGGCGACGCCCGCGGCGGGCTCATGCTCGCGCGGAATGGACCGCGGGGGCCCCGTCATGCGCCGTGCCGTGCCGACGATTCTCGCAGCCAGCGCACTTTTCTTCTCCGTCCTCAGCGGTGCCGGTCCCGGTCGCCTGCCGATCGAGTTCACCGGCGTGGCGGCGGCTGGCGAGCTGCCGGTGCTGCGGCGGCCCCCCGAGGGCGAGGGCGCCCCCTCCCCTGTCATGGATCGGCCACCGCCGTCGAGCGCCCAGGCCTGCCGGACGCCCGCCGAGATCATCGCGGCCACCGGCGACCGCGACGTCCGCCGGCTGGCGGACCGGCTGGCCGATCCCGAACTTTGCCTCGGCATCGTGTCGGTCGAGGGCACGGTGGCACGGTGGTCGCTGTTGGTGATCTCCCACCGCAGCCGCAGCGGGCCCCGCTGGGTGCTGCCGCACGACAACGAGAACGCGGCCTTCGATGCCGGCGTTGTGGCCGTGCTGCGCTACGGGGGCGTGCTGGTGGCGGTCGAATCGGGCGAGAACCGGATGTGGCGCGGCATCGACCCCAATCGCGTCTTCGGCAGCGGCGCCTGCGGGCGCGGCCGCGCCGATCCGGCCTATACGTCTGCGGTCCTCGCCGGTCTCGACCGGCGCTTTCCCATTGTCGGTCTGCATTCCAACGAGCGGCGTGGCGGCACCATCTCGATGGCCCGGCCCTATCCGGGCGCCGAGGCCTTCCGCGCCGCCGCCGGCGCGACGGTCGGGCCCGGGGCGCCCCGGCGCGACGACGACACGATGGTGATCCTCGCCGGCCGCGCCCCGGCGACCGAGGCGGCAGCGCGCGGCGCCATCGCCTGGTTCACCGAACGGGGTGTCAACGTCCTCTACGAGACGGTGCGGCCGGGGCGCAGCGACTGCTCGCTGTCGAACCACGCCGTCCTGGCCGGGCTGCCGCGCACTTTCACCGTCGAGGTCGGCCACGGCGACACCGCCTCGGCCCGGGCCCTCGTTGATCTCGTCATGCAGTCCGTGGGGATCGCGCCACGCTGACCGGCATCGGCGGCCGGCGTCCGCTCGCCCATCACAGCTCCGAACGACGACGGGCCGCCCTGCTGCCAGGACGGCCCGTTCTGTCTTGTCGTGTGGCCGCGCCACCGCGAGCGGCGACGCCGGCCGGTCGAGGCCACCGCCGTGACGGCGGAGGCCTCGCCGCAGGTCAGGCGGCCGCCGGACCGGAGATGCCGGCGAGCGGCACGTCGACGGTCGCCGCCTTGCGGCGCTCGTCGAGGATGAGTTCGTCGCGGCTCGTCGCGATCTCGCGGATGCGGTTCACCATCGCGCCCGTTCCCGCCGGGATCAGGCGGCCGACGATGACGTTCTCCTTGAGGCCCTCGAGGTTGTCGACCTTGCCGTTGACGGCCGCCTCGGTGAGGACGCGGGTCGTCTCCTGGAAGGACGCAGCCGAGATGAACGAGCGGGTCTGCAGGCTGGCCTTGGTGATGCCGAGCAGCACCGGCACGCCCGACGCCGGCTTCTTGCCGTCGGCGATGGCCTTCTCGTTCAGCTCGTCGAGCTCGATGCGATCCATCTGCTCGCCGTTGATCACGTCCGTCTCGCCGGCGTCGGTGATCTCCACCTTCTGCAGCATCTGACGGACGATCACCTCGATGTGCTTGTCGTTGATCGCCACGCCCTGCAGCCGGTAGACCTCCTGGATCTCGTTGACGAGGTAGGCGGCGAGCGCCTCCACGCCGCGGATCGCCAGGATGTCGTGCGGCGCCGGGTTGCCGTCGAGGATGTAGTCGCCCTTCTCGATCGCATCGCCGTCCTGGAGGTGGACGTGCTTGCCCTTCGGGATCAGGTACTCGATCGGGTCGAGCGCCTCGTCGTGCGGCTCGATGATGATGCGGCGCTTGTTCTTGTAGTCCTTGCCGAAGCGCACCGTGCCGTCGATCTCGGCGATGATGGCATGGTCCTTCGGACGCCGCGCCTCGAACAGCTCCGCCACCCGCGGCAGACCGCCGGTGATGTCGCGCGTCTTGGCACTCTCGAGCGGGATACGCGCGAGCACGTCGCCGGCCTTCACCTCTTCGCCCGGCTCCACCGACAGGATGGCGTCGACGGAGAGCAGGGAGCGGGCGTCGCCGCCGCGGGCGAGCTTCGCCACCTTGCCGTCGGCACCCTTGACGATGACGGCCGGCTTGAGGTCCGAGCCGCGCGTCGAGGTCCGCCAGTCGAGGATGATGCGCTTGGTGATACCGGTCGCCTCGTCGGTCGTCTCGGTGACCGAGGCGCCTTCCACCAGATCCTCGAAGGCGACGATGCCGTCGACCTCGGTGAGCACCGGACGGGTGTAGGGATCCCACTCCGCCATGCGCTGGCCGCGCTTCACCTGATCGCCGTCGTCGACGTGCAGGCGCGCGCCGTAGGTGATGCGGTGGACGGCGCGCTCGGTGCCGTCCTTGTCGATCACCACGATCGCGATGTTGCGACCCATCGCGATGAGCCGGCCCTGGGAATCGCGCACCACGTTGCGGTTGCGCAGCTTCACCGTGCCTTCGAAGCTCGACTCGATGAAGGACGAGTCGACCACCTGCGCCGTGCCGCCGATGTGGAACGTGCGCATGGTGAGCTGCGTGCCCGGCTCGCCGATCGACTGCGCCGCGATGACGCCGACCGCCTCGCCCATGTTGACGGGCGTGCCGCGGGCGAGATCGCGCCCGTAGCAGGCCGCGCAGCAGCCGTTCTTCGTCTCGCAGGTCAGCACCGAGCGGATGCGGACGGCCTGGATGCCGGCCTTCTCGACGCGCTCGACCTCCTTCTCCTCGATCAGCTTGCCGCGCGGCAGGATGATCTCGCCCGTCGCCGGATCGGGAACATCCTCGCACGCGGTGCGGCCGAGGATGCGCATGCCGAGCGAGGCCACCATCTGGCCGGCGTCGACGATTGCCGTCATCTTGATGCCGGCGTCGGTGCCGCAGTCGTACTCGGTGATGATCGAGTCCTGCGCGACGTCGACGAGACGACGCGTCAGGTAGCCCGAGTTCGCCGTCTTCAGCGCGGTGTCGGCCAGTCCCTTGCGGGCGCCGTGGGTGGAGTTGAAGTACTCCATCACCGACAGGCCTTCCTTGAAGTTGGCGATGATCGGCGTCTCGATGATCGAGCCATCCGGTCGCGCCATCAGGCCGCGCATGCCCGCGAGCTGCTTCATCTGCGCCGGCGAGCCACGGGCGCCGGAGTGGCTCATCATGTAGATCGAGTTGATCTTCTTCTGACGGCCGGTCTCCGCGTCCATCTGCACGGACGAGATGCGCTTCATCATCTCGTCGGCGACGCGATCGGTGCACTTCGCCCAGGCGTCGACGACCTTGTTGTACTTCTCGCCCTGGGTGATCAGGCCGTCGGAGTACTGCTGCTCGTATTCCTTGGCGAGCTGGCGCGTGTCCTCGACCAGCTTCTCCTTCGTCTCGGGGATGACCATGTCATCCTTGCCGAAGGAGATGCCCGCCTTGAACGCGTTGGTGAAGCCCAGCGTCATGATGCGGTCGCAGAAGATCACGGTCTCCTTCTGGCCGCAGCCACGGTAGACCATGTCGATCATGTTGGAGATCTGCTTCTTCGTCATCAGCTGGTTGCAGACGTCGAAGCTGACCGCCTTGTGCTTCGGCAGAAGCTCACCGATGAGCATGCGGCCGGGGGTCGTCTCATAGATCTTGGTGAACGGCTTTCCGTCCGGGCCGACGCCGGTGTAGCGGCCGCGGATCTTCGAGTGCAGCGTCACCGCCTTCGACTCGAGGGCGTGATGCAGCTCGCCGATGGACGAGAACGCCATGCCCTGGCCGGGCTCGTTCTCGGCCATGATCGACAGGTAGTAGAGGCCGAGCACGATGTCCTGCGACGGCACGATGATCGGCGAGCCGTTCGCCGGGTGCAGGATGTTGTTGGTCGACATCATCAGCACGCGCGCTTCGAGCTGAGCCTCGAGGCTCAGCGGAACGTGCACGGCCATCTGGTCACCGTCGAAGTCGGCGTTGAAGGCCGAGCAGACGAGCGGGTGCAGCTGGATCGCCTTGCCCTCGATGAGGACCGGCTCGAACGCCTGGATGCCGAGGCGATGCAGCGTCGGCGCGCGGTTCAGGAGGATCGGGTGCTCGCGGATTACCTCGTCGAGGATGTCCCAGACCTCCGACTTCTCCTTCTCGACGAGCTTCTTCGCCTGCTTCACCGTCGAGGAGTAGCCCTTGGCGTCCAGCCGCGAATAGATGAACGGCTTGAACAGCTCGAGCGCCATCTTCTTCGGCAGGCCGCACTGGTGCAGCTTCAGCTCCGGGCCGACGACGATCACCGAGCGGCCGGAATAGTCGACGCGCTTGCCGAGCAGGTTCTGGCGGAACCGGCCCTGCTTGCCCTTCAGCATGTCGGAGAGCGACTTCAGCGGGCGCTTGTTGGCACCCGTGATGACGCGACCGCGGCGGCCGTTGTCGAACAGCGCGTCGACGGCCTCCTGGAGCATCCGCTTCTCGTTGCGGATGATGATGTCCGGCGCGCGCAGCTCGATCAGCCGCTTCAGGCGGTTGTTGCGGTTGATGACGCGGCGGTAGAGGTCGTTCAGGTCGGACGTGGCGAAGCGGCCGCCGTCCAGCGGCACCAGCGGACGCAGATCCGGCGGCATCACCGGGATGACGTTGAGGATCATCCACTCCGGCTTGTTGCCGGATTCCATGAACGCCTCGATGAGCTTCAGCCGCTTGGCGAGCTTCTTCGGCTTCAGCTCGGAGGTCGACTCGGCGATCTCGACGCGCAGGTCGGCCGCGAGCTTCTCGAGATCGAGCGCCTTCATCAGCTCGCGGATAGCCTCGGCGCCGATGGCGGCGGTGAAGCCGTCCTCGCCGTACTTGTCCTGCGCCTCGATGAAGTCCTCTTCCGAGAGCAGCTGGTGCATCTTGAGCGGCGTCAGGCCGGGCTCGAGCACAACGTAGTTCTCGAAATAGAGGATCCGCTCGAGATCCTTCAGCGTCATGTCGAGCAGCATGCCGATGCGGCTCGGCAGCGACTTCAGGAACCAGATGTGGGCGACGGGGGCGGCGAGCTCGATGTGGCCCATGCGCTCGCGGCGCACGCGCGACAGCGTCACCTCGACGCCGCACTTCTCGCAGATAACGCCCTTGTACTTCATGCGCTTGTACTTGCCGCACAAGCACTCGTAGTCCTTGATCGGCCCGAAGATCCGGGCGCAGAACAGGCCGTCCCGCTCCGGCTTGAAGGTCCGGTAGTTGATGGTCTCCGGCTTCTTGATCTCGCCGTAGGACCAGGACAGGATCTTCTCAGGGCTGGCGATCGAGATCCGAATGAGATCGAACGTCTGGGCCGGCACCTGCGTGTTGAACAGGTTCATGACCTCTTGGTTCATCGGTTCTCTCCTTCACGCCGGCAGCCGCGAATGACGCGACCCCGTCGTCCTAGAATCATGAATCGGCGAGCGTAGGGCGGCCTTGCGGCCGCAGCGCGGCGGATCACTCCGCCGCGTCTGCCGGTCGCTCGAGCTCGTTGGCCGCCGTCTTCGGCTTCGAGTCGGTGAGTTCGACATTGAGGCCGAGCGACCGCATTTCCTTCACGAGCACGTTGAAGGACTCCGGGATACCCGCCTCGAACGTGTCGTCGCCGCGCACGATCGCCTCGTAGACCTTGGTGCGGCCGGCCACGTCGTCCGACTTCACCGTCAGCATCTCCTGCAGCGTGTAGGCGGCGCCGTAGGCTTCGAGCGCCCACACCTCCATCTCACCGAACCGCTGTCCGCCGAACTGCGCCTTGCCGCCGAGCGGCTGCTGGGTGACCAGCGAGTACGGGCCGATCGAACGGGCGTGGATCTTGTCGTCCACCAGATGGTGCAGCTTCAGCATGTAGATATAGCCGACAGTCACCTTCCGGTCGAACTCCTCGCCGGAGCGCCCGTCATAGAGCGTCACCTGTCCGGAGCGGTCGAGGCCGGCCTGCTCGAGCATGACGACGATGTCGGGCTCGTGCGCGCCGTCGAAGACCGGGGTCGCGATCGGCACGCCCTTGCGCAGCTGCTCGCCGAGCCGCAGCACGGAGGCGTCGTCGTACTGGGCGACCGGCTCGCGGCCGTCGTCGAAGATGTCGACGAGCGCGGTGCGCAGCGGCTGGACGTCGTTCGACTTCTTGTAGGCGTCGATGATCTCGCCGATCTTCCGCCCCATGCCCGCGCAGGCCCAGCCGAGGTGGGTCTCGAGGATCTGGCCGACGTTCATGCGGCTCGGCACGCCGAGCGGGTTCAGCACGATGTCGACGTGCGTGCCGTCGGCGAGGAACGGCATGTCCTCCACCGGCACGATCTTCGAGACGACGCCCTTGTTGCCGTGCCGGCCGGCCATCTTGTCGCCCGGCTGGATCTTGCGCTTCACGGCGACGAAGACCTTGACCATCTTCATCACGCCGGGAGGCAGCTCGTCGCCGCGCTGCAGCTTGTCGACCTTGTCGATGAAGCGGCCCTCGAGGCGCTTGCGGCTCTCGTCGTACTGGCCGCGCAGACCCTCGATCTGCGTCATCTGCTGATCGTCGGCGACCGCGAACTGCCACCACTGGGAGCGCGGGGTGTCGGCGAGCACGGCCCGCGTCACCTCGGTGTCCTTCTTGAAGCCCTTCGGGCCGGCGATCGCGACCTTGCCGTCGAGCATCTCGGCGAGACGGCCGAAGACGTTGCGGTCGAGGATCGCCTGCTCGTCGTCGCGGTCCTTGGCGAGACGCTCGATCTCCTCGCGCTCGATCGCCATGGCGCGCTCGTCTTTCTCGACGCCGTGGCGGTTGAACACGCGCACCTCGACGACCGTGCCCTGCACGCCCGGGGGCACGCGCAGCGAGGTGTCGCGGACGTCGGAGGCCTTCTCGCCGAAGATGGCGCGGAGGAGCTTCTCCTCCGGCGTCATCGGGCTCTCACCCTTCGGCGTGATCTTGCCGACGAGGATGTCGGAGGCCTTCACCTCCGCGCCGATGTAGACGATACCGGCTTCGTCGAGGTTCTTCAGCGCCTCTTCCGACACGTTCGGAATGTCGCGCGTGATCTCCTCCGGCCCGAGCTTGGTGTCGCGGGCCATCACCTCGAACTCCTCGATGTGGATCGAGGTGAACACGTCGTCGGAGACGATGCGCTCGGAGAGGAGGATGGAGTCCTCGAAGTTGTAGCCGTTCCACGGCATGAACGCGACGAGCACGTTGCGGCCGAGGGCCAGGTCACCGAGGTCCGTCGACGGGCCGTCGGCGATGATGTCGCCCTTGTTGACCATGTCGCCCACACGCACCAGCGGACGCTGGTTGATGCAGGTGTTCTGGTTCGAACGCTGGAACTTCATCAGCCGGTAGATGTCGACGCCCGAGCGCGAGGTCTCGAGGTCCTCGGTGGCACGCACGACGATACGAGTGGCGTCGACCTGGTCGATGACGCCCGCCCGCCGCGCGGCGATCGCCGCGCCGGAATCGCGCGCCACGATCGGCTCCATGCCGGTGCCGACGAACGGCGCCTCGGCCCGCACCAGCGGCACCGCCTGGCGCTGCATGTTCGAGCCCATCAGCGCGCGGTTGGCGTCGTCGTTCTCGAGGAACGGAATGAGCGCCGCGGCGACCGAGACGAGCTGCTTCGGCGACACGTCCATGTAGTCGACGCGGTCCGGCGTCACCATCATCACGTCGCCGGCGTGGCGGCAGATGAGAAGATCGTCGGTGAGGCGGCCGGAGGCGTCGATGTTGATGTTCGCCTGCGCGACGTAGTGCTTCGACTCCTCCATCGCCGACAGGTAGACGACCTCCGGCGTGACGTGGTTGTCGCGCACCTTGCGATAGGGCGCCTCGATGAAGCCGTACTTGTTGACGCGCGCGAACGTCGCCAGCGAGTTGATCAGGCCGATGTTCGGCCCTTCCGGCGTCTCGATCGGGCAGATGCGGCCATAGTGCGTCGGGTGCACGTCGCGCACCTCGAAGCCGGCGCGCTCGCGGGTCAGACCGCCCGGGCCGAGCGCCGACAGGCGGCGCTTATGCGTCACCTCGGAGAGCGGGTTGGTCTGGTCCATGAACTGCGACAGCTGCGAGGAGCCGAAGAACTCGCGCACGGCGGCAGCCGCCGGCTTCGCGTTGATCAGGTCCTGCGGCATCACGGTGTCGATCTCGACGGAGCTCATGCGCTCCTTGATCGCCCGCTCCATGCGCAGGAGGCCGACGCGGTACTGGTTCTCCATCAGCTCGCCGACCGAGCGCACGCGCCGGTTGCCGAGGTTGTCGATGTCGTCGATCTCGCCGCGGCCGTCGCGCAGGTCGACGAGCGTGCGGATCACCGCGATGACGTCCTCGCGGCGCAGCACGCGGATCGTGTCCGGGCACTGCAGGTCGAGGCGCATGTTCATCTTCACCCGGCCGACGGCCGAGAGGTCGTAGCGCTCCGGATCGAAGAACAGCGACTGGAACATCGCCTCCGCCGTCTCGATGGTCGGCGGCTCGCCCGGGCGCATCACCCGGTAGATGTCGTACAGCGCCTCTTCGCGGCTGGCGTTCTTGTCGACCGCCAGCGTGTTGCGAACGTAGGCGCCGGTGTTGATGTGGTCGATGTCGAGGATCGGGATCTCCTCGAAGCCGGCGCCGACGAGCGTGGCGAGCAGCTTCTCGGTGATCTCGTCGCCGGCCTCGACGAAGATCTCGCCGGTGGCCGGGTTGACGAGGTCCTCGCCGACATACTGGCCGACCAGGTCGAGGTCGGTCAGCTTCAGGAACTTCAGGCCCTTGTCGGCGAGCTGGCGCGCCGTGCGGGCGGTCATCTTCTTGCCGGCCTCGAGCACGGTCTCGCCGGTGTCGGCGTCGACGAGGTCGATCGTCGCCTTCATGCCGCGCATGCGGTTGGCGTCGAAGGGCATGCGCCAGCCGTCGCCGTCCCGGGTGTACGGGATCTTGTTGTAGAAGGTGTCGAGGATCTCCTCGCCGTCGAGGCCGAGGGCCATCATCAGCGACGTCACCGGGATCTTGCGGCGACGGTCGATGCGGGCGTGCACGATGTCCTTGGCGTCGAACTCGATGTCGAGCCAGGAGCCGCGATAGGGAATGATCCGGCCGGCGAACAGCAGCTTGCCGGAGGAGTGCGTCTTGCCCTTGTCGTGGTCGAAGAACACGCCCGGCGAGCGGTGCATCTGCGAGACGATGACGCGCTCGGTGCCGTTGACGATAAAGGTGCCGTTGTCCGTCATGAGCGGCATGTCGCCCATGTAGACGTCCTGCTCCTTGATGTCCTTGACGGACTTGGCGCCGGTGTCGTCGTCCACGTCGAACACGATCAGCCGCAGCGTCACCTTGAGGGGCGCCGCGAACGTCATGCCGCGCTGGCGGCACTCGTCGACATCGTACTTCGGCGCCTCGAACTCGTAGCGCACGAACTCGAGCAGGGCCGTGCCGGCGAAGTCGGAGATCGGGAACACCGACTTGAAGACCGATTGCAGGCCGTCGTCGGGGCGCCCGTCCTTCGGCTCGTCGACCAGCAGGAACTGGTCGTAGGACGCCTTCTGGACCTCGATGAGGTTCGGCATGTCCGCCACTTCGCGGATCGAGCCGAAATACTTGCGGATCCGCTTGCGACCGTTGAACGTCTGCGCCTTCTGAGCCTGCGCCATTCGTCGCTCCTCGCTTCGCGGGCGGCCGCCGCCGGCGCCGGTGGGGCGCTGGGGGGCGCGCACCGTGCCGCCGACCTGTCTGTGGCCCCGCACCGCGGTGCCGCCGCTGCGGCGGCGGGGCCTACTCGCCGGATTGTCCACCATGCCGCCCATCAGCGGGGCGGCAGGGAAGACCATCCAGGCACCTTCACCGGGCCTCGGGCCCGGAGATCGTCACCGGGCGTGTCGCCCGGTCCGACCGGCCGGCGGACCCAAGGTCCGCGCGGCGGTCGTCGCATCCGGTCCGCCGGCCGAGGCCGGCGGTCCGGGGTGGGGGCGCGCCGGAGCGCACCCCCGCCGGATCACTTCACGGTGACCTTGGCGCCGGCGTCCTCGAGCTTCTTCTTCAGCTCTTCGGCCTCGGACTTCGAGACGCCTTCCTTCACCGCCTTCGGAGCCGCCTCGACGAGGTCCTTGGCTTCCTTCAGGCCAAGGCCCGTGATCGCACGGACTTCCTTGATGACGTTGATCTTCTTGTCGCCGGCATCGGCGAGGATCACGTCGAACTCGGTCTGCTCCTCGGCGACCGGAGCGGCTTCGCCACCACCGGCGACAGCCGCGACCGCGACCGGAGCCGCGGCGGAGACGCCCCACTTCTCTTCCAGCATCTTGGAGAGCTCGGCGGCCTCCAGGACGGTGAGGTTCGACAGCTCGTCCACGAGCTTGCTGAGATCGGCCATTGTCTTGTCTTCCTGTATCGGTTCGTACCGTTGATCGGATCGGTGTCGGGAGACCGGCCTTATGCCGCCTCGTCCTTCTTGGCGTAGGCGGCGAGCACGCGCGCCACCTGTCCGCCGGGTGCCTGCAGCACGCCGGCGATCCGCGTCGCCGGCGTCTTGATCATGCCGACCAGGCGAGCACGGAGCTCGTCCAGCGACGGCATGGTCGCAAGCGCCTTGACGCCGTTCGCATCGAGCGTCGTCCGTCCGAGCGCCCCGCCGAGAATCACGAGCTTGTCGTTCGTCTTGGCGAAGTCGACGGCCACCTTGGGGGCCGCGACCGGGTCGTTCGAATAGGCGATCACCGTCGGACCCGTGAACAGGTCGGCGATGTGCGCGATGTCGGTGCCTTGAAGGGCGATCTTGGCAAGGCGGTTCTTCGCCACCTTCATGGACCCACCAGCCGCCTTCATCCGACCCCGAAGGGTCGACATCTGGGCGACCGTGAGGCCCTGATAGTGGGCCACGACCACCACGCCGGTGTTCTCGAACACCCCGTGGAGCGCCGTGACGAGCTCTCGCTTCTCCGCTCTTTCCACTTGCCTCACTCCGAATGGCGGCCGCCATTGCGGCCGCCGCTTGCCTTGCCGGACGGCCTGCGGAAGATCCCACAGGTCGGACGGCGCTCGGGAAGCCTGTCCCCTCGCGGGCGCCGAAGCGCCGCAAGGCAAAACGGTCTCGAACCTGGACTTGCGACCGGTACCGGGGCACCGTCCGCGCAGAACACGGTTCCGACCCGTCTCGTGCAGGCCCGTATGGCTTAGACCCGCGCTCGGAGGACCGGGCACGGGCACCTGCAGTCTCGGACAGGGGCGGGCCGGTCGGGTGCTTGCGCCTCCGGCGGCCCTAACCCGCCACGGACGGATCCGCGGCGGGAATTCCTCATATAGGGCGCCGGACCGGCGCCGCCTCGTCGCGGGCGGACCCGCGACCTCAGATCACAGGACGGTGGCGCCGGTCAGGCGCCGGTGCCGGTGATGCTCGCCGGATCGACGCGCACGCCCGGGCCCATCGTCGAGGACACCGCCACCTTCTGCAGGTAGGTGCCCTTGGCGCCGGCCGGCTTCGCCTTCACGACGGCATCGGTCAGCGCCTTGATGTTGTCTGCGAGCGCTTCCGCGCCGAACGAGGCCTTGCCGATGCCGGCGTGGATGATGCCGGCCTTCTCGACGCGGAACTCGACGGCGCCGCCCTTGGCGTCGTTGACGGCGGTCTTCACGTCCATCGTCACCGTGCCGACCTTCGGGTTCGGCATCAGGCCGCGCGGACCGAGGATCTTACCGAGACGGCCGACGAGCGGCATCATGTCGGGCGTGGCGATGCAGCGGTCGAACTCGATCGTGCCGCCCTGCACCTTCTCGACCAGATCCTCCGCACCGACGATGTCGGCACCGGCGGCCAGAGCCTCGGCAGCCTTGTCGCCACGGGCGAAGACGGCGACGCGCTGCGTCCGGCCGGTGCCGTTCGGCAGCACGCAGACGCCGCGGACCATCTGGTCGGCGTGACGCGGATCGACGCCGAGGTTGAGAGCCACCTCGACGGTCTCGTCGAACTTCGCGGTCGCCCGCTCCTTGACGAGCTTCAGCGCCTCGGCGAGCGGATAGAGCTTGTCGCGGTCGATACCCTCGCGAGAGGCGCGGACGCGCTTGGCGATATTGGCCATCCCCGTCACTCCACCACCTCGAGGCCCATCGAACGGGCCGAGCCTTCGATCATGCGCATCGCCGCGTCGACGTCGGACGCGTTGAGGTCCTTCATCTTCGCCTGGGCGATGGTGCGCACCTGCTCCTTCGACACCTGGCCGGCGAAGCTGCCCTTGCCGGGGGTCTTCGAGCCGGAGGTGATCTTCGCGGCCTGCTTCAGGAAGTGGCTGACCGGCGCCGTCTTGATCTCGAACGTGAACGACTTGTCCGAGAAATAGGTGATCACCACCGGGCAGGGCTGGCCCTTCTCGAGGTCCTGCGTGCGAGCGTTGAACTCCTTGCAGAACATCATGATGTTGAGGCCGCGCTGGCCGAGCGCCGGGCCGATCGGCGGAGACGGGGTCGCCGACCCGGCCTTCACCTGCAGCTTGATGTAGCCATCGATCTTCTTCGCCATCAAAAACTCCCGTTATGGTCGCCCGCGCATCGGGGCGACGGGGTCGGGCGGTACGGCCTCAGGGCGACGGCGATTGACGCCCCTGGCCTCCCGCCCCTCTTGAACCGACGATCGTCACCGTGGCTCGCGCCGCCGCCGACCGTCGGGCGGGCCGGACGCAAGGTCCGGCACCCGTCTCGCGATCCGGTCAGACCTTCTCGACCTGGCCGTACTCGAGTTCCACCGGCGTCGGGCGGCCGAAGATCGACACGTCGACCTTGACGCGGGCCCGCTCCTCGTCGACCTCGGACACGACACCGCTGAACGAGGCGAACGGACCGTCGGAGACGCGAACCTGCTCGCCGATCTCGAAGGTGATCGAGGGCTTCGGTCGCTCCACGCCCTCCTGCACCTGGTGCAGGATGCGGCCGGCTTCCGCCTCGGTGATCGGCACCGGGCGGTTGTCCGAGCCGAGGAAGCCGGTGACCTTCGGGGTGTTCTTGATCAGGTGGTAGGCCTGATCGGTCATCTCCATCTTCACCAGCACGTAGCCTGGGAAGAACTTGCGCTCGGAATCGACCTTCCGGCCGCGGCGCACCTCCACCACCTTCTCCTTCGGGACGAGGATCTCCTCGAACAAATCCTGCAGCCCGGCCTGACCGGCCTTCTCGCGGATCGATTCGGCGACCTTGTTCTCGAAGTTCGAGTAGGCGTGGACGATGTACCAGCGCTTCGCCATCGGCGTCTGTCTTCCCTCGCGAAGTCCGGTCAGCGGCCGAAGCCGAACAAGAAGGCGATCGCCCGGCTCATCGCCTGGTCCGCCAAGAAAAAGAAGATGCAGGCGAGGAACACCATGATGAACACCATGATGGTCGTGATCGCGGTCTCGCGGCGCGTCGGCCACGTGACCTTGCCGACCTCCGTGCGGACTTGCTGGAGGAACGCGACCGGATTGGTTTTCGCCATCTCGACGAGCCTGCTCGAATGTGCGTCCGACGCCGGCCGTCGGGCCGACCTGCGGGCGAGTGCGGCATGAATGCGCGGATTCGCCCACGACTAAGCGGGCGCGCGACGAGTGGGCCGCACGCCCGACCGGAGCGCTCTACATATTCGCGACGGGCGGCGAGTGCAAGCGCTTATGTGGCTCAGTCGTTCAATCGACGGAACGGGACCGCCCGTCACCGGTCCGGTGGCCGTTGAGCGGCACCCGGTCGACCCGCCGATCCGCTGGCGACCGGGCCGCGCCACCGCAGGCGCCGAGCCGAATCATGTCACCGTGCGCGCGCTTGGCAGGGGCGGAGGGACTCGAACCCACGGCCTGCGGTTTTGGAGACCGCCGCTCTACCAACTGAGCTACACCCCTAATGCGGCGCGCGGGGGACTGCTTACTCCAGATCGCGGCGGTGGGCCAGAGGGTTTGGTGAGCCTTCGACGCCCAAAAAGAACGGCGCGCCAGCGCGGCCCGCGACGCCTACTCGCCGGTGCGCGGCGCCGCCCACATCAGCGCCCGCGCCTTCCAGCCCGCCAGCACGGACGCGGGCGGTAGCGTGCCGTCCGGCCCGTCCCAGCGACCGGCGAACACCACCGCGAGATTCGAATCGGGGCCCTCGAAACAGATCGCCGCGCCCGAGAACTCCTCGGCGCCGGCGACGCAGCGCGCCTCGACCTCCGCCTCCGGCACGACGTCCGGGAAGGCATCGCCGACGCGGTGGCCGAAGCTGTTGGGGATCGCCTTGCGCAGGATGGTGATCCGGTAGAGCGGCTGGCCCTCGCCGGCGTAGATCGCCTCGGCGACGCGCACGCCCTTGCGGTTGACGAGGGCGACGCCCGGCATCGCCATGCCTTCCGAGCCCGCCTCGAATGCCTGCGCCTCGAAGCGCTCCGAAACCGCCGCGGCCTTGGCGAGGTCGAGTGTCGTTCCGGCGGAGAGGGCCCCGAGGCCCTTCTCCGTCAGCACGACGTCGTCGGCCGAGCGTGCCGGGCCCGCTGCCAAACCGGCCGCGACGACTGCTGCCCCGAGGGCGAGCCGTGGGCGAGACCATCTCGACAGGCGCCCGCCTGTCGCCCGGATGCCGTCGGTCATGCGCCGTCTCCCCATTTTCGGTGCGGCGCCTTGTCGGCGCTCTGTAAGGGCCGAAACGCGAAGCACGGCGTCGGACGCATTGCCCGTCGCCGTGCCCCTGCGTCGCGGGTCTTGTTACTCGATGATCTGGGCGACGACGCCCGCGCCTACCGTCCGGCCGCCCTCTCGGATGGCGAAGCGAAGCTTCTCCTCCATCGCGATCGGAACGATCAGCGTCACCGTCAACTCGACGTTGTCGCCCGGCATCACCATCTCGGTGCCTTCCGGCAGCGTGCACACACCCGTCACGTCCGTCGTGCGGAAGTAGAACTGCGGCCGGTAGTTCGTGAAGAACGGCGTGTGGCGACCGCCCTCCTCCTTCGTCAGGATGTAGGCTTCCGCCTTGAACTTCGTGTGCGGGTTCACCGAGCCCGGCTTGCACAGGACCTGCCCGCGCTCGACGTCCTCGCGCTTCGTGCCGCGCAGGAGCGCGCCGATGTTGTCGCCCGCCTGGCCCTGGTCGAGCAGCTTGCGGAACATCTCGACGCCCGTGACGATCGTCTTCTGGGTGGCGCGGATGCCGATGATCTCGACCTCCTCGCCCACCTTGACGATGCCGCGCTCGACGCGACCCGTCACCACCGTGCCGCGACCCGAGATCGAGAACACGTCCTCGATCGGCATCAGGAACGGCTGGTCGATCGGACGCTCCGGCTGCGGGATGTAGGCGTCGACCTGCGTCATCAGCTCGAGGATCGCATCCTCGCCGAGCACCGGGTCGCCGTCGTTCAGCGCAACCACCGCCGAGCCCTTGACGATCGGGATGTCGTCGCCCGGGAAGTCGTAGGAGGACAGCAGCTCGCGCACCTCGAGCTCGACGAGCTCGAGCAGCTCGGGATCGTCGACGAGGTCGCACTTGTTGAGGAACACGACGATCGCCGGCACGCCGACCTGGCGGGCGAGCAGGATGTGCTCGCGCGTCTGCGGCATCGGGCCGTCGGCGGCCGACACCACCAGGATCGCGCCGTCCATCTGCGCCGCGCCCGTGATCATGTTCTTCACATAATCGGCGTGGCCCGGGCAGTCGACGTGGGCGTAGTGGCGGTTCTTCGTCTCGTACTCGACGTGCGCCGTCGAGATCGTGATGCCGCGCGCCTTCTCCTCCGGCGCCGCGTCGATCTGGTCGTACGCCTTGAACGTCGCGCCGCCCGTCTTCGCCAGCACCTTCGTGATCGCCGCCGTCAGCGACGTCTTGCCGTGATCGACATGGCCGATCGTCCCGATGTTGCAGTGCGGCTTCGTCCGCGCAAACTTCTCTTTCGCCATGACCCGTGTCCCGCCGATTGTGTGGCAGCCGATAGGATGGCAGCCGACGAGGTATGGAGAGCCGCGGCCGCGCGCGGCAGGTAACCGTCGCCGGGCCGAAATGCAAGGCGGGCGAATCGTCCGGATGGTGTTGCGATCGCTGTCGAACGCTTTCCCTCGGGGCCTGGCAGGGCGGCGGTCGTTCGCCGCTATGGACCGGGAGCGCCTGGAGCGGGTGAGGGGAATCGAACCCCCGTCATCAGCTTGGAAGGCTGTTGCTCTACCATTGAGCTACACCCGCCCGCGCAGGGCTCGGTCTGTTCCGTCGGACGCGGCGTGGTGGAGGGGGTTGGATTCGAACCAACGTAGGCTGAGCCAACGGATTTACAGTCCGTCCCCTTTAACCACTCGGGCACCCCTCCGGCGCCGCGCGACGTCCCGCCTCCAGAGGGCGGACCGCACGTTCGAGGCGGCCGTAAAGGGCGCGGCCGCCGTCGCGGCGCGTGTTATGGCGGGGCGGTTCCGGGCTGTCAACGAGAGAGCGGATTTTCACGACGGGAGAGGATCTCAGCCGGCGAGCCGGCGCTCGCGTTGGCTCAGGCTGCGAGCGGGCGCTCGCGGCGGCTCAGGCGGCGAGCAGGCGCTCGACCTCGCGCACGAGCTCGCGCAGGTGGAAGGGCTTCGACAGCACCTTGGCATCCTTCGGGGCGCGCGAGTCGGAGTTGAGCGCCACCGCCGCGAAGCCGGTGATGAACATCACCTTGAGGTCCGGGTCGAGCCGGGTGGCGCGGCGGGCGAGCTCGATGCCGTCCATCTCCGGCATGACGATGTCGGTGAGGAGCAGCGTGAACGGCTCCTCGCGCAGCCGCTCGTAGGCCGACAGGCCGTTGTCGAAGGAGACGACCTCATGGCCCGCCTTCTCGAGTGCCTTGGCGAGGAAGCGACGCATGTCACCGTCGTCTTCCGCCAGGATGATGCGCGACATCACGATTGCGACAAGCCCCGAGATACTGCCCCAGCTCCCGGACGCCTCACCTTCCACGAAGATCGGCATCCGCTGCGTGGGAACCGTTGTGGCGGGATGCGGGTAAAGATCGGGTGAAAGCACGGCAGCGCCGCATCGTCGTGGACAGCGGGGCGTCGGCTACGGCAACATGTTCGGGGGCGCGCGGCGGCGGCGCCGGGCGAGCCTCTACGGGAGAAACCGGATGCGGCGCGGCGGCTGTTCATCGACCATGCACCATGTCGCCAGATGCCCGCGGGCGCGTCCGTGATGCGCGTCGTGGACGGCTTCGTGCACCATCCGCCCTTCGAGGTGCTGCACCCGCCGCTGCAGCGGGTGCCCTTCGTCTTCAACTCCCCCCATTCCGGCAGCGCCTACCCGCGCGCCTTCCTGGCCGCGACCCGGCTCGACGCCGAGGCGATCCGCCGCTCGGAGGATTCCTTCGTCGACGAGCTCTTCGCCGAGGTGGTGGCCGACGGTGCGCCGCTGATGCGGGCGCACTTCCCGCGCGCCTATCTCGACGTCAACCGCGAGCCCTACGAGCTCGACCCGAAGATGTTCGCCGGCCGCCTGCCGGCCTTCGTCAACGCCCGCTCGGTCCGCGTCGCCGGCGGCCTCGGCACGATCGCCCGCGTCGTCGCGGACGGCGAGGAGATCTATGCCGGGCCGCTCGCCGTCGAGGAGGGGCTCGCCCGCATCGAGGCGATCTACAAGCCCTATCACGCGGCGCTCCGCCGGCTCGTCACGGCCACCCAGGCCCGCCACGGCGTCGCCGTCCTCGTCGACTGCCACTCGATGCCGTCGGCGACGCGCGGCCAGGACCAGCGCCCGCGGCCCGACGTCATCGTCGGCGACCGCTACGGCACGAGTTGCAGTGCCGAGCTCAGCGACAGCGCGGTGGCGATCCTCACCGACCTCGGCTTCACGGTCGGCCGCAACCGGCCCTATGCGGGCGGCTTCATCACGGAGAGCTACGGGCGACCGGCGCTGGGCGTCCACGCCATCCAGATCGAGGTTAACCGCGGCCTCTACATGGACGAGGCGCGCTTCGAGCGCTCGGCGGATTTCCTCGAGACGGCCCGCCTGCTCGGCCGCTTCGCCCGGCGGCTGATCGCCGACTTCGCCGACGGTGCCGCCCCGCGCGTCGCCGCGGAATAGGCGGGTCCGGCGCGCTTGGCGGGGCGTGGCGCGGGCAAAAAAAAGGCCGATCGCGAGGCGACCGGCCTAAGTCTAGGGAGGAAACGCCCAAGGAGGGCATCGAGGCGGCAAGGCCGCGTCGACACGCGATAGGTAGGCGGCGCGGCGCCCCCGGTCAATCTGCGGATTCCGCATTGCACCCATGCACGAAACGTCACCATGGGGACGGCTGGGACCGGTGCGACAGCGGCCGCACCCCACCGCAGAGCCGCGCAATCCCTGGCCCCGGCACACATGCACAAAAAAAGGCCGCTCGCGGACGAGCGGCCTAAGTCTAGGGAGGAAACGCCCAAGGAGGGCACGGCGGGCAAAGCCACGCCGCACTGCACAAATTAGTGGTGCGGCGCACAAATGTCAAGAACCCGGCAATCGATTGCGGTGAGTGCCGCATTGCTGCGGCGATCCGGTCGCGGATGCTGCGTCGGGTGCATCCCCGCGGCGCTTCCGGACCTGCGACGAAGGCCGCCCGCCCCCAAGAAAAAGGGCCGCTCGCGAGGCGGGCGGCCCAAGTCTAGGGAGGAAACGCCCAAGGAGGGCATGCGCGGCGAACGCAGGGCGTCCGGCCGCGCTCGAAAACACTGCCAGCGAGACGGCGACCGGTCAAGCGACATGACGCGATCTACGCACCCGACGCTGATGTAATCACATCAAATGCGGCCGATGGCGTGGTGCACGGCCTGGCGGCAGCGACCCTATCTTCCTGCAATCGAACGATTTTCGGGGCAGTCTCGGCGAGGAACGCACCTGCCGGGAGCAACCGCATGGCTGCCATGCACGGCGTTCATGGCGCGCCGAGCCAAACGGCGCCTGGCCGAACGGCTGTCGCGGGCCGGAAATGACGAAGGGCGGCACACCGTGCCGCCCTTGCCGATCGCTCACCGCGTGGCCGCGCCAGGCGGCCTGCCATCCGCTCAGTAGACGCCTTTGCAGATCGGCTGGTTGTAATAGTAGCTGTAGTGGCACTTCACCGGGGGCGCCGGATAGACGTAGGTCGGCTGCGCCGCCGCCGCGCCGATCGCCACGCCCGCTGCGGCACCGATCGCCGCACCGGCAGCGACACCGCCCCAGCCCCAGCCGCCACCGTGATGTCCCCAGCCGCCGCCGTGCCAGCCGCCGCCATGCCACCCGCCACCGTGGGCGACCCAGGGGTCGATAAACAGCGCGGTCGGACCCGCCGTCTCCGGCAGCGTCCCTTCCAGCACGCTGATCGTGTAGGCGAGCGAGGTGTCGGAGACCGCCTGCACGTCCTCGATCTCGATCACGACCGGCATGCCGTTGTCGGTGATGAACGACACCGCGGCGTTCGGCGGATCGGCCTTGAAGCCGTCCTTCTCCGCGCCCCACAGCTTGACGAAGTGGTCCTGGTTGATGTGGCCGACGATGCGCTGCGGCCGGTCGGAGAAGAAGGTCGTGGCCGGCGCGACGCCGTCGAGCGTCATCGTCTTGCCGTCGAACTTCATGCTCGCGGCCTGCTGCACGAACAGAAGCTGGATCGGCGGCCCGCCCGGCGGGGGGGCGTTCGCCGGCGGCGCGGCATCCTGCGCGAGCGCCGCGGCGCCGGAGGCGAGCAGTCCGCCGGCCGTCAGCAGAGCAACGAACTTCATGTGGTTTCTCCCGGTGAATTCGGTGTCCGTCGCGAGCATTCGCATCGGCGTCGCGACGGTTGACCCCGTGGCGCAGGTTCCGCGCCCCGCCGGCAGACTACGTCCTCGCCCGGGAAACGCAAAGCGCGCGCACCCTCCGTGCAAGCCTCGCGCAAGCTTCACGCGGCCGGAAAGCGATCCCGCAGCCTGCCGCCCGCCGCCGCGAGTTCGGCGAGCAGGGGCGGCGGGCGGAAGCGCTCGCCATGGCGCTCGGCGAGCTCGCCGCAGATCGCCGTGAACCGCGCTGCGCCGAGCCCATCGACATAGCTCGCCGTGCCGCCGGTGAAGGCCGGGAAGCCGAAGCCGAGGACGGAGCCGACGTCGGCCTCGCGGGCCTCAGTGACGACGCCCTCGCCGAGGGCCCGGACCGTCTCCAGCGCCTGCACCACCAGGAAGCGCCGCTTCAGCCCCTCGACGCGAATGCTCTCCGCCGGCCGCGCCCGGCCGACGATCTCGGCGAGGCCCGGCCACAGCGCCTTGGTGCCGCCGGCCGGGTAGTCGTAGAAGCCCGCCCCGCCCTTGCGCCCGAGCCGGCCGCGCCCGGGGACGAGCGCCGACAGCACGCGGGCCACGGGATCGTCGCCGGGCGCCTCGCCCGCCAGCGCCGCCTCGGTCACTCGCCAGGCGACGTCGAGCCCGACCTCGTCGGCGAGCGCCAGTGGTCCGGTCGGCATACCAGCGAGACGGCCGGCCGTCTCGACCATCGCCGGCGGCACGCCTTCCGTCAGCATGCGGATGCCCTCGCCGACATAGGCGGCGACGACGCGGGAGGCGTAGAAGCCGCGCCCGTCGGCGACGACGATCGGCGTCTTGCCGAGGCGCCCCGCCACTTCGAGGGCGAGCGCCAGCGCCGCCTCGCCCGTCCGGTCCCCGCGGATCACCTCGACGAGCCGCATGCGGTCGACGGGCGAGAAGAAGTGCAGGCCGAGAAAGCGGTCGGGCCGCGGAACGGCTTCGACCAGTTCGGCGAGCGGCAGGGCGGAGGTGTTGGTGGCGACAACGGCGTCGTCCGCGACCACCTCCGCGATCGCCGCGAGCGCGGCCCGCTTCGTCGCCGCATCCTCGAACACGGCCTCGATCACGAGCCCGGCGCCGGCGAGCGCCGCAGTCCCCTCCCCCGCCGTCAGGCGCCGCATCGCCGCCTCGGCGGCCGTTCCCTCCAGGCGACGGGACCGGACGCGCTCGGCGAGACCCGCCAACGCCGCCTCGCGGCCGCGCGCCGCCGTCGCGGCGTCGCGGTCGACCAGCACCACCTCGAAGCCCGCGAGCGCCAGCGCGGCGGCGATCGCCGAGCCCATGAAACCCGCCCCGACGACACCGACCACGTTCGGCAGCCGCTGCGGCAGCCCGGCCGGTCGGCGCGGATGGCGGTCGAGAGCGCGCCGGCCCGTGAACAGCGTGCGGATCATCGCCGCCGCCTCCGGCCCGGCGAGCACCTCGGCGAACAGCCGCGATTCGACCGTCAGCGCCCGGTCCATCGGCAGCTGCAGCCCCTCGAAGGCGGCCCGCAGCAGCAGCCGCACCGCGGGATAATTGTCCGACGTCTCCTGGCGATAGCGGGCGATCGCCGCCGGCCAGAAGCGGTAGCCGGCAGGCGTGTAGGGCCCACCCCCCGGCGGCCGGAAGCCGGTGCGGTCCCAGGGCTTCACCGTCTCGACGCCGGCTGCGATCATCGCCCGCGCCTCGTCGACCAATCGCTCGCGCGGAACAACACGGTCGATCAGCCCGAGCGCCACAGCCTCCGCCATGGCGTGCTCGCGCCCGCCGGTGAGGAGCTTCAGCGCCCGCTCCGGATCGAGCAGGCGCATGACGCGCTGCGTCCCCCCGGCACCGGGAAACAGCCCGACCTTCACCTCCGGCAGGCCGATGCGGGTGGCGCCGTCGTCGGCGGCGACGCGGGCATGGGCGGCGAGCGCGAGCTCCAGCCCACCGCCCAGGCAACGGCCGGCGATGGCGACGACCCAGGGCTTTCCGCACGTCTCGATGCGCCGGTAGAGCACCGACAGCCGCCGCGAGCGCGCGAGCAGCGCCGTCGCCGCGGCAACGGGATTGGCGGGGGCAGCGGCGCGATAGTCGGCGATCATCCGCTCGATCAGCGCGAGGTCGGCACCGCCGGAAAACTCGGGCTTTGCCGACAGGACGACCACGCCGGTGATGGCGGTGTCTTCGACCACCCGCGCCAGCATCCTCTCGAGCTCGTCGATCGTCCTCTCGCCGATGACGTTCATCGAGCGGCCGGGGGTGTCCCAGGTGAGGACCGCGACACCGTCGTCGCCGGCTTCGAAGCGGAACTCGGTCAGATCCAGCGGGGGGAGCGTCTGCATCGCGCGCTCCTCAGACCCGCTCGATCAGCGTCGCCGTGCCCATCCCGGCGCCGATGCACATGGCGACGAGCCCGCAGGCGAGGTCGCGCCGCTCGAGTTCGTCGAGGAGCGTGCCGATGAGCATCGCACCGGTGGCGCCGAGCGGGTGGCCCATGGCGATTGCCCCGCCGTTGACGTTCACCTCCGCCGGGTCGAGGTCGAAGGCCTGCACCGTGCGCAGCACCACCGCCGAGAATGCCTCGTTGATCTCGACGAGGTCGACGTCGGCGAGCGAGGCGCGGGCGCGCTTCAGGAGCTTGTCGGTGGCGTCCACCGGTCCGGTCAGCATCAGCGCCGGGTCTGAGCCGGTGGAGACGAAGGCACGGATGCGCGCGCGTGGCGTCAGCCCCGCCGCCTCCCCCGCCTCCGCCGAGCCGATCAGCACCGCGCTGGCGCCATCGACGATGCCCGACGAATTGCCGGCGTGGTGGACGTGGCGCACCGCCTCGATCTCCGGATGGGCGGCGATCGCCGCCGCATCGAATCCCATCTGCTCGCCGAGCGTCCGGAAGGACGGCTCCAGCGCTGCCAGCGCCTGCATGTCCGTGCCCGGCCGCATGTGCTCGTCGCGCGCGAGCAGCGGGATGCCGAGGCCGTCGCAGACCGGCACCACCGAGCGGGCGAAGCGCCCTTCGGCCCACGCCTGTGCGGCCCGTCGCTGGCTCTCGACGGCATAGGCGTCGACGTCGTCGCGCGAGAAGCCATACTTCGTCGCGATGAGGTCGGCGGCGACGCCCTGCGGCATGAAGTGGGACGGCAGCGCCACCCGCGGGTCGACCGGCCAGGCGCCGCCGGAGGCGCCGATGCCGACGCGGCTCATCGATTCGACGCCGCCGGCGACCACGAGTTCGTGCTGGCCGCTCATCACGGCCGCCGCCGCCATGTTCACCGCCTCGAGGCCGGAGGCGCAGAAGCGGTTGATCTGCACGCCGGCGACGCGGCGGTCCCAGCCGGCGGCGAACACCGCGGCGCGGGCGACGTCACCGCCCGCCTCGCCCACCGGGTCGACGCAGCCGAGCACGACATCGTCGACCAGCGCCGTGTCGAGGTCGTTGCGGTCGCGCAGTGCCGCCAGCACGGTCGCCGCCAGCCGCACGGTCGAGACCTCGTGCAGGGCACCGTCGGGCTTGCCGCGGCCGCGCGGCGTGCGCACGTGGTCGTAGACGAAGGCGTCCGGCATCTCCACGCGACCTTCCCGTTGCTGCCGGGGATCATCACCGTGAATGGGGCCGTTCTACGGGCCGTCGCCCGGAAGGCCCGCCGGGTGCTCAGCTGCCGCCGGCGCCCTCGCGCTCGCGCAGCATGCCCGAGACCACGGAGACCGTGCGTTTCAGGTCGTCGAGGGCCTGCTCGATGTCGCGCTTCTGGTGCTCCAGCACGGCGATTTGCTCGTTGAAGCGCTCGATGGCGACGCGCATCTGCGACACCTGGCCGTGGCGGAAGTCGTAGAGGTCGAGCATTTCGCGGATCTGCGACAGCGAGAAGCCGACGCGCTTGCCCATCAGGACGAGCTTCAGGCGCCCCCGATCGCGCCGCGTGTAGATGCGCGTCGCGCCGTCGCGGCGCGGATTGACGAGGCCCTTGTCCTCGTAGAAGCGCAGCGTCCTGAGCGTCACGTCGAACTCTCGCGCGAGCTCGCCGATGGTGTAGGTGGCCGGCACGGCGACGCGGCCGTCGGGCTCGTCGCGGCCGTCCACCATCCCGATTTCGAGCTCGTCCATGCCGCGGCCTCTCCGCCTCTCCCCGGCCGAGAGCTACCTGCACGTGACGTAAGGGTCAATGCGCGCTGCAGCATCCCGCGCGCGTGACGACGCCGTCCGTTAACCCGCCAGTAACCATGAGGGCCGATCAATGGGGGCGGATCGCTCGGGCGGCGAGCATCCGACGCCAGGCGCGCATCTCGAGGGGCGGCATGACCTACGACGACGACAGCGAGTGGCGCCGCGACGATCGCCCCTCCTGGCGGCGCGAGGCGGTCCGTCAGGCGGAGCCGGTCCGTGCCGCTGCCCGTCGCGCCATCGCCGCCTACGCGCCCGAGGCGCCCCGCGCCGACAGCTTCCGGGAGGATTCGTTCCGCGCCGAGGCATCCCGTCCACAGGCCGCCCGGGCTGCCACCGCGCGCGCCTACGCCCCCCGCCCGGCGGTGGCCCCGCCGCTGGAGGAGCCGAAGCCGGTCAGCGACATCGCCTCGATGGTCGACCGCATCATCACCCAGCTCGACGCCGTGGAGCGCACCCGCCGTCCGGACGCCGAACCCGCTGAGCGTACGCCCGAGCGACGTGCCGACCGTCCGGCGCCGCGCCGGCCCTCGGAGGATGCGCCGCCCCCGTCCACCCGCCGCCCGTTCACCGAGGCGCTGCGCCAGAGCCAGCGCGAGAAGGCCCGCGCCGAGGCCCGTGCAGAGGACCACGCCGGGACCCACCTGGATCATCCGGCCGACCATCCGCCGGTGCGCAGCCATGCGCGCGCCGACGTGCGCCCGGCGATGCGTCCACCGGAGCGCCCGAGCCCGCCGCCCGCCGACGAGATCGACCGCCACTTCCGCTCTCTCGCCGAGCGCGTCGACGCGCTCCGCCAGCGCACCGACGACCGCATCGCCGCCGTGCGCGACGACGTCGCCCGTCTCTCCGAGGCCGTTCTCGCCCGGCCGGTGGCGAGTCTCGCGCCCGAGGACCGCGCCGCCCTCGACGCCCTGTCGATCCGGCTCGACCGCGCCGACAGCCTCGGCTCGGTGACGCTCGACCGTCTCGACGCCATGCAAGACCATCTCGCGGCCTTGCAGGAGGCCGTCGCGGCCCGGCCGGCCGCGAGCCTCGACGCCCGCGACCGCGCTGCGCTGGACGAGCTCGTCGTCCGCGTCGAGCGCGCGAGCCGCGCCGGCCCGCTCGCGCTCGACCGGCTCGACGCCGTGCAGACCGACCTGACGGCGCTCGGCCGCGCCGTCGTCGACCTCGACCTCGACCGCCGCCTCTACGCCATCGAGGCCGGCCAGGACGCGGTGCTGGACCGGCTCGGCGCCGTCGCCGACACGCGGGCGGATCCCGGCATCGACGCCCTGCGGCGCCGCATCGACTGGATCGCCGAGCGCCTGGAGACGGCGCCGGTCCCCGACGCCGTCGCCGCCCTCGATACACGGCTGGCGCGGCTCGCTGGCGACGTGCGCCGCATCGCCGAGGCACCGGCCCGCACCGGCGGGGAGAGCCTCGCCCGCGACGTCGCCGCGATGCGCGCGGAGCTCGGCGAGCTCTCCCGCGGCGGCATCGTCGCCCAGTTCGACGAACTCGGCTCGGCGCTCGCCCGGCTCGCCGGCGAGGTCAAGACCGCCGCCCGTTCCGCCGGCGCCGAGACGATGCCGGTCGTCGCCGACCTCGTCCGGCGGATCGAGAAGCTCGACCGCCGCCTCGACGGCCTCGGCGCCGGCGACCGCGAAGACCGCCTGCACGGCATCGAGCGCGCCGTCGCCGCCCTCGACCGGCGTCTCGCCGACGCGCGCGCACCGGCGCCGCGTGACCCACGGCCGGAGCCGACGGGCGCCAACGAGACACGGGCGCAGGGCGACGCTGGTCCGGTGTCCCGCCGCCCCTCCGCACCGCCCACCGTCGCGCGCCCCCTCCCCGAGCCGGCCCCGGAAGCCGTCGCCGCCCCCGTCACCGAGGCCGCGCCGCCGACGCGGACGAGCCGCCTCATCGCGGCGGCCCGGCGTGCCGTCGACCATCCGCTGCTGCGGCGGGACCAGACGGCCGAGACCGCGCCGACCATCGTCGGTCCCGTCCCGTCCGACGGCACCGAGCCCGTCGCCGCCACACGGCCGTCGCCGCCCGCGACCGAGCCCGACGTGCCGTCGACCAGCGTCCTCGCCTTCGGCCGGCGGCGTCCTGCCGTGTCGGAACCCGACTTCCTCGCGCCCGAGACGACGTCGCCCTTCCCCGAGACCGAGGCGGACAACGCCGCCGCCGGGCTCGGCACACGCCGCATGCTGCTCCTCGCCGCCGCCGTGGTCGGGCTCGTCGGCGGCGCCTACGGCTTCGCCTCCGAGCCGCTGCGCGCGCTCATCCTGACGCTCTCCGGCAGCGAGACGACGAGCACCGTCGCCGACGGCGTGCCGACCCTGCTCGATCCGCGCACCACCGGTTCGATCGCCCGCGCCCCCGACGCGACGGCGGCCGGCGCCGCCTTCACCGCCGCCCCGGCGACCGTTCCCGGCGCCGCCACGCTGCCCACCACGCTCGGCTCGCCGGGGCTGCGCGAGGCGGCCGCCGGCGGCGACCCGCGCGCCGCCCTCGAGGTGGCGGTGGCGCTCCTCGACGGCGTCGGCGTCACCCGCGACCCGGCCGCGGCAGTGCCGTGGCTGACGGCGGCGGCCAATGCCGGCCTCGCCCCGGCGGAGTTCCGGCTCGGCACGCTCTACGAGCGGGGCATCGGCGTGACGCGCAGCCGCGACACCGCCAAGGCCTGGTACGACCGCGCCGCCGGCCGCGGCCACGTCAAGGCGATGCACAACCTCGCCGTCCTGCTCTCGGAAGCCGGCGAGGGGCGCGACCTCGGCCGCGCCGTCTCCTGGTTCGAGAAGGCCGCCCGGCACGGGCTGGTCGACAGCCAGTTCAATCTCGCGGTGCTTTATGTCCGCGGCCTCGGCGTCGCCGCCGACCCCGCCGCCGCCTACCGCTGGTTCGCGCTCGCCGCCCGCCAGGGCGACCAGGAGGCGGCGGTGCGGCGCGACGAGGTCGGCAAGGAGCTCTCGCCCGCCGATCGCGGCGCCGCCGATCTCGCCATCGCCAGCTGGACGCCGGTGCCGGCCGACACGCTCGCCAACGACGGCCCGCCGCTGCCGCAGCAGTGGACGGGTGTCGCGGCCGCCGCCACGCGCAGCTGAGCCTCAGTCGCCCAGCCGTCGCCGCCGCTCGTCCTCGAGCATCTTCGCCGTCTCCGCCTTGGGCGACGGCAGGCCGAACAGGTAGCCCTGGCCCTCGGTGCAGCCGAGCGAAAGCAGCGCCCGGCGCTCCTCCTCGCGCTCGATCCCCTCGGCGATGACGCGCTTGCCGAGATCCTTGCCGAGCGCGATCAGCGCCCGCACGATCGCCTCGTCCTCGGGCTGCGTGTCGATGCGCTCGATGAACGAGCGGTCGATCTTGATCAGGCTCACCGCCAGCCGGCGCAGGTGCACGAGCGAGCCGAAGCCGGTGCCGAAGTCGTCGAGCGCCACCTTCACCCCGAGTGCGTCGAGCTTGGCGATGGTGTCGCGGATCTCGCGCCCCTCGAACTGCAGGAAGACGGTCTCCGTCACTTCCACCTGGAAGCGGTCGAAGGGGATCGCCTTGCGCTGAAGGACCTCGGCCACCTGCTCGTGGTAGGCCCCGCGCATCAGCTCGATGGCGGTGACGTTGACGGCGACGCTGCCGAACGGCAACCCGGCGTCGAGCCAGTCGCGGATGTCGTCGGTCACCTTCTCGAGCACCCGCGTGGCGATCGCCGAGCCGAGGAAGCCGTCCGAGAGGGCCGAGCCGAACTCCGCCGGAAAGACGAGGCCGCTCGAGCCGGTTCGCCAGCGCACGAGCGCCTCGAGGCCGATCACCGCCCCCGTCTCGAGGTTCACCTTCGGCTGGTAGTAGGGGAAGATCTCGTCGCGCGCGAGCGCCCCGCGGATCGCCTCGTGGATGCGGAAGCGCGAGTCGGCGCCCTGGCGCATGTCGTCGTCGTAGACGAGGCCGATGCGCCGCCCGGTGGTCTTGGCCCGCGCCAGTGCCGCCTGGGCGCTGTCCAGCATGTCGCCGACGCCGCGGGCGTGGTCGGGGAACAGCGCCCCGCCGACGCTCGCCCTGACCGCGACCTCGCTGCCGCGGATCGGCACCGGCTGCTCCACCGCCTTCAGCACCTTGCGCGACAGTGCCACCAGCGCGGCCGGGTCCTCGGCGTCGCGGACGAGGACGGCGAACTCGTCGCCGCCGGTTCGCGCCACCTCGTCCCCCGGGCCGACCGCCCTGCGCAGCCGTCCGGCGACGACGTGCAGCAGCACGTCGCCGGTCTCGTGGCCGAGCGAGGTGTTGATCTCCTTGAAGTAGTCGAGATCGAGGATCAGCAGTCCGACCTTGGTGCCGTTGAAGCGGGCGAGTTCGAGGGCGCGCTCGAGTGATTCCTCGAACAGCCGCCGGTTCGGCAGGCGCGTGAGGAAATCGTGGTTGGCGAGCCGCCAGGTGCGGTCCTCGAACTGGCGCCGCTCCGTGACGTCCTGGGCGATGCCGACGAGGCGGCGGAGGCCGTCGCCACGCTCCGGCGCCTCCACCACCAGCCGCAGCAGGCGCAACTGCCCGAGACCGTTGATCAGCGGAGCGTCGAGATCGAACGGCTTGCCGGCTTCCAGCGCCTCCGCGACGGCGGCCTTCAGCCTCGCCCCACCCTCCTCGGAGAAGGCTGCGAGCAGCACGTCGAGCGAGGCCGGCGACTGTTCCGACCACTCGAGCAGCCGGAACATCTCCTCCGACCACTCGAGCGGCCGGCCATCGGCCTCGTAGACGAAGCTGCCGATGTGGGCGATCGATTCGACCTGGGCGATCAGGCGGCCGTGATAGTCGTCGTCGGCCACGCTCCCGCCCGCACTCTCTCCACCCGGCACGTCCCCGCCTTTCGCCGCCACGGCGATGCCGCGTCCCTCGTCGTCGCGTGCGGCCACGGTCCGCTCTTTCCTGCCCCGCATCGGCCGCCTTGTCGGCGACTCGTGCCGGCCGCCCGGCGGGCGGCCCGTATTCGGTCAGAACTTGCGCTTGGTCAGACGCTCGTTCAAGACTTCGATCGCCGCCAGCGCCTCGAGCTGCACGCCGCTCGCCTTCACCGCATCGAAGATCTGCCGCGCCTCCTCGAACTGTCCGAGGTTGTAGTGGGCGTAGCCGCGCAGCATCATCAGGTCGTAGGTGAGCGGCCGCATCTGGGCGAGCGACGTCATCGCCAGCACGACCTCCGTCCAGCGCCCGTCGCGGGAGGCGGCGAGCGCCCGCTGGATGAGGATTTCCGCCCCGAGCTCGTGCTTGCGCGTCAGGTTGAGCGGCGTGCGCGACGACGACACCGCCGCCTGGTCGGTGAGGCCGAGCCGCAGGTAGGCGAGCGAGCGTCCGTAGGCCGCCTGCTGCGCCGTCTCGCTCGTCGGCGGTGCGGTCAGCGCGCGGTCGAAGGCGGCGGCCGCCTCGTTCGGCCGGTCGAGCTCCATCAGACACCAGCCGCGCGCGAGCGCGTTCGCCGGCGTGAGCGTGCCGGTGCGCATGCCGGCGTCCGTGCGGGCGACGCAGGCGGCGTACTGCCCGGCGCCCGATGCGGCGGCGACCGCCGCACTGGCCGCCCCGGCGCCCGCGGCCGGCGCCGCCGTTGCGGGGCCGGTCTCGACGAGGATCAGGTCCATCGCACTGGTCGAGGCGGGCGCCGCCGTGGTCGTGCCGACGGTCGCACGCGGGGAAAGGGTCGTTGCCGCCGTCACGGCCGTCGTCGTCGGAACGGTTCGCGCGGCGGCGCTGGCGGCCGGTGCCGTCAGGCCCGCCTGCTGCTGCTGCCGCAGAGCGGCTGTCCCGCCGCCGAGCACCATCTGCGGCAGGCGGGGGTAGCGCGCCCCCCAGATCTCCAGCGCCTGGCGCAGGCCAACGCGGTCGTTCAGCCGCTGCAAGGCGAGCATCAGCCCGAAGGCGGCCACCTCGGACGGCTCCCAGGCGAGCGAAGTCTGGAACCAGGCGACGGCGGTGGGCGCCTGGCCGGTATTGTAGGCGTACCAGCCGAGCGCCTGGGCGCCGAGCGGCGAGCGCTCCTCCGTCACCACCGGGGCGAAGCGGTCGACGACCGTCTGGTCGACCTGAGCCGTCTCCGAGGTGAGCAGGGCGGTCGCCAGCGTGATGTAGGTGACGAGATTGTCGATGCCGGCGTTGCGCCATTCATAGGCGATCGGCTCCGCCTCGGCGTCGCGGCCGACGGCGCGCATCGACAGCACGTAGCCCTCCGCCGCCTTGACGCTGCCGCCGCGCTGCAAGGCGAGGTCAAACCAGCGGATCGCGGTGGCGGGATCGCCGTGGCGGTAGGCGTAGAAGCCGAGCAGGATGGCGTCGTCCGGGCTCGTGCCGGACTGCGCCGCCCGGTCGAGCACGGCGAGGTCCTCGGCCGGCACGGTCAGGGCCGGGTCGTCGTTGGCGGCGCCGACGCTGCGGCGGATGAGGTTGAGGCGGATCTGCGCGAACTCGTCGCCACCGCCCTCCTGCTGACGGGCATAGCGGAACAGCGACGTCACCATGTCGACCGGCAAGAGCGCGCTCGCCTTGTCCATGGTGGCGAGCCGCTCCTTCTCGCCGGTGCAGTTCTCCAGGATGTAGACGTAGACGTCGCGGGCGCGGTCCATCCGGTCGCTGCCGGCGAACGCCTCGGCGACGCGCCACAGGACGTCGATGTTGGCGCAGGTGAGCACCGACGGATCGTCGGTGGCGATCGCCAGCACGGCGTTCCACTGCTTCGAATCGGAGGCGTTGACGAGCCGGATGCGGGCTTCCGCCTGCTTGAGCCGGGCGAGCAGGTCGGCCGGCGGCACCCACGTCGGCTCGGCGAGCTGCCGGCGCGAGATTTCGGCGCGCAGCTCGCCATAGCGGCCGGCGGTGTAGAGGTCCCAGAGCGGCTGCACGTCGCTCGGGCCGGGCGCCTTCGGATCGAACAGGTCGGTCGGCGGCTCCCAGCTCGGATAGAGCGTCTTCAGGCGACGAATCTCGGCCTCGAGGCGATCGAGATCGCCCTCGCGCGCGAAATAGCGCAGCGCCTCCTCGTCGACGATGGGAACCCCGGGGGCGGCGGTGTCCTGGCCGCCGGCGGGCGCGCCGCCATTCTGCGGTGCGGCGGGGCCGGCGTCGAGGGTGGCGCGCGGGACGACGCCGCCGCCGGGCGGCGACGCGGGGTCGCTCGTCTGGCCGACGGCTGCGACGACGGCGACGAGAACGAGCAGGAGGGCGGCTGTGGCGAACCTTACAAACATCGCGAGTACCGTCGGGCTACGACGGTCATCGCGAGAAGGTGCAGCGTCGAGGCATAGTAGGACGTCGGCTGAAACCGCCTGAGATCATCCGGGATCGCCCGGCCGTCGAGCGCACACGCCAGAATCGCGGTCTGCATCCGATATCCCGGCTCCCCGAGTGTCTCGATGACCCTGCCCGTCTCGACATCGACGATCGCCGGCCGGTCGTCGCCGTCGCGCGTCCAGGCGCGGAGGAAGGGCTCGAGTAGCTGTCTCTCCGTCTGACCCGCCCACAATAGGTAAAGGGGTATCCTTAAGGAGTTGTAACCAAAGTAGGGCGGGAAGCCCTCGGCCGGCTGCGGTGGCCGGCCGGCCGGCGCGGAAATCCAGTCGGTCGGCAGCTCCGAGGTGCCGAAGCGCGCCTGCACGACGAGCTGCAGGCCGGTCTGGTAGAGGCCGTCCCAGTCGTAGCCGGGGGCGAGGCCTCGCATCACCGGCAGCGCCTCGAAGATCCAGTAGGAAAGGTTCAGCACCGGCCCGTCGGGGCGCTCGCCGGCGGCAAAGCCCGTGGCACCCGGCAGCATGATCGGCCGCGCCCCGTCGTTGCGGATCGCCACGGTGCCGATCGCCCGGGCGATACGGCGCGCCGCGTCGAGATAGACCGGCATGCCCCAGCGCTCGCCGGCCATGGCGAGCGCCCAGGCGATCAGGATGTCGCCGTCGGTGGCGTTGTTGATGTCGGTGATGTGCGGCTTGGCGCGCGGGTCCCACTTCCAGGCGGCGAGGCCGTCGTCACGGATCAAAAGCTCGGTGAGGGTGAACGTCCAGATCTGCTCGAAGGCGGCGCGGTCGTTGGCGTAATAGGCGAGCAGCAGCCCGTAGCCCTGGCCCTCGCTGTGGCTGATGTCGCCGTTGGCGGTGTCGACGATGCGGCCGCTCGGGTCGAGGAAGCGCGTCTTGTAGGCGTGCCAGACGTCCGCCGGCAGCACGAAGTCGACCACCGGCGAGGACTGCGCCCGCACCGGGCCGGCCGCGACAGCGGCAAAGAGGAGGGTCGCGCAGAGGACAATGCCGCCGAGGACGCGCGTGAGGGTCATGCGTTGTTCTCCCGCCCGATCTGACGGATCAGCACCCAGGAGACGATCCCCAGGCTGCCGCTGGAGAGCATCAGCGCGAGCGCGTACTCCAGCACGTTGATCGAGAACCAGTTGGCCGCGATGAGGCGCGCGTTCTGGAAGGAGAACGGCACCGTCTGGACATGGTAGCGCTCGCCGGGAAAGAAGTCCTGCACGAGGCCGGTGGTCTCCTGATAGGCGGCCACCGAGCCGTCCATCGTGAACCAGGTCTGCGGGGCGGTGATGCCCTCCACGCCGGAGGCGAGCAGCGGCCCGGACGGCGCGGTCACCACCGTCCAGGTGGAGGTGGCGGCGCCCGGTCCGCGCGCCTGCGCGACCACCACCGTGGTGCGCGGTGCCAGCCGGACGGTGCGGTTCTCCGCCTCGGCGAGATGCAGCATGTCGAGGGTGAGGCCGAAGCTCTCGCGCAGCCAGTCGGTGAACTGCTGCACCACGTCACTGACGCCGGTGCCGCCGACGCCCGTGCGCCAGCGCTCGTAGACCTCGCTGCCGGCGCCGCCGGTGTCCTGCGGCAGCGGCGCCGTCCGGTCGGCACTCGGCGCCACCGGGGTTTCGGGCTCGATGCCGAGCCGCAGGGCCCGCAGCCGGGCGAGGACGGACTCGTATTCGTCCGGTGTCGCCGCCGCCGCCGCCGTGCCCGAGGCAGTGGCCGGCGTCGCCCACGCCCCGCGCACCACGTTGGTCAGGCCCGCGGCATCGAGGATCTGCGGATCGAGGTCGGGCGCGGCGCCGACGATCACCGCCGACTGCCCCTCGAGCTCGACGGCGTTGGAGAGGAAGCGGTTCGGCAGCGGCACGCCCGTCGAAACCGACAGGCGCGCCATCAGCGTCGCCGCGGCGCCGATCGACGACGGCCCCTCGCCGGCGAGATAGACGGGGATCGGCGGACCGCCGCCGGCATCGCCGCCGTCGCGGTAGGGAAAGGCGCCGGCGGCGAAGGCGGCGAGATTGGGCAGCTCGCCGAAACGGGCGAACGGCGCCACGCGGAAGATGCTCGAGGAGAACATCACGAAGCGCTCGCGGCCCGGCATCGTCGCCCCCGGCAGGCAGCGATCGTCCGCCTCGGTGGAGAGGTTGGCCTCGATGTGCACCCGGTTCGGGCCGGGCCGGAAGTTGCGCAGCGGGATCTTCACGAGGCGCTGGTCGAACAGGCCGCCGTCCTGCGAGGTGATGTTGACCGTCACCGCCAGCGCCTGGTTGACGTAGACGTCGATGGTGCTGCCCGCCCGCACCTCGGGCGTGAAGGCGGCGTCGAGCAGGAGGTTCGCCTCGCCATAGGCGGCGGCGTAGAAGTCGTCCGGCAGGCCGACGTCGAAATGGGTCTGGAAGCGGCGGCCGGAGAACTCCGTCGTCTGCAGGCCGAGTTCGGCAAGCGACATCGCCTCACCGCCACGGAACACCGGCACGTCGGGTGAGCGCCAGGGGAAGCGGCGATCCGGCCGTTCGACCGCGCTGCGCTCCGCCTGCACCGACAGCCTGGCGAGGGCACGGTCAACGTCCTCCGGGGTCGGTCCGGAGACGACGAGCGTCGGCACCTGCGTGCGCGGATCCGGCATCAGCGCCACCACCGGACGCGCCGCCGCCTCGCCGGCGGCGATCTCGGTCACCTGGCGCACCGCCGCCGCCGTGCCGACCACCAGCGTGAGATGGCCGGGACGCCGCTCGAGCCGTGTGCCGGCGTCGACGATCTTCGCCACCGGATGGTCGAACCGTCCGAACACCGAGGCCGCCGACACCGCCGCGGCGATCCGCGACAGCCGCTCCGGGCCGGTGGGGCCGACCGGCACGACGTTGATGCGGGTCGCGCCGGAATCGTCGACGCCGATCGCCGCGAGGTCGCCGAGGCCGTTCACCGGCACCGGTCCGCCCTGGAAGATGAAGCCGGTCAGCGACGGCACCAGCAGCGTCCAGAGCTCGTAGGTCGCCCTGAGCGAGCAATCGACGCGGTGGCGCTGCGTCGCCTCGATGCGGATCGTGTTGGGGCCGGGCTTCAGGAGCCCCTGCGGCAGCGGCGTCTCCTGCCGCCCGGCGCGGCCGGGGCTGTTGATCTGCATGTCGGTGACGGCGCGCCCGTTGATGACGACGCGCAGGCGCGAGGCCTCCGGCATCACCAGCACGGAGTTGACGATGCCGATCGAGAACACCGCCGGCCGGGCCGCTTCCGCCGCTGACAGGTAGGCGGTGATGATGGTGAAATCGATCTCGCCGGTGAGGCGCAGATCGGGGCGCGGGAGCACCGGGCGATCGACCCCCTGCGCCGCCGTCTGCGCCGGCTCGATCGGCGCTTCGTCGCGGTCCGGCACGAAGTTCGGCGAGAACGGGCTGCCGCTCGTCGGGGGTTGGCCCGTCGCGGCGGGCTGCGGCTGGCCGAGCTGCATCTGGAACGGCGTGGCACCGTCGGTCGAGTTCGGGTCGGGCGGCGCCACCGAGAACGCCGAGGACGGCGCCGGTCGCGACGGCGCCTCCGCCGGCCGGGAACCGGCGGCCGGGGCGGGGCTCGCGCTGAACGACCGTCCCGGCGTCGCCGGCGCCGTCTGCGACGGGTCGATGCGGAACGGCGCGGCGCCGCCGCCTGCACCCGCATCGCCACCGCCGACGCTGAACGGGCTGCCGCCGGAGGGCGGCGGCGCACCGCCCGCCGACGGTGGTGCGGCCGTGAACGGCGACGCGGCGGGGGCGCCGGTGGCGGGCATGTCGAACCGCGGCTCATCGCCGGGACCACCGGCGGAGAACGGCGAGCCCGCGCCACCGGCCGCCGTGCCGCCCGTCGGCGAGCCGGGGCCGCCACCGCCCGTGGCTGCGCCGCCATTGTCCGGTGGCGCGGCGGTGAAGAACGGCACGCCACCCTCCGGCGCCGTCGCCGCGGGCGCACCGGTCGGAGCGGCGGACGGTGGCGGCGTGGCGGGGGCGGGATCGGTGACCGCGCCGCGCAGCGGTGCGTCGGTCGCACCGCCGCCGCCCATGTCGAAGGGCGCCTGCGCCGCGCCTGGCAGCGCGAGCAGCGAGAACGCCAGCGCGGCGAGGAGGACGTTCCGCGCGACCGTCATGCCGGCTTCCGCTGCGCCGCCGGGGCGGCACGCGCCGCCTCCCGCCGCCGTCGCATCAGGAAGCCGATGCCGCGCACCGTCTGGTAGAGCGCCCACCAGAGATAGATCAGCGTGCCGGCGAGCACGCCGATGCCCTTTCGCCGACCGCCCTGGAAGCGCATCCACTGGGCGGAATCGGAATAGACGAGGTCGGCGATCAGCCGGTAGTGCACGGGCGAGGACAGCGTCGGCTGGCAGCCGAGGTGGATGCCCTCCTCGTCGCGGGCGATCGAGCGGATGATCAGCGGCAGTTCGTCGGTCGGCAGCGGTGTCTTGGTCTCGAAGCGCAGCACGATCATCTCGCCCGAGCGCAGTTCCTCCGCCGGCTCGCCGACCGGGCGCACCTTGACGCCGCCCATCGAGCCGTCCTCGATCATCGCCGGCACGACGACGTCGCCGATGATGATCTCGCCGCGGCGGTCGAGCCGCACGCGCGGCGCCCGCCGGAGGTTGCGCCGTTCCGAAACGACGCCGAGCGCCGCCCCCGCCATGATCAGGTTGAAGACGTTCCAGCCGCCCACCACCAGCGTGATGTCGGCGGTGTAGGGCTGCGCGTAGATGCGCCAGATCGTCATGCCCAGCCCGGCGAGCAAGAGCAGGAACGTCACGTAGAACGGCCAGCCGAGCTCGGAGATCTGCGCCTCGTCGAGGGTTTCGCCCTTGGCCGTCACCTTGAAGGTCGGCTTGCGCGGGTTCATCAGAACCGACACGATCGCCCGGAACAGGTAGATCGACTGGATGTATTCGTAAAGCTCAGAGATCCACGGCCATCGGTACTTGCCGTAGAGATAATTCTGGATCATCAGGTTGACGACCATGTAGGTCGACGTATAGGCGGCGAACTCCGTTCCGGATGCCTGGAAGATCTGCAGGCCGAAGAACAGATAGAGCAGCGGCGAAAACAGGAAGGTGAGCCGCGCGAACGGGAAGAACCAGAACAGCGGGCTCGACATGTAGCAGATGCGCTGCGGCATGGTGAGGCCGCGGCGGAACGCCGGGTTCTTCAGGAGCATGATCTGGATCATGCCCTGCGCCCAGCGCGAGCGCTGGCCGATGAAGGTGGCGAAGGTCTCCGGCTGCAGGCCGGCGATCAGCGGCTTCGAGACGTAGACGCTGTTCCAGCCGCGGGCGTGCAGTTCGAGCGCCGTCTCGCAGTCCTCGGTGATGCTCTGGCCGGAGAAGCCGTTCGTCACCTGCAGCGCACGGCGGCTGATGAGCGCCGCGGAGCCGCAGAAGAAGGCGGCGTTCCACTTGTCGAGGCCACGCTGCACGACGCCGTAGAACTGCTCGTTCTCGGACGGCATGCGCTCGAACGTCTCGAGGTTGTGCTCGAGCGGATCCGGGTTGATGAAGAAGTGCGGCGTCTGGACGAGGAACAGCTTCGGGTCGGCGACGAAGTAGCCGACCGTCTCCTTGAGGAAGTCCTTCGTCGGGGCGTGGTCGGCGTCGAACACCGCGACGAGGTCGCCGAAGGTGTGGCCGAGGGCGACGTTGAGGTTGCCGGCCTTGGCGTGCTCGTTGCGGGCGCGAGTGAGGTAGTGGCAGTCGAGGCCGGCGCAGAGCGCCTGCAACTCGGCGCGGCGGCGCTGCGCGGCGACGGCGGCGGAGGGGTCGGTGGCGTTGCACTTCTGGTCGGTGCCGCCGTCGTCGAGCAGGTAGACCCTGAGCTTTTCAGGCGGATAGTCGATCGCCTTGGCGGCCGCGAGCGTCACCGCGAGGATCGACTTGTCCTCGTTGTAGGTCGGCACGAAGACGTCGACGGTCGGCAGGTCCTTCGGCGGAAAGCGCGGCGCGGCCGGCCGGTCGAGCGGGTCGGCGACCGTGAACAGGCTGAGGCCCAGCATGGCGACGCTGTACATCTCGGCCAGATAGAGGATCAGGCCGGGAATGAAGTTCTCGGGCTGGTTGATCGGCGGCAGCGTGCTCGTCGTGCGCCAGTAGACGTAGCGGAGCACGATGGCGGTGCCCATCGCCAGGAACACCTGCCGCCACGGACCGGCCGGACGGGCGATCTTGATGATGGTCAGCACGACCACGACGATGCAGCCGGCGATCAGGTGGGCCTGGATGTTGATCGGCTGCGTGATCAGGAAGGCGACCATGGTCGCACCGATGCACCACAGCACCGTCGCCAGCGTCTTGCCCATCCCGACCCGCCTCAGCTACCGACGTCGCCCCTGCGGCGACGTCGCCCGCCGGCTTGACCCCCGCGATTCCCCCAGATTGGATCGAACAACCCTAAGGACGGGATAACGGCGACACAAGCGAGCCACGGCTGTCGCGGTGCGCCGGCAGGCCACCGTCACTGCGGCGGTGGCGGCACGATCGCCGGCGCCGCGCCCGACGGCCCGGCGGTCGCCGGCGCCCCCGGCGCGACGACGCGCACGTCCGGAGCCCCCGCCGGCGGCTGCGGCCGCGTCACCGTCATCGACTGCGACGGCGTGGTGGCCGAGGAGATCGGTGGCGGCACGGTGGCGGCGCCGGTGCCGCCGGGCAGCGTCGTCGGAATGGTGGTGGGCCGCGGCAGCGCAGTGCCGGCCGCAGAGGGAGGCGGCGCGGGGATCCCGCCCGACCCGCCGGCGGTCGCCGCCGGCGCCGGAATGCCGGACGACGACGGCGCGGCGGCGGGTGGCAGCGCGCTCGGCGTGCCGAGCGGCTGGTCGAGGCTCTGCGGCGCCGGGGTGCGCGCGGCCGGCGCCGTCAGGTAGGGCGACACCTCCGGCTCGACCGGTGCGGGCCGCCGCACCGCCGTGGTAGCCGCCGGAGCGGCCGGCAGCACCCTGAGTTCGCGCGGCTCGCGCGAGCGCGGCGCGTAGTAGGGGTTCTCGCCCTCCGGCACCGGCAGGCTCGGCGCACCGAGACCACCGAGATCAGCCGGCGGCGACGGCGCCGGTCCGTAGGGGTTCCAGCCGGCGGGCAGGAAGTAGCCGCTGATGACGAGCCCGTACATGAAGCGCAGCAGGTCCTCCTCGCTCGCCGCGGCGCGGCAGAGGCGGACGCGCAGGCTGATCGAGCCGCGCGACTTCGGCTCGCCGAACTTGTTGCGCGGCGGCTCGATCTGCTGCCAGGCGTAGAGGCAGGTGCCGCCGCCGCGCGGATGGCCGACGCCGTAGCCGAACGGGCCGTAGCCGTTCTGCACGAAGTAGGGCGAGCGCGTCATCCGCACGCCCGGGAACTTCTCGATCATCTCGTTCGACACGCGGACGGGATCGAGCGGGCGCCAGCGCAGCGTGTCGCCCTGTGCGGCGCCGGGGCCGACCGGGCCGAAGAAGGTCACCTCGATGGCGTTCTCGCCGGAGACCGTGCTGTCGTTGGCGAGCACGACCGTCTGCGTCAGGGCGTTGGCGTAGCGGCGCTCCAGCACCGTGACGACGGCGAGGCTGCCCGGCGGCGGCAGCACGAGGGCCGCCGTCGGGGGCACTTCCTGCAGGAGCGTCGCCGTCTTCGGGTCCTGGCCGGCGCCGAAATAGGGCGGTGGCAGGTTGCAACCCGACAGCAGCGAGGCTCCGATCAGGGCCAACACCAATCGCACGTGGGCCTCGTGACGCTCGCCGGCGCAGCACCGGACCGCCGATCCCGCGGCCGGCGGTCCGCCGTCCGCCCCGGCGGTCGCGGCGAATCAATCCGCCGTGCGCGATTCTAACCCGAGCCTCAAGGGGATAGCGACGCGCCCGCGGGCTTTTCGGCGAGAGCCCCCCCCTCGCGCGGAACGACCGGCACGACGTCGACCCCGACCTTCAGGCGCTGGCCGCCGGAGCCGACGATGACGCCGGCCACCGGGGCGACGTCGGCATAGTCACGGCCGACGGCGAGCGTCAGGTGATCCTCGCCGGTCAGCATGTCGTTGGTGGGGTCGAAATCGACCCAGCCGATCGCCTCGCCGCACCAGACGCTGACCCAGGCGTGAGTGGCGTCGGAGCCCTCCAGCCGCGGCCGCCCTGGCGGCGGCGTCGTGCGCAGATAGCCGCTGACGTAGGCGGCCGGGATGCCGAGACCGCGCAGGCCGGCGATCATCACGTGGGCGAAGTCCTGGCAGACGCCGCGGCGCATCTCGAAGGCCATCAGCGGCAGCGTCTTCACGTCGGTGGCGCCCGGCTCGTAGACGAAGTCGGCGTGGATGCGGCTCATCAGCTCGCTCGCCGCCGCCAGGATCGGCCGTTCGTCGGGGCAGCTCTCCGCCGCATAGTCGCGGATCGCCGAGGGCAGCGAGACGATGCGGCTCGCATAGAGCTGGTGAACGGGCGAGCGGGGCCCGAAGTCGTCGCTGGCGAAGGCCGCCCGGCGCACCGCGTCCACCGTCGGCGTCTGCGAGGGTTCCGGCAGCGACCGCGCCTTGATCTCGATGCGCGCCCGCACGGTCAGGACGAGCTTCTGATGCGGCACGTCGAGCACTACCATCGATACCGCATTGTCGAAGAAGTCGCGCCCCTCCTCCCACTCCGACGGCGGCGGATCGATGGTGAGGGCGGCTGCCAGCACGCGCTGCCCCGGCCGGTCGACGGGCATCATCCGCGCCAGATGACGCCCGACCGGCACCGGCGTGGCGTAGGTGTAGGCGGTCTCGTGGCGAACGTCGTAGATCACGGCGCGCCTACCCGAGCTCTTCGGCGGCGACGGCCTCGGGCCGGCCGCGGTGGCTGAAGAAGCGGGTGGCGATCTCGTCCGACAGCGCCAGTAGCGCCCGCTCGCCCGCCCGCACGTCGTCGACGCCGAAGGTGGCCGGATCGGCGGTGCGAAGGTCCGTCGCGAGCCGCGCCGCGATCCGCTGCGGCGGCGTCAGCGGTCCGCCACCGGTGCCGCCCGGCAGGTGCTCCAGATGCTCCTCGATCTCTCCGATCTGGAAGGCGAGGGAGCGCGGGTTGGCCGGGTCGAGCAGCACGAGGTCGGTCACCGGCGTGCGCGCGAGACCTGCGAGGTAGCGGGAGCGGTAGGTGATCTGCGAATCGGCGAGCTCGAGCAGCACGTCGAGATCGCCGAAGGTCGCCGCTTCCTCGCCGAACACGCTGGCGAAGCGCGCGGTGGCCACCCCTCGCTCGATGCGCCGTCCGAGATCCAGGAAGCGCCAGCCGGTGTGGCGGTTCATGTTCTCCTGCGAGAGGCCGGCGAAGGCCGAGAGCGTGCGCAGGGCGCTGTTGGCGAGTTCGAAGAGATCGGCGCCCGTCGGCTGGGCGGGGAGGGTCTGGTCGAGCCGCTGCAGGTCGCCCAGCACCCGCCAGGCGTCCGGCGCGAGGCGCTCGCGGATCGAGGAGGCGGTTCCGCGCGCCGCACTGGCGAGCGAGGGGATGGCACCGCCGAGATCGTCGCGGGTCATGGCGGCGAAGGCGGTGACGATCAGCCCGACCGGGCGCGGCTTGGCGGGCGCGGCATTCCAGGTGACGAGGAGGTCGGCGAGGCGGCGGATCGGCGGCGCCGAGGCGGCGTCGACGGCGTCGAGCCGGCCAACGAGTGCCCGCACCACCCGGAGCGTCGCCTCGGCGCGCTCGAGATAGCGGCCGAGCCAGAAGACGTTGTCGGCGACCCGGCTCGGCAGCACGCCGGTCGAGCGCCGCACGGCGCTGCGGTCGGCGGTGGGCAGCAGCGTCACTGCCTCGACCGGCCCGTCGGACAGCACCCAGACGTCGGCCGAGGAGCCGCCGTCCTGCATCGTCACGGCGCGGGCGTCGGCGCGGTTGGAGATGCGGCAGAAGCCGCCGGGCATCACCTCGTAGCCGTTCTCGGTGCGGGTGACGAAGACGCGCAGCACGAACGGCCGCGGCTCCAGCTTGCCGTCGCGCCAGACCGGCATCGTCGACAGCCGGACGACCTCCTGGCCGACGACGTCGGCACCGCGCCGCCGGATCGCCGCGGTGACGCGCGCCAGCGTCGGCGCGTCGAGGGCACTGCCGAGGGTCATGCCGCGGTCGAGCACCTCCGGCAGCGACGCCTCGAAGGCGGGTCCGACGGCCATCGTCGCGAGCCGCTCCAGCACCTCGTCGCGCTCGGCCGGCTGGCCGCACCACCACGTCGCGATGTTGGGGATCTCGAGGTCGGAGCCGGTGAGGCTCTGCGCCAGACCGGGCAGGAAGCCGAGCAGCGCCCGCGCCTCGACCAAGCCGGAGCCGAGCGCGTTGGCGATCACCACCGAGCCGTGCCGCACCGCATCGACGAGGCCGGGGACGCCGAGGCGCGATTGCGGGTTGAGCTCGAGCGGATCGGCATAGTCGGCATCGAGGCGGCGCCACAGCACGTCGGCGCGCTTCAGGCCGGCGACGGTGCGGATGTAGACGGCGTCGTCGCGCACGACGAGGTCGCCGCCCTCCACCAGCAGGAAGCCGAGATAGCGGGCGAGATAGGCGTGCTCGAAATAAGTCTCGCTGAGGGTACCGGGGGTGAGCAGGCCGATGCGCGGGTCGTCGCGGCGCACGAGGCCGGCGAGGCCGGAGCGGAAGGCCTGGAAGAAGCCGGCGAGGCGCTCCACCTCGAGATCGCGGAAGAGCTCGGGCAGGGCGCGGGAAATCGCCACCCGGTTCTCGAGCGCATAGCCGGCGCCCGAAGGGGCCTGGGTGCGGTCGCCGAGCACCCACCAGCGCCCGTCCGGGCCACGCCCGAGATCGACGGCATACTGGCGCAGCCACGCCCCGCCCGGCGGTGCGACACCGGCGAGCGGGCGCAGGAACTCGCGGCTGCCGGCGATCAGGGCCGCCGGCAAGGACCCGTCGGCGACCAGCGTGGCGGGCCCGTAGGCGTCGGCGAGCACGGCTTCGAGAAGGGCGGCGCGCTGCTTCAGGCCCCGCGCCAGCGCCTTCCATTCGTCGGCGGCGACGACGAGAGGCAGCGGCGCCAGCGGCCACGGGCGCTCGCCGCCGCCGTCCTCGTCATAGACCCGGTAGAACACGCCGGAGTCGCGCAATGAGCGGTCGGCGACGGCGAAGCGGCGGACGAGCTCTTCGCGCGGCAGCTCGCCCAGGCCGGCGATAAGGCGCTGCCAGTGCGGCCGGACGCGGCCGTCGGCCTCCACCATCTCGTCGTAGATGCCCGGCAGCGGGCGATAGCCGGCGACGAGGCTCTCGCCCGCCTTCGGCTTCGTCTTGCGTGCCGCATCCCCCGCCCGCATCCGTGTTCCTTCGCCGTCGCGGCGCCGCTCACACCCAGGCGGGGCGCCTGAGGTCGAGCGTCGCCGGGAACTCGCCCGACCGCTCCTCCACCGGCACCGCCACCGATCCCGGAGCGTGCCCGTGGTTCTCGAAGCGGGCAAGCCGGCGAGCCTCCGCCTCGTAGGAATTGACGGGAAAAGTCTCGTAGTTGCGGCCGCCCGGGTGGGCGACGTGGTAGACGCAGCCGCCGAGCGAGCGGCCGTTCCAGCCATCGATGATCTCGAAGGTCAGCGGCGCCTGCACCGGCAGCGTCGGATGGAAGCCCGACGGCGGCTGCCAGGCCTTGAAGCGCACGCCGCCGACGAAGACGTCGATCCGGTCGGTCGACAGCATCGGCACGCGCCGGCCGTTGCAGGCGATGACGTGCCGGCCAGGCACCAGCCCGGTCGCCTTCACCTGCAGCCGCTCGACGGAACTGTCGACGTAGCGCACCGTGCCGCCGATCGCGCCCTCCTCGCCGAGCACGTGCCACGGCTCCAGCGCCTGGCGGATCTCGATCTCGACGCCGCCGTGCTCGACGCGCCCGAAGAACGGGAAGCGGAACTCGCGCTGCGCCTCGAACCACACCGGATCGACCGGATAGCCCGCGCGGCGGAGATCGCCGAGGACGTCGAGGAAGTCGGCCCAGACGAAGTGGGGCAGCATGAAGCGGTCGTGCAGCGTCGTGCCCCAGCGCACCAGCGAGCCGCGCTGCGGCTCGCGCCAGAACCAGGCGATCAGCGCCCGCACGAGCAGCTGCTGCGCGAGGCTCATGCGCGCGTCCGGCGGCATCTCGAAGGAGCGGAACTCGACGAGGCCGAGGCGGCCGGTGGCGCTGTCCGGCGAGAACAGCTTGTCGATGCAGATCTCGGAGCGGTGGGTATTGCCGGCGACGTCGACGAGGATGTTGCGGAACAGCCGGTCGACGAGCCACGGCGGCGGGGCCACGCCCTCGCCCGGCACCGGCACGTTCGCCATGGCGATCTCAAGCTCGTAGAGGGCGTCGTGCCGCCCCTCGTCCATCCGCGGCGCCTGGCTCGTCGGGCCGATGAACAGGCCGGAGAACAGGTAGGATAGCGAGGGGTGGCGCTGCCAGTAGGTGACGAGGCTCTTCAAGAGGTCCGGGCGGCGCAGGAACGGGCTGTCGGAGGGCGTCGCGCCGCCGATGACGACGTGGTTGCCGCCGCCGGTGCCGGTGTGACGGCCGTCGACCATGAACTTCTCGGTGCCGAGGCGGGTGTGGCGGGCGTCCGAATAGAGGCCGGTGGTGATGTCGACCGCCTCCCGCCAGCTCTTCGCCGGGTGGACGTTGACCTCGATGACGCCGGGATCGGGGGCGACGCGGATGACGTCGACGCGCGGGTCGGGCGGCGGCGGGTAGCCCTCGATCTGCAAAGCGAGGCCGAGTTCGCGGGCCGTCTCCTCGACGATGACGAGGAGCTCGAGATAGTCCTCGAACCAGGCGACGGGCGGCATGAACACGCAGAGCTTGCCGTCGCGCACCTCCGTCGTCATCGCCGTGCGGACGGCGGAGCCGAAGGTCAGGCGCTGCTGCACGTCCGGGCGCTGCCCGTCGACGCTGGTGCGCTCATAGGCCTGGGCGAGTTCGTCGGGGTCCGGCAGGCCCTGGCGCTCGGCGAAGGGGTCGGCCTGATAGACGTGCGGATACTGCGCCGGCGGCACCCACGGCAGGGCGGCGAGCGGCAGGCGGAAGCCGGCGGGCGAATCGCCGGGCACCAGGAAGATGCGGCCGCGGCGGAGCGCCCAGCGCTCGCTCACCCAGCCGGCGCCGGCTTCCGCGTTCCAGCGCTGCACCGGCAGGACGAAGCTCGACGGCTTCGTCAGGCCGCGCTCGAAGACGCGCATGATGCGCGCCCGCTCCTCGGCGCTCTCGAGCTTCGGATTGGAGACGTCGACGTTCTCCGGCAGCTCGCCTTCCTTGAGGAGCCAGTGGCCGGGGTCCTCATAGGCGGGTTGGGCGTAGTCCGGGCCGAAGCCGAGCCGCTCGGCGACGCCCGACAGCAGCCGCTGGGCGTCCTCGCCGGTCGCCACCGCCGATGTCTCGCGGGCGATCAGCGCCTCGTCGCGCCAGATCGGCCGGCCGTCCTTGCGCCAGTAGAGCGAGAACGTCCAGCGCGGCAGCGTCTCGCCGGGATACCACTTGCCCTGGCCGTAATGCAGCATGCCGCCGGGCGCGAAACGGTCGCGCAGGCGGCGGATCAGTTCGTCGGCGAGCGCGCGCTTCGTCGGCCCGACGGCCGCCGTGTTCCATTCTGCCGCCTCGTAGTCGTCGATCGACACGAAGGTGGGCTCGCCGCCCATCGTCAGGCGCACGTCCTGGGCCTTGAGGTCGGCGTCGACCTTTTCGCCGAGCGCATCGAGTGCCGCCCACGAGGCGTCGGAGAACGGCAGGGTGACGCGCGGTGCCTCGTGCAGCCGCGCGACCGTCATCTCGAAGCCGAACGTCACCTCCGCCGGCTCAACCAGGCCGATCAGCGGTGCGGCCGAGCGGTAGTGCGGCGTCGCGGCCAACGGCAGGTGGCCCTCGCCGGCGAACAGGCCGGAGGTCGGGTCGAGGCCGATCCAGCCGGCCCCGGGGATGTAGACCTCGCACCAGGCGTGCAGGTCGGTGAAGTCGTGGTCGGTGCCCGAGGGGCCGTCGAGGGCGGCGACGTCGGGCTTCAGCTGGATGAGGTAGCCGGAGACGAAGCGGGCGGCGAGGCCGAGGCGCCGCAGGATCTGCACGAGCAGCCAGCCGCTGTCGCGGCAGGAGCCCGACTTCAGCGTCAGCGTCTCCTCGGGCGTCTGCACACCGGGCTCCAGGCGGACGATGTAGCGGACGTCGTCCTTCAGAAGCTGGTTCAGCTCGACCAGCGCGTCGACGGTCGGGCGCGGCTGGCGCGACACCGACGCCACCAGGGCGTCGAGCAGCGGCGTCGACGGTTCGGTGACGAGATAGGGCGCGAGCTCGACCGCGAGGTCGTCGGGATAGGCGAAGGGAAACTTCTCCGCGTAGTCCTCGATGAAGAAGTCGAAGGGGTTGTAGACGGCGAGCTCGGCGTGAAGGTCGACCTCGATCGCGAATTCCGTCGTGCGCTCCGGAAAGACGAAGCGCGCCAGCCAGTTGCCGAACGGGTCCTGCTGCCAGTTGACGAAGTGCTCGGCCGGCGTGACCTTCAGCGAATAGGCGGTCACCGGCGTCCGGCAGTGCGGCGCCGGGCGCAATCGGACGGTCTGCGGACCCAGCATCACCGGCCGGTCGTAGGAATAGCGCGTCACATGATGGAGGGCGGCAATGATCGCCATCTGTCGCAACCTGGGAGTTTCGGCCGGTCCGGTCGGGAGGTGCCGAAGCGAGCCCTGACGCCGACGTTAACGACGGGCCGGGTGCTTGGGAAGCCTTTCCCACCGCAGTGCGGCAATGGCCGCGCCGGACGACGGAACCGGGCTGGCGATGATCGGCGCACATCAAACCGGCAGCGGCGAGGCCAGTGGTCGTTCCGTGCGCAGTATTACAGTCATTCCAGAGAGTTAAATTCGAGGCGGACCCGCCCTCGCCGCCTCGCCTTTCGCGCGCCGCGTGCGCTGCGCCATCGAATTGAGTTGCGTACATCGGGAAAGTGCGGAATCGATCCCATGGTCGGACCTGCCCGCAATCGCCGTTTGAACGGTGGGGCGTCCGGCCCGGCGAGCGGCCGGCGGCGCGCGGGGGGCGCTGCGCCGGGGCTTTGGCACGCCGGAACGGTTTACCGATCCACCGCCGGCCGGTGGACGAGGGAGGGAATGGAAATGCAGTTCATGAAGGCCCTGCTCGCGGGCACGGTTCTCGCGGTCGCCGTCGGCGGCGCCGCACTGGCCCAGGACAAGCCGGTCGTCGGCGTCAGCTGGTCGAACTTCCAGGAAGAGCGCTGGAAGACCGACGAGGCGGCGATCAAGGCGGCGTTGGAAGCCGCCGGCGCGTCCTACATCTCGGCCGACGCGCAGTCGTCCGCCGCCAAGCAGCTGACCGACGTCGAGAGCCTGATCTCGCAGGGCGCCACGGCGCTGATCATCCTCGCCCAGGATTCCGACGCCATCGCCCCGGCGATCGCCAAGGCCGAGGCCGAGGGCATCCCGGTCGTCGGCTACGACCGCCTGATCGAGATCCCGTCCGCCTACTACATCACGTTCGACAACAAGGAAGTCGGGCGGATGCAGGCGCGCGAGGTGTTCAAGGTCGCGCCCGAGGGCAACTACGTCTTCATCAAGGGCTCGTCGGCCGATCCGAACGCCGACTTCCTGTTCTCCGGCCAGATGGAGGTCCTGAAGGACGCCATCGACAGCGGCAAGGTGAAGAACGTCGGCGAGGCCTATACCGACGCCTGGCTGCCCGCCAACGCCCAGAAGAACATGGAGCAGTTCCTCACCGCCAACAACAACGACGTCGACGCGGTGGTCGCCTCCAATGACGGCACCGCTGGCGGCGCCATCGCGGCGCTCTCGGGCCAGGGCCTCGCTGGCACGGTGCCGGTCTCCGGCCAGGACGGCGACTTCGCGGCGCTGAACCGCGTCGCCCTCGGCACCCAGACGGTGTCGGTGTGGAAGGACGCCCGCGAGCTCGGCAAGAAGGCCGCCGAGATCGCCGTCGAGCTCTCCAAGGGCACGGCGCTCGACCAGGTGCCGGGCACCGTCGCCTTCAACGGCGGCCCGAAGGGCGTCGCCATGAACGCGACCTTCCTCGCCCCGGTGCCGATCACCAAGGACAACCTCGGCACGGTCATCGAGGCCGGCTGGGTGCCGAAGGAGACCGTCTGCCAGGGCGTGCCGGCCGGCTCCGTCGCCGCCTGCAACTGAGCGTGACCGCAAGCGGAGGGGGCGCCCAGCGCCCCCTCCGTCCGTTTGCGCGCGGCTTCGGGACCTGTTTCGCCCGCAAGCGCAGTTGACGCGCGCCGGCCACAGTCCGAAGTTCGGGAACAAGGAGCGGCCGGGCCGATGTCGCCTGCCGCCGGGTCGTGTCCAGGGGGTCGTCCATGAGCGAACGCGCCGTCGGCGTCCCAGCCGCATCCTCGCCGCCGCAGCAGCAACAGTCCCGCTCGATCCTCCAGGCGCTCGAGGTCGACGTCCGCTTCCTCGGCATGATCGGCGCGCTGGCCGTCATCTGGATCGGCTTCCACATCCTGTCGGGCGGCACCTTCCTGACGCCGCGCAACCTGTGGAACCTGTCGGTGCAGACCGCCTCGGTGGCGGTGATGGCGACCGGCATGGTGCTCGTCATCGTGACGCGCCACATCGACCTGTCGGTCGGCTCCATCCTCGGCGTCACCGGCATGATCATGGCCGTGGTGCAGGTGAACTACCTGACGCCGACCTTCGGCTTCAACAATCCGGCCGTCTGGGCGCTGACGCTGCTGATCGGCCTGTTCTTCGGCGCGATCATCGGCGGCCTGCAGGGCTTCGTCATCGCCTATCTCGGCGTGCCGGCCTTCATCGTCACGCTGGGCGGCCTGCTCGTCTGGCGCGGCGCGGCCTGGTGGATTGCCTCCGGCAAGACGATCCCGCTCACCGACGACAACTTCAAGCTGATCGGCGGTGGCGCCGACGGCTCGATCGGCTCCACGTGGAGCTGGGTGATCGGCATCGTCGCCTGCCTCTGCATCGTCGTCGCGGCGCTGAACGCGCGGCGCCAGCGCCAGCGCTTCCACTTCCCGCTGAAGCCGGCGTGGGCGGAGGTCGTGACGGTGGCGGTCGGCTGCCTCGCCGTCATCGTCGCCACCATGGTCATCAACGCCTACATGATGCCGGCGGCCCTCGCCCGCCGCTACGCCGAGACGCACAACATCGCCGTGCCGGACGGCGGGATGCTGCAGATCCCGTTCGGCTGGGCCATCCCGGTGCTGATCGCCGTCGGCGTCGGCATCGCCATGACCTTCCTGACCAAGCGCACCCGCTTCGGCCGCTACGTCTTCGCCATCGGTGGCAACCCCGAGGCGGCCGAGCTCGCCGGCATCAACACCCGCCGGGTGACGATGACGATCTTCGCTCTGATGGGCATGCTGGCGGCGCTCGGCGCGGCGATCTCCACCGCCCGCCTCACCTCGGCGACGAACGCCCAGGGCACCCTCGACGAGCTCTACGTCATCGCCGCCGCGGTGATCGGCGGCACCTCGCTCGCCGGCGGCGCCGGCACGGTGGCGGGCGCCATGCTCGGTGCCCTCGTCATGCAGAGCCTGCAATCGGGCATGGTGCTGCTCGGCTTCGACACGCCGCTGCAGAACATTGTCGTCGGCATCGTGCTGGTGGTGGCGGTCGGTCTCGACACCGTCTACCGCAAGCGCTTCAAGTGACCGGGAGAACCGCGCGATGAGCACCCGTACCGGCACCCCGCTCGTCGAGATGCGCGACATCTCGATCTCGTTCGGCGGCATCCGCGCCGTCGACCGCGTCAGCGTCGACCTCTATCCCGGCGAGGTGGTCGGCGTGCTCGGCCACAACGGCGCCGGCAAGTCGACGCTGATCAAGATCCTGTCGGGCGCCTACCGCTCCGACACCGGCGAGATCTTCGTCGGCGGCCAGAAGGCCGACATCGGCACGCCGCGCGATGCCAAGCGCTACGGCATCGAGACGATCTACCAGACGCTGGCGCTCGCCGACAACGTCGACGCCGCCGCCAACCTCTTCCTCGGCCGCGAGCTGCTCACCGCCTGGGGAACCCTCGACGACGTCGCCATGGAGGCGGCGACGCGCGAGGTGATGGGCCGCCTCAACCCGAACTTCCGCAAGTTCAAGGAGCCGGTGCGCTCGCTCTCCGGCGGCCAGCGGCAGTCGGTGGCGATCGCCCGCGCCATCCACTTCAACGCCAAGATCCTGATCATGGACGAGCCGACGGCGGCGCTCGGGCCGCAGGAGACGGCGCAGGTCGGCGAGCTCATCAAGCAGCTGAAGGCCGAGGGCATCGGCATCTTCCTGATCAGCCACGACCTGCACGACGTCTTCGACCTCGCCGACCGGGTGTTCGTCATGAAGAACGGCAAGCTCGTCGGCTCGGCCCTGACGAGCGACGTCACCCAGGACGAGGTCCTCGGCATGATCATCCTCGGCAAGTGCCCGCCCGGCGCCATCCGCGGACCGGGGGCGCTGACGGACGCCGAGATCGCGGCGTAAGCGGGGGGGGCAAACCATTTCTGAACTGTCGGCCGGCGAAAGGCGTCAGTTTGAGAAGAGCCGATACGCGCTCGAGCGGGCGGTGACGACCAGTCTCCGTTCGCGCGCTCGCGCCGCTGGCTGGAAAACCATCAACAACAACATTTTCCGTGAACGCGGCGAGTGGTTCCTTCACTCTACCTGGCTCGTCAGTAAAGATGATGAGTCGACCGTCTTATGGTTTAACGCCAAGCCTATGGAACTCGACCATATCTTTTGGGATATCGTAGGGTTGCCAGAAACAAGAACCTGAAGAAATCTCTGCGAGTCAACGGCGCATGGACGACGCATCCACCGGCGCTTTTCGAAGATAAAATCGCCGATAGCGGCCTCAGCGTGGACGAGATAGCTGAACGCATACTCTTTTGGTCCGATCGATCACTCGAACTCTCTTTGGATCATGCGATCCTCGAAAATCTTGTAACGCAAATCGAGAACAACATTCACTGGCAGCAGCGAAAATCATACTCGGACGCGCACATTTGCGCCTACGTTCTCACAGCGCAACTGGGCGAGGCACGGCAGCTCGCACAATTTTGCGCCTTGCACGGCCAGCCGGTCGACTACGTCGTTGGTGACAAAAACTTCGGTGCGATGGCTCTTGACTGGCTCGACGCACGGATCCCACGACGCGATCCATGGAAGCGGGCGACCGACGCAGTGCGAAGGTTCTTCATGCGCCCCGGCGATCCGCTGAAGCGGTAGTGTCGTGCTCCATAGAGAAAACATCCCACGGGAGGCCGCTCGCGGACCCCCGCCGTGCCCGTCGCCGCCTACGCCCCCTCCCCCAGCCGCGCGAACCAGTCCTCGATCGGCTCCGGGGCGGCGACGAGGTAGCCCTGCAGGCGGTCGACGCCGGCGTTGCGCAGGAAATCGGCGTCGGACTGCGAGGCCACCATCTCGGCCACCAGCGTCAGCTTCATCGCCTTCGCCACGTCGACGGTCGCCCGCACGATCGCCTGGTTGATGCGGTCGTCGGCGACGCCACTGACGAAGGAGCCATCGAGCTTCACCATGTCGACCTCGAGCAGGCGCAGGTAGTCGAACGAGCTCATGCCCTTGCCGAAGTCGTCCAGCGCGATGCGGCCGCCGAGCTGGCGCACGCCGGAGACGAAGCTGCGCGCCACCGGCAGGTCGAGGATCGCCGCGCTCTCGGTGATCTCGAAGACGATCCGGCCCATGTCGATGCCGTTCTCGATCGCCGTCGCCCGCACGTGCTCGAAGAAGTCGCGGTCCGACAGCGTCGAGCCGGCGACGTTGATGTGGATGTCGAGGCCGTGCGCCGCGGCGCCGCGGCCAAGGCGGGCGAGCGCCTCGAAGGTGCCGCGCACCACCGCCCGGTCGAGCCGCCGGACGAGGCCGTGGCGCTCGGCGGCCGGCAGGAACACCCCCGGCATCATCACCCGCCCGCCGCGATCGCGCAGTCGCGCCAGGATCTCGATGCCAGTGAACGCGCCGCCTTCCGCGGAGACGACGGGCTGGCAATAGAGCTGCACGGCCCGCTCGGTGAGCGCCCGGTTGATCTCGGTGAGCACGGCGAACTGGGCGCGCGCGCCGCCCGGGTCGTCGCCCGAGCGGAACACCTCGATGCGGCCGCCGCCGCGCGTCTTCGCCTCGTAGAGGGCGATCTCGGCATCGGCCATGACGTCGAAGGCGGTGGAGGCGGCGACGCGGTCGATCACTACCAGCCCCACCGAAAGGCCGATCGGATGCGACCGCTCGCCCCAGACGAAGCCGAGATCGCCGACGCGGCGAACGAGATTCGCCGCCGATGTCTCGCCGTCCTCGAGGCGGCAGTTCTGCAGGATGACGGCGAACTCGTCGCCGCCGACGCGGGCGACGATGTCGCTCGCCCGCACCGATTCGGTGAGCGTGCGGGCGAGGTCGCGCAACAGCTGGTCGCCGGCGATGTGGCCGGAGGTGTCGTTGACGATCTTGAACTTGTCGACGTCGAGGAACATCAGGCAGCTCGTTACGCCGCGCAGCCGCGCCGCCTCCACCGTCCGTCCGACCTCGCGCTCGAGGGAAAAGCGGTTGAGGAGACCGGTGAGGACGTCGTGATTGCCGCGCCACTCGAGCTCGGCGACCATCCGCTCGCGCTCGCCGACGTCGCGCAGCGTCAGCACCGCGCCGTCGGGATGGCCGTCGGCGGCGCCGATCGGCTGGGCGACGAACTCGACGACGGTGCGCCGCCCGGCGCGGCCGGTCAGCACCGCCGGCATCTCGGAGCGGATCTCGCCGCCGGCCCTGACCGCCTCGATGGCGAGGTTGGGCAGGCGCGGCCGCGCCGGGTCGAGGGACAGCGTCACCACCTCGTCCAGGGAGCGGCCGACCGCCTCCTCGCGCGGCCACTCGGTCATCGCTGCCGCCGCCGGGTTGAGGAACTCGACGAGACCGCGCGGGTCGACCTTGACCAGGCCCTCGTTCAGCGCCGACAGCATCTCGACGGCGATCTCGCGCTCGCGCTCGGCGCGGGCGAGCCCGCGCTGCAGGCCGGTGACGTCGTGGAAGGCGACGACGACGCCGTCGGTCGCCCCGTCGCCGGCGACATAGGGTGTCAGGCGCGCCTCGAAGGTGCTCTCGCCGGTGACGAAGGGCACCACCAGGCTCTCGCCGGAGGCGATCACCTCGGTGAGGCGCTGGACGACCTCCGAGCGCAGCGGCGTCCGCCAACGGATCGCCGACAGCGGGTCGCCCTCGCGCAGCACCGCCGTCGCGCACAGCCGCTCGAGCTCCGGCGTGAAGCGGCGAACGCGGAGGTCCCGCCCGAGCACCAGCGCCGGCACGGCGATGCCGCGCTGCATCGCCTCGAGTTCGTCGCCGCGCACCTGCAGCCGCGCCACCCGGGCAGCGAGTTCGTCGCCGAGGGCGCGGAGTTCGGCGCGGCTCGAGCGCAGCTCCGCGGCCTCCGCCGCGAGCTCCTCGATGTCCGCGGACGGGGCGTCACCGTGCGCTGGCGCCGGGGCGACGGCCTCGGCCGGCGTCCGCTCGACGCCGGCCAGCACGAGGAGGCCGCCCTCCTGCATCTCCGGAAAGGGGTGGACGACGAGCCGCGGCCCGTCATTGGCGGGGTCGGCCGGCACCGTCAGCGCGACCACCGTCGGCTCGCCGCTCCGCCGCGTCCGCGCCATCGCCCGCCGCAGCGGCCCGGCGAGGTGGGGGCGCACCATGTTGGTGACAAGCAGGCTCGCCGGTCCGGGCTGCAGCTCGGTCAGCGGGCCGGTGTCGCCGAGCGTGAACCGGACGTGGCCGTCCGGATCGACCGCGAACGCCGCCGCCACCGCAAGCGTCGCGCACTTCTCGACGACGAGGCGGCGCAGCGCGTCTGCCGCGGCATCGACCCCAGGCAGGCCGGCCGTGTCCGACACCCGCCCGGGTCCGCTCGGCCGATAGAGCCGGCGGTCCAGAACGTCCGACGTGAAGCGGTCGGGCGAGCCCATGCCGTCTTCGGCGCGCGTCAGCAGAACGCCTTCGCCGCGCAAGGCGTAGTGGAAGGCGCCGATCGCCCGCTCGCGGGCGTCCGGGGGCAGCGCCGCGAGCCGCATCCGGCAGACGATGACGTCGATCCGGGCGAACGGCGCATCACGGGCGACGTCGTGGACGGAGAAGGTCATCCGGTCGCGGATCGCCGCGCGCACCCGGTGGCCGCTCGGCTCGGAGGCGAAATAGCTGCCGAGGAGCCCCGGCGGCAGCGCCGCCACCGCGTCGGCACCATAGAGGCCGATGCGGGCGTGGCCGATCGCGTCGGGGTCGCCGTCGGTGGCGAAGATCTGCAGGAGTGTCTGGCCGCGGGAGGCGCGCCGCGCCTCCTCGCAGACCATGGCGACGGCATAGGCCTCGCTGCCGGCGCCGCACCCGACCACCCACACGCGCACCGGCTCGCCACCGGCGCGCCGCCGGATCAGCGCCTCCACATGCCGGCGCAGCGCCTCGAGCCCGGGGGCGTCGTCGAAGATGGTGCCGCCTGCCGACGCAACACCGGCAGGACCGATGGTTGAGAGCGTGTCACGCCGAACCTCCGGCACATCCGCCTCCGGCACGCCCGTCCCCCCGAAATCGTTCATTCCAGGTCCCTAGCCCGCGTTCATCCTTCGCACGCTCGCCGCCGTGTCGGCAACGGCCGCCTCGCCGCCCAGCGGGTGGGCGCGGCGGTGCACGTCGATCAGCCGGTCGGCATCGACGGCGGTGTAGAGCTGGGTCGTCGACAGGCTGGCGTGGCCGAGCAGTTCCTGGATGGTCCGCAGGTCGCCGCCGGCCGACAGGAGATGCGTCGCGAACGAATGGCGCAGCGCGTGCGGGGTGGCCGTGTCCGGCAGCCCGAGGGCGCCGCGCAGCCGCGCGAGCGAGCGCTGCACGATCCGCGGCGACAGCGGCCCGCCACGGGCGCCACGAAACAGCGGCTCGCCGGCGCCCGGCCGGAACGGCAGCCGGTGGCGGTAGTCGTCGAGGCTCGCGCGTACCGCCGGCAGGAGCGGTACGAGCCGCACCTTGCCGCCCTTGCCGGTGACGCGCAGCACCGAGGTGTCGCCGGCGACGTCGGTCGCGGTGATCGCCAACGCCTCGCCGATGCGCAGGCCGGCGCCGTAGAGCAGCATCGCCACGGCGGCGTCGCGGGCGGCGATCCACGGCTCGGCGGCGTCCTCGCCGGCCTCCTCGGTGACGCGGCGGGCGTCGACGACCGACAGCGGGCGCGGCAGCGACGGCTTAAGGCGCGGCGCCTGCACGGCGCGGATCGGCGCGGCGTTGAGGCCATGCTCGCGCTCGAGATAGCCGGCGAAGGAGCGCAGCGCCGCGAGCTGGCGGGCGATGGTGCGCGAACCGGCGCCGTCCGCCCGCCGGCGCGCGAGGAAGGCGCGCACGTCCGCCGTCCTCAGACCCGCATGGTCCGCGAGATCCGGGGCACCGCCGAGATGGCCGGCGAGGAAGGAGAGCCACTGCCGGGCATCGCGGTCGTAGGCCTCCAGCGTGCGCGCGGCGAGGCGGCGCTCGACGCGCAGGCGCGTCAGCCAGGCGACGACAGCGGCGGCGAGCGCCGGGGCGGCGATGCGGAGGGGGTCGGGGGCGTCGGTCATGGCGCGTCCGTCAGGGCGGGGGCAAAGCGTGCCCCGCGGGCCAGGGACGCACCCTGGCAGGCAGCGGTTAACGAGCCGCTGCGCTGACCTCAGTCCTCGCGGTCGCGCTCAGGTGGCCGGCCGTCCTCGTCGTCGGCACCGTCGAGCTCCACGACCGGGATCGCGTAGGAGCCGGCGAGCCAGCGGTGCAGGTCGACGTCGGCGCAGCGCTTCGAGCAGAACGGCTTGTAGGCCTCGACGCGCGGGGCCGAGCAGATCGCGCACGGGCGGGCCCGCGGCGTGCCGGGCGGCGGCAGCGGGCTCATCCGGCCGCGACACCGGGCGTCGAGGCCGGCTCGGCGGCCGCGAGCGGCTCGCTGCGGGCCTCGGCGGCGGCGGCGATCGGGTCGACCGACCAGCGCTCCAGCACCGGGAAGCCGTCGCCGACGAGCAGCGCCACGGTCTCGTGCAGCGGCAGCCCGACGACGGCGCTGTAGGAGCCGGCGAGCGAGGCGACGAACGTCGCGGCGAGGCCCTGGACGGCGTAGCCACCCGCCTTGCCGCGCCACTCGCCGGAGGCGATGTAGGCGCCCGTCTCGACGGCCGACAGGCGCTTGAAGCGCACCCGCGTCTCAACGGTGCGCTCGCGCAGCTTGCCGCCGGGGGTGATCAGCGCGACGGCGGTGGTGACGGTGTGGGAGCGGCCGGAGAGCAGCGCCAGGCAGCGCTCGGCCTCGTCCTGCGTCTCCGCCTTCGGCAGCACGCGGCGGCCGACCGAGACGACGGTGTCGGCGGCGAGGATGAAGGCCCGGGTGCGCGCCTCCTGGGCGGCGAAGCGCCGGGCCGCGACCTCGGCCTTGCCGCGGGCGAGCCGCTCCGCGAGCTGGCGGGGCTGTTCGCGCGACTGCGGCGTCTCGTCGATCTCGGCCGGGAACAGGTGATCGGGCACGAGGCCGACCTGCTCGAGCAGAGCGAGGCGCCGCGGCGAACCGGACGCGAGGACGAGGACGGCGGGCTCGCGCATGCTGGCTCCAGGATGATGGCTGCGGAGGGGGGCCGGCACCGCGGGCGGCGCGGGCCGGCTCAGGCCCCGCCGACGGTCACTTGAAGCGGTAGGTGATCCGCCCCTTGGCGAGATCGTACGGCGTCATTTCGACGAGCACCTTGTCGCCCGCGAGCACGCGGATGCGGTTCTTGCGCATCCGGCCCGCCGTGTGGGCGATGATCTCGTGGTCGTTCTCGAGCTTGACGCGAAACGTCGCGTTCGGGAGGAGTTCGGTCACCATGCCCGGGAACTCCAGGACTTCTTCCTTCGCCATGCGCACCCTTGCACTGCTGTCCGCTACCGCGCCGGCAGGCGCGCCCCGCAGGGTCGTTCGGACGATATGTCGTTAGACGACAGAACGGGCTAAGCGCGGCGCCGCGGGGCGGCGCCGCGCCGAGCGCCGCGGATTGCGATCTCCGCTACCACGTTCCGCGCCCGGCGGAAAGCTTTCAGGCGCACGGATGCGGCAGCGAGCGCGATAGCATGCCCGATCGACGCTTCCTCAGCCGTCGTTCTCCGCATTGAGCTCTTCGGGCCGGAGGCTGCCGGCCTGCGGCCGCAACCTCACCCCAGGGGCACCGCCGCCGAGCAGCTCGACGCCGGCCTCCTCCAGCACCCGGGCGACGGCCGCGAGGTCGAGGTCCACCGGCGACGGGCCGTCGTGCGCCTCGAAGCGGGCGATGTCCTCTTCCGGGACGCCGGCCGCCGCCGCGAGATCCGCGATCTCCCAGCGCAACATTGCGCGCGCCGCCCGCACCTGCACACCCGTCAGCACATCATCCTCCCAGCCGCCGGCCTGCCGGCAAAGCCCCCGGTGTTCCGCTCCGATCGTGTCACCGGCGGGGTGCCACGGCAACCTTCGGGCATCCCGCTGGTCTTTCAACGCCCCGGTCGCCATGCCATATCAGCCAGCACGGGGCACGAGACGGAGAGTGGCGATGACGGCTGCGATCGTGGGCTGGGCGCACAGCCCGTTCGGACGGCAAGACGGCGAGACCGTCGAAAGCCTCATCGTCGGCGTCGCCCGCGGCGCGCTGGCCCACGCCGGCATCGCCGCCGCCGACGTCGACGAGATCTTCCTCGGCCACTTCAACGCCGGCTTCTCCGCCCAGGACTTCACCGCCTCGCTGGTGCTGCAGGCCGACCCCGGCTTGCGCTTCAAGCGGGCGACGCGCGTCGAGAACGCCTGCGCCACCGGCTCCGCCGCCGTCCACCAGGGGGTGCGGGCGATCGCCGCCGGCGCGGCCCGCGTCGTGCTCGTCGTCGGCGTCGAGAAGATGACCGACACCCCCGGCCCGCAGATCGGCCAGAACCTCCTGCGCGCGTCCTACCTTGCCGAGGAGGGCGACATCCCGGCCGGGTTCGCCGGCGTCTTCGGCCGCATCACAGAGGCCTACTTCCAGCGCTACGGCGACCAGTCCGACGCGCTCGCCGCGATCGCCGCCAAGAACCACCGGCACGGCGTCGCCGACCCGTTCGCGCAGATGCGCAAGGACCTCGGCTACGAGTTCTGCCGCACCGAGAGCGAGAAGAACCCGCGCGTCGCCGGGCCGCTGAAGCGCACCGACTGCTCGCTCGTCTCAGACGGCGCCGCCGCGATCGTGCTCACCGACATGCCGACGGCGCTCGGCATGGAGCGGGCGGTGGCGATCCGCGCCGCCTCCCACGTGCAGGACTTCCTGCCGATGTCGCGCCGCGACATCGTCCGCTTCGAGGGCTGCGGCGAGGCGTGGTCGCGGGCGCTCACCGAGGCGCGGCTGACCCTCGACGACCTCGACCTCGTCGAGACGCACGACTGCTTCACCATCGCCGAGTTGATCGAATACGAGGCGATGGGCCTCGCCGCCCCCGGCCGCGGCGCCGACGTCATCCGCGACGGCCACAGCGCCATCGGCGGCCGTCTGCCGGTCAACCCCTCGGGCGGCCTGAAGTCGAAGGGCCACCCGATCGGCGCCACCGGCGTGTCGATGCACGCGCTCTGCGCCATGCAGCTCACCGGCCAGGCCGGCGACATGCAGGTGAAGGACGCCGAGCTCGCCGGCCTGTTCAACATGGGAGGCGCCGCGGTGGCGAACTACGTGTCGATCCTGCAGGCGGTGCGATAGGCGCTCGCCTTCCCGACGCCGTCATGCCCCGCTTCACGGGCCATACAAGCCACGGAAACGGCTAGCGTTTTTCTGGCATGGATCGCCCGGTCGAGCCGGGCGATGACGGATTGGATTTGTCCGTCGGGTCCGAACCCATCCCGCCGCAAGATGCGCCGCACCAGCCGACCCTCAGGCGTCGACCAGCCTCAGCGAGCGCTTCTTGTCGAGCACGGCCAGCACCCGCTCGAGATCGGGCCCGCGCTTCAGGATCATGCCGCCGGCGGCGACGACCGAGTAGGCGCCCTGCCGCCGGGCGAGCCGCATGTCCTTGACGATGCGGAACAGCGGCATCTCGCTGGCGCGCCGGAAGATCGAGAACACCGCCTCGTCGCGCTGGAAGTCGATGGCGTAGTCGCGCCATTCGCCCTCCGCGACCTTGCGGCCGTAGACCTTGAGGATGCTGGAAAGCTCCCGGCGATCGAAGCTCGTCACCGGGGTGGCCTGCGGCTGGCACGCCGCTTGGCTACCCGTGTGCGGCCCCACGGCCGTCGTTGCCTGCGCCGTCCTGGGTGCCGGTCCGCGTGGCGCGGCGATCGACACGACCGCCGCGCTTGCGCGGCTTTCCGGACTGGCTTCCGCGTCGTCCAAAACGCGCCTCCCGTCGTCATCCCGCCGTCATAGTCGGGGCGGGAGCGGCGGCTGGCAAGCCCGTTTGTGGCGGGCGCGTTTGCGGGAGGGGCCGTTCGCGACGGCCCGGTCTTCGAAGCGCCGGCTCAGTCGAACAGGCTCGACACCGACTTCTCAAGCGCCGTCCGGCTGATCGCCTCGCCGATCAGCGGCGCGATCGACAGGACCCGGATGTTGCGCCCCTTGCGCACCGATTCGGTCGGCTGGATCGAATCGGTGATGACGAGCTCCTTCAGCATCGAGCCCTCGACGCGGGCGACCGCCCCACCCGACAGGACGCCGTGGGTGATGTAGGCGGTGACGCTCTTCGCGCCCTGGGCGAGCAGCGCCTCGGCGGCGTTGCAGAGCGTGCCGCCCGAATCGATGATGTCGTCGAAGAGGATGCAGTTGCGGTCCTCGACGTCGCCGATGATGTTCATCACCTCGCTCTCGCCGGGCCGCTCGCGCCGCTTGTCGACGATGGCGAGCGGCGCGTCGATGCGCTTCGCCAGCGCCCGCGCCCGCACCACGCCGCCGACGTCCGGGGAGACGACGACCAGGTCGTTCGCCGCGTAGCGCTCCTTGATGTCGCGCATCATCACCGGCACGGCGTAGAGATTGTCCGTCGGGATGTCGAAGAAGCCCTGGATCTGGCCGGCGTGCAGGTCGAGCGTCAGCACCCGGTCGGCGCCGGCGCGGGTGATCAGGTTCGCCACGAGCTTCGCCGAGATCGGCGTGCGCGGGCCGGGCTTCCGGTCCTGGCGGGCGTAGCCGAAATAGGGCACCACCGCCGTCACCCGGCGCGCCGAGGCGCGGCGGAGCGCGTCGGTGATGATCAGCAGTTCCATCAGGTGGTCGTTCGCCGGGAAGCTCGTCGACTGCAGGATGAAGACGTCCTCGCCGCGGACGTTCTCCTGGATCTCGACGAAGATCTCCTGGTCGGCGAAGCGCCGCACCATGCACTTCGACAGCGGGATGTCGAGATAGCCGGCGACCGCCTCGGCGAGCACGCGGTTGGAATTCCCTGACACGAGCTTCATGCCGGCGATCGTCCTCCAGGGAAGGGTCGTGCAGAGCCGGCATAGGCGCCGGCGGGAAGGTCGCGGTCTCTCTAGCAACCCTCCCCCGCGCCGACAACCGCGCGGACGCCGCAATCCTTCGCCGGCTCAGACGCTGCCGGAGGCGAGCCAGGCCTTCAGGGCGGCCACCGTGCGCTCCGCCACCACTTCCAGCGTCTCGTCGGTGATGCCCGACCACGGGTCGCCCGACGTGCCGCCCGAGGGCTCTTGGCCTGCGATCCGGTGCAGCCGCCGGCCGGAGGCATCGTAGACGTCGTAGATGTAGGAGAGCGTCGTCGCGGTCGGATTGCCGACCACGGTCAGGTAGCCCTTGACGCGGAACGTCGCAGGGGCGCCGACGCGGCGCACGAGGTTGAGGCCCTCGCGGCCGGCGGCGTCGGCGATGCGGCGCGTCAGCTCGTCCGCGGCATTGCCCGGCACGCCGGTGAACGGCTCGAAGGCGAAGCTCGCGGTGCCCACGGCCGACGGCCCGATCGGCGCGGTGGTGCCGGCCACCGTGGGTGTCGGGGCGAGGTCGCTCACCGCATCGCCACCACTGCAGCCGGCGGCGACGAACGCCGCCGCCACCAGGGGCGCCACGATCCGCACCATCCGACCCGTCCATCCCGTCATGCCGCGATCCACCATCCGCGCGCCTGCCTCCCAGTCCGCTCGCAAGGCGCCGACCCTACCGGCATGCGCCGCAAAGATAAAGGAAGCGCGGGCCCGCTTCGCTACCGGCCCCTCACGCCGCGATCGGCAGGTCGAGGGGCAGCGTCGACAGTGGCTCCGGGTCGGCGTCGGTGGTGAGATAGGTGCGGCCGAGCGTCATCGCCGCGCCGGCCTCGCTGTCGAACAGGATCATGTGGGCGAACAGCACCATGTTCGGCACGATCGCCGTCTTGTTGCCACGGTAGAACATCGGCGTGTCCATCCACGACGGCGCGAAGCGGGCGCCGAGCGAGTAGCCGCAGGCGTTCAGCCGGTGCGCCTGCAGCTCGCGGCCGTCCATCACGGTGGCGTGGGCGTCGAAGACGTCGCCGAACGTATTGCCGGGCCGCATCGCCGCCTCCACCGCCCCGAGCGCCTCGCGTTCGGCGGAGTAGAGCGCGAGGTGGCGCGAGGTGGGCGTGCCGACGATCACCGTGCGCATGAGGGCCGCGTGGTAGTGGCGGAAGGTGCCGGCGAACTCGAGCGTCAGTTGGTCCTGCGGATCGAGGGCGCGCCGGCCCGCCTTGTGGCGGCAGAGCAGAGCATCGGGGCCGGAGCCGATGATGAACTCGTTGCCCGGATACTCCCCGCCCGCCTCGAACACCGCGCCCTGCAGGACGGCGAGGATGCGGCCCTCGTCGGCGCCGGCGTGGATCTCGGGCAGTGCCTTTTCCCAGGCGAGGTCGGCGATGCGGGCCGCCTCGCGGACGATGGCGATCTCGGCCGGGCTCTTCACCATGCGCAGCGACGGCACCAGGTCGGAGGCGTCGACGAGGGTGGCGAACGACTTCAGCCCGTCGTCGATCTTGCGGCCGTGGGCGGCCGTCAGGCCGTGGGTGTCGTATTCGATGCCGATGCGGGTGCCGAGGAGCTCGAGCTCGAACAGCGTCTCCTTCAGCTGGCCGCTCGGATCGGCCTCGCCACGGTCGACCCAGACGCGGATGTCCTCGACGATCGAGGTGTGCTGCGCCTGGCGGAGATCCGGGGCGCGCGTCACCAGGGTGAAGCGGCCGGTCTTCGTCAGCACCATCGCCTGGAAGAAGCAGAACCCGAACGTGTCGTAGCCGGTGAGCCAGTACATGCTCTCCTGGGCGAACATCAGGAGCGCATCGAGCTTGCGCGCCTCCATCGCCTCCAGCGTGGCGGCGAGGCGGTCGTCGTACTCGCGTCGGTCGAAGTGCAGCGCCATGCGCGTCCGTCCTGGTGACTGGAATGAAGGGGTCGGCTGGGGGCCGGGGGTCAGACCGCCGGCCGGCAGCCGCCGACCGGGCCGAAGAAGAACACCCAGGTGCCGAAATCGTCCCCGAAATCTTCGAAGCGATGCTCCTCGAAGGCGGCGACGAACAGGAAGTCGCCGGGCGCGAACGGCACCCGCTCGCCGTTCCTGAGAAACGTGCCGGAGCCGGTGGCGACGATGTAGACCTCGTCGCGGTCGTGCGGCTCCTGGAGGTCCGCACCGCGCGGCGCATAGAACTCGACGCTGAGGTCACCGCGGGCGAACAGCTCGTCAAAGGGCAGCGGCAGCGCCGCGATGCGGGCCGCGGCGTCGTGGGCAGCGATGCGGGTGGTGTCGTCGGCCGTCATGGCGCGACTATGAGATCGCCCGCCGCCGCTGTCCATCGTGGCCTGGTCACTGGAAGGCGACCTCGGAGAACGAGCGCAGCTTGCGGCTGTGGAGCTGCTCGAGGCCGAGGGCCCTGAGCTTCTCCATCGCGAGGATGCCGATCTTCAGGTGCTGGTCGACCTGGCTGCGGTAGAAGGCGTCGGCCATGCCGGGCAGCTTCAGCATGCCGTGCAGCGGCTTGTCGGAGACGCAGAGCAGCGTGCCGTAGGGGACGCGGAAGCGCAGGCCGTTGGCGGCGATGGTGGCGCTCTCCATGTCGAGGGCGACCGCCCGGCTCTGGCTGAGGCGCTGCACCGGCTCGCGGTGGTCGCGCAGCTCCCAGTTGCGGTTGTCGATGGTGGCGACGGTGCCGGTGCGCAGGATGCTCTTGCGCTCCCACCCCGACAGGCCGGTGACCTCGCCGACCGCCTGCTCGAGGGCGATCTGCACCTCGGCCAGCGGCGGGATCGGGATCCACGGCGGCACGTCCTCGTCGAGCACGTGGTCCCAGCGCACGTAGCCGTGGGCGAGCACGTAGTCGCCGAGCTTCTGGGTGTTGCGGAGCCCGGCGCAGTGGCCGAGCATGAGCCAGGCGAGCGGGCGCAGCACCGCCACGTGGTCGGTCGCCGTCTTGGCGTTCGACGGCCCGACGCCGATGTTGACCATCGAGATGCCGGACGCGTCCGGGCGGACGAGATGATAGCCCGGCATCTGCGGCAGCCGCGGCGGCGTCTCCCCCGAGGCGCCGCCGCCGTGGCGGATGTTGCGGGTGACGCGGTGGCCAGGCTCGACGAAGGCGTCGTAGTCGCTGTCCGGGTCGGCCATCTCGGCGAGGCCGTAGGCGATGAACTCGTCGATGTAGAACTGGTAGTTGGTGAAGATGACGTAGTTCTGGAAATGCTCCGGGCTCGTGCCGGTGTAGTGGCGCAGCCGGTGCAGCGAGTAGTCGACGCGCGGCGCCGTGAACAGCGACAGCGGCTGTGGCTCGCCGGGCGCACCGACCCAGGTGCCGTTGACGATCGAATCGTCCATCTGCGCGAGGTCCGGCACGTCGAACCAGTCGCGGATCGAGCGGATCTGCTCGGCGTCGAGGACGCCCTCGATGTGGATGCCGTCGGCATAGGCGAAGTGGACGGGGATCGGCGTGTCGCCGATGCCGACCTCGACCGGCCGGCCATGGTTGCGGATCAGCTGGCCGATCTGCTCCTCGAGATAACCGCGGAAGAGGTCGGGCCGCGTCACCGTCGTGGAATAGGTGCCCGGCGCGCTGACGAAGCCGTAGGAGAGGCGGGTGTCGACGCGCGCATAGCTCTCGGTGGTCAGGGACACCGTCGGATAATAGGCGCGCACCCGCTCGGCCGGCGGACGGCCGGCGGCGAAGTGGCGGAAGTGCTCACGCAGGTAACCCGTCTCCGCCTCGTAGAGGGCGCGCACGTGGGCCACGGCGGCAGCGGCATCGCTGAAGCTGCGGGTCTGCGGCGGGTCGGGGCGGGTCAGCACGGGGCGGTCCTCGGTCGGGCGGGACGCACAGGATAGGCGCATGCGGGTGTCGGCGCGATGGCGCCGTCACCGCTCATCCCGGCTGGCCGAGCAGCCCTCCCGCCGCAGCGAGGGCCTCCGGCGTGTCGACGTCGATCGCCGCCGCCTCGCCGAGTTCCACCTCGACGACCGCCTCCGGCACACCGGCGATGATCTGCCGCCCGCCGGTGTCGCCGGTGATCGCAGAAAGTTCCGGGAAGAACCGCCGCGACCACAGCACCGGATTGCCGCGCTTGCCGCCGGCGGTCGCCATCACGACGAGGGCGCCTGCGGCCGGGTCGTAGGCGCCGACCACCCGGTCGATCGCCCGGGCGTCGATGCCCGGCATGTCGGCGAGCACGACCACCGCCGCCTCGACGTCCTCCGGCAGCGACGCCAGGCCCGTGCGCAAGGACGTCGACAGCCCCTCGGCGAAGTCGGGGTTGTGGACCACCGTCACGTCGAGGCCCGTCAGCGCCGCCGCGACGTCGGCGGCGGCGTGGCCGGTGACAACAACGACCGGCGTCGCCCGGCTCGCCACCGCGGCTTGCGCCGCCCCCCGCACCAGCGGCACGCCGCCGATGGTGGCGAGTTGCTTCACCGGCCCGCCCATGCGGCTGCCGCGCCCGGCTGCCAGCACGACGGCGCCGACACGGCGGGCGGGCGCGGCCACCTCCGGCACCGGGCCGGCGCGCGGCTGCGGCCGCGAGACGATCTCCATCAGGAGCCCGCCGACGCCGAGGCCGGTGATGTCGTCGGCCGTCACCGTCAGGCCGGCGAGCAGGCGCTGCAGCACCCAGTCGAAGCCGTTCTCCTTCGGCGAGCGGGCGCAGCCGGGCGCCCCCACGACCGGAATGTCGCCGAGGGCGCCGACGAGCAGCAGGTTGCCCGGATCGACCGGCATGCCGAAGTGGTGCACTTCGCCGCCCGCCGCCTCGACACCGGCCGGGATGACGTCGCCGCGGTCGACCACGGCGGAAGCGCCGAAAACCACCAGCATATCGGCACCGTCGGCCGCGAGCTGTCGCAGCGCGACGGCGACGGCCTCGGCGTCATGCGGCACGCGCACGTCGGCGGCGATCGTCGCGCCGGCCGGCGCGAGCCGTTCTGCCAGCACCTTGAGCGTCTTGTCGACCACGGATGGCTTGAGGCTCGGCAGCAGCGTCGAGACGACGCCGACGCGGGCCGGGCGGAAGGCCGCGAGGCGCACCGGCGGCCGGTCGGCGAGCACCGCCATCGCCGCAGCGACGGCCGCCTCCGGCACGGCGAACGGAATGATCTTCACGGTCGCCACCATCCGCCCCGCCTCGACGGCGGCAAAGCGCGGCAGCGTCGCCAGCGTGATGCCGGGATCGATGCGGTTGAAGGCGTCCACCGCCCCGCCGTCGACGACGAGCACGCCGGCCGCCTCGGCATAGAGGTTGGAGCGGCCGGTGAAGGCCTCCTCGACGCGCACGCCGTCTCCCGCCACCGCCTCGGCGAGCCGGCCGGCGGCAGCGTCCTCGTGGATATCGTCGATATCGAGGGCGGCGACGATGACCTCGGCGACACCCGCCGCCGCGAGCCGCGCCACGTCGGCGGCGCCGAGCCGCGTGCCCTTGCGCAGCGTCCGCTCGCCGGCCTTCACCGAGTGGGCGAGGATCGTGCCGGCGGCGCCCGCCGTCGCCACCGGACCGAATTTCATGCCGCGGCGCTCCGCGCCTCGCGGGCCGGCCGGCGCAGCGCCGCGATGGTCTCGGCGAGCACGGCGACGGCGATTTCCTCAGGGCTCGCCGCGCCGATAGCGAGGCCGATCGGGGCGTGGATGCGTCCGAGCGCCGCCTCGTCGACGCCGGCGGCGAGAAGCCGCTCGACGCGCTTGGCGTGCGTCTTCCGGCTGCCGAGGGCGCCGACATAGAAGCAGCCGGCGGCCAGTGCCGCCGTGACCGCCGGGTCGTCGATCTTCGGGTCGTGGGTCAGCGCCGCGAGCCCCGTCCACGGGTCGAAGGCGAGCTCGTCCATCACGTCCTGCGGCCACGACGCCAGAAGCTGAACGCCCGGAAAGCGATCCGGCGAGGCAAACGCCGTGCGCGGGTCGACGATGACGACGTCGAGCCCGGCGATCTTCGCCATCGGCGCGAGCGCCTGCGAGATGTGGACGGCTCCGCAGACGACGAGGCGCGGCGGCGGCAAATGGACAGTGAGGAAGGCAGAAGCGCCATCGGCCAACGTCGCGAGGCCGGACTGGCCGGATCGCAGCCGCTTGCCGATCTCCTCGCCGAACGGGTCGGCGGCGAGGTCGTCGCCCGGCCGCACCAGCCGCGCCGCGCCGTTGCCGAGGTCGGTCAGCAGCACGACGGCGCGCCGGGCACGGCGCTCGGCGTTCATCTCCGCGAGCAGGGCGGCGTCCATGGGGGAGTCCCTTTCCGCCGGCTCAGGCGAGCTTTTCGACGTAGACGCGGATGCGCCCGCCGCACGACAGCCCGACCCGCCAGGCCGTCTCGTCGGCGACGCCGAACTCCAGCATGCGCGGCTTGCCGTCGGAGATCACCTCGATCGCCTCGCCGACCACCGCGCCCTCGACGCAGCCGCCGGAGACCGAGCCCTCGAAATTGCCCTCGCCGTCGACGACGAGGTGCGAGCCGACCGGCCGCGGCGCCGAGCCCCAGGTCTCGACCACGGTGGCGATGGCGACGTCGCGGCCGCCCTTGCGCCAGGTTTCCGCGACATCGAGAACGTCGACGCCACCGATCGCTGCGTGCTCGCCCATCGCCGCATCTCCTGCCTGCCGCCGGCACGCGGGCCGGCGCTTCCGATATAGCGACGGCGGCGGCAGGCGAGAAGGGCGGCGCGACAAGGCGGCGCGAGAACGGCAGCGACCCCCGTCTCCTTGCTTCTCGCCGCCGGACGGATCGCGATATGGTGGGCGGAGGCCGATTCGCGCCACGGCGGCGCCGCGCGGCAACCGCCCGACCTGCAATCACGGGAGTTCGCGGCCGATGGGGCGCGGCGACGGACAATCCGGAGCTTCGGAGACCGCGCGGCCGCGCCGAGCCGGCGTGTCGGCGCGCCTGCGCGCCCGCCTCTCCCTCGCCGCCTCGAGTGCCCTCGCCGGCCTGCCCACCACCCTTGCCCCCACGCCAAGCCTCGCCGAAGCCTTCGGGCCGGTCGAGGCGACGCTCGGCAGTGCCCTCGTCGGTGCCCTCGCCTTCGCCGCCCTCGTCACCGTGGCCCTCGCCCGCACCCGCGCCCGCGCCGCCGATCGCATCCGCCGGGCCGAGGATGCCGCCCGCGACGCCGCCCGCCGTGCCGACCGCGCCGAGACGCTGCTCGCCGGCGACGAGGAGCGGCTGCTCGTGCTGCGCACCGGCGAGGCGCCGCGCACCGTCGGCTACCTGCCGCCGGAAACCGGTGTGCCAACCGACGCGCCCGGCCTCGCCGCCCTCGACGGCTGGCTCGCGCCCGAGTCCGCCGCAGCCCTTGCCGCCCATCTCGACCGCCTCTCCGCCACCGGCGAGCGCTTCCGCCTGGCGCTGACGACGAGCGCCGGGGCGCCGCTGGAGGCGAGCGGGCGCGCCGCCGGCACGAGCCGCCTGGTTCGCCTCCGTGAGCTCGGAGAGGAACACCGACGCCTAGCCGAAGCCGAAGCCGCCCGGCTCCGCGCCGAGCGCGAATCGGCGGCGCTGAAGGCCTTGGTGGCCCGGCTGCCGCACCCGTTCTGGCTGCGCGACGCCGACGGCCGCATCGTCTGGCACAACGACGCCTACGCCCGCGCCGTCGAGGTCCCCGAGGGCGCCCTCGCCGCCAGCGGCGAGGCCCCGGAGTTGCTCGACACCGCCGACCGGGCGGCCCTCGCCGCGGCCCTGGCCGAGCGCACCGTCGTGGCGCGCCGCGTCGCCGTCGTCGCGGCCGGCGAGCGGCGCATCCTCGACGTCGTCGCCGCCGCCTCCGAGGAGGGCTCCGGCGGCGTCGGCGTCGACGTCACCGAGCTCGAGCTCGCCGACGCGGCCCTGAAGCGCACGCTCGACTACCACACCCGCACCCTCGACCAGCTCGCCACGGCGGTCGCGATCTTCGGGCCGGACCGCCGCCTCACCTTCTACAACGCCGCCTACCAGTCGCTCTGGGGCCTCGACATGGCGCTGCTGGAGAGCCGGCCGGAAGACGGCGCCCTCCTCGACGCGCTGCGCTCGGCGCGGATGCTGCCCGAACAGGCCGACTTCCGCGCCTGGAAGCGCGAGGTGCTGTCGTCCTACCAGTCGGTGGAGGCGCAGGAGCACTGGTGGCACCTGCCGGACGGCCAGACGCTGCGGGTGCTCGCGAGCCCGCATCCGCAGGGCGGCGTCACCTACGTCTACGAGAACGTCACCGAGCGGCTCGATCTCGAGAGCCGCTACAACGCCCTCATCCGCGTGCAGGGCGAGACGCTCGACCACCTCGCCGAGGGTGTCGCCGTGTTCGGCTCCGACGGCCGGCTCAGGCTGTGGAACCCCGCCTTCGCCTCCGTCTGGGACGTCGACATCGCCCTCCTCGCCGAACGGCCGCACATCGGCGTCTTCGCCCGCCGCACGGCGGCGCCGGGAGCGGCCGCCCGCCGCGCCTGGGAGGAGATCGCCGCCGCCGTCACCGGCCTCGCCGAGGGCCGCCCACGCGCCGTCGGCCGCTGCGAGCGCGCCGGCGAGGTCGTCATCGACTATGCCACCGTGCCGCTGCCGGACGGCGCGACGCTCGCAACCTTCGTCGACGTCACGGATTCGGTGAAGGTCGAGCGGGCGCTGATCGAGCGCAACGACGCCCTCGTCGCCGCCGACCGCATCAAGGACGCCTTCATCCAGCACGTCTCCTACGAGCTGCGCTCGCCGCTGACGACGGTGATCGGCTTCACGCAGCTCCTGGCGGACACGCGCACCGGGCCGCTCACCGACAAGCAGCGCGAATACACCGACTACGTGCTGTCGTCGGCAGGCGCCCTGCTCGCCATCATCAACGACATCCTCGACCTCGCCACCATCGACGCCGGCGCGATGGAGCTCGAGCTCGCCGAGGTCGACGTCGCCGCCACCATCGCCGCCGCCGTCGAGGGCGTGCAGGACCGCCTGCGCGAGGCGCGCCTCGAGCTCTCCACCAAGGTGCCCGACGACGTCGGCACCTTCGTCGGCGACGAGAAGCGGGTGCGGCAGGTGCTGTTCAACCTCTTGTCCAACGCCATCGCCCATTCCGATCCGGGCGGGCGCGTCGAGATCGCCTGCGCGCGGGAGGCGGAGGGCGTGCGGATCGCCGTCAGCGACCGCGGCCGCGGCATCCCGACGGAACTGATCGACCAGGTATTCGACCGCTTCGTCGCCCGCCCGACCGGCGCGAGCCGCCACGGCGCCGGCCTCGGGCTGTCGATCGTCAAGAGCTTCGTCGCGCTTCACGGGGGAACGGTGGCGATCGATTCGAAGGAAGGCGCGGGAACGACGGTGATCTGCCGCTTCCCGTCACGGCCCGGCGAGACCGCGGCCCGCGACCCGCTGCCGCCGAGGCGGGCGGTAACGTCGTGAACGCGGGCGTGGAGCGCATCGCACCGCGCGTCTGGTCGCTGCCGCTGCCCGACGAGGCGGCGACCATCCGCCTCGCCGAGGACATCGCCGTGGCGCTGGCGCCGGGCGACGTGGTGCGCCTCGAGGGCGATCTCGGCGCCGGCAAGACGACGCTGGCGCGGGCGCTGCTGCGCGCGCTCGCCGACGACCCGGCGCTCGAGGTGCCGAGCCCGACCTTCACGCTGGTACAGACCTATGCCGCCGGCCGCCTGACAGTCGCCCACGCCGACCTCTATCGCCTGACCGATCCGGCGGAGATCGACGAGCTCGGCCTCGACGAGGCGCGGACGGCCGGCGTCGTCCTCGTCGAGTGGCCCGAGCGCGGCGGCGACGCTTTCGCCGACGCCGACATCACGCTCGCCCTCGATCTCGGCGACCGGCCGGAGAGCCGTACGGCGACGCTGACCGCCTCCGGCCCCGCCGGCGAGCGCCTCGCTCGCTCGCTCGCCATCCGCGACTTCCTCGACGGCGCCGGCTGGACGGGTGTCGCCCGCCGCTTCCTGCAGGGCGATGCCTCCAGCCGCAGCTACGAGCGCGTCGCCGCGGAGGATGGTCGCCGCGGCGTGCTGATGAACGCGCCCGCGCGCCCCGACGGCCCGCCGGTGCGCGACGGCAAGCCCTACAGCCGCATCGCCCACCTCGCCGAGGACGTCCGCCCGTTCGTCGCCATGGCGGTGGCACTCGCCGACCGCGGCCTGTCGGCGCCGCGCATCCACGCGAGCGACCTCGCCCACGGCCTGCTGCTGACGGAAGACCTCGGCCACGAGGTCGTGGCGCCGGGCGGAACGCCCGACCCAGAGCGCTACGGCGTCGCCGTCGACCTGCTCGCCGCCTTCCACGCCGAGCCGCCGCCGCAGCCGGTGGTGCTGTCCGACGGCACCGTCTACGCACCGCCTCCCTATGACGCCGGCGCGCTCGCGATCGAGGTGGAGCTGCTGCTCGACTGGTACCTGCCGCACGCGGCCGGCGCCGGCGCGGCCGCCACGCCCGAGCAGGCTGCGGATTTCGTGACGCTCTGGCAGGCGGCCTTCGACCGGCTGGAGACGTCGGAGCAGCACTGGGCGATGCGCGACTACCACTCCCCCAACCTGATGTGGCTGCCGGAGCGGGCCGGCGTCGGCCGCATCGGCCTCCTCGATTTTCAGGACGCACTCCTGGGGCCGACCGCCTACGACGTCGCCTCGCTCGCCCAGGACGCCCGCGTCACCGTTTCCCCGGATCTCGAGGAGATGCTGGTGGAGCGCTACGTGTTCGGCCGGCGGGCGACCGACCCCGGCTTCGACGAGGAGCGCTTCCGCGCCGACTACGCGACGCTCGCCGCCCAGCGCGCCACCAAGATCCTCGGCATCTTCGCCCGCCTCGACCGGCGGGACGGCAAGCCGCACTATCTCGCCCACCTGCCGCGAGTGAAGGACTATCTGTCGCGGTCGCTCCGCCATCCGGTTCTGTCCGACCTCCGGCTCTGGTATGAGACCGCCGGCGTCCTCGCTCCCGAGGGCGGGTGACCATCGAAGAACGGGCGGACGGATGGCGACGGAGCGCTTCGGCATTCGGCGGACAGTGGCGGGTCCGAAACGGGCGATGATGCTCGCGGCGGGGCTCGGCAAGCGCATGCGGCCGCTCACGGCGACGACACCGAAGCCGCTGATCGAGGTGGCGGGCCGCGCCCTCATGGACCACGGCCTCGACCGGCTGGAGGCGGCGGGCGTCGAGGAGGTGGTGGTCAACGTCCACTACCTCGCCGACCTCGTCGAGGTGCACGCCTCGCGGCGCGAGAAGCCGCACGTCCACGTTTCCGACGAGCGCGGCACCCTGCTCGACACCGGCGGCGGCATCGTCAAGGCCCTGCCGCTGCTCGGCCCGGAGCCGTTCTATCTCGTCAATTCCGACAGCTTCTGGATCGAGGGCGTGTCGCCGAACCTCGCGCGGCTCGCCAGCGCCTGGGACGAGACGCGGATGGACGGGCTCCTGATGCTCGCCGCCACGGTGCCCGCCGTCGGCTATGACGGCCCCGGCGACTTCATGCTCGACGGCGACGGTCGCCTCAGCCGCCGGCCGGCCTCGAAGATCTCGCCGTTCGCCTATTCCGGTGCGGCGATCCTGCATCCCCGCCTGTTCGAGGGCGCCCCCGAGGGCCGCTTCTCGCTCAACGTCCTGTTCGACCGCGCCATCGAGGCCGGGCGGCTGTTCGGGGTGCGGATGGAAGGCGTCTGGCTGCACGTCGGCACGCCCGAGGCGATCCGCGAGGCGGAGGCGGCGATCCAGCAGAGCGCGGCCTGACCGGCATGACGGGACCGGGCGCCGAGCCACGCGTCTACACGATCCCGCCCTCGGCGAACTTCCTCGCCACCCTCGTCGACGCCCTCGTCTCCGGCCGGCTCGTGCCGGGACCGCCGCTGCGCGACGACCCGCTGGCGCTCGCCGACGCCACCATCTTCGTCCCCACCCGCCGCGCGGGGCGCGCCCTCGCCGCCGCCATCACCGAGGCGGCCGGCGGCCGGGCGACGCTGCTGCCGTCGATCCGCCCGCTCGGCGACGTCGAGGAGGACCTGCTGGCGCTGTCGCCGGTGGGAGCAGCCCTCGCCGACCTGCCGCCGGCGGTCGACCCGCTGGAGCGGCGCGTCGTCATGACGAGGCTGGTGCTCGGCTGGGCTCGCGCGCTGTCGCCGGACGCACGCAAGCTGCTGCCCGGCGAGGAAGTGCTGGTGCCGACCTCGCCGGCCGACGCCGCCCGCCTCGCCGACGACCTGCTCGCCCTCGTCGACCAGGTGACCACCGAGGAGACCGACTGGGCGCGGCTCGGCGACATCGTGCCGGCCGAGCTCGCACGCTTCTGGCAGGTGACGCTCGCCTTCCTGGAGATCGCCACCGCCGCCTGGCCGCAGATCCTCGCCGAGCGCGGCCGCATCGACCCGGTGGTGCGGCGGCTGCGCCTGATCGACGCCGAAGCCGCCCGCTTCGCCGCGCGACCGCCGGCGGGGCCGGTGATCGCCGCCGGCTCGACCGGCTCGGTGCCGGCGACGGCGCGGCTGATGGCGACGATCGCCCGGCTGCCGCGCGGCGCCGTCGTGCTGCCGGGTCTCGACCTGACGCTCGACACGGAGACGTGGGCTGCGATCGCCGACGGCGACGGCACGCCGAGCCACCCCCAGTTCGGTCTCGCCCGCCTGCTGCCGCGGCTCGGCGTGACGCGCGCCGAGGTGGCGGCGCTGACGGAGCCGTCTCGGCCGCTGCGCGGCCACATCGTCTCGGAAGCCTTCCGCCCGGCCGAGACGACCGAGCGCTGGGCCGGCATCGCCGACCGCTTCGGCACGCCGGTGGCAGTCGCCGACGGGCTCGCCGGCCTCGGCCTCGTCGAGGCGGCCAACGAGCGCGAGGAAGCCGCCGCGATCGCGCTCGCCTTGCGCGAGGCGCTGGCCGACGGTGCGACGCGGGCGGCGCTGGTGGCACCCGACCGCACCATCGCCCGACGCGTCGCCACCGAGCTCGCCCGCTGGGGCATCGCGGTGGAGGATTCCGCCGGCACCCCCGCCGGATCGACGCCGCTCGGCGTGCTGGCGCGGCTCGTCGCCGAGGTCGGCATCGCCGGCGACGACCCGGCGGCGCTGCTCGCCCTCCTCAAGCACCCCTTGGCCGACCTCGGGCTGTCGCGAGATGCCCGCACGGCCGCCGTCGACCGGCTGGAGCGCGGCGTCCTGCGCGGGCCGCGGCTCGCCCCCGGCGTCGCGGCGCTCGCGGCCAGTGCCCGCCACCGCGCGGCGCACCTCGCAGCGATGCGCCGGGGCGAGAGCCTCGACGGCGCCATCGACCTCGCCGACCGGCTAGTCACCGCCCTGTCGCCGCTCACCGATCTCGCCGCCGCGCCGACCGTCTCGGTCGCCGCGCTGGCCGCCGCCCATGCCGCCGCGCTCGCCGCCGTGCGCACGCCGGCGGAGGGCGAAGAACTCGCCACAGCGACGGCGGAGGCGCATTTCGCCGGCTGCTTCGAGCGCCTCTCGGCGGGCGACGCCGAGGACCTCGCGGTCGCGCCGCGCGACTGGCCGGGGCTGTTCGACGTGCTCGCCGGCGGCGCAGCGGTGCGGCCCGCCGGCAGCCGACCGGGGCGGGTGGAGATCTGGGGGCCGCTGGAGGCGCGCCTGCAGGCGGCCGACCTCGTCGTGCTCGCCGGCCTCAACGAGGCGACGTGGCCGCAGGTGGTCGGCGTCGACCCGTGGCTGACGCGGCCGATGCGGGCGGCGCTCGGGCTCGAGGCGCCGGAGCGTCGGGTTGGCCTGTCCGCCCACGACGTCGAGATGGCCCTCGGCGCGCCGCGGGTGCTGCTGACGCGCTCGGCCCGGGCCGGCGGTGCGCCGACGGTCGCCTCGCGCTTCCTGCAGCGCCTGAAGGCGGTGGCGGGCGAAGCGGGCCGCGCCGCGATGGCCGCCGAGGGTGCCCGCCACCTCGGCCGCGCCCGCCGCCTCGACCGGCCCGACGGACCGCCGGTGGCCGCCCCCCGGCCGGAGCCGCGGCCGCCGCTCGCCGCCCGGCCGCGGGCGCTGTCGGTCACCGAGATCGAGACTCTGATCCGCGACCCCTACGCCGTCTACGCCCGCCGCGTCCTCGGCCTGAAGCCGCTCGATCCGGTCGCCGCCGACCCCGGTGCCGCCGATCGCGGCAACATCGTCCACGCCGCGCTGGCGACCTTCCTCCAGGCGCACAGCGGCCGCTTCGATGCGGCGGCAGTGTTGGCGCTTGTGGAAGCAGGACGGCAGGCCTTCACGGCGGTGGCCGACTATCCGGAGGTGACGGCGCTGTGGTGGCCGCGCTTCCTGCGCATCGCCGAGGCCTTCGTGGCGACCGAGGCCGACCGGCCGGTGGCGCGCCGTCGCCACCTCGAGGTACAGGGCGCGCTGTCGATCCCCGCCCCCGGCGGACCGTTCACGCTGAACGGCCGCGCCGACCGCATCGACGAGACGGCGGCGGGCCTGTTCATCGTCGACTACAAGACCGGCGGCGCGCCCTCGGCCAAGGAGGTCGCGAGCCTGCTCGCGCCGCAGCTGCCGCTCGAGGCGGCGATTGTGCGGCGGGACGGCTTTCCGGGCGTGCCGGCCGACGAGGCGATCGCCGCGCTCGCCTACATCCGCCTTCGCGGGCTAGCCGATCCGGTCGAAGAGGTGACGATCGAGCCGGGCATCGACAAGGACGGCGTCGACCGCTCGCCCGACGCCCTCGCCGCGGAAGCCATCGCCCGCCTGACGGCGCTGATCGCCCGCTACGACGACGTGGGCAACGGCTACCTCTCCCGCGCCCGCGTCGCCTTCGAGCAGGCGATGGACGCCCCTTACGACCACCTGGCCCGGGCGCGCGAGTGGACCGTCGGCGGAGGCGGCGAGGCATGAGCGGCCGGCGCGTCATCCTCGAGGTCCCGGCGGACACCAAGCACGCGCAGGGCCGCGCCACCAGCCCGGACGCCTCGGCGTGGGTGTCGGCGAACGCCGGCTCGGGCAAGACGCACGTGCTCGTCTGGCGCGTCATCCGGCTTTTGATCGCCGGCACCGACCCCGGCCGCATCCTCTGCCTGACCTATACGAAGGCCGCTGCCGCGACGATGGCGGCCCGCGTCTTCGACACGCTCGCCCGCTTCGCGACGCTGAGCGAGGCCGACCTCGCCCGCCAGCTCGCCGAGATCGAGGGCGGCACGGTCGATGCCGGCGCGACGACGCGGGCGCGGCGGCTGTTCGCCCGGGCGCTCGAGACCCCCGGCGGCCTGAAGATCCAGACCATCCACGCCTTCTGCGCCTCGCTGCTGGCGCAGTTTCCGCTGGAGGCGAACGTCGCCGGCCGCTTCGCCGTCATGGACGACCGCCTCGCCGCCGAGCTCGCCGAGACGGCGCTCGCCGCCGTGCTGCGCGAGACGGTGGCACATCCCGACGGTGCAGCGGCGCGCGCGCTCGACACGCTGTTGCCGGTCGTCAGCGATGGCGGGCTCGGCGAGGCGATCAAGGCGGTGGTGGCGCGGCGCGAGGAGTTCCGCGAGTGGCTGCGCAGCGCCGACGACCTCGACGGCGCCATCGCCCGGCTCAGTGCCACCCTCGGCCTCGCCCCCGGCGATACGCCCGAGAGCCTGACGGCGCGCATCCTCGACGAACGCCTCCTTGCCGGCGATGACCTCGTCCGCCTGCACGACGCGCTGGCCGCCTCGACAGCGACGGCGCAGGAGCGGGCCGGTGAGATCCATGCGTCCGCCATCGGTGATGCAGACGCGCGCACGGCCGCCTGGTGCGCCTTCCTGTTCACCAAGAACGGCAGTCCACGCTCCGGCAAGAACGCGCTGTCGGCAGCCGTCGCGAAGGCGCACCCCGATCTGCTGCAGGCCTACGAGGACGAACAGGCCCGCGTGCTCGCCCTCCTCGATCGCCGCCGCGCCGCCGGGGCGGTGGTGCGGACGGCGGCGCTGGCGCGGCTTGCCGATGCCGTGCTGTCCCGCGTCGAGGCGGAGAAGCGCCGGCGCGGCCTGATCGACTATGCCGACCAGATCCGCCGCGCCGCCGACCTGCTGTCGCGCTCCGATGCCAGCGCCTGGATCCGCTACAAGCTCGACCAGTCGATCGACCACATCCTCGTCGACGAGGCGCAGGATACGAGCCCGCTGCAGTGGCAGGTCGTGCGTGACCTCGCTGCCGAGTTCTTCGCCGGCGCCGGCGCACGCGCCGGCCGCCGCACGGTGTTCGCGGTCGGTGACGAGAAGCAGTCGATCTACGGCTTCCAGGGCGCCGCGCCGGCGGCGTTCGCGGCGGAGCGGCGCGGCTTCCAGGCGAAGGCGGCGGCGGTGCGCGAGGCCTTCCACGACGTCCGCCTGACGCTCTCCTTCCGCTCCACCCAGGACGTGCTCGCCGCCGTCGACCGGGTGTTCGCCGACCCGGCGGCGCGTGAGGGGCTGTCGGCCGACGGCGACGCCCCCGTCCACCAGGCGATCCGCGCGACGGAAATCGGCCTCGTCGAGGTGTGGCCGCAGGTCTTGCCCGACGAGCGCACCGTGCCGGACGACTGGCGCGAGCCGATCGACCGCATCGGCATGGCGCACCCCTCCGTCCGCCTCGCCGAGCGCATCGCCGAGACCATCGACGGGTGGATCAGCGCCGGCGAGCTGCTGCCCGATGGCCGGCCGGTGCGGGCCGGCGATGTGCTGGTGCTGGTGCGCAAGCGCGGGCCGTTCGTCGAGGCGCTGAGCCGGGCCCTGAAGCGGCGCGGCGTGCCGGTCGCCGGCACTGACCGGCTGGTGCTGGGCGAGCACATCGCCGTGCAGGACCTGGTGGCGCTCGGCCAGGTGCTGGCGCTGCCGGCCGACGACCTGTCGCTCGCCGCCGTGCTGAAGAGCCCGCTGTTCGACGTCGACGAGGCGCTCTTGTTCGACCTTGCCCACGGCCGGCCGGGCACCCTCGTCGCAGCGCTGGCCGACAGCGCCGATCCGCGCGCTGAGGCCGCCCATGCTCGCCTCTCCGCCTGGCGCGCCGCGGCCGCACGGCAGCGGCCGTTCGAGCTCTACACGACGGTTCTTGGCCGCGATGGCGGCCGGCGACGTTTCCTCGCGCGGCTCGGGCCGGAGGTCGACGAGGTGCTCGACGCCTTCCTCGACCTCGTGCTCGAGCAGGAGCGCAATGCCATTCCGACGCTCGACGGTTTCCTCGCCTGGTTCGCGGCGGCGCCGGCCGTCGTCAAGCGCGAGGCGGAGACGGCCGGCGACGCGCTCCGGGTGATGACGGTGCACGGCGCCAAGGGGCTGGAGGCGCCGGTGGTGTTCGTCGCCGACGACGGCAGCGGGCCCTCGCATTCGAGCCACGACCCGAAGCTGTTCGCGCTGCCGCCGCTCGACGGCGCCGCCGCCTGCCTCGTCTGGGCGGCGAAGGCCGGCGACCGGCCGGCGGCGTGCGAGCCGGTGCTGGCCGAGACGCGCCGGCGCGCGGCGGAAGAACACCGGCGGCTCCTCTACGTGGCGCTGACGCGCGCCGCCGACCGCCTCGTCGTCTGCGGCTGGCGCGGCAAGCGGGCGGCGTCCGAGGACTGCTGGCACGCCATGGTGGAACGGGCCCTCGTCTCCGACGCGGCAGAGGTCCGCGACGCCGAGGGCGCCCTCACCGCGCTGCGCTGGCAGGCGCCCCGACCCGTTCCGGCCGAGCCCGAACTGCCGCTGCCGCCGATCGGACCGGCCGGCGGCGCGTCGGTGGCGGAGGCCGAAGAGGCCGGCCTGCCCGCCTGGGTCGGCCGCGAGGCCGAGGCACCGGCGGCGGTGCTGACGCTGTCGCCCTCCTCCGCCTGGGCCGACGAGGACGAGGCGACGACGGCTCCGGGCCCCGCCCGCGTCGCCGACCCCACCGCCCTCGTCCGCGGCCGGCTGGTCCACCGGCTGATCGAAGCCCTGGCGACGATCGCCGCGGCAGAGCGCGCGGATGTCGCCACACGCTTCCTCGCCCGCGAGGCGCCGGATCTCGACGAGCCAGTGTCGGCGGCGATTGCGGCGGAGGCGCTGGGCGTTCTCGCGGACCCGGCTCTGGCGCGCCTGTTCGGCGAGGATGGCCGCGCCGAGGTGCCGATCGCCGGCTCCCTCACCCGCGCCGACGGTGCCGTGCTCGCCGTCGCCGGCCGCATCGACCGCCTCGCCGTGTTGCCGGACCGGGTGATGGCGATCGATCTCAAGACCGACCGGCGGGTGCCGGCGGACGCAGGGGCGGTGGCGCCGGCCTATGTCGCCCAGATGGCGCTCTACCGCGCCCTGCTGGCCGACCTCTATCCGGGCCGGATCGTCGAGGCGGCGATCCTCTACACCGCCGCGCCGCGGCTCGTGACGCTGCCCGCGGCGGCCCTCGACGCGCTCCTCGTCCGCCTGCTCGCAGCGCCTCCGCCGTGATCTCTTGCGGGTCCGCGGCCGGGTCTCGCGCTTGCCGCCGCCGGCCGGCGATGCGACGCTCACCGCCGCCCCCGCAACCGCGACACGCACAATCATGACCGACCGACCCAGCCCGCCGGACGACAGCCTCGACCCCGCCTTCCGCCGCCGCGTGCCACACGGCGACAGCCTCGAGCGCGATGTCTGCGAGCGCTGCGGCTTCGTCGCCTACGACAATCCGAAGATCGTCGTCGGCTCGGTCGTGCGCTCGCCGGGCGGGGTGATGATGTGCCGGCGCGCCATCGCCCCGCGCATCGGCTTTTGGACCCTGCCGGCCGGCTATCTCGAGCACGGCGAGACGCCCGAGGAAGGCGCCCGTCGCGAGGCCTTCGAGGAGGCGGGCGCCGACATCGAGCTGACGTCGCTCCTCGCCGTCTACACGGTCCGCCGGCTGTCGCAGGTGCAGTTGATCTACCGCGCCGAGCTCCGGGGCGGCTATGAGGCCGGGCCGGAGAGCCTCGAGGTGCGCGAGTTCGGCTGGAACGAACTGCCGTGGGACGCCCTCGCCTTTCCCTCCGTCGCCTGGGCGCTGGAGCACGAGCGCGCCGTCGCCGGGGGAGCCCTCGCCCCGTTCACCAATCCCGTTCCCGACGACGCTGCCTAGTCGCAATCGTTGCGTGCACGGAGTGCGCGGGCTACAAACGCGGCCCCGGCCTCGCGACCCGGTTGGTCACGAAGCGGTGCAGCAGCGTGACAGCACCGTGACTTTCCCCCGGCGGCGGCGCTGCGTAGGGTCGGCCTTGTGAATCGTCCCATTCCCCCTTCGATGATGTCTCTGCGGGGCCGCCTGTCGGCCCTCGGCGGCCTGACGTTGGCGGCGCTCGCCGCGGCCTTTGCGCCGGCCAGCGCCGAACAACGCCCGCCACTCGCAGTGGTTGAGCTTTTTACTAGTCAAGGTTGTTCATCCAGCCCGCCGGCGGATGCCCTTCTGGCCGAGCTCGCAGGCGACAGCACCCTCGTCGCGATCTCGTTGCCGGTCACCTACTGGGACTATCTCGGCTGGGCCGACACACGGGCGAGCCAGGCCAACACCAGCCGCCAGTTCTCCTATGCCGCGCGACGGGGCGACCGGGCGGTCTACACGCCGCAGATGGTCGTCAACGGCCGCACGCCCGTGGTCGGCAGCGATGCGGAAGCCCTCCGCGAGGTCATCCAGCAACAGGTCGACGACGGCCTCGGACTTCGCCTGTCGGTGGAGATCCGGCTCGCCGACGACATGTTCGAGATACAGGTCGGTGCCGGTACCCGCGGCCAGCGGGCGACGGTGTGGATCGGTGCCGTCGAGCCGTCGGTGACCGTCTCGGTGCTGCGCGGCGAGAACGGCGGCCGGCGCCTCACCTACACCAACGTGGTGCGGGTGCTGCAGCCGATCGGTGTCTGGCGCGGCGATGCGATGTCCTTCGAGCTGCCCGCCGAGAAGATCGACAGGCGCGCCGGCTCATCGGCCGTGGTGATCGTGCAGGCGGAGGTGGACGGGCACCCGGGCGAGATCCTCGGTGCCGCGCTGCTGCGCCCCGCCGAAGGCTGAGGGCTGAGGGCGGCGGAGCGGCGCGCGCCGGGCGGCCGTACGTCAGCTGACGCGGCGCAGGCGCTCGCGGTGCAGCGTGTAGAGGCCCGAGCCGACGATGATCGCCCCGCCGACTGCCGTCCACAGGTCGGGCAGATCGCCGAACACCAGGTAGCCGAGCGTCGTCATCCACAGGATCTGCGTGTAGCCGAACGGCGCCAGCGTCGAGGCCGGCGCGAGCTTGTGGGCGTGGATCAACAGGAAGTGACCGACCCCGCCGAGGACGCCGAGCGCCACCAGCATCCCCCATATCGCCGCGGTCGGCGGCATCTGCCAGACCGGCGGCATCAGCGGTGTCAGGGCCAGCATGCCGACGGCGGCCGACAGCAGCAACATGCCTTCGGCGCTTTCGCTGCGGCTGAGGTGACGGGTGAGGATGAGGTAGAGCGCGTAGCAGAGCGTCGAGCAGAGCGACAGGCCGGCCGCCCAGTGCATGCCGCCGAGCCCGGGGCGGATGACGACAAGCACGCCGATGAGGCCGACCACCACGGCCGCCCAGCGGCGCCAGCCGATCTTCTCACCGAGCAGCGGGCCGGCGAGCGCCGTGACGATCAGCGGCCCGGCGAACTGGATGGAGGCGGCCTCGACCAGTTGCAGGTAGCGCAGCGCCGCGAAATTGAAGACGGTGGAGCCGAGCAGGAACAGCCCCCGCAGCAGCTGAAGCCCCGGCCGGCGGGTGCCGAACAGCTCGGGCTGCCGCCAGGCCCGCAGCACGATGATGACGAGGACGACGTTGACTGCGTAGCGGAACCACGCGACCTCCATCGGGTGCAGCGAGTTGCCGAGCAGCTTCGCGATGGCGTCGAGGCCCGCGAACAGGAGCGTCGTGAGAACAACCAGGCCTATGCCGCGGAGACGAAGGTCCACTGGTCGCCCGAACACTGCCGCCACGGCCATGGAACGCTCCGGCGGGGGAGGACGGTTCCGCCCGCTCACGCGGACGAGCCGCCGCACCGGATGACGCCCGGTGCGCGGCAGGCCTGCTCTCAAGGGACCCCGACCATAGCGGGAAGCTCCCCGGGCGGCGACCGGGATCGTCGCATGGCATCACTGCGGGGGACGCATGGCGGCCAACGCGGCGCGCAGGGGGACATGGCAGGAAGCGCCGGAGGCGATGCAACAGACGGCCACCTCAATCCGATTCGAGGCCGTCGTCGTCCTCGATCGCGGGCGGCAGGGGCGAGCCGCTGATCTTGGCGAGGTTGCGCTCCACCTTGTTGAGGAGCTTGCGCAGGCGCTTGCGGTCCTTTTCGTCGAGCCCGGCGACCGCCTCCTTCTCGAGGCGCTTCCAGGCCTTGTCGACCTCGGCGATGCGGGCGCGGCCATCCTCGGTGAGGTGGACGCGGGCGAGGCGGCCGTCGGCATCCGACATCTGCCGCCGCACCAGCCCCTGCGCTGAGAGCCGGGTCACCATCTTCGTCACCGTCGGCGGCTGCACCGAGAGCACCGAGGCGAGCTGGCCCATCGTCTGGCCGTCCTCCTCGTTCAGCGCCTTCAGCACCGATTCCTGCCCCGGATGGAGCCCGATGCGGCCGAGGTGCGAGGTCGACCGGGCGCGATGCGCCTTGGCCGCCTGGCCGAGCTGGAAGGTGACGGTCTTGCGGTAGCTGAACGACATAGGAGCCGACTAACAGTTCCCTGTGACGGCTTGGTGAATTTCGACCGCCGCCGGTGAAAATCGACGCTAGGGCTGACCGCGGGCCGAGACAAGCCGGCCGCGGCGAGTTCACTGGTCGGGGCAATGGCTCCCGCGAGCCCGCGCGGCTTCCTTTTACGGCCATCCGGGCCTATAAGCCGCGGCCGAGCCACACATCTTTTCGGGGCATGACAGACGCATGGCCGGCCATTCCCAGTTCAAGAACATCATGCACAAGAAGGGCGCCGCCGACGCCCGCCGCTCGAAGCTGTTCTCCAAGCTCGCCAAGGAGATCACGGTCGCGGCGAAAATGGGCCTGCCCGACCCGAAGATGAACTCGCGGCTGAGGCTCGCGGTGCAGAACGCCCGCGCCGAGAACATGCCGAAGGACAACATCGAGCGGGCGATCAAGAAGGCCGCCGGCGACGACACCAGCGACTTCGTCGAGGTGCGCTACGAGGGCTACGGCCCCGGCGGCACGGCGATCATCGTCGAGACGCTCACCGACAACCGTAACCGCACCGCCAGCGCCGTGCGCGCCGCCTTTGCGAAGAGCGGCGGGGCGCTCGGCGAGACCGGCTCGGTGTCGTTCATGTTCGACCGCGTCGGCGAGATCACCTACCTCGCGGCCGCCGGATCGGCCGACGCGGTGATGGAGGCGGCGATCGAGGCCGGCGCCGACGACGTGCAGTCGGACGAGGCGGGCCACACGATCACCTGCGCCTTCGAGGCGACCGGTGACGTCTCCGCCGCCCTCGAGGAGCGCCTCGGCACGCCGGAGAGCGTCAAGATCGTCTGGAAGCCGCAGAACCTCGTGCCCGTCGACGAGGAGAAGGCCGAGACACTCATCGATCTCGTCGACCGCCTCGAGGACGACGACGACGTGCAGGCGGTATTCTCGAACTTCGAAGTCTCCGACGAGGTGATGGCGAAGCTGACGGCGGCGTGATGGGGCGGGCTTCGGTGAACGCGCCGGGCTTCGAAGGTGCCATCGAGGCTCAGGAGGCGGTGTGCCGTCGCTACGGGGCAGTCTTCGATCTGCCGAAGCTTCACCTGCGCGCCGGTGTGTCGGCGGACCTGCGGTCGGGGATCGAGCCGATCAACGGTCAGCGCGAGCGGCCGGAAGGCAACCTGTCTGGCTGGTTCTTCTGGGCAGGGACGGAGTTCTCGGAAGCCGAGGACTTCTTCCAGCCGCTGCATCTCGTCCATCTGCCGCTGTGGTTTCCGCGCGTTCTCCCCTATCTCGCCCTGCCGCTCGGCTGGCGCTTCCTGCTGGCGGAGGGTTACGAGGACGTCTGGTTCGACGAAGCTCTGGTCCATCCGCGGCACTAGAGGCAACCGTCTCGCGCACCACCCTCCCCCTGCGGGAGGGTCGGGCCGCCGCAGGCGGACCGGGGAGGGCGCCGGCGGCGTAGCCGTCGGCGTGCGACGGTGCACCATTTGCGACGTTTCACGCGGCGCTTCGCGCCGCGCCCCCTCCGGCCGGCTCCGCCGGCCACCTCCCCCGCGAGGGGGGAGGAAAAGGGTCACGCAATGTCCTCGAGCCGCTCGAGCGGCAGCGGGCCGTCGACCTTGACGGAGCGGATGGCGAAGTTCGAGCGGATGTCCTCGATGACGCCGATGGTGAGAAGCTTGTCGGTCAGCACGCGCTCGTAGGCCTCGAGGTCGGGCACCACCACCTCCGCGAGGAAATCCGCCATCCCCGAGACCATGTGGCAGGCGACGACCTCGGGGATCGCCACCAGCCGGTCCTGCAGTTCGGCAGCCGTTTCCAGGCTGTGGCGGGCGACCTTGATCTCGACGAACACCGTCAGCCCGAGCCCGACGGCCTTGCGGTCGATCACCGCCCGGTAGCCACGCACCACGCCGTCCTCCTCCAGCCGGCGCACCCGCCTCAGGCACGGCGACGGCGACAGCGCCACACGGTCGGCGAGGTCGACATTGGAGATGCGCGCATCTGCCTGCAGGCCCTCGAGGATGCGGCGGTCGATGCGGTCGAGGTCGGGTTTTGGCATGATCACGCGCTTTTGTGGATCCTTGCTGCGCATATGTTGCGTCAGGCCGCTTTTGGCGGCAACCCTTCGCAAGGACATGCCCTGGCCTTCGGCGCGAAAAGAGGGGGCGGCGAGCGTCGCCGCCGAAGCTCCGGGAGACACCCATGTCCCGCATCGCCGCCATCGCCCCCGAAACCACGGCCCCCGCGGCCGGCCCCACACCGACATTGCCCGTCCACCGCGACACCCTCGTCGGCGTGGCCGCGGCGCTCCTCGCCGTGGCGGTGTGGGCGGGCTGGATCGTCGCGACGCGGCACGCCACCGCGACAGTGGCGCTGCCGGCCGAGTGGCTCGCCGTGCTGCGTTTCCTGCCGCCGGCGGTGCTGCTGGCGCCCGTCTGGCTGAAGCACGGGCTACTGCCGCGCGGGGTCCCGCTCTGGCTGGTGGCGGCGATGGTGGCGGGATCGGGCGCGCCGTTCTTCCTCGTTGTCGCCGCAGGCCTCGCCCGCGTGCCGGCGGCCGAGGCGGCGGTCCTGCTGCCTGGAACGATGCCGCTCTGCGTCGCCGTGCTTGCCGCCATGGTGCTGCGCGAGCGGATCGGCCTCCTGCGCGCCGCCGGCTTCGGCCTGGTGGCGGCCGGCGTGGCTGCGATCGGCTGGGCGGCGCTCGCCCACGGCGGCGTCGGTCACATCGCGCCGCGCCTCGTGGTGCTCGGCGGGGCGGCGCTGTGGGCGGTCTACACCGTCGCCTTCCGCCGCTCCGGCCTGGGCGCGCTTTCCGCCACGGCGCTGGTCGCGGTGTGGTCGACGCTGATCGCGCTGCCGCTGGCGCTGATGCAGGGCATCGCGCCACTCGTCGAGGCCGGCCTCGCCGTGATCGCGACGCAGGTGCTGCTGCAGGGGATCCTGAGCGGCCTCGTTGCCATCCTCGCGTTCTCGGTGGCGGTGAAGCGGCTCGGCGCCAGCAAGGCGGCGGCGCTGTCGTCGCTGACGCTGGCAGCCGCGACGCTGCTCGCCATCCCCGTGCTCGGCGAGATCCCGAGCGGCGCGGCGCTCGTCGGCATCGCACTGACCCTCGCTGGCGTCGTGCTGGCGAGCGGCGTCCTCGCCAGGGGCCGTGCGAGGTAGGCGGCGCTACGGCTGCGCGCCGCCCTTGGCGACCTCGAAGATAAAGCGGTCGCCCTCCCGGCGCTGCGACACGAGGGCGTGGCCGTCCTCGCGCACGAGGTTGGGGATGTCGAGCCCAGCGAGCGGGTCGGTGGCGATCACCGTCAGCCGGCCGCCGGCGGGCAGCTTCGCCAGCGCCTTGCGGGCGAGCAGCACCGGCATCGGGCAGTTGAGCCCGATCGCATCGACGGTCGCCTCGCCGGCCGATCCCTCTGCGGTGGCTTCCTCGCCCCCCGTCTCCTTGCCCTCGGTCTCCCGCCTCGTCGTCTCGCCGCTCGCCATCGCCAGCCACCCCGACTAAGTTTCCCGCAAAGGTGCGCGCGGCGGTTCGGCCGAGGCCCGCGCGCCATACAACGCGGTCGCCGCCGAGCCAAGAGCCAGAGACGTCCGGGCGCGCCGCAGCGGGGGGAGACGACGGAATGGGTTTCGGCGCCCGCGTGCGCAGCGAGTTCGCCTACCTTTCGGGGGCGCTGAGGGCGCTGCGGCGCACGGGCAAGATCCGCCGGGCGCCGAACCGGACCTGGCCCGACGCGGTGGAGGATCTCGCCCGGCGCTATGGCGACCGGCCGGCGCTGATCTCCGAGCGCGAGACGCTGAGCTATCGCGACTACGACCAGCGCGCCAACCGCTACGCCCGCTTCTTCCGGGCGCAGGGCATCGGCAAGGGCGACTGCGTCGCGCTGATGATGCCGAACCGGCCGGAATATCTCGCCGTCTGGCTCGGCGTCGCCCGCGCCGGCGGGGTGACGGCGCTCCTCAACACCCACCAGCGCGGCGCAGCACTCGCCCACTCCGTCGCCATCGTCGCGCCGAAGCTCGCGATCGTCGACGCCGCCCTGATCGACGCCTGGGACAGCGCCGCCGAGCCGCTCGCCGAACAGGGCGCGCCGCCGCTGCCGGCCTTCGTGCACGGCGAGGCCGGCGAGCGGCCGCGCGTCGACCGGCTCATCGAGGCGTTCCCGGACGGCCCGCTCGCGCCGGCCGAGCGCACGCCGCTCACCATCGAGGACCGCTGCCTTTACATCTACACGAGCGGCACGACCGGCCTGCCGAAGGCCGCCAACATCAACCACTACCGGGTGCAGGCGATCATGGCGGCCTTCGCCGCCGCGACGAACGCCACCGAGTCGGACCGCATCTATGTCTGCCTGCCGCTCTACCACTCCGCCGGCGGCGTGCTCGCGGTCGGCATCGCGCTGACCACCGGCGGCTCGGCGGTGATCGCCGAGCGCTTCTCGGCGAGCCGCTTCTGGGACGACGTCGTCGATTACGACTGCACCATGGTGCAGTACATCGGCGAGCTCTGCCGCTACCTGCTGAACAGCCCGCCGCACCCCAAGGAGCGCGCCCACGGCCTCAGGATCATCGACGGCAACGGCCTGCGCCCCGACGTCTGGCGGCCGTTCCAGCGCCGCTTCGCCATCCCGCGCATCCTCGAATGGTATGCCGCGACCGAGGGCAACGCGCTGCTGCTCAACTTCGACGAGACGGTGGGTGCCGTCGGGCGGCTGCCGTGGTGGGCAAAGTTCCGCTTCCCGCTGGAAGTCGTGCGCTTCGACGAGGCGACCGAGCAGCCTGTGCGCGGGCCGGACGGGCGCTGCATCAAGTGCGCGCCCGGCGAGGTCGGCGAGCTCGTCTCGCAGATCCTCGACGACCCGAAGAAGCCGGCGCAGCGCTTCGAGGGCTATGCCGATCGCGCCGCCACCTCGAAGAAGATCGTCACCGACGCCTTCCGGCCGGGCGACCGCTGGTTCCGCACCGGCGACCTGATGCGCCGCGATCGCCACGGCTACTTCTTCTTCGTCGACCGCATCGGCGACACCTTCCGCCGGCGCGGCGAGAACGTCTCGACCGTCGAGGTCGCCGCCCTCCTCGGGGCGGTGCCGGGCGTCACCGCCGCCTGCGTCTACGGCGTCGAGATGGCGGGCGAGGAGGGCAAGGCCGGCATGGCGGCGCTGGTGGTGGCACCGCCGTTCTCGCTCGAGGATTTCGCCCGCGCCGTCGAGGCGGGCCTGCCCGACTATGCCCGGCCGGTGTTCGTCCGCCTCTGCCCGGCGCTGCCGGAAACGGGGACGCACAAGCTCACCAAGCTCGCTCTGGTGCACGAGGGCTTCGATCCCGCCGTCGTCGGCGACCCTCTTTTCATGCGGGTCGATGGTGCTTACGTGCCCCTCGACGCGGCGCGCTTTTCCACCCTCGGTGTGCGCCACCCCCCGGCCCGAGGAGAAACGCCATGACCCGCAACGCCGCCTCCGATCCGATCGACGTGCTGGACTTCTGGTGGAAAGCGGGGCCGGACAAGTGGTTCGCGGGCGGGGACGCCTTCGACGACGCCTGCCGCGGCTTCCGTCACCTCACCGAGGCGGCGCGAGAGGGGCAGCTCGACGCCTGGGCCGAGGCGCCGCACTCGGCGCTCGCACTGGTGATCGTCACCGACCAGTTTCCCCGCAACATCTATCGCGGCACCGAGCGCGCGTTCGCAACCGACGCAAAGGCGCTTTCGGTCGCGACGGCGGCCATCAACCGCGGCTTCGACCGGGCGTTCCCGGTGATGGCGCGCAAGTTCTTCTTCCTGCCGTTCATGCACAGCGAGGACATCGCCGACCAGGAGCGCGGCCTCGACCTCTACCGGGCGCTGGGCGACCAGGAGGGCTACTACTACATGCTGATCCACTTCGACGTGATCCGCCGCTTCGGCCGCTTCCCGCATCGCAACGGCGTGCTCGGGCGACAGACGACGCCGGAGGAAGCGGCCTACATGGCGAGCGGCGGCTTCTCCGGCTGATCCGGCCCGGGCGTCGGTGAGCGATCCGCCGCGGCGATCACGTCAACGCGAGCAACGCTCTCTTGCACGCGCCGTCGTTGCCGAGCGCTCCCGGCCGCGCCAGCTTAAGGGAGCCGATCAACGCCCGGAGCAACCCCATGGGCGCCCCCGCCGAGACGCCGCCGACCGCCGTCCTCGCCCCGATCGAGCACGTCCGCCGCGCCGCCTTCGAAAGTGTCGCGCGCGCCTGCGCCTTCGCGGCGCTCGCCGTCTTCACCTTCGTCATCGGGCTGTCGTTCGATTTCGGCCTGGCGATGCGCACCGGGGGCGTGCTGTCGCTCCTGATGCTCGCGGTACTCCTGCTCAAGGCGCACGGCGCCGGCACCTGCGACCACCGCCGCACGGAAACCTGGACGCTGATCGATAAGGCGAACCGGCCCTCGGCCGAAACGGCGCAGTGGGTGGTCGCCACCGTGCTGCGGCAGACCTACCTGCGCTTCGCCCAGCTGACGGCGGCGACATCGGCGATTTTCTGGGCGCTGGCCACGATGACCGCCCTCGCGAGTTGAAGGCCGCGGCCGGGACCGACGGCCACCCCGAGCGCCCGGCCCGGAACGCACGACGCCCCGCCGGCGGGGGAGCCGACGGGGCGCGGGCTGCCGGCCCGAGGGGAGAGGCCCTCAGGCGGCGCGATCTTCTCCGACAATGCGCAGCCGGCGCCGCTCGACGCCGCGGGCGGCCTCCTCGGCGCGCAGTCCGGCGAGGCGCTCGGCGGCGAGCGCCTTGGTCGCGGCCCGGCGCTCGACGGCGAGGACGCGCATGCGCACCGTCGGGTCGGCGCCCATCGGCTCGATGATCGAGGCGTGCACGTCGCCGCGCGTCAGGCCGATGTCCTTCAGCATGCGCTCGTCGAAGTGCATCATCTCGAGCGCCGTCCGGCGATTGAGGTAGCCGCGCACGATCGAGACCGTCCAGTTCGCCACCGTGGAAGCCGCCACGCGGAGCCCGCGGGCGAAGGCGGAGGGCCGGCGCACGGAACGGGTGGTGGTGGAGGGAGCGAACATCGGACTGACTCCTCGAAACGTCCGCCGGCACATCCGGCGTGTCGTGAAGATCGCTCCGACCGATTGATGAATCCAACGAATGTTTGTAATCTGAGGCATCGGCATCCGTGATGAATGAGACGCCTCGTGGCCACCGTCCTCGATCTCGACCAGCTCCGCAGCTTCGTGGCGATCGCCGAAAGCGGCAGCTTCACCCGCGCCGGCGACGTCGTGCACAAGACGCAGTCGGCCGTGTCGATGCAGATGCGGCGGCTGGAGGAGCGGATCGGCAAGCCGATCTTCGAGCGTGACGGCCGGCAGTCGAAGCTGACGGAAGAGGGCGAGCGGCTGCTCAACTACGCCCGCCGGCTGATCAAGCTGAACGACGAGACGCTCGCCGCCTTCAACGATACCGAGCTCACCGGCCGCGTCCGCCTCGGCACCCCCGACGACTATGCCGACCGCTTCCTGCCGGAGATCCTCGCCCGCTTCGCCCGCTCGAACCCGCGCGTCGAGGTGACAGTGGTGTGCGAGCCGACGCCGATGCTGCTCGACTGCCTGCGGGCGAACGACCTCGACGTCGCGATCATCACCAACTGCGCCGCGGTCGGGCGGATCGGCGGGGCGGTGATCCGCCGCGAACCGCTGTTGTGGGTCACCTCCGCCCGCCACTGCGCTCACGAGGAGACGCCGCTGCCGCTCGCCCTCGGCAGGCCGACCTGCGACTGGCGGCAGGCGGCGGTGGGTGGCCTCGACGCGCTCGGCCGTCAGCACCGTCTGCTCTATTCGAGCTGGAGCTCGGCCGCCGTCGGCGCGGCCGTCATGGCGGGGCTCGCCGTGTCGGTGCTGCCGGAGTCTGCGCTCCGGCCGGGCATGCGCGTGCTCTCGGAGACCGACGGCTTCCCAAGGTTGCCGTTCGTCGAGATCGGCCTCGTCCGCTCGCCCCACCACGCGACGCCGCTGGTCGACGCCCTTGTCGACCACATCGTCTCCTCCCTCGACAACCTGTCGGTGCCGATGGTCGCCGAGTAGCGGCGACGGCTCACCGCCGCTCGCGTGGCGTGGCGAGGCGCCCCTTACGCACCGCCCGGATCGACGTGCCGAAGTGGCCGGAGAAGGCGCGTGACAGCGTCGCGGTGGAGGCGAAGCCGGTGCGCGCGGCGATTTCGGCCGCCGACAGTCCCGTCTCCTCGACGAGCGAGCGGGCGATGCCGAGCCGCACCATCTGGTAATATTTTGCCGGCGAAACACCCAGCTCCCGCGGGAAAAGACGCTCCAGCGTGCGCAGCGAGGTCGCCGCCGCGTCGGCGATGCGGGCGAGCGGCAGCGGCGCGGCAGCGGTGCGGCGCATCTCGGCGATCGCCCGCTCAAGCTGAGGCGCCCGGCGGGCGAATGGCAGCGAGAGGGCCGCCCTTCGACCGTCGCGGCCGGCCGGGGCGACGTCGTAGACGAACATGTTGGTGACGTCGAAGGCGAGCGCCTCGCCGCCGCGCTCGCGCACGAGGCGCAGCATCAGCTCCATCACCGTGGTGGCGCCGCCGGCGGTCATCCGGTCGCCGTCGACGACGGTGCGGTCGGCCACGACCGTCACCGTGGGGAAGGCCTCGGCGAAGTTCTCGAGTTCCTGCCAGTGCACGGTGGCGCGCCGGCCGGCGAACAATCCGGCGGCCGCGAGCAGCCAGGCGCCGACGTCGAGGCCGGCGAGAACGGGCGTGCGGCGGGCGAGGCGCCGCAGCGCCGAAAGCACCGGCGGCACGACGAAGGCGCGGGCATCGTAGCCCGCGACGACGAAGAGGGCATCGAGCGGGGGCGCCGCGGCGGCCGCCGCGTCGGGGGCGATGGCGATGCGGCTCGAGCTTACGGCCGGTCGCCCGTCGACCGTCAGCAGCACATGCTCGAACAGGCGCCGGCCCGAGAGCGCGTTCGCCGCGCGTAACGGCTCCACGGCGCTGGCGAGCACCATGTTGGAGAAGCCGTCGAAGAGCATGAAGCCGCAGACGGTGGGGGCGGCTGGCGACATGAGAAGATTCTTTGGCGGATTGCGCAAAGTCCGATCCTGCCGCAAAGCGCACTCTCGGGGAAGCGGGAGGACCCCATGAACACCGAAGTCTTCATCACCTGCGCCGTCACCGGCGCCGGTGCCACGACCGACAAGAGCGCCAAGGTGCCGGTGACCCCGGCCGAAATCGCGGCCGCCTGCGTCGAGGCGGCGAAGGCGGGGGCGGCGATCGCCCACGCCCACGTGCGCGACCCGGCGACGGGCCGCGGCGCCCGCGACCCGGCGCTCTACCGCGAGGTTGTCGCGCGGGTGCGCGACAGCGGCGTCGACGTGGTGCTCAACCTCACCGCCGGCATGGGTGGCGACCTGGTCATCGGCTCGGCCGAGAAGCCGCTGCCGCTGAACGCCGAGTTCACCGACATGGCCGGCGCCGAGGAGCGCCTCGCCCACGTGACGGAGCTGTTGCCGGAGATCTGCACCCTCGACTGCGGCACGATGAACTTCGCCGAGGGCGACTACGTGATGACCAACACGCCCTCGACGCTGCGGGCGATGGCGAAGCGGGTGCAGGCGCTCGGCGTGCGGCCGGAGATCGAGGTTTTCGACACCGGGCACCTCGTCTTCGCCAAGCAGCTCGTCCGCGAGGGCCTGATCGACGACCCGGTGATGATCCAGCTCTGCATGGGCATCCCCTACGGCGCCCCCGACGACCTCGCGTCCCTCAACGCCATGGTCGCCAACATCCCGGCCGGCTGGGTCTATTCTGCCTTCTCGATCGGCCGCATGCAGCTTCCCTATGTGGCGATGGCGGCCCTAGCCGGCGGCAACGTGCGGGTCGGCCTCGAGGACAACATCTGGCTCCAGAAGGGCGTGCTCGCCAGCAACGGCGACCTCGTCGAGCGCGCGGTGACCATCCTCACGGCGATGAACGCCCGCATCCTCGGCCCGACCGAGGTGCGCGAGCGCCTGAAGCTGCAGAAGCGGTGGTGACGAGGGCGCTTCTGGAAGGCGCTCCACCATTTTTCAACGGCAAGCACTGCCCCCACCGAAGTCATTCCCGGGCTTGTCCCGGGAACCCATAGGCCGGCGACACCCGGGATGAGGAATGGGTTCCCGGCACAAGGCCGGGAATGACTCCGAGGGAGTGGCTGGCCACCGAGACCGCTCACCGCTCACCGCCCTCCCCTCACCTTCAACCAACCGGACCATTCCATGCCCCTTCCCCTCAAGCGCGCGGCGGCGATCGGTGGTGGCGTCATCGGCGGCGGCTGGATCGCCCGGCTGATCCTCAACGGCGTCGACGTCGCCGTCCACGACCCAAACCCGGAGGCGCCGCGCCAGGTCGGCGAGATGCTGGCGAACGCCGCCCGTGCCTACGCCCGGCTCGGCCTCACGCTGCCGGCGCGCGGACGCCTCTCGTTCCACGCCTCGATCGCCGAGGCGGTGGCCGGCTCCGAGCTCGTGCAAGAGAGTGCGCCCGAGCAGGAGGACCTCAAGGTCCGCCTACTCGCCGAGATCGACCGCCACGCCCCGGCGGACGCCATCATCGGCTCCTCGACCTCCGGGCTGCTGCCGACGCGGCTGCAGGTCGGCATGGCCCACCCCGAGCGCCTCGTCGTCGCCCACCCGTTCAACCCGGTCTATCTGCTGCCGCTCGTCGAGATCGTCGGCGGCGAGAAGACGTCCGCCGAGGCCATCGCCCGCGCCAAGGCGATCTATGCCTCCCTCGGCATGAAGCCGCTGCATGTGCGCAAGGAAATCGACGCCTTCATCGCCGACCGCATCCTCGAGGCCTACTGGCGCGAGGCGCTGTGGCTGGTGGCCGACGGCATCGCCACGGTGGAAGAGGTCGACGACGCCATCCGCTACGGCGCGGGCCTGCGCTGGGCGGCGATGGGCACCTTCCAGGTCTACCGCATCGCCGGCGGCGAGGCGGGCATGCGCCACTTCATCAGCCAGTTCGGACCGGCGCTCCAGTGGCCGTGGACGAAGCTCACCGACGTGCCGGAACTCACGGACGGCCTCATCGACGAGATCACCGCGCAGTCGGACGCGCAGGCAGGCGCGCTCGGCATCCGCGACCTCGAGCGCAAGCGCGACGACTGCCTGACGGCCATCCTGACGGCGCTCGAAGGCGAGGACTGGGGCGCCGGCGCTGTGCTCGCCGCCCAGCGCGTCCGCCTCGCCGAGACGATCGCCGCAGCCGGTCCGGCGGCCCGCCCCCTCCCCCTGCACACCGCCACGGTGCCGCCGGAGTGGGTCGACTACAACGGCCACATGACGGAGCACCGCTATCTCGAGGTCTTCGCCGATGCTTCCGATGCGCTGATCGCAAAGCTCGGCGTCGACGCCGCCTACCTCGCCGGCGGCCGCTCGCTCTACACGGTGGAGACGCGCATCCGCTATTTGCGTGAGGTGAAGGCGGGGGCACGGCTCGCCGTCTCCACCTGGCTCCTCGGCCACGACGATAAGCGCGTCTCCTACGTGCACGAGATGAGCGACGCCGACACCGGCGAGGCGGTCGCCACCGGCGAGCACATGCTCCTGCACGTCGACACCGCCGGCAGCCGCGCGACGCCGATGCCGGCGGAGATGGTCGCCCGGATCGTCGCGCTGGTGGCGGCGCACCGTCCGGCGACCCCGCCGCGCTACGCCGGGAGAGGGATGCGGCAACTCACCGGCAGCTTGTGAAGCCGGCTAAAGAACACAGAGCGCCTGAACTATCACGCTGCGGCAAAGGCTTGGCTGGTGCGCCGCCGCTCGGCACCGACCTCAGCCACGCCCCTCGAACGTCAGGGCGAGCTTGTCGATGAAGGCGGTCTGGTCGTCAGTTGGCGTGCCCTCCGCGGTCGCCACACGCCGAAGCATGCCGACCAGTTGCCGCCGCTCGGCCATGTCGACCCGCGTCATCAGAAGCTTCTGAAAACTGTATGGGACGTATTCCGGGCTTTGGATGTGGCCGGAGAGCCAACGGGCCCGCGCCATTGCCTCGACCGTGTCGGTGACGCCGAGATCCTCGCGCAGGATCTCTTCGATCGCCTCGACCTCCTTGCTCGTCACGGTTCCGCGGATGCGGGCGACCGCCAGAAGCAGCACGGCGGCCGCCTCGGCGGGCTCCTGGACGGCGTCGAGCGGCGTGCCGGACGCGCGACGGCGGAAGCCGAAGCGACGCCAGAAGCTCTTCGCCTCATAGGACAGGTCGTTGGCGGCCGAGGCGGCGTCGCGCATCCGCACGATGAAGAACGCGAGGGTGCCAAGCACGGCGATGGCGCCGAGGATGATGTGCATGGTCGCGGCGAGGCTCCGAGGCGACGACAGATGGCGCTCACCGGTTCCCGGCCCGCTCGACGGTCGAGCTGGGTCCCCCAGTCGCGCAGGTGGCGAGGCAGGCGCACTCTCTGAGCAAGACCGCGGCCGTTGCCGGGGTCCGATCATGGTTCGCCGTGACGGCCAACCATGCGTGAATTTCTGTGGGCCTGCAACTTTGCGGATAGTCTGTGCAGCGTCAGGTCCCTGCGCCGTCGAGCCGCGTCGTCGGGTCGATGTGGCGGCCGGTCCAGCGGCCGTAGCGCCAGGGGGTCCACCAGCGCGCGTCGGTGGGAACCTGCTCGGGTACCGGATCATAGCCAGAGGCGCCGAGGGGGTTGCAGCGGATGAGGCGGGCGAGCGTCATCCAGCCGCCGGCCCAGGCGCCGTGGCGGCGGATCGCCTCCTCGCCATAGGCCGAGCAGGTCGGCAGATAGCGGCACCACTGGCCGAGGAAGGGCGACAGTGTCAGCCGGTAGAGCCCGATCAGCACCAGCATCGCCCGCGCCGCCGGGCCGATGGGGCGGCCCGGGCGTGGCGGCGGGCAGTTCGCACACATCGCTTGTCTCCGTCGCTCGCTCCGCGGCCAGACGCCACGGGGGACCCCGCGGACCGATGATGCGGCACGTCTGACGAAAGTGGGTGCGGCAACCAGCGCCAGCGCCGCCCGTCAGCCGCCGACGCCAGCGGCCGCGGGCGCCGCCCCCGCCCGCTTCGCCTCGATCTGGTCGAGGGCATCGACGACGGCGTCGAAGGTCAGCATCGTCGAGGCATGGCGAGCCTTGTAGTCCCGCACCGGCTCCAGCACGGAAAGCTCGGCGAAGCGGCCGGTCGGCGCCGGGCCGTTTTCCTTCAGCATCCGTCGCATCGTCTCGCGCAGCGCCCGCAATTCTTCCGTGCTCGCGCCGACGACAGTCTGTGCCATCAGCGATGACGACGCCTGGCCGAGCGCGCAGGCGCGCACCTCGTGGGCGAAGTCGACGACCTGGTCGCCCTCGACGGAGAGGTCTACGGTCACCGTCGAGCCACACAGCCGCGAGTGCGCCGTCGCCGTGGCGCCGGGAGCCTCGAGCCGGCCGAGCCGCGGGATGTTGGCGGCGTGGGCGAGGATCTTGTCGTTGTAGAGCGCGTCGAGCATCGCTTGCTCCGGATCGGCGGAACGGTGCGACCCTGTTCCCGCCAGCCCGTCACAAGGACCACAGCTGCCGTTTCCGGATCGTCGCCAAGCCACTATATAGGAACGGTCGGTGTTGGTTCGCCATTGGGCATGGGTGAAACCGTGACCAGACCCGCCGGATGGGCCGACTGGTCCGTTTGAGCGGGCGCCCCGTATAGCGGCGCGACACAAGTCGACGGGAGAGCCCCGATGGATGCCATCGTGAAGAACATAGCCGATCGCCGTGCCGAAGTGCCCCGTGCGCCCGTCACCCGCCCCACCCGCGAAGAAGCGGAGGCCGCCGTTCGCACGCTCCTGGCGTGGACCGGCGACGACCCTGACCGCGAGGGCCTGGTCGATACGCCCCGCCGCGTCGTGCGCGCCTATGAGGAGCTCTACAAGGGCTACCGCGAGGATGCGGCCACGATGCTGTCGCGCACCTTCGAGGAGGTCGGCGGCTACGACGACATCGTGCTGGTGCGCGACATCCCGTTCTTCTCGCACTGCGAGCACCACATGGTGCCGTTCATCGGCCGCGCCCACGTCGCCTACTACCCGTCGGAGGGCGTCGTCGGCCTGTCGAAGATCGCCCGCCTGGTCGACGTCTTCGCCCGTCGCCTGCAGACGCAGGAGAACCTGACGGCGCAGATCATCTCGACGATGGACGAGCATCTGAAGCCGCGCGGCATCGCGGTGATGATCGAGGCCGAGCATCAGTGTATGTCGATGCGCGGCGTCCAGAAGCAGGGCGCCTCGACGATCACCAGCCAGTTCACCGGCGTCTTCCGGGACGATCCGGCCGAGCAGGTTCGTTTCATGACCATGGTGCGCGGCTTCCGCTGAGCCGCCACCCGAGCGGTGTGGCGGTGGACGGTTTGGACGCGCGATTTCCCTCCCCTGGCGGCAAGCATGACCTCGAGGCCGGCGTCACCCTGACGCCGCGCTTCGACGCCCACGGACTTGTGACCGCCGTCGTCACCGACGCGGGCGACGGCACCGTTCTCATGCTCGCCCACATGAACGCCGAGGCACTCGCCCTCACCGTCGAAACCGGCATCGCGCACTACTACAGCCGCTCGCGCCAGGCGCTCTGGAAGAAGGGCGAAACCTCCGGCTCGCAACAGCGGGTCGAGGAGATGCTCGTCGACTGCGACCAGGACGCCGTGTGGATCAGGGTGCGGGTCGAGGGCAGCGGCGCGAGCTGCCACACCGGCCGCCGCTCCTGCTTCTACCGCTCCGTGCCGCTCGGCCAGACCGGCGCCCCGCTCGTCTTCGTCGAGGCCGAGCCGATGGTCGATCCGGAACAGCTCTACGGCGGCAAGACATAGAGGATCGGGGAACGCTCCCTCGCGGTCCGCCTTGCACTTTCGTCTGACACCGGCCGACGGGCGGCGCCCGAGACTGGCCGTCCGGCAAATCGTCCGCTACCGTCGCTCATTCGTCGCAGGTCTACTGCGCGCACAGGGGAAACACCGCCGGAGCGTCCGCGCCCGGTACCAGGGAGGATGTCCATGACGATCACGCGCCGTCTCGCACTCGCCGCCGGCTTTCTCGCCGCGGCCGCGCTGCCCGCCTTCGCCCAGGGCGACTACCCCTCCAAGCCGATCACCATGATCGTGCCCTTCGCAGCCGGCGGCCCGACCGACACCATCGCCCGCATCGTCGGCGAGAACATGAGCAAGACGCTCGGTCAGCAGATCGTCGTGGAAAACGTCGCCGGCGCCGGCGGCACCACCGGCGCGACCCGCGGCAAGGACGCGGCGAACGACGGTTACACCATCATGATGGGCCACATGGGCACCCATGCCGCCTCGGTGGCGCTGTACCCGAACCTCGCCTACGACCCGACCACCGACTTCGCCCCCGTTGGCCTCGCCGCCGGCACGCCGGTTCTGATCCTCGCCCGCAAGGACTTCCCGGCCGAGACGCTCGCCGAGTTCATCGAGGTGGCGAAGAAGGAGGGCGCGGCCCTCAACAACGCCAACGCCGGCGTCGGCTCGGTCTCGCACGTGAGCTGCCTGTTCTTCAACGCGCTGACCGGTGCGAAGCCGACCGAGATCCCCTACAAGGGCACCGGCCCGGCACTGAACGACCTCATCGCCGGCCAGGTCGACTACCTCTGCGACCAGATCGTCAACGCCGCCCCGCAGATCCAGGCCGGCACCATCAAGGCCTACGCGATCGGCATCCCGGAGCGCTCGCCGGCCCTGCCGGACGTGCCGACCTCCGCCGAGGCGGGCCTGCCGGACTGGCAGGTGCAGGCCTGGAACGCGATCTTCGCCCCGGCCGGCACCGATCCGGCGATCGTCGCCAAGCTCTCCGCCGCCCTCGACACCGCCCTCGACGACGAGACGGTGCAGAAGCGCCTCCTCGAGCTCGGCAGCGTCATCCCGGAGAAGAACCTGCGCACCTCCGACGGCCTCGGCGCCCACGTGAAGTCGGAGATCGCCAAGTGGTCGCCGATCATCAAGGAATCCGGCGTCACCGTCGGCAACTGACCGGCACGCGCCGGGAGGCGGGGGCGTGAGCGAGCCCGGCAACGCGAAGCGGCGGACTCCGCCGCTCCGCCGCACCAACGTGGTGGCGGGGCTGGCGCTCGTCGCGCTCGGCGCAGTCGCCTTCTGGCTCACCGCCGACCTCGCCGGCAGCCGCGGCCCGCTGCTCGGGCCCGGCAGCCTGCCGCGCGCCGCGGCCGGCATCATCCTCGGCCTCGGCGTCGTGATCGCCGCCATCGGCTGGCTCTACGAGGACGACCCGGCGGCGCGCTGGCGGCTGCGCGGGCCACTCTTCCTGCTCGGCAGCGTGCTGGTGTTCGCACTCCTGGTCCGCACGCTCGGGCTCGCCGTGGCGACGCCGGCAGCGATCCTCGTCGGCGGACTGGCCAGTCCGGAGACGCGGCCTTTGGAAATCGTCATCTTCGCGGTGGCGCTTACCGCCTTCTGCATCGGCCTGTTCCGCTACGCCCTCGGGCTGCCGATCCCGATCGCACCGTGGGCCGGCCTGTGAGGCCCGCCTCCCGCTCCGACGCGGACGGAGGCGGCGCTTGAGCGAACTCCTGTCCCATCTGCAGCTCGGCTTCGGCGTCGCGCTGACCATCCAGAACATCGGCTTCTGCTTCATCGGCTGCCTCGTCGGCACCCTCGTCGGCGTGCTGCCGGGCGTCGGGCCGATCGCGACGATCGCCATCCTGCTGCCGATCACCTTCGGCCTCGAGCCGGTGAGCGCCCTCATCATGCTCGCCGGCATCTACTACGGCGCCCAGTACGGCGGCTCGACGACTGCGATCCTCGTCAACATCCCCGGCGAGGCGACCGCCGTCGTCACCACGCTCGACGGCCACCAGATGGCCAAGCAGGGCCGCGCCGGCATCGCGCTCGGCATCGCCGCCATCGGCTCGTTCATCGCCGGCACCTTCGCGACGCTGCTGATCGCCGCGATCGGCGCGCCCTTGTCGCGGCTCGCGCTTCTGTTCGGGGCCGCGGACTATTTCTCGCTGATGGTGCTCGGCATCGTGTTTGCCGTCGTGCTGGCGAGCGGCTCGATTCTGAAGGCGATCGCCATGATCACCGTCGGCATCCTGCTGTCGACGGTCGGCCTCGATCTCGAGACCGGTGAGCCGCGCCTGACGCTCGGCCTCGACCATCTCTCGGACGGCATCGACTTCGCCGTGCTGGCCATGGGACTGTTCGGTTTCGCGGAGATCCTGCGCAACCTCGACGACCCGGAGCCGCGCGAGACCGTGCGCGAGCGCATCGGCCGGCTGTTGCCGAACCGGGAGGACTTCCGCGCATCGGCGCTGCCGATCGCCCGCGGGACGGTGATCGGCGGCATCCTCGGCATCCTGCCCGGCAACGGCGCCGTGCTGGGGCCTTTCGCCTCCTACACCGTCGAAAAGAGGATCGCCCGCGATCCCTCGCGGTTCGGCAAGGGTGCCATCGAGGGCGTCGCCGGGCCGGAATCGGCCAACAACGCCGGCGCGCAGACCGCGTTCATCCCGCTCCTCACGCTCGGCATTCCGCCCAATGCGGTGATGGCGCTGATGGTGGGCGCGATGACCATCCACGGGGTCGTGCCCGGCCCGCAGGTGATGACGCGCAACCCGGAGCTGTTCTGGGGGATGATCGCCTCGATGTGGATCGGCAACCTGATGCTGCTCGTCATCAACCTGCCGCTGATCGGGGTATGGGTGCGCTTCCTGAAGGTGCCCTACCGGCTGATGTTCCCGGCGATCCTGGCGTTCTGCTGCATCGGCATCTACTCGGTGAACAACCAGCCGTTCGACGTGGCGCTCGCCGCCTTCTTCGGCCTCGTCGGCTACGCCCTCATCAAGCTGCGCTTCGAGCCGGCACCGCTCTTGCTCGGCTTCGTCCTTGGCGAGCTGATGGAAGAGTATCTCCGGCGCGCGATGCTCCTGTCGCGCGGCGACCCGATGGTGTTCCTCGAGCGGCCGCTGTCGGCGACCCTGCTCGTGCTCGCCACGCTGATCCTGGTGCTGGCGCTGCTGCCGTCGCTCCGCCGCAAGCGCGATGAGGCCTTCCAGGAGTGAGTGGCGCGCCGACCGGGGACGTGTCGTGCGCCCCGTCGGCCAGCCTTTCCCTCCTCCTGTGCGAGAAGCGCCGTAGGACGGCGGCGCCGGCGACGTTGGAGCCGGGGGAGGTCGTTCGTGGTGGTCGTTTCCGCGCGGGGGCCTGTGGCTGACCTCGTGCACGGAAGGAAGCGCCTCATGCCGGCAAATGTCTCTCCGCCCCTCTCCCGACGCGGCTTCGCCCTGGCGGCGGCGGCCGCCGCCCTGCTGGCGACCCCCGCCCTCGCCCATCACGGCTGGTCTTCCTATGATTCCAACACGCTGGTGACGATCGAGGGCCCGATCCTCGCCGCCGACACCGGCTTTCCGCACGCCCACATCGAGCTCCAGCACGAGGGCGAGCGCTGGGACATCGTGCTGGCGCCACCCTCGCGCATGACGGCCCGCGGCCTGCCGGACGGTGCGCTGGCGGAAGGCGTCGTCGTCCGGGTGGAAGGCTACCCGAGCACTGAGACGGAGTGGGAGCTGCGGGCGGAGACGATCACCGTCGACGACAAGACGGTCCAGCTGCGCTGATGCACGTCGCCCACGGGCCGGCCTGGGCTGTCGCACTGGAGCAGTCGGGCCTCGGCGAACTGATGCGGTCGTCGGGGCTCCTCTATCCGCTCGCCAACGTGCTGCACGTCATGGCGATCTGCGCGGTCGTGGCGCCGATCGTGCTCGCCGACCTGCGCCTCCTCGGGTTCGGGCGGCGTTTCCCGCTGCGCCCGACGGTGGTGATGATGTCGGCGATCGCCGCCGGCGGCCTCCTCGTCGCGATTGCAACCGGCATCCCGCTGTTCGCCGCCGACGCCGGGCCGCTCGCCACCAACCCGGTGATGGTGGCGAAGCTCGCGCTTCTGGCCGTCGGCATCGCCAACGCGGTGCTGTTTCGCGTGCTGTGGACGCGCCACCTCGACGACTGGGACATCCTGGCGCCCCGCCTCGGCCGCGCGCAGGCGGCGCTGTCGGCGGGCGTCTGGCTCTGCGTGCCGGTGGCTGGCCGCCTCATCGCCTATCTGTGACGAGGCGGGGGCCCCGGGCCGTCACACCATCTGGATGTAGCTGCGCATCATCTCCGCCTCCTGCTCGGCGGAGGCGATGCGCTGCTTGACGACGTCGCCGATCGAGACGACGCCGACGAGCCGTCCCCCCTCGACCACGGGCAGGTGGCGGAAGCGGCCCTCGGTCATCCATGCCATCACATCGGCGATGGTGTCGGAGGGACCGCAGGTCTTCACCGCCCGGGTCATGTAGTCGGCGGTCGGCCGGTCGAGGGCGATGCTGCCATCCCGCGCCATCGCCTTGACGATGTCGCGCTCCGACAGGATGCCGGCGATGCCCCCCGCGCCATCTGTGACGACGACGGCGCCGATACGGTGCGATGCGAGCAGGCCGCAGACGCCCTTCAGCGTCTCGCTCGCCTCCGCGGTGATGATTGAATGGCTTTTCTGGCCGAGGATCGCGGCTACCGTCACGGATCGTTCCTCCCTGTCGCCCGCGCCGTCCGCGCTGGAGCGCAGCGGCGCCGTTGCCGGGGATGATGCCACGTTTTGCCGCACCGGCAACACTGCCGCTCTTCAGGCGACGCGGCGAACGCGGAACGGATCGAACAGCGGGAACAGCAGCACGCCGGCGATGAGTCCGCCGATATGGGCCTGCCAGGCGACGTCGCCGCCGTCGCCCCCGGCGAAGGGCAGGGAGGCGATGCCGAAGATCACGTTGACGGCGAGCCAGAGGCCGAGGAAGGCGAGCACCGTCGGGTCCCGCCACATCTCCGACAGCGTCGCCGCCGGCTGGGTGAACGCGGCCTCGCCGCGGCCGCGCTGGTGACGCGACAGCGGGCCGCCCGGCTGGAAGGCGAAGCGCGCTGCCGCCGCCATCTGGCCGGAGATTGCGGCCGAGGCGCCGATCACCGGGATCGGGCTCCCGGAATGGGTGAGGAGATGAACGAGCGCCCCTGCGGCGGCACAGGCCGCCGAAAAGGCGAGGAAGCGCAGGAAGCCGAAGCGCCGCGCCACGGCGCTGCCGAAGGCGAGCATCCAGACACTGTTGACGATGAGATGCAGCCAGCCGCCGTGCAGGCCAGCATAGCTGACGAAGGTCCACACATCCGCCGCGAGCCCGCCGGGAAAGACGAAGCCCTGCAGCAGGTCGGCGCTGTAGCGGATCGGGTAGAAGGCGAACAGGAGCAGGACCTCCTGGTCCTGCTCGATGTCGAGCACCATGGTGCGCACGACATGGATGAGCACGAAGACCGCAGCCAGCCCGGTGATCGCCCCCGGCACGTTCAGAATCGGCTCGCGGGCCGGTCGCCAGGTTTCGTTCATCTGCTCCGGTCCGCCCCCTCGATGCCGTGGTGATAGGGCGCCGCGGCCCGCCCGGCAACCCCACCGCCCGCGACGGTGACTCTTCGTCAAGCTTAATCGTTTCTGTCTTCGTCGTTTGCTAGGGCGACCAGTTCCCTAATTTGTCCGATCAATTTTCTCTATTTCGCTTAGCCGCCGGGCAAGGCGCATCGCTCATGATGTTCTTCGTCGACGGGGAACGAAAACATGACGACACGCCGCCTCATGACGACCCTCCTGCAAGCCGCCGGCATCGCCGCCACGGCCGCCCTCGCGGCCGCCGCCGTCGTTGCCAACGCCGGCGAAGCGGATCGGTTCATGCCGACGGCCGGACCGGCGACGGCGCCGGCGGGTTTCGTCGAGTTCTGCCGCGAAGAACCGGCCGAGTGCGACGACCGCACGGACCGCGGACTGCTGGTGAAGCTCGACGACGCCCGCTGGCTCGACCTCATTGTCGTCAACCGCTCCGTCAACCAGCGCATCCGCCCGGCGACGGACCGGGAGATGCACGGCGTCGAGGAACGCTGGTCGCTGCCGACCGACCGCGGCGACTGCGAGGATTATGTTTTGCTGAAGCGCCACGAGCTGAAGCGGCGCGGCTGGCCGGCCTCGGCGCTGCTCGTCACCGTCGTGCGCGACGAAGAGGGCGAGGGCCACGCCGTGCTGACGGTGCGGACCGACCGGGGCGAGTTGGTGCTCGACAACAAGGTCGACGTCATCCGTCCCTGGTACGAGACGAACTACACCTACGTGAAGCGCCAGGCCACCGTCGACGCCGGCCGCTGGCTACGCATCGACGACCGCGCCGACCTGCCGGTCTCGAGCATCCGGCGCTGACGGAGCGAACGAGCCCGCGGCCTCAGACCGGGCGAAGCCCGGCGGCGTAGCGGCGCCAGTTGGCAACATATCCGCGAGCGGAGGCCTCGAGCCCGGCGATGCCCTCGTCGGAAAGCTCCCGCACCACCTTCGCCGGTACGCCGACGGCCAGCGACCGCTCGGGGATATGCCGGCCCTCCGGCACCAGCGCCTTGGCGCCGACCAGCGAGTTGCGGCCGATGCGGGCGCCGTTGAGGACGACGGCACCCATGCCGACGAGCACGTTGTCCTCCAGCACGCAGCCGTGCAGGATCGCCTTGTGGCCGACCGTGCAGCCGGCACCGATCGTCATCGGGAAGCCCATGTCGGTGTGCAGCACGCAGCCGTCCTGCACGTTCGAGCCGGGGCCGATGTCGATCAGCTCGTTGTCGCCGCGCAGCACCGCACCCCACCAGACACTGGCGCCGGGCGCGATGCGCACGCGCCCGATCAGCACCGCGTCGGGCGCGATCCACGCTTCACCCGCGGCGGGAAGCTCCGGATGGTGACCGTCGAGGGAGTAAAGGGGCATGCGCGCGCTCCGGCGACCGGCTGCTGTCAGTCCTCGAGATCCATCTCGAGGATGGCGATCTGCAGGTTCCAGGACAGTTCGCCGTCCTCGTCGTCGCGGAAGATGATGCCGACGAACTCGTCGCCGATGTAGAACTCCGCCGAATCGTCCTTCTTCGGCCGGGCGCGGACGGAGATCGACGGCAGTGAGAACTTCCGCTGCAGGTAGCTCTCGACCTTCTTCAGTTCGTCGCGTTTCAAGTCGTCCTCCGCGGTTCGGCCTCGTCTGGGGGTGCGGCGAGCCATAGCAGACCCCTCCGTCGCGGTCGACCGGGCACCCGCCAAGGCGCCGCGATGACAAGCGCGCCCGCGGCGCCTACATGCGTCGGGCCCGGTCGAATGCCGGGCCCGGTTCGCGAACCGCGGGAGAGGACGAATGCTGCTGCTTCACATAGGTCGCGGGAAGGCGGGGTCTTCGACGATCCAGAACACCATCGACCTCAACCACGAAGCGCTGCTGGCGCAGGGCATCGCCGTCCCCTCGCGCGCCTCCGAGCACCGCGGCCACGCCGTCGACGTCTCCTTCGGCATGCAGCAGGCGGAGGGCCACGAAGACGCCCTGCCCGGCCTGCGCGCCCTGCTCGACGATGCTGCCAACCGTCACGTCTTCGTCAGCAGCGAGTACCTGTTCACCGCGACGAGGCCCGAGATCGATCGGCTCCGGCAGGCGATCGGCCCGCACGACGTCCGCATCGTCGCCTACCTGCGCGCCTATCCCGACTGGCTGCGCTCGCTCTACGCGCAGGGCATCAAGCGCGGGCGGCGGGCGAGCGACTTCGACGCCTTCTTCGAGACGGCTGCGAAACGGGCGCCGAGCCGCGCCCCGCTTTCGCGCTGGGCCGAGGCCTTCGGCTGGGAGCGGCTGCGCGTCCGCCACCTCGCCGGCCTCGACGGCGGCGGGCTCGTCGCCGACCTGGAGTCAGTCCTCGGCTGCCCGCTCGCCGCAGGCCCCGACCAGAACGCCTCGCCGCACTGGATCGAGACCGAGTTCCTGCGCGCCGTCCACGGCCATGCCGCGTCGACGGGCGACACCGCCCCGCCGCGCGCCGCGCTCGCCGCAGTGCTGACGGTCCTTCGCGAGGCGATCGACCTGCACGCGCCTGACGACGCAATGTACCTGACGCTCTCCCAGCACCGCGCGCTCGAGGACGCCTACCTCGCCGACGCCGCGTGGCTCGCCCAGCGCACTGATGCACCGCTGCCGCCGCCGTTGCCCGACCGCACCCGCGAGCGGCCGTTCCTGCCGGAGCTCGCGGCAACGCCCCAGGACGTGCGCGAGACGATCGCCCGCCGCCTGCGCCGCTCCCTGCGCCTGAAAGAACAGCCGGAGGTTCGGGCGCTGGTGCTGGCGACGATTGCAGAGCACTGGCCGCAGGCGAGAGACGTCGGCGACGACGCGGCCGCGCTGCCGTCCTGAGCATCCCGCGGCGGCGGCGCCACCGCGGCCAGCAGTTTCTCGGCTAACGGCCGCGCTCAGGCGGCGCCGGTGCCGGCGTCCGCGCTGACGCTCGCGAGGATCTGGTCCATCGAGCGCGACGGCTCGGCGCAGGGCGCCTTGCCGACGACGCGGGCCGGCACGCCGGCGACCGTCGTGTTCGGCGGCACCTCGGCCAGCACCACGGAGCCGGCGGCGACGCGCGAGCAGCGGCCGATCTCGATGTTGCCGAGGATCTTTGCGCCGGCGCCGATGAGGACGCCGCGGCGGATCTTCGGATGGCGGTCGCCGAGTTCCTTGCCGGTGCCACCGAGCGTCACGTCCTGCAGGATCGAGACATCGTCCTCGATTACCGCCGTCGCGCCGACGACGAGGCCGGTGGCGTGGTCGAGGAAGATGCCCCGCCCCATCGACACCGCCGGGTTGATGTCCACCTGGAACACCTCCGAAGAGCGGCTCTGCAGGTAGAGCGCGAAGTCGCGGCGGCCGTTGTTCCACAGCCAGTGCGCCAGGCGGTGCGTCTGGATGGCGTGGAAGCCCTTGAAGAACAGCACCGGCTCGACGAGACGCTCGCAGGCCGGGTCGCGATCGACGACGGCGACGAGGTCGACGCGGAAGATGTCGCCGAGCTCGGGCTGGGCGGCGAGCGCGTCGTGGAAGGCGAGCCGGATCATCTCGGCCGGCACCGAGCGGTGGTGGAGCCGGTCGGTGATGCGGCGGACGACCGCCGCCTCGAGCGTCGGCTGGTCGAGAATGGTGGTGTGGAGGAAGCCGCCGAGCGCCGGCTCGGCGCGGACCATCGCCTCGGTCTCGGTGCGGACGCGGTCCCAGACGGGGTCGTGGATTGCGAGCACCGGCTCGCCCGAGCGGCGGGTATAGAGCGACATCGGCAACTCCCGTCGGCCACTTCGTGCGGCCCTTCCCGCACAACATAGTGCGTCCGGGGCGGTTGGGCAAAAGGGACGTGGCGCCGGAGATCGGCTGTTGCGCCCTCAGCCGAGCCCGGGACCGCGGGCGAGCAGATCGAGGGGGGCAAAGCACCTGAGAGAATCGTCGGGATCGCGCTCGAAGCCGTGCCGTCGATAGAAGCCGACGGCCCGCTCATCGATCGCATCCACGATCATCAGGTGAGCGGCAATCTCCGATTCCAGGGAGCGGGCAACGGCGTTGGCGAGCAGCACGGACCCGAGCCCGCGCTGCTGAAAACCGGAATCGACCGCCAGTCTGCCGAGACGCACCGCCGGCACGGTCGGATAGCGCGGCAGCTTGCGGCGCCGAGATTCCGGCAGGTCGGCGAGGTGCACGTGGCAGGCCGACAGCTTGTAGTACCCGGCGACCCGGCCGGACGCGACCTCGACCAGAACGAAGCCGCTCGCGATGCGTCGTCGGACGTCCTGCCCCAGTTGCTCCCGAAAGTAGCGATCGAGTTCCTCGACACCGCAGGCAAAGCCCTTCCTGTCCCGGCCACCCAGTGGCTCGAACCGGAACGGCGCCTCAGTCACAGCGGCCCGACGAGGCGCTCGTGGCGTTCCCTTGTCCGGCGCATCGCGTCCGCTACCGGCGGTGGATTGTTCAGCATCTCCGCGAAGCGCTCGGAGGCTTCGCGGGAAAGCCTGATCACCTCGTTCCGCTCGATCGTCTGCAGCGCCGCCTCGCGAGCCGCCGCCACGACGAAGTCCGTCACCGTGCGTCCTTCGATCTCGGCCGCCCGCTTCAGCAGGCTGTGGGTGTCGGACGTGATACGCGCCTCCAGGCGCGACTGCTTGGTCGCCTGTTCCATCGGAACGCTCCTTCGGCCCACGATACGGCAATCGGCCGTACGGAGGCAACTGCGTTTGGCGCAGCCGCCTCGGCGCCTTCCCACGCTGCTTGGTGCCTGCCCCGTTGCCCGCCATCGTCGCTTGCGCCATCGTCCGCGCCCCGCCGCCGCTGCACGAAAGCCTCCGCCCGCATGGCCGACCGCCTGAAGATCGCCACCTGGAACGTCAACTCGATCCGCTCGCGGATGGACCACGTCGGCCGCTTCGTCGACGAGAACGCCCCCGACGTGCTCTGCCTGCAGGAGACGCGCTGCCCGGACGGCAGCTTTCCGTCCTCGCCGCTGCGCAAGCTCGGCTACGAGCACATCGTCCTCAACGCCAAGTCCGGCCACCACGGCGTCGCGATCCTGTCGAAGCGGCCGCTCTCCGACGTCGTCATCGAGCGCACAGCCGACATCGACGAGCCCCGCCACATCGCCGCCACCGTCCAATTCGCCGGCGCGCCGCTGTGGCTGCACAATCTCTACGTTCCGGCCGGTGGCGACGAGCCGGATGCCGCGATCAACCCGCGCTTCGCCGCCAAGATCGCCTTCCTCGATGCGCTGACGGCTTGGAGCGCCGTCGTCGGCCGCGCCGGCCGCGGCGTTCTCGTCGGCGACCTCAACGTTGCGCCGCTGCCCGACGACGTCTGGTCGCACAAGCAGCTCCTGTCCGTCGTCAGCCACACGCCCGGCGAGACGGAGCGGCTCGAGGCGGTGCGGACCGCCGGCGGCTGGGTCGATGCGGTGCGCAAGGTGCGGCCGATGCCGGAGAAGGTCTTCACGTGGTGGAGCTACCGCGCCAAGGACTGGAAGGCGGCGAATCGCGGCCGCCGCCTCGACCATCTGTGGGTGACCGCCGATCTCGACGGCTCGCTCGCCACCGTCGAGGTTCGGCCCGAGACGCGCGACTGGGAGCGGCCGTCGGACCACGTGCCGATCGTGGCGACGCTGACGGCCTGAGGGCGGCCGCGGGGGAAGCCGAACAGGGGGAAGGCCGGTCATGTCGGAGAAGATCATCGCCATCGACAAGGTGGCCAACAAGGTCCGCTTCTACGATCCGGACTTCACCGAGCGCCGGGTGATCGACGGGCCGGAGCCGTGCGTGCACGAGCTCGCCTTGTCGCCGGACCGGCGCCTCGCCTACGTGCCGCTCTACGGCGACGGGATCTACGGCGCCAACCGCAATCCCAACAACAAGGTGCTGGTGATCGACACGGCGCGCGAGGAGATCGCCGACCTGATCGACCTCGGTCCGCTCGTCGCCCCGCACGGCATGGCCGCGACCCGCGACGGCAAGCTGTGGGTCACCTGCGACATCCGCGGCAAGCTCGTCTGTCTCGACCCGGCCGCGCGTCGGGTCGAGGCGGTGTTCGACAACCCGTCGAAGGGCGGCCACATCGTCGAGCTGCTGCCCGACGAAACGAGGCTCTACGTCTCCGCCAAGGAGGGGCCGCTCGGCGTCTTCGACCTGGCGGAACGGCGCTTCACGGCGACGGTCCCCTTCGCCGCGCCCGGCGCCGTCGGCATCGGCGCCGGCAGCGAGGGCACGGCGGTGTCGCCCGACGGGCGCAGGCTCGTCGTCGTCGACAACGACCAGGCGGCGCTGCACGTCGTCGACGGCGCCACGAACCAGACGGTCCGCCGGGTGCCGCTCCTGCCGCACGTGCCGACCAACCCGCGCCGCTCGCGCTCGGCCAAGCTCGGCTTCTCGCCCGACGGGCGCTGGCTCGTCGCCACCGCCTATGCCACCGGCCTCGCCTGGGTGATCGACGCCGACGACCTCACCCGCCAGCGCATCGTCGCCGTCGCCAAGGGGCCGATGGGGATGATCTTCGAGCCGGACGGGCAGAGCGTCGTCGTCTCATCGCACGATTGCGGGCTGCTCACCCGCATCGATCTGGACTCGGCGACCGCGACGGCCGCCGTCGAGGGCGGAGCCGGCATCGAGGTGCTCGCCTGGTGCTGAAGAGGGCGTGAGGCGCCGCGGGCCGCGGCGACCCCGGATCGCCGACTTGCCGCTCGCGACCAGCCCGACGGAGGCCGCGTCAGGAGCAGCGCAGCAGCGAGCGCGTGCGCTCCGGGTCCGCCATCGGGCGGAACAGGCCGTTCTCCGGGTCGCGCACCAGAAGCCGCCCCGTCGAGACCGAGAACAGCGCGCCGTGCAGGGCGAGCTCTCCCGCCTCGACGCGCGAGCGCACGAACGGGAAGGTCATCAGGTTGCGCAGCCCGAGGTCGACGGTGGCGAACTCGAGCCGGCGCAGGAAGTCGTGGAAGTCCTGGCCCTTGCGGGGGCCGAGGCGATCGGCGGCGGGCGCGATCTGCGACATCCAGCGGCCGATGAAGTCGCCCGGCGAGAGCGGCTGCTGCTCGTCGGCGAAGGCGCGGACGCCACCGCAAAGGGCGTGGCCCAGGATCACGATGTGCTTGACGCGCAGCGCCTGCACGCCGAACTCCAGCGCCGCGCTGGTGCCGTGCTGGGAATCCGCGTCCGCCTCATAGGCCGGGATGAGGTTCGCGACATTGCGCACCACCAGCAGTTCGCCCGGCGCGGCGTCGAAGATCACTTCCGGCGAGACGCGGGAATCGACGCATCCCACCACCATGATCTCAGGGCGCTGGCCGCGTTCGGCAAGCATCTCGTAGCGGGCACGTTCGCTGGAGAAGCGCCCGTCGAGGAACGCCTGGTAGCCCGTCGTCAGCCGGTCGGGGAACATCCTGGGGCCTTCCATCGAAATCGTTGCAGGGGTGAGGGGTCGCGGCGCTCAGGGCTCGCCGGCAGCGGAGGGATCCGCGAGAGCATCGCGAACGCCGGCGACGGCGGCTCCGAGCCTCAAGAAATCGGCGGACAGCCGCGCATGCAAGGCCGCGGCCACATCGGGATACTCGTCGAGCAGCCGCCGGAACACGGCCCGACGTACGAGCAATACCTCGCTTTGCCGCGTCGCGCGCGCCTCGATGACGATGTCGGTCTCGGCGAGCAGCGCGAGTTGCGCCACCATCGCGCCGGGGCCTGCCGGCTGCGAGGCGCGGCAGCCGGCAGCGCGCACCTCGATCAGCCCGGCGAGCACGACGTAGGCGCCCGGGGGCGGCCGCCCGGCCTCGATGAGCAGTCCGCCCGCCGGCAGGGCGAGGCGCTCTCCGGAGAACGCCACGAGCCGCAGGTGCTCGTCGGTCAGGTCGGCGAACGGGGGCGCGAGGCGCAGGAGCGCGAGGTCGCTCGACAGGCTCATCCCGGTTGGTCCCGGCCCGCGGTCGGCGGCGCCGGCAGGCGAAAGGGCTCGGCGCTGCGTCTCATGCCGTCGCGGGCTCACCGGCCGAGCGCGGCATCAGCTTGTAGCCGCCGTCCTCGGTGACGAGGAGTTCCGCATTGGAGGGATCGCGCTCGATCTTCTGGCGCAGGCGATAGACGTGCGTCTCCAGGGTGTGGGTGGTGACCCCGGAGTTGTAGCCCCACACCTCGTGCAGCAGTACGTCGCGACCGACCGACTTCTCGCCGGCGCGATAGAGGAACTTCAGGATCGCCGTCTCCTTCTCGGTCAGGCGAACCTTGTTGCCGCGGGTGTCGACGAGCAGCTTGGCACTCGGGCGGAAGACGTAGCGGCCGATGGTGAAGGTCGCGTCTTCGGTCTGCTCGAACTGGCGCAGGTGGGCGCGGATGCGGGCGAGCAGCACATTGAAGCGCACCGGCTTCGTCACGTAGTCGTTCGCGCCGGCCTCGAGGCCGAGAATGGTGTCGGATTCGCCACCGTGGCCCGTGAGCACGATGATCGGCGCCTTGAAGCCGTTGCGGCGCAGGAGCTTCACCGCCTCCCGGCCGTCGAGGTCGGGCAGACCGACGTCCATCAGCATGAGATCGACGCGCTCGTCGCGCGCGAGCTTCATGCCGGCGGCCGCGCTGTCGGCGAGGAGCGTGACGAATTCGTCCGTCAGCGCCAGCTGCTCGGCGAGCTCGCCGGCGAGTTCCGGCTCGTCGTCGACGATCAGGATCGTTCGCGTCTTGCTCACGCTCTCCCCCCGCTTGCGGGTGCCCGGACCGGCGGGTGACCGGTCCCGCGCGACGGGCCCTCCCCGACTCGCGCGCGGCAGTGTATGCGACAACCTGTATCTCCAGCAAAGATGACCGTTTTTTCCGCATGCGTTCAACCCACCCCGGAGCCGGGTCCGCGCCTTCCTGTGGACTGCGCCCGCCGGCCTTCGCCCTGACGCCGCGGCCGAAGGCGCGGCTCGCGCGTCCGATGGCGACGGTGGTGGTGCGGCCGCGGCCCGGCCGGCCGAGCCAGGGGCTCGCCGCCTTCGCCGGCACGGTGCTGCCGTGCGCACTCGGCCGCTCCGGCATCCGTTCCCTGAAGCGGGAGGGCGACGGCGCCACGCCGCGGGCGACGCTGCCGCTCGTTTCCGCCCTGTGGCGGGCCGACCGCCTCGGACGGCCGCGGACCGCGCTGGCGCTGAGGGCGATCCGGTCTGCCGACGGCTGGTGCGATGCCCCGGACGACGGCCGCTACAATCGCCCGGTGCCGCTGCCGTGCCCGGTCTCGCACGAGGAGCTCGCCCGCGACGACGGCCTCTACGACGTTCTGGTGGTGCTCGACTTCAACCTGCGCCCGCGCCGGGCCTTCGGCGGCAGTGCGATCTTCCTGCATTGCGCGCGACCCGGCCTCGTCGCGACGGCCGGCTGCGTCGCCTTCCCGCGCCCGGTGCTGCTGCGTCTGCTGGCGCGGCTGCCGGCCCGCGCACGCCTGCGCGTCGTTTGAGGGCGAGCGCCGCGGCGACGCCATGCCGCCGCCGAATTTGCGGTGCAGGAGGCGGGGCGGGGACGAGACATCCCGTGCCCTGCCCCGCTGTCATGGAAGCCCGACCATGCGTCGCCCGACGTTCCTGCTGCCTGTCCTGTTCGCGCTCGTCCTCGCCGTCCTGGCGCCGCCGCCGGCTCCGGCCCAGGTCGTCGTCCTCGACGACGAGGTGGTGCTGAGCGAGCGGCCGCGCGGCGGTGGCGGCTGGTCGACACCCGGCGCCGTGCTGCCGTCCGACCAGGGGGCGCTCGCGAGCGAACTCTTCGGCATCCTGCAGAGCCAGCCGCCGCTTCTGCCGGCGCGCGCCGTGCTGCCGTCGCGGGCGACGCTCGACGTCACCGCCTACCCGTCCATCAACCGCCGCACCGGCCTGCCGTGCGTCGGCTGCCGCAACCCGTGCCGCTCGTTCCGCTACACCTACGCGCGGCCCGACCGCGGCACCGTGACGGTCGAGGGCCAGCGCTGCCGGCGCCGCAACGGCCAGTGGGTCGCCTTCGAGCCGGACATCGTCGTCGGCGAGCGTCCGGCCGCGCCCGGCGCGCCGGTCGCCGGCGGCTTTCAGGGTGCCCCGCCGGCCCAGCCGCAGTCCCAGGCGATGCGCCGCTCGCCGCCGCCGCTGCCGCCGGCGCGACCGGGCGACGGAACGGCCGTCGCCGGTGTCGCCGGCGCCGCCCCCTCGCCCTTCGATCCGCCGCTCATCGACAACGGCCCGGTGGACGAGGGCTCGCGCGACATCGCCGGTGAGGACTTCGCGACGGAACAGGATCCCGCTTCGGCACAGCCGCTGCCGGGCAGCGAAGACGACGTCTGGTCGACGGCCGCCCTGCCGGACGTCGCACCAGCCGAGGACGCCGACGCGCCGCAAGTGCTGAGCCCGCAGCCGCCCTCGGGCGCCGTGGCCGCGGCCGAGGCCGCCCTCGCCGGTTCCGGGGACGCGGCCGAGACCGCCACACCGCCGGCCGGATCCGGCGACGATGCGACGGCCGCTGCCCCGACGCCGGCGGAGGCCACCGCAGCAGCAGATGTCGCCGGCGACGTGCCGCCGGCCGCGCCAGAGCCCGTCGGCTCCACCCCGACCGCTCCGGCGACCGCGCCCGATGCCGCCGTCGAGACCCAGACGGCGCGCGTCGTCATGCCCTTCGGCGGCGGCGAACAGGCCGGCGCGGTCGAGGTGGAGACCACCGCCGACCCCGACGTCGTGCGGATGCTGCGGATGCTGCGCTATCTCGACCCGGAGACCTCGGCCGAGCCGAGCCCGCAGGCCTACGAGGCGGCGGTCTCCGACTTCGCCTCGGACGAGCGCTTCGCCCTGCCGCAGTCGAACTCGGCGCTGCGCGAGCGCCTAGAAGGCGCGGTGGACCGGCTGGCGGCGCTGTCGAGCTGCCCGGCGACCAGCGGCGAGGGCTACGGCGCCTGCCTCACCGGCGCGCGCTGAGCCGCTCGGCCATAGACGGCCGCCGCACGACAGGCATCGCCCCGGCAGCGCGTCGGGGTGAGCACCGCCTCGCAAGACACTGGATGATGAAGCGCCGCTCCCGGCAGCGCGCGGGGAGACGGCTGAGCGCTGCCCTCAGGGGCGCGCCGAATATCAGCGGCGGGCGAGCGTCAGCTTGGTGGCGCCCGAGACCGCCCTGACGGCGACCTCGCGTCCATCGAGCGGGATGGCGATGCCGCTCGGGGCGCCGACGGTGTAGACGGCGCCGTCGACGCGGATGCGGAACGGCGCATCCGCCGTGACCACCCATTCCCCCGCACCCGTCACCGCCTCGAGATCGAGCGGCGTCCAGGCGGTGTCGACCGTCATCTCGCGCGCCGCCACCGCCTCCGGCCCGGCGAGCATCCGCCAGCCGAACAGCGCCGCGGCCCCGATGCCGACGACGACGAGACCCGCCACGAGGACGCCGGCGAGGCGACCGCGCCGGCGCGGCTCGGGCAGCATGACGGTGCGGCCACCGCGCTCGGGCACCAGCACGAGGTCGCGGGAATCGCTGAGGTCGTCGTTGTCGTAGGGCTCGGGCGCGATGTCGAGGCGGGCCGATCCCGACGGCGGGCGCGGCGCGCGCGGGCGCGGCGCCCCCTCGACGTCCGGCTCCACCGGCTCGAGCTCGGCATAGGCGGGAGCGGCGGCAGAGGCGGCGACCTCGGGAGCGGCCGGTGCGACGTCCGCGTCGGCGGCGGCATATTCGATCCCGGGCTCCGCCGGCGAGGGCGTGGGCGTCACCACCTCGTCCGGTGGCAGGGTCGCTTCGTCGGGCGGCAGGATCGGCTCGGCGGCCGGGGCGACCGCCTCGGTCGCGGGCGCTTCCGCCACCACCGGATCGGGCGCGCCGCAGTGCGGGCAGGCGAGCGCGCGGGTGAACAGCGGCTCGCCGCAGGCGACGCAGTGATAGGGCGCGCGGGCGGCGGAGCGGGAGGTGCCGGCGAGGGCAACGGCGGGTGTCGTCATGGATCGGCCGATAGGATCACGCCGCGGCGAAATTGAGATGAAAAGCGGGGTTTTTCCCGCTCAGCGGTCACTTTCCGCGGGTTCGGCACGGTTCGCACGGCAAACGCTCATCCGGCGCCGGCTACGAGCCGCGCCACGGTCTGTTCGAGGCTGTCGCGCCAGGGCGGCAGCCGCACGCCGAAGGTCTCGGCGAGCCGGGTCGTGTCGAGCCTCGAGTTGGCCGGACGGCGCGCCGGCGTCGGGTAGTCGGCCGTGGTGATGGCATCGACTGGAACCGCCCGTCGGCCATGGTGGGCGGCCACCTCCAGCGTGGCGCGGGCGAGATCGCACCACGATGCCTCGCCGCCGCCGGCGAGGTGATAGGTCCCGGCCCAGGCCTCCGGCCGGTCGGGCTCGAGCTTCGGCAGGATCGCCAGGATCGCCTCGGCGATGTCGAGAGCTGAGGTGGGCGACCCCACCTGGTCGGCGACGACGCGCAACCGGTCGCGCTCTGAGGCGAGGCGCAGCATCGTCTTGACGAAGTTGTTGCCGAACGGGCTGTAGACCCAGGCGGTGCGCAGCACGATCGTCTTGCCCCAAGCCGCCCGCACCGCCGCCTCGCCCTCGAGCTTCGAGCGCCCGTAGACGCCGGCCGGCGCCGTCGGGTCGTCCTCCACATAGGGCGCCGGCTTGTCGCCGTCGTAGACGTAGTCGGTGGAGATGTGGACGAACGGCACGTCGAGCACGGCGGCGGCGCGCGCCAGCGCCGCAGCGCCGTCGCGGTTGATCGCGAAGGCGCGCTCCGGCTCGCTCTCGGCCTTGTCGACGGCGGTGTAGGCGGCGGCGTTGATGATCGCGGCGGGGCGGATGTCGACGATGGCGCTGCCGAGGCCCGCGGGCTTCTCGAGATCGAGCACCGGCCGGCCGTGCGCGACGACGGCGACGCCGTGGCGGGCCGCCCGCTCGATCAGTGCCCGCGCGACCTGCCCCGTCGCTCCGACGATCAGGATCGGTCGTTCCGCCGTGTTCGCCATGGCTTCCACCCTCGCCCGAGAGCGATGGCTTGCCGCGCCGGCGCGCCGCCGTCAAGCGCCGCTCAGGCGGCGCGCGTGTCGTCCGGATAGAGACGGAACGACTTCAGCTGCACCGTCACCGGCTCGCCGGGGCTGACGGCGTCGGCCGCCCGCACCGCCACCTCGACGAGGTGGTTGTCGCGACCCAGCGCGATCTCGATCAGGCGGTGGCCGGCGGTGCGGCGCACGGCCCGCACGCGGCCGGGAATGCCGGTCGCCTCAGGCCCGGCCAGCGCGACGTCGTCCGGCCGGGCGAACAGCAGCGCTGGCCCGTCCTGGGCGCGCCCGAGCGTGATCGGCAGCACGTCGCCGTCGAGCAGCGCCTTGCCCCCCTTCACCGTCACCGGCAGCCGCACCGACTGGCCGATGAAGTCGAAGACGAACGGCGTCGCCGGCCGGTCGTAGATCTCGTCGGGCGTGCCGACCTGCTGGATCTTGCCGTCCTTCATCACGACGATGCGGTCGGCGAGCTCCATCGCCTCCTCCTGGTCGTGGGTGACGAACAGCGTCGTGTGGCCGGTGCGGTCATGGATTTCCCGCAGCCAGCGACGAAGATCCTTGCGCACCTTGGCGTCGAGCGCGCCGAACGGCTCATCGAGGAGGAGCACCTGCGGCTCGATGGCGAGCGCGCGGGCAAGCGCGACGCGCTGGCGCTGGCCGCCGGAGAGCTGCATCGGATAGCGCTTGCCGAGGCCGGGAAGCTGCACGAAGTCGAGCAGCGTCTCGACGCGCTCGCGGATCTGCGCCTTCGTCGGCCGCCGGTCGGACGGGCGCACCGTCAGGCCGAAGGCGATGTTGTCGAACACCGTCATGTGCTTGAACAGCGCGTAGTGCTGGAAGACGAAGCCGACATTGCGCTGCTGCACGGTACGCTGCAGCGCATCCTCGCCGCCAAACATGACGCGGCCGGAGGTCGGCGCGTCGAGGCCGGCGACGATGCGCAGCAGCGTCGTCTTGCCGGAGCCGGATGGCCCGAGCAGTGCGACGAGCTCGCCCCCCGGCACGTCGAGGCTGACGCCGTGCAGCGCCGGCGTCGTCCCGAACGCCTTGGTGAGGCTCTCGACGCGGACGTCCATCGGCTTCGCCCGTCCGTGGCCCGGCAATCCGGTGAAGGACCCGGCGAAAGTCTGGTCTGCGATCATGTCCATGATGCGGTGGCCCTCGGCGATGTCGGGGTCAGTGCCGGCGCGTGGCGGCGGCGATCTGGTCGGCGAAACGCCACTCGAGCAGCGTCTTCACGACCAGCGTGACGAGGGCGAGCAGGGCCAGCACCGAGGCGATCGCGAAGGCGCCGACGAAGTCGTACTCGTTGTAGAGGATCTCGACGTGCAGCGGCATCGTGTTGGTGAGGCCGCGGATGTGGCCGGACACCACCGAGACGGCGCCGAACTCGCCCATCGCCCGGGCGTTGCAGAGCAGCACGCCGTAGACGAGGCCCCACTTCACGTTCGGCAGCGTCACCCGCCAGAAGGTCTGCCAGCCGCTCGCCCCGAGCGACAGCGCCGCCTCCTCCTCCAGCGTGCCCTGTTCCTGCATCAGCGGGATGAGCTCGCGGGCGACGAAGGGAACGGTGACGAAGATCGTCGCCAGCACGATGCCGGGGATGGCGAAGATGATCTTGATGCCGTGCTCGGCGAGCCAGGGCCCGAAATAGCCTTGGGCGCCGAACATCAGCACGAAGACGAGGCCGGCGATCACCGGCGAGACCGAGAACGGCAGGTCGATCAGGGTGATCAAGAGGCTCTTGCCGCGGAACTCGAACTTCGCGATCGCCCAGGCGGCGGCCACGCCGAAGACGAGGTTCATCGGCACCGCGATCACGGCCACGAGCAGCGTCAGCTTGATCGCCGCGATCGCGTCGGGGTCGCCGAGCGCCGCGAGCGCCGGCCCGACGCCGCGCCGGAGCGCCTCGACGAACACCGAGACGAGCGGCAGGAACAGGAACAGCGCCAGGAAGGCGAGCGCCACGCCGATCAGCGCGACGCGCACCCAGGGGGCTTCGGAGACGGGGGAGCGGAAGGCGGGAGCGCCAGGAAGTGTCGCCGCACGGTCAGACATCGCCGAACCTCCGTCGCGCCCAGGCCTGGATGAGGTTGATCGCGAGCAGCATCAGGAAGGAGATGCCGAGCATGACGGCCGCGACCGCGGTGGCGCCGGCATAGTCGAACTCCTCCAGCCGGATCACGATGAGGAGCGGCGCGATCTCGGTGACGTAGGGGATGTTGCCGGCGATGAAGATCACCGAACCGTACTCGCCGACGGCGCGCGCGAAGGCGAGCGCGAAGCCGGTGAGCAGCGCCGGCGCCAGCGTCGGCAGAACGACGCGCCAGAACGTCTGGCGGCGGTTCGCGCCGAGGGTGGCGGAGGCCTCCTCGCGCTCGCGGTCGATCTCCTCCAGCACCGGCTGCACCGTGCGCACCACGAACGGCAGGCCGATGAAGATCAGGGCGATGACGATGCCGATCTGCGTGTATGCGATCTTGATGCCGAAGGGGGCGAAGAGCTGGCCGATCCAGCCGTTGCCGGCATAGAGCGCGGTCAGCGCGATACCGGCGACGGCGGTCGGAAGCGCGAACGGCAGGTCCACCGTGGCGTCGAGGATCTTCCGGCCGGGGAAGCGGTAGCGCACCAGGACCCAGGCGACGATCAGGCCGAAGACGGCATTGACCATCGCCGCCGCGAGCGAGGTGCCGAACGACACCCGGAGCGCCGCGACGACGCGGGGGTCCGTCGCGATTTCGAAGAAGCGCTCAAAACCGAGGCCGCCGGCGCGCAGCACGAGGGCCGCGATCGGGATCAGCACGATCAGCGAGAGGTAAACGAGCGTGAAGCCGAGCGTGATCCCGAAGCCCGGGATGACGCTCGGCCGGCGTCCCGAAAACGGGACGCGCGCCACTGCGGAGGCGACGGCCATCGGGTCGTCAGTTCGCCGGCTTGTAGATCTGGTCGAACACGCCGCCCTCGCCGAAGTGGAGGGGCTGCGCCTTCGCCCAGCCGCCGAACAGCGGGTCGTCGATGGTGACGAGCGCGACTTCGGGGAACTGCTTCAGGTACTCCGGATCGACACCGTCCGGCTTCGACGGGCGGTAGTAGTGCTTCGCGGCGAGGTTCTGGCCGACGTCGGAATAGAGGTACTGCAGATAAGCCTCGGCAACCGCGCGGGTGCCCTTGGCGTCGACGTTGCCGTCGACCAGCGTCACCGGCGGCTCGGCCTTGATGGAGAGCGACGGGATGACGATGTCGAAGTTTTCCGGGCCGAGCTCGGCGAGCGACAGGAACGCCTCGTTCTCCCAGGCGAGCAGCACGTCGCCGATGCCGCGCTGGGCGAAGGTGGTGGTCGAGCCGCGGGCGCCGGTGTCGAGAACCGGCACGTGGCGGAAAAGCTCGCCCATGTAGGCCTTCACCTTCTCCTGGTCGCCGCCGAATTCCTTCTCGGCCCACGCCCAGGCGGCGAGGTAGTTCCAGCGGGCGCCGCCGGAGGTCTTCGGGTTCGGCGTGATTACCTCGACGCCGTCCTTCACGAGGTCGCCCCAGTCGGTGATCGCCTTCGGGTTGCCCTTGCGGACGAGGAAGACGATCGTCGAGGTGTAGGGCGAGGAGTTGTCCGGCAGGCGCCCGCGCCAGTCCTTCGGCAGCTTCGTCGTGTTCTCGGCGATGGCATCGATGTCGGCTTCGAGCGCCAGCGTCACGACGTCGGCGTCGAGGCCGTCGATGACCGAGCGCGCCTGCTTGCCGGAGCCGCCGTGGGACATCCGCACCGTCACCGGCTCGCCGCCCTGGCTCGCCCAGTGGGTCGCGAACGCCTCGTTGAACTCCTTGTAGAGCTCGCGCGTCGGGTCATAGGAGACGTTCAGGATCTCGACGTCGGCGCGGACGGGGGTGGGCGCGCCGAGCACAGCCGCGGCACCGAGCAGGAGGGCCGCGAGGCCGGCGACGGCAGTCCGTCGGGTGGTGGTGCACGGGGGAAGCAGAGCCATCGGGGGTCCTTCCGGGTTCGCCGATTCCGATGACGCTAATGTCGATTCAAATTGTCGGGTTTGTCAACTCACTCTCTCATCGCCTCCGTGCGTGCCGGCCCGCGCCCCGGACACGGGGGCTCGGCCGCGGTTCGACAGGGCTCCCAGGGCCGAGGATTGGGTAGATTGGCCAGGGCCAGCGCGGGCCGGCGCACTTCGCCCGCAGGGTGCGGTTTTGACCGACGATCTGGAGTATTCCGCAGTCCAGACGGTCCAGCAGACCGCGCGCCGCCCTACCGAAACAAAAAAGCGACCCGTCCGGGAGGACGGGTCGCCGAGAGCTTCCAGAAAAGGGTGGAGCGACCCGTCCGGGAGGACGGGTCGCTCCGGCCGGCGAGACCTCGCGTCGGGAGCCGCTGGTCAGTTGGCGCCGGGTTGGGGGGCCGCCGGCGGCTCGCTCGCCGCAGGCGGTGTCTCGGTGGTGGGCGCGGCCGGGGCCGGGGCCGCCGGAGCGGGGGCTGCCGGAGCGGGAGCGGCGGGCGCCGCCTCCGGGGTGGCGGCCGGGGCCGCGGCGGGAGCCGTCGGCGCAGCCTCGGCGGGTGCCGTGGCAGGCGCCGGCGGTGCCGGCATCGCCGCAGGGGTGACCGCCGCCTGTGCGCCGAGCGACGTCTCGTAGCTCTGCAGCATCGAGGCGCCGAGCAGCGGCTTCGGGGCCTCCTGATGGCAGGTGGCGCAGTTGACCTTCTTCGGGTCGCCGAGCGGACCGAGGCGGGTCGCCGGGAACACCGGCTTCAGCGGGTCGATGTAGTCGGCGTTGACGGCGTCCACCATGCGGATGCCGTACCAGGCGATCGAGCGCTGCGGCGAGCTCTGGTCCCACGCCGAGAACGAGCGCGAGTTGTGGCAGAACGTGCAGTTCACGCCGAGCGCTTCCGACATGTGGATCATCAGGCCGTAGGTCGCCTCGGTCTCCTGGATGGTGGCGCCGAGACCTTGCTGCCCCCGCACCGGCAGCGCCGCCTTGGAGATGACGCGGATGTCGTCCGGATTGCGCAGCAGCGCCGAGAACGGGTCGTAGGGCAGCGACGACAGCCCGCTCACGGGGTTGGCGCCGTTCTGGCCGTTGCGGCGGGCGGACATGCCGCCGGCAGTGCGCGGGCCGGGATCTTCCGACCACACCTGGAGCGGCACGGGATTGCCGCGATGGCAGGTGTAGCAGGTGACGCCCGTCTGCTGGACGTGGGCCGTCCAGTCGGTGTTGATGGCGCGCGTCATCTGGATCATCCGGCGCGCCACGACCTTCGTGTAGATGTCGTCGGAGGCGAGGTTCTCGCCGTGGCAGTAGAGGCAGCCCTCCTGCGGGGACACCCACTCGGTGATCGCGTTCATGACGCGCAGGAACTCGCCCTCGCTGAGATCACCCAGAACCTGGACGTTCTCGTAGACCTGCGAGGCGCGCGGCTCGTCGGCGTAGGGTTCGGCCGGCGGCTGCGGCTCCGGCAACGCGTTCGCCACCTTCTGCAGGGCGAGCACGTCGACGTTGTTGATCTGCACCATGCCGGTGCCGCGATAGCCGGTCTGCTGGCTTTCCGTCACCGGCTCCTCGCACCCAGCGAGGAGGGCGGCGAGCCCGAGGACGGGGAGCACACCCCGCAGGAACGTGCTCCGGCTGCGATGGGAGGCGTTTCTTGTCGTCATTGGTTCAGCCCCCCGTCGGCAGTGTCGCAGGATCGACGATCGCCGGTCCGGTGTGCGGATAGGCCGGGGCGACGCCGTGCTCGACCGCCCACAGGTACCAGTTGTCGACCGCCGTGCCGGTGAGCAGGATGCCGATGCCGCCGGTGAGCGGGCACAGCACCGCGAACCACCACGCCCAGCGATGGATCGACTCCATCGTGGCGTTGAAGCCCATCGTCCACCTCCAGAAGAGGGCGGCGCGCTCCGTGGCGGTGCCACGGTCGACGATCTGCTCGAGCTCGCGCTCGCCGCCGAAGCGGCTGACCGCCAGGATCGTCGCCGCGTGCATGGCGAACAGCAGGGTCGAGCCGTAGAGGAAGACGATCGAGAGGCAGTGGAACGGGTTGTAGAAGAGGTTGCCGTAGCGGATCGAGAACGCCGCGGTCCAGTCGAGGTGCGGGAAGATGCCGAAGGGCACCGCCTCGCTCCAGCTGCCCATCAGCAGCGGCCGGATGAAGCCGAGCACCAGCATCAGCCAGATCGCCGCGGCAAAGGCCCAGGCGACGTGCGTACCCATGCCGAGCGCCCGGGCCCGGGTGTACATGCGCACCCACCAGAGCAGAACGGAGGCCGTCATGCAGAAGCCTGCGAGCAGCCACCAGCCGCCCTCCGCCATCGGCGGGATCGACAGCCCCCACTCCGGCCCCGGCGGCTCGAGGCCGAGCCAGGGCAGCTGGCGGACGAACTGGATCGGATCCCAGTTCACCGAGGCCCACAGGTTGAGACCGACGATCTCGAACCAGGCGAAGCCGAAGGCGAGCGACGCGACACCGGCCCAGCCGAGATAGAACGGCCCGATCTGCGCGTCGCCGAACTTGCCGGCCCAGTACGAGAAGAACGGCTTGCCCTGGCGGACGAAGGCGCCTTCCCGGTCCGCCGGCACGCCGGCGTAGGCTGGTCCGCGTACCTGCACGCGGGTGAAGATGTTCTGATAGTCGTTCATCACCATCTCCCCTCGCTCAGCTCCAGATCGGCAGGTCGAGCCACCAGCTCCACCACTCCGGCCATCCGCGGGTCCAGAAGGGGCCCGAGATGATGATGCAGACGGCGCTCCAGAAACCCGCGGAGAGCGCCAGGAACAGGCCGAGCCGGTGGATGCCGAGTGGGCCGATCGAATAGCCGATGGTGTCGCGGAAGAACGTGTTCTCGTGCTCCGGCGTCTTCACCACCTCACCCTTGCGCGGATTGGCCGCCGACAGGATCAGCGAGCCGTGCAAGGCGAGCGCCAGCGTCGTGGTGAAGAAGAACGTCACCGCGATCATGTGCGCCGGGTTGTAGTGGAAGTGCAGATACTGGTAGCCGACGTTCGACACCCAATCGAGGTGGCTGAAGATGCCGTAGGGGAAGCCGTGCCCCCAGGCGCCGAGCAGCACCGGCCGGATCACCACCAGCGAGATGTAGGCGAAGATCGCCACGCCGAAGGCGAACGGCACGTGGTAGCCGATGCCGAGCTTGCGGCAGATCTCCACCTCGCGCAGCGCCCACGAGATGAACGAGCCGATCGCGCAGATCGTGATGACCTGCCAGAGACCGCCCTCCTTCATCGGCGCGAAGCCGAGGCCGTAGGAAAGGTCGGGCGGGGCGATCGAGATCTGCCAGACGTTCCAGGTCGGGCCGAGGGCGGCGCCGTAGAGGATCAGCGCGGTGCCGAGGACGGAGAACAGGAACGTCGTCACGCCGAAGAAGCCGACGTAGAACGGGCCCACCCAGAAATCGAATAGGTCTCCCCCGATCAGGGTGCCCCCGCGGACCCGGTATTTTCTTTCGAAACTGAGCATAGCCATCGACCGACACTCCGATCGGCATTCGGGAAACGGTACGGCGGAACCGCGTCCGCCGACCGCGACAGCCCCCTGCCCGGACAAGGTCCGTGGGCCGAGGCGGCTGGCGGCACGGGAGCCACGAGGGCCCCCGTGCCGAAGGCCGGCGTCAAGCCAGCGGCAGTGCCGTCGTGACCTCGATCGCGCCGACCACGGTCGGGCGCGGACCTTCCAGCCAGTTGAACCGGTCGGTGCTGAGCAGGATGAAGTGAATCACCAGCGCCAGCACGAACAGGAACGAGAAGAGCGCAACGAGAGCGCGCCTCGGATCGAACAGTAACCAGACCTTCCACATGGTCTTCCCCCTCAGACGATCGTCGAGATGATCTGGCCGACGGTGTTGACACCGTCGATCATCGAGGTGGTGTAACCACCCTCCGGCGGCAGCCAGGGGCGCCACATCCAGGCGAGGATGTGGGCGATCACGGCCACGATGGTAAAGCCGATGAAGCTCGACATGAAGATACGGTGAAACTCTTGCGCTTCCGGCTCGGAAAGACCCGAAAGCGAACTTCTCTCGACAGCCATGCTGCAAACCTCCAGTCAGGGCCGTTGGCCAATGCCGCGCCACCCGCGCGGCTGGGCTCGTCGTCGTGGACATCCACGACCGGCGACTTCGACCGGCGGAAGCCGGGCGAACCTTGGTGCGCAGCTACGCCATGAAAGCGAACGGGATCGTCGTGTTCGCGGCGGTTCTGGCTTCTTCGATGAGCGACCGGCGGGGCCCGCTGGCGGGCCGGCCAATGCGCAGGATGCTCTTGACGATGGCGACCCCGAGGAACACCGGAAACGTCATGGCGACGATCAGCCGGTATTCCAGCTGCTCGCCCCGGCGGGCGCGCGATGCGACCCCTGCGTATGTCCGTCCGTTCGCCATCGTGGTTTCCTCCGTCTTCGTCTTCGCCGGCGTCGGTCCCCGCGGGATGCGCGGGGGCGGGCGCCGTCGAACTCAGGTCGTCGCGCCGGCGAGCATCGCCTTGGCGCGATCGAGGCTGTCCGTGGTCACGTGGTCGTCGCCGGCCTTGCGGGCGTCGCGCTCGGCGGCGTCGCGCAGGCGCTTGGCGGCGGAAATCCTGACGAGCACCGGATGCTCGGCGAGCACGCGGTCGAGCATCGCCTGGGCCTCGTCAGTCCAGGGAAGCTCGGCCGTCCGCTTCGCCGGCGTCGGGTCGACGCGGTCGAGATCGGTGCCGAGCGGCAGGATGTGGAACAGCGCATCGAAGAGCGCGTTGCACACCTCCTGCACGAGGTAGGTGGCGCCGGCGTAGCCCATGAAGGGCGTGCCGGTGTGGCGGCGGATGATCGCCCCGGGGAAGGACGCGGCGATGTAGACCGAGCGCGCGCCGGTTTCCGCCAGGTACATGCGCTCGTTGTAGCTGCCGAAGACGACCAGCGGCGGCCGACCCTGCAGCGCCTTGCGCACCGCCTCGTTGTCGGTCTTCGCGCCCGGGCGGCGGGCGGCCGAGAACGTGCAGGGCAGGCCCATCTCGTTCTCGAGGAAGTTGCGGATGCCGCGGGAGTAGGTTTCGCTCGCGACGATCGCGAAGCTCGCGGTGCCGAAGAAGTCCTGCGTCACCGACCGCCAGAGATCCCACAACGGCTTGATGGTGGTGTGCTTCTCGCGGGTGATGAACGGCTCCGGATCGAGGCCGGTGAGCTCACCCAGCGTGCGCAGGAACTTCGTCGTCGAGTGCAGGCCGATCGGCGCCTGCAGGTAGGGACGCCCGAGCGCCTCGCACAGCATCCGCCCGTATTCGCGGTAGAGGCAGATGTTGACGTCGGCGTCGATGAGGCGCGGCACCTCGGCGAGGTGGCTGCCGAGCGGGAACACCATGTTCACCTCGCAGCCGATGCCCTCCACCAGGCGGCGGATCTCGGCGAGGTCGGACGGCATGTTGAAGGTGCCGTAGGCGGGCCCGATCAGGTTGACGCGGGGCTTCTCGCCCTCCTTGCGCGGCTTCCTCTCGGGGATCTTCTTCGAGCCGTACTCCGACCACAGCCACTTCATGGCGCGGTCGGCGCTCTGCCACTGGTCCTCGTCGATGGTGCGCGGCAGGAAGCGCTGGATGCCGGTGCCTTCCGGGGTGACGCCGCCGCCGATCATCTCGGCTATCGAGCCGGTCACCACCACCGCCGGCAGATGCGGGTCGAGGGTGGCGTGGGCGCGCTTCATGGCGCCCTCGGTGCCGTGCTGGCCGAGCTCTTCCTCGCCGAGGCCGGTGACGACGATCGGCAGTTCGTGCGGCGGCAGCGCGTCGGTGTAGTGCAGCACCGAGGTGACCGGCAGGTTCTCGCAGCCGACCGGGCCGTCGATGACCACCTGCAGGCCCTTCACCGCGGTGAAGACGTAGACGGCGCCCCAGTAGCCGCCAGCGCGATCGTGATCGAGGACGAACATCAGATCGGCTCCTCGACCTTGCGCGCCTTGGCGGCCTTCTCGAGGCGCTTGCGGGTGACCTCGCGGAACTCCGGGCGGAGCTTCGGGGTGTTCTCCCAGATGCCGGCGGTGTCGCCCTCACCCACCCCGTCGAAGAAGGCGGTCATCTCGTCGAAGCGCGTCTTGCCGGCGATCGCGGCGTTGACGACCTGGGCGAGCGAGCCGGCGCCGTCGCGGCCCATCAGCGGCCGGGCGGAGATGAGGTTGGTGAAGTAGAGCGCCGGCCGTCCGGCCTGCTTCGCCTTCTGCACCACCGGCGTCGTGCCGATGGCGAGATCCGGTTCGAACTCCGCCATCGCGGCGAGGTCCTGCTCGAGCGAGGCGCGGTACTGCACGTGTACGCCGCGCGCCTCGAGGAAGGCGCGGTCGTCGTCGGAGAAGCGGGTGCGCGGGCAGGCGGTGCCGACATAGCGCACGTCGGCGCCGCTCTCGACCAGCAGGCGGGCGACGATCAGCTCGGAGCCCTCGTAGCCCGACAGCGTGATGCGGCCCTTGATCGGGTTGGCGGCGAGCGCCGCCTCGATCGCCGGCAGTTCGCGGTTCTGCGCCTCGGCGATCAGGTCGGCGGAGACACCACAGGCCTTGCCGATTGCGGCGAGCCAGGCCGCCGTGCCGTCGCGCCCGACCGGGGCGGAGCCGACGATCGGCCGGGCGGCCGCCTCGAACTCGCGGAAGGAGGCGGTGTAGAAGGGGTGGATCGCCGCCACCACGGCGCCGTCGAGGGCGGCGTAGAGCTCGCGCCATTCGCGCGTCGGCACCACCGGTCCGGTGGCGAGGCCGAGGGGGGCGATCATCCGGCCGATCGAGATCGGGTCGACCGGGAACATCTCGCCGACCAGCGTCACCGTCGGCTTCTCGGCGCGGCCGCCGCGCGGCGCCTGCACCGGGCCCTGCTCGGCCTCGAGGCGGGCGTAGTTCAGCATCGCGCCGGCGAGCACGTCCTTCGCCTCGGCGTGGGTCGGCACGCCGAAGCCCGGCACGTCGATGCCGATGATGCGGACCCCGTTGATCTCCTTCGGCAGCAGCTGGAGCGGCACGCCGGAGGCGGTGGGGACGCAGAGATTGGTGATGACGATGGTGTCGTAGAGCGCCGGGTCGGCGAGCTTGAACACCGCCTCGCGGATGTCCTCGAAGAGCTTGCCGGTGACGAGCGTCTCGGAATTGAACGGCACGTAGCCGACGGTGCGTTTCGCCCCATAGAAGTGCGAGGTGAACGTGAGGCCGTAGACGCAGCAGGCCGAGCCCGAGAGCACGGTGGCGGTGCGGCGCATGCGCAAGCCGACGCGCAGCGAGCCGAAGGCCGGGCACATCGACTGCGGGCGGTCGTGTGGACCGGCCGGATAGTCGGCGGCATAGCGAGCGAGCGTCTCGCTCTTGCCGGCGGCCGCGGCCGCCTTCTTCAGCTCCGCCGCGCCGGCATGACAGCCGAGGCCGTCGCCGCCGCGCGCCGGAGCAGGCTCCGGCAAGGGCTCCGGAGTTGGCTCGATGTCGGGTCCGAGGTGGCGGAGGTCATCCATCGGGCGGGCCTCAGACCGTCTCGTAGACGACTTCGAGGGACGGCTTGGCGAAGTCGGTGCGACCGCACATGTCCTCGAAGGAGGCCGGCTCGAGCACGACGCCGCGGCCGACCGCCTCGCCGGCGAACAGCCCGAGCAGGGCGTCCTGGCTGAGCGGCGTCGGGCGCACCGGCGGGGCGGTGCCGACGTTCAGCGAGAGCTGGTCGAACAGCGGCCCCCAGCGGTCGCCAGGACGGCCGACGATCTCGTAGTTGGCGCTCTTGCGACGGATGTCGTCGTCGGCCGGGATGGCGGCGAGGATCGGGATGCCGACTGCTTCCGCGAAGGCGGCCGCCTCTCCGGTGCCGTCGTCCTTGTTGACGACCATGCCGGCGACGCCGACGTTGCCGCCAAGCTTGCGGAAGTATTCGACCGCCGAGCAGACGTTGTTGGCGACGTAGAGCGACTGCAGGTCGTTCGAGCCGACGACGATGACCTTCTGGCACATGTCGCGGGCGATCGGCAGGCCGAAGCCGCCACAGACCACGTCGCCGAGGAAGTCGAGCAGCACGTAGTCGAAGCCCCACTCGTGGAAGCCGAGCTTCTCGAGCAGCTCAAAGCCGTGGATGATGCCGCGGCCGCCGCAGCCACGGCCGACCTCCGGTCCGCCGAGCTCCATGGCGAAGACGCCGTCGCGCTTGAAGCAGACGTCGCCGATCTTCACTTCATCGCCGGCGAGCTTCTTCTTGGACGAGGTCTCGATGATCGTCGGACAGGCGCGGCCACCGAAGAGGAGCGAGGTCGTGTCGCTCTTCGGGTCGCAGCCGATCAAGAGGACCTTCTTGCCCTGCTGCGCCATGTTGTAGGAGAGGTTGGCCAGCGTGAAGCTCTTGCCGATGCCGCCCTTGCCGTAGATCGCGATGATCTGCGTGTCCTTGGTCGGCTCGGTGGTCACCACCGGCGTCGGCTCGATCGCCGCCTCGGCCCTGAGGCGCTTCGCGAGCGCCGACGAAGGGTCGATCGGAGCATCGATCGAGAACATCGCCGTCATGAGCAGCCCCTCCAGTCGAGAACCATCTTGAGACAACCGGGATCGGCGAACGCCGTCCGGTAGGCGTCGTCGCAGCGCGTCGCGCTCTGGCGATGCGTGACGAGGCCGTCGAGCGAGAGCCGGCCGCCGTCGACCAGGGCCATCACGGCGGCGAGGTCGGCCGGCTTCCATTCGGCGGCAATGCGCAGGCGCGCCTCGCGCATGAAAGCCGGCGGGAAGGCGAAGGAGAGCGGCGCCTCGTAGAAGCCGGCGAGGACGATCTCGCCGCCGCGGGAAAGCCGCGCGATCAGCGTGTCGAGCAGGCCGGCGTCGCCGCTGGCGTCGAGAATGGTGCGGTAGTCGCGACGGGGATCCGCGTCCGGATCGACCACCGCGTAGCCCTCGGCGCCGCCGTGGCGGGCCGGGTTCTTCTCCCACACCGTCGGCGGCTCGCCGCCCATCGCCACCACGAGGCGGGCGATCAGGCGGCCGAGGACACCGTGGCCGACGATGAGGTCGGGCAGGGCTGCGGCGACGGCGTGGTGGCCGGTGGCGGCAAGCGCCAGAAGCACGCCGCTGTCGCCGAGGCCGGCATCAATGGCTGTGAGGCGGTCAGCCGGCACGACGACGCGGGCGGCGGCTCCACCGAACAGTCCGCGCACGTCGCCGAAGCACTTGGCGCCCGGCACGAAGACGGTATCGCCTTCGGACAGCGAAGCACCCTTGTCGGCGGAAACGACGCGTCCGACGGATTCGTAGCCCGGCACCAGCGGGTAGCCGAGGCCCGGAAAGGGCGGCATGCGGCCGCTCCACAACAGGCGCTCGGTGCCGGTCGAGATGCCGCTGAAGGCGATGTCGACCACGACGTCGCCCTCGCCCGGCTCGTCCAGTTGCAGCCGATCGAGCGCGAGGCGCTCGGGGGCATGCAGGACGACGGCGAGGGTGTGCATCGGGATCTCCCAGGGTCCGCGGCGTGGCGTCAATTTGGCTAGACGCTCGTTGGTGTAACTAAAACATGACGGCAAAAAATGTCAACCAAACCTGACGCTTTTTTGGTGTTAGTTTGCCTTGACGATCCCGGCGAGGAAGGGACGGCGCGTCGGCACGGCCTCGGTGCGCGTGAAGCCTGCTTCCGCGAGCAATCCCGCCAGCACCGCCGGGCTTCGAGCCCGGCCGCTGCCCATGGCGAGCAGATAGAAGCCGAAATAGGCGTCGCCGATCCGCTCGGCGCCGGGCGTGCCGGCCATCGGCTCGGCGACCAGAAGCGTGCCGCCGGGGGCGAGCGCCGCCCGCGCGGCGGCAAGCAGCGTGCGCACCGTCGCCTCGTCGTGGTCGTGGACGATGCGCACCAGCGTGATGAGGTCTGCCCCGCCGGGGAGCGGGTCGCGGCAGAAGTCGCCGCCGACAGCCTGCGCCCGGCCGGCGAGCGGTCCCTGCGCAAATCGCGCCCGCGCCCGCTCGGCCACCGCTGGCAGGTCGAACAGCACGAGCTCGGCCGCGGGCGCCCGTGCCGCCACGGCCGTGAGGAAGGTGCCGTCGCCGCCGCCGACATCGAGGATGCGGCGGTGGCGGGAGACGTCGTAGGCGTCGAGGACATCCTCGGCGACGAGGGGCTGCGAGGCCGCCATCAGGCGCGTGTAGCCGGCGACGTCGGTGTCGGCGCTCGCGGCCGGCGCGTCCGTCCCGGCATAGGCCCAGTAGCGGCCGAGCCGCGTCTCGTGCGCCTCGCCGCGCAGCAGCGCCAGCGGGTCGGCGAGGTCGGCATAGAGCATCGCGTGGTGCTCGATCATCTCGGCGATGCCGGGATTGCCGAGGAGGGCCGCGCCGAGCTCGCCGAGGCCGTAGCGGCCGCCGCCGCGCCGCGCCGCGAGGCCGAGGCTCGCCGCGGCGGCGAGCAGCCGGTCGGCCGCCTCGACCGGCAGCGACAGGCGTCGCGCCAGGGCGGGCACCGTCGCGGGCCCCTCGGCCAGCACCTCGAACAGGCGCACGCGCACGCAGGCGAACAGGATCTGGGAGTAGACGAAGCCGGCGCAGAGATCGAACAGTGCCGCACCCTTGCGGCGGGCGATGCCGCGCGTCGGCGGGAAGGCGGAGGCGAAGCGCTGGAAGCGCGGATCGGCGAGGAGCCGGTCGCGCACGGCGAAGACGCGGTCGGCGAGACCCGTCCGGGTCTGCCGCCACCACGTCTCCGCGACCGTCGCCATGTCGGGTGTTTCCGCGGGGGCGCCGTCAGCCCTCAGGCCGCCCGGAGCACCACCTGCTTCGGCAGGAACTGCTTCACCTCGTGGAGGATCAGCGCGCGCAGCGGCGCCTGGCCCGGACAGGCGGGAATGGTGCCGACAGCGTCGAGCACGAGGCCCGTCAGCCGTTCCACCGCGCCGTCGAAGCCGTAGCGGCGCACCGCGTTCGGACGGCCGAGCGCCGCATCGCGACCGACCGGCTTGCCGATCGCCTCGGCGGTCTCGGTCGCATCGCGGATGTCGTCGGCGACCTGGAAGGCCTCGCCGATCATCTCGCCGAGCGCCCGCCACGGTTCCGGCGCATGCCCCGCCGCGGCGGCGCCTGCCATCGTCGCGCCGGCGAACAGCGCGCCGGTCTTGGCGCGGTGATAGTCGACGACGTCGACATAGGCCTCGCACTCCCACGCCTGGCCGGCGCAGATGCCACCCGGCGCGCCGACGGCGCGGGAGACGAGCCGCACCAGCGGCGCGAGCCGCTCTGGCCGGGCCTCGCCGGCGCGGGCGAGCGTCTCGAAGGCGGCGATGATCAGGGCGTCGCCGGTGAGGAGCGCCAGGCTCTCGCCGTACTCGGCATGGACGGACGGCTTGCCGCGCCGCATGTCGGCGTCGTCGAAGCAGGGCATGTCGTCGTGGACCAGCGAGGCGCAATGCAGGAGCTCGATCGCGGCCGCGGCCGCATCGGCGAGGTCCGGCGTGTCGTCGCCGCAGGCCCAGGCGGTGGCGAGCACCAGCCGCGGGCGGATGCGGGCGCCGCCCGGAAACACCGCGTAGCGGATCGCCTCGGCGAAGCGCGGCGGGCAGCCCGGCGCCTCCGCATGGGCGACAGCCTCGTCGAGCGCTCGTTCGACCCTGCCCTTGGCGTCCATGCGATCCTCCGACGATTGGAAGTGTAAGTTCTTGTTGTCGGCCTGTTGTGTCAACTAGAATGGACGTCAACACCGCCGCGTGTCAATTCCCCTGGACGGGTGGAAGTGGCGGGAAGGGAGCGTCGTTGGCCACCGATCGTGTCGTCGTCGTCGGAGCCGGCATCGGCGGCCTCGTCGCCGCCCTGTTGCTGGCGGCGCGGGGAGCCAACGTCACCGTCGTCGAGGCCGCCGAGCGGCCCGGCGGCAAGATGCGAGAGGTCACCGTCGGCGGCCGCCCGGTCGATTCGGGGCCGACCGTCTTCACGCTCCGCCGCGTCTTCGACCGCATCTTCGACGCCGTCGGCGAGCGCCTCGACGACCACCTGTCGCTGCGCCCGGCCGACGTGCTCGCCCGCCACGCCTGGGCGGACGGCGACCGCCTCGACCTGTTTTCCGACGTCGAGCGCTCGGCCGACGCCATCGGCGCCTTCGCCGGCGCCGCCGAGGCGAAGGGCTACCGGGCGTTCGCCGCCCGCGCGTGCGCCGTCTTCAACACCCTCGAGCACCCCTTCATCGAAGTGCCACGGCCGAGCCCAATCGGGCTGACGCGCGCCGTCGGACTCGGCCGCATCGGCGAACTGATGCGCATCACGCCGTTCAAGACACTGTGGGACGCGCTCGGCGAGCACTTCGCCGACCCGCGCCTGCGCCAGCTGTTCGGCCGCTACGCCACCTATTGCGGCTCCTCGCCGTTCGCCGCTCCTGCCACGCTGATGCTGGTCGCCCACGTCGAGCAGGAGGGCGTCTGGCTGATCGACGGCGGAATGCACCGCCTCGCCGCCACCCTCGCCGGCCTCGCCGAGGCCCGCGGCGCGCAGTTCCGCTACGGCAGCGCGGTCACCCGCATCGTCGTCACCAACGGCCGCGCCAGCGCCGTGCGGCTGGCCAATGGAGAGGTGCTGCCGGCCGACATCGTCGTCTGCAACGCCGACGTCGCCGCACTCGCCGACGGCCGCTTCGGCCCGGGGACGGCGAAGGCGGTGCCGCCGACGGCGCCGCGCCAGCGCTCGCTGTCGGCAGTCACCTGGTCGCTCGCCGCGCCGACCGACGGCTTCCCGCTCGCCCGGCACACGGTGTTCTTCTCGGACGACTACGCCGCCGAGTTCGCCGACATCCTCAGCCACCGCCGGCTGCCGAAGGCGCCCACCGTCTACGTCTGCGCCCAGGACCGCGACGACGGCGGCCGTCTCGCTAGCCCGGGCGAGGCCGAGCGCCTGCTCGTCCTCGTCAACGCGCCCGCGGGCGGCGACAGCCCAACCCTCGATCCCTCGGAGATCGCCCGATGCGCCGACCGGACCTTCGCGTTCCTCTCCCGTTGCGGCCTGACGGTCGACCGCGACCCGGCGCGGACGGTGACGACGACGCCGGCGGATTTCGAGGCGATGTTTCCGGCGACGGGGGGCGCCCTCTACGGCCGCGCCTCGCACGGGTGGATGGCGTCGTTCCGCCGGCCGGGACCGGCGACGCGACTGCCGGGCCTGTTCGTGGCGGGGGGCAGCACCCACCCGGGGCCGGGCGTGCCGATGGCGGCGATCTCCGGCCGGCTCGCGGCGGAGGCGGCGCTCGCGGCCCTGGCTTCGACGACCCCGTCGCGCCGGGCGGCTATGTCTGGTGGTACCTCGACGGCCTGAGCGACGACGGCCGCCACGGCCTCACCATCATCGCCCTCGTCGGCAGCGTCTTCTCGCCCTACTACGCGCTCCGCCGCCGCGGCGGCCGGCCCGCCGATCCGCTCGACCACGCGGCGATGAACGTCGCCCTCTATGGCGACGCCGGCAAGCGCTGGGCGATGACCGAGCGCGGCCACGCCGGCCTCATCCGCACCGCCGACACCCTCGCCATCGGCCCGAGCTTCGCCGCCTGGGAGGGCGACACGCTGGTGGTCGAGATCGACGAGGTGACGGTGCCGATCCCCTCGCGCCTGAAGGGCCGCGTCCGCTTCCACCCGGCCGTGCTGACGGGTGCGTCCTTCGCCCTCGATGCGGCGGGAGACCACCGCTGGTTCCCCGTCGCCCCGTTCGGCCGCATCGAGGTGGACTTCGAGCGCCCGGGACTCACCTGGAAAGGCGCCGGCTATCTCGATTCCAACCGGGGCGAAGCACCGCTTTCCCGCGATTTCGCCCGCTGGGACTGGTCACGCGCCGCCACCCGCGACGGCGCGGCGGTGCTCTACGACGTCGAGCGGCGCGACGGCACGGACCTCGCACTCGCGCTCGCCATCGGCCGCGACGGCGCCGTCTCGCATTTCGAGCCTCCGCCACGGACGGCGCTGCCGTCGACGGGATGGCGGATCGCGCGCGGCACCCGCACCGAGACCGGCGCGCCGGCGAGCGTCGCCGCGACGCTGGAGGACACGCCCTTCTACGCCCGTTCGCTGGTGTCGCACCGGCTCAAGGGCGAGGACGTCCGCTCAGTGCACGAGAGCCTGTCGCTCGACCGCTTCGCGAGCCCGGTCGTTCAGATGATGCTGCCGTTCAAGATGCCGCGGCGGAAGCGCTGAGGCAGCTCAGGCCCCGTCGCCGGCGGGCCGCGACGCGGCTTCGGCCTTCTCCCGCGCCTCGCGCTCGCGCTTCAGGCGGTTGAGCCCGCGGATCTCGTGGACGCCCCAGCCGATCGCGAGCCCGAGCACCAGCAGGATCTCGAGGAAGATGATCCAGCCGGAGGTCATCGCGCGCGGCCGTCAGCGGTCGGCGGAGGCCGGCACGCCGGCACCGAGCGCGCCGGCACCGAGCGAGCCGCCGCCGAGAGCCCCCTGCCCCTGGCGCTCCAGCCGCTCGAACAGGTCGAGGACGAAGTCGACGCGTCGCGGGGCGGCCGTTGCAGGTCGCGTCGGCGCGGGCTGCGCGGCCGCCTCGACGACGTAGAGGGCGGCGGCGAGCGGTGGCACCGCGTCCGGCCGGTGCAGCGAGGCGAGCGCGCCTGCGGCCTGGGCGGCGAGCGCCAGCTTGCGGCGCTTCGAGACGACGGCGCGGCGGCTGACCGAATCGCAGCCGGCGCGGACGACCTCGCGGCCGATCTCCGCATAGATCAGGCGGGCGGCGCGGATCGCCGGCCGGCAGTCGCGCGGCAGCGCCGCGATGCCGGCGTCGGCCCGCACGTAGAGGGTATCGGCGGCCGCGACGAGCCGCGCCACGACGCCGGCGAGCGCCACTGAGTGGCGGGGCGCGGCCAGCAATCGGTCGGCGTCGAGGCCGGCCTCGGCGAGCCAGGCGAGCGGCAGGTAGACTCGGCCGGCGCGGGCATCCTCGCCGACGTCGCGGGCGATGTTGGTGAGTTGCATGGCGACGCCGAGATCGGTGGCGCGGGCGAGCGCCGCGGCGTCGCGCACCCCCATCAGCACCGCCATCATCGCACCGACGGAGCCCGCGACCCGCACCCCATAGGCCTCGAGATCGGCGAGCGTCTCGTAGCGCCGCCCCGCCTCGTCCCAGGCGAAGCCGTCGAGCAGCGCCTCCGGCAGTGCCTTGGGCAGGGCGAAGTGTTCGACGGTGGCGGCGAAGGCGCGGTCGACGGGATGGTCGAGCGGCCGGCCGGCATAGGCGCGGTCGAGGCGCTCGGTCAGGCGGGCGAGCGCGGCCGGCCCGCCCTCGCGGTCGACGACGTCGTCGGCCACCCGGCAGAAGGCATAGAGCGCCGTCGCAGGCGCCCGCACCCGCGTCGGCAGCAGCAGCGAGGCGGCGAAGAACGACTTCGAGCCGTCCGCCAGCAGCCGCCGGCAGGCGGCGAGGTCGGCCGGCGAGATCCCGCTCGACGCCGCGGCGGCGCGCGCCGGCGCCCCCGGAAAGGCCGCAGCCCGCACGGGCGGCCGCGTCGGGGCGTCAGCGGGCGAAGGCGGCGGCATGCGGCACGACCCTGTCGAGGACCTTGGCGGAGGAGAGCACGCCCGGAACACCGGCGCCCGGATGGGTGCCGGCGCCGACGAGATAGAGCCCGTCGATGTCCTCGGACGCGTTGTGGGGACGGAACCAGGCGCTCTGGGTGAGCACCGGCTCGAGCCCGAAGGCGGCGCCCTGCCAGGCGTTCAGGCGGTCGCGGAAGTCGAGCGGCGTCATCAGCCGCGAGGTGACGACGTGGCGCCCGAGGCCGGGCAGCACGGTTTCTTCCAGACGCCGCTGGATCGCCGCCCGGTAGGGCTCCGCCGCCGCGGTCCAGTCGGTCGTGCCGGCGAGGTTCGGCACCGGCGACAGCACGTAGAAGGCCTCGCACCCCGCCGGCGCCAGCGCCGGATCGGTGGCGGTCGGCCGGTGCAGGTAGAGGCTGAAGTCGTCGGCCAGCACCTTGCGGTCGAAGATGTCGGTGAGCAGGCCCTTGTAGCGTGGCCCGAGCAGGATGGTGTGGTGAGGCACGTCCGGGTAGGCCCGATCGGTGCCGAAATACCAGACGAACAGGCTCATCGACTGGCGGGCGCGGGCGAGCTTGGCGTCGCTCCAGCGCTTGCGTGCGGCCGCCGGCAACAGCTTGCCGTAGGTCCAGGCGGCATCGGCATTGGAGACGACGATGTCGGCGGGAATAGTCTCGCCGAATGCGAGCCGGACGCCGGAAGCGCGGCCACCGGCGAGCGTAATCTCGGCCACGTCGGCGTGGCAGGCGAGCCGCCCGCCCTGCCCCTCGATCAGCGAGACGAGCCCGTCGACCAGCCGGCCGGTGCCGCCGATCGGGAAATGCACGCCCCATTTGCGCTCGAGATAGGCGATCAGCGCGTAGATGGCGGTCGCCCGGAACGGGTTGCCGCCGATGAAGAGCGGATGGAACGACAGCGCGATGCGCAGGCGCTCGTCCTTCACGTATTGCGAGACGAGGCCGTGCACGGACCGCCAGGCGGAGTGCCGGATCAGCGCCGGGGCGATGCGCGCCATGTCGGTCCAGGAGCCGAACGGCACGTCGCCGAGTTCCTCGAAGCCGAGCCGGCAGAGCTGTTCGCTCGCCTTCAGGAAGCGCTCGTAGCCGTCGACGTCGCCCGGCGACAGCCGTGCCACCGCCCTCCGCATCGCCTCGGGATTGGCGGAGACGTCGAGATCGGTGCCATCGGCAAAAGACAGCCGGTAGAACGGCGAGATCGAGCGCAGGTCGATATCGTCGGAAAAGCGACGGCCGGCAAGCGCCCACAGCTCCTCGAAGAGCTGCGGGGCGGTGACGATGGTCGGCCCGGCGTCGAAGGTGAAGCCGTCCTGGCGGAACACGCAGGCGCGCCCGCCCGGCTGCTCCAGACGCTCCAGCACCGTGACGCGGTATCCCCGCGCACCGAGACGGACGGCGGCGGCGAGCCCGCCGAAGCCGGCGCCGATGACGACGGCGTGCGGTCGAGTGTCCCCCGCTCGCGGCGCCCACGGCGGGCCGTCGGCGGCGTCTCCCCCGCCCGGCCGATCAGTCTCGACCCTGCGCAACGCCACCGGCACGGTCAGGCGCCTCCTGCCGGCAACAGGCCGGCCGCCCGCTCGATGATCTCGGCGATGAGCTCGGGCTTCTCCTCGTGGGCGAGGTGGCCGAGGCCGCGCAGCATCACGACTTCGGCCGTCGGCAGACGGCGGCGAACGTCGTAGGCGACCTCGGCGCGCACCATGCGGTCTGTGCCGCCGGCAACCAGCACCAGTGGCACGGTGAGCCGCGGCAGGTCGGCCTCGAGGCTCTTCAGGTCCCAGTTCGCCATCATGCCGAGGGCGCCCGCGACATGGCCGCGGGTGCGGGCGAGGCGGGCGTAGATCGCCGCCCCTTCGGCGTCGATGCGCGAGCCGGTCTGGTCGAGCAGGCGCTCGATCACCGCCGGGTTGCTCGCCCGCCAGGCGAACAGCTGCGGCACCACCGGATTGAGCGCCATCAGCTTGGCGATCGGCGAGAACATCTGTCCGGCGAAGCCGCCGAGCGGCAAGAGCGCGCCGGCGAGGCTGACGATCGCCTTCGGCGCGATGCGGCCGTCGAGCGCCATGCGCACCAGCACCGCGGCGCCGGCGGAGTGGCCGACGACGATCTCTGGGTCCAGTTCGAGCGTGCGCAGCAGCGCCGAGACGGCATCCGCCATCGCCGGCAGCGACAGCCGCTCGGGCGCCGGCATCGAGGTGAAGCCGTGGCCGGGGAGATCGGGGGCGATGACGGTGAAGTGCTCGGCGAGGCGGGGCAGCAGCGCCCGCCAGGAATGGGTCGAGGCGCCGGTGCCGTGCAGCAGCAGGAGCGGCGGGCCCTCGCCCGCCACCTGAAAGTGGAAGCGGACGCCGCCGGCACTGATGAAGCGGCTCGCCTCGCGGTTCGGCCAGTCGCGCCCGTCGCGCTCGAAGACGAGGCCGCCCGTCATCTCGCGCCTCCGCGACGCCGCCCCCGGCCGATCCTCGAAGCCCGCGGCGCGGGCCGCCGGCCGATCCTCGGTCCGCTCATCCGCCACGGCCACGGCCGCTCGCGCGCTGCCCGGTGCCATCGTCAGGCCCGCAGCGCTGCGATGCGGCCGTCGGCGCCGAGCGCCGCCTGCACGGTGGCGACAATGCCGCGGGCATCGAGGCCGGCTCGGGCGATCTGCACGGCGGGCGCGTCGTGGTCGAGGAAGTCGTCGGGCATCACCATCGTGCGAACCTTGAGGCCCTTGTCGAGGGCGCCGCGGGTGGCGAGCGTCTGCAGCACGGCGGCGCCAAAGCCGCCGCTCGAGCCTTCCTCGACGGTGACGAGCACCGCGTGCTCGCGGGCGAGCCGCAGCACCAGCGCCTCGTCGAGCGGCTTCAGGAAGCGCGCGTCGGCGACGGTGCAGGAGAGGCCGCGGGCGGCGAGCTCGTCGGCCGCTGCGAGGCAGTCGGCGAGCCGCGTGCCGATGGAGAGCAGCGCCACCGTGGTGCCTTCGCGGACGACCCTGCCGCGGCCGATCGGCAGCGGCACGCCGACCTCGGGCAGGGCGACGCCCACCCCCTCCCCGCGCGGATAGCGGAAGGCGATGGGACCGTCGTCGTGGGCGCTCGCGGTCGCCACCATGTGCACGAGCTCGGCCTCGTCGGCCGGCGCCATGATGGTGAAGCCCGGCAGGCAGCCGAGATAGGCGAGGTCGAAGGCGCCGGCATGCGTCGCGCCGTCAGGCCCGACGAGGCCGCCGCGGTCGAGGGCGAAGCGCACCGGCAGGTGCTGGATCGCGACGTCGTGGACGATCTGGTCGTAGGCGCGCTGCAGGAAGGTCGAGTAGATGGCGACGAAGGGCTTGTAGCCCTCGGTCGCGAGCCCCGCCGCGAAGGTGACGGCGTGCTGCTCGGCGATGCCGACGTCGAAGCAGCGCGTCGGGTGCGCCTTGGCGAAGAGGTCGAGGCCGGTGCCGGTCGGCATCGCCGCCGTCACCGCCACCACCTTGTCGTCGGCGTTCGCAGCCTGGATCAGGCTGTCGGCGAAGACGCGGGTGTAGGCGGGGGCGTTCGGCTTCGACTTCGACTGCGCACCGGTGACGACGTCGAACTTGACGACGCCGTGGTACTTGTCGGCCGAGGCCTCGGCGGGAGCGTAGCCCTTGCCCTTCTTCGTCACGACGTGGACGAGGATCGGGCCGTCGTGAGCGTCGCGGACGTTCTTCAGGACCGGGACGAGCTGGTCGAGGTCGTGGCCGTCGACCGGGCCGACATAGTAGAAGCCGAGCTGCTCGAACAGCGTGCCGCCGGTGAGGAAGGTGCGCGTCTGGGCGATCGCCCGGGTGATGGTGCGGTCGATCGGGCCGGGCAGCCGCGACGTCAGCTGGCGGCCGACGTCGCGCAGCGTCAGGTAGGCGCGGCCGGAGATCAGCTTGGCGAGATAGTGCGACAGCGCGCCGACCGGCGGGGCGATCGACATGTCGTTGTCGTTGAGGACGACGATCAGGCGCGCGCCCATGGCGCCGGCGTTGTTCATCGCCTCGTAGGCCATGCCCGCCGACATCGCGCCGTCGCCGATGACGCTGATGACGTGCCCCTGCCGGCCGTCGAGGTCGCGCGCCACGGCCATGCCGAGGCCGGCGGAGATCGAGGTGGAGGAGTGGCCGGCGCCGAAGGGGTCGTACTCGCTCTCGGAGCGCTTGGTGAAGCCGGAGAGCCCACCGCCCTGGCGCAAAGTGCGGATGCGGTCGCGGCGCCCGGTCAGGATCTTGTGGGGATAGGCCTGGTGACCGACGTCCCAGATCACCTTGTCGGTGGGCGTATCGAAGACGTAGTGGAGCGCCACCGTCAGCTCGACGACGCCGAGGCCGGCGCCGAGGTGGCCGCCGGTGACCGACACCGATTCGATCGTTTCGGCGCGGAGCTCGGCGGCGAGGTCGGCGAGGCGATCCTCGGGAAGCTGGCGCAGGTCGGCAGGGCCGCGGATGCGATCGAGCAGCGGTGTGGCGGACTGAGAGGACACGGACGACCTTCCCCTGCTCGGTTGCGTTCCCTGTGTGATGATAGCTTTACAATAGCTCGTGTAAAGCAAAACTAACACTTCTGGGAAATTGACGGACCTGCTAGCGGCCGGCCGTCGCCGCGCCGCGCACGGCGCGGGCGAGCGTCTCGGGGTGCCCGTTCGGAAGCGGCAGATAGGTCGCCCGCATCGCCTCGGCCAGCGCCCGGGCGCGGGCATCGGGTCGCGGTGCGGTGTCGACCAGCAGCGCTGCCAGCCCGCCGGCGCGCACCGCCCGCGCGCTCGCCTCGGCGTCCTCGCGGGCGCGGGCGCGGCCGGCGGCACCGTCGCGGCCGATGTTGGCGCCGCCGTCGGTGAGGAGAACCAGCACCGCGGTGTCGCCGCGCCAGCGCACCTGGTCGGCGAGCACCACGGCCGCGTCGATGCCGGCGGACAAGGGCGTGCCGCCACCGCCGGGCAGGCCTGCGAGGCTGCGCTTGGCGCGCGTCAGTGAGCCGGTCGGCGGCAGCAGGATTTCCGCCGCGGTTCCGCGGAAGGCGATCAGGGCGACGCGGTCGCGGCGGACGTAGCAGTCGGCGAGCAGCAGTTCCGCCGCCCCCTTCGCCTCGCCGAGCCGGTTGAGCGCCGACGAGCCGGAGGCGTCGACGACGAAGATCGTCGTCGTGCCGGTGCGCTGCTCGTGCCGGACGGCGCGGAAGTCGTCCCGGCGGACGATCAGGCGGGGCGTCGCCGCGGCCGGGGCGGCGGCGGCGATCGCCGCGGCCGCCACCTCGGCCCGCCGCAGCCTTTGCCACGGCGCCGCGGCGCGGATGGTCTCGTAGGCGGAGATGCGGTCGCTGCGCGGATCGGCGCGGCGGACACCGACCGGCCGGCCGCGGCGGCCGCCCTTGGCAGCGGCGCCCGAGCGCCCGTCGGTGCGGCTGCGCCGCGGCGGTCCGGCGGCGAGGGACAGGGCGGCGAGGAGGTCCGGCGGCAGCGCCGCGCGCACGGCGTCGATGACCACGTCGGCGAGCGCCCGGTCGGCAGCGGCCTCGTCGGTGTCGTCCGGCGGCGGCGGAGCGTCGGCATCCATGTCGTCCGTAGCAGGCTCTTCCGGCTGCTCCGGCGGCTCGGCGGGCTCCGCCTGCTGCTCCGGCGGGGCGGGAAACATGAGCGCGCGCGGCACCAGCACCAGGCGGGCGGCGAGCGTCACGTCCTCCTCTTCCACCACGTCGCGGCCGGCGAGCGCGGCGGCGGCCTTGGCCACCGTCAGCGCGTGCAGCGGCGCCCGCAGCGAGGCGATGCCGAAGGCGGCGGCGACGGTGCAAAGCGCCGTCACCGTCTCGTCGCCGGCATACACGGTGGCAAGCCGCGTCCGCGCCACGGCAACGGCGGCGGCGAGACCGGCGGGCGTCACCGCCGCCGTCACGGCGACGGTGGCGAGGTCGACGGTGAGGCCGAGGCGCTCGGCGAGCGCCGTCGGCACCCGCTCGTCCGCCTCGATGCCCTCGTCGAGGGCGACGACACCGAAGCCGGCACGGCGCCCGCTAACCCTCCCGTCGGACCCGTCGGCGTCGCCGTGGAGGCCGGCGCGTCGTTCCCCGGTCCCCTCCCCGTCGAAAGCTGAGGCGATGCGGGCGGCGGCGGCGCCCGACAGGCGCTCGGCCATGGCGAGCACCAGCACGCCGCCGGCGGCGGCTGAAAGCACGCCCTCGGCGGCGACAGGGCGACCCGCGGCGAGCGTCGCGGCGAGGTCGAGGCCACCGTCGAGACGGGCGGCGTCGACGTCGGCCGGCAGGCGGCGGACCGCCGTTCCGGCCGGCAGCAACGCGGTGACGAGGGCGAGAAGGCGGTCGCGCACCGGACCGGCGGCGGCGCGCACGTGCAGGCCGCCCGGGCCGGCACCGGCGGGGTCGAGGGCGAAGAGGGCGGCCGCACGCACGGCGTCGGACCAGACGCACGGCGGCGACGAGGTCGGGGCAGAAGCGCCAGCTGAGAGACCGACATTGGCACCGCCAGCAGCGGCCGTTGCCCTGGCTGCACCGGCGGCCGCGCCGGTCATCCGGCGAGCTCGGCCAGCGCCCGCTCCACCCGCGTCGTCGACCCGACCTCGTCGAGCGGGTTGCGGCGGAGGCGATGGCGCAGCGCCGAGGGGGCCACGGCGGTGAGGTGGGCGATGGCGACGGTGTCGTCGCCCTCCATCGCCGCCAGAGCGCGGGCGGCGCGGACCAAGGTGAGTTCGCCGCGCAGGCCGTCGGTGCCGAGCGAGACGCAGAGCCGCGCCGCCGCCTCCAGCACCGCGTCGGGCACGGTGACCGAGCCCAGCCGCGCACGGGCGGCGACGAGGCGGCGGCGGACGCGGGCGTCCTCCGCCTTCCAGGCGGCGGCGAATCCGGCGCGGTCGCGCTCGTAGGCATCGCGCCGCTTCACCACCTCGACGCGGGTCTGGATGTCGGTCGGCGTCTTCACCTCCACCGACAGGCCGAAGCGATCGAGGAGCTGCGGGCGGAGCTCGCCCTCCTCCGGATTGCCGCTGCCGATCAGCACGAAGCGGGCGGGATGGCGGACGCTGAGGCCCTCGCGCTCGACGACGTTCTCGCCGGAGGCGGCGACGTCGAGCAGCAGGTCGACGAGGTGGTCCTCGAGCAGGTTGACCTCGTCGATATAGAGGAAGCCGCCGTTGGCGCGGGCGAGCAGGCCGGGCTCGAAGGCCTTCTCGCCGCGGGTCAGCGCCCGCTCGAGGTCGAGGGCGCCGACGACGCGGTCCTCGCTCGCCCCGAGCGGCAGGTCGACCACCGGGATCTGCGCCTCGTGGGTGCGCACGCCCGCGCCGCCGACCGCCGCCGCGCAGGCGTCGCAGTGGCGCGCCGAGGGCGAGGGGTCGCAGCCATAGGGACAGCCGGTGACGACGCGTCGCGACGGCAACAGCGCGGCCAACCCGCGCACCGCCGTCGATTTGCCGGTGCCGCGGTCGCCGAAGACGAGCACGCCGCCGAGCGAAGGGTCGATGGCGGCGATCAGGATCGCCCGCTTCATCTCGTCCTGGCCGACGATGGCGGAGAACGGGAACGGCGGCGGTGGCGTGCGCACGGGCGCCGACACGATGGTCTCCTTGCCGGCCGCGCGCTTTTCCGCGGACGCCTTGCGGGCGCGGGGAGACGGACGCGGCGCACCGCCGGCCGGGCCACCGCCGCTGTCCGCATCATCGAGGCGCTTCATGGGGATCTCGCCTCCGTTGGCACTCACGCTCACGCTGTCCACACTCTCGCCGTCGCCTCAGGCCGCCGGCGCATGCGCTTCGACGAGCCGCTCGGGCAGGCGGAAGCGCACCGTCTCCTCGAGGCCGTCGAGCGTCTTCACCACCACCGGCCGCACCGCCGAGAGCGCCCGGATGGTGTCGGTGACGAGCCGCTCCGGCGCGGACGCCCCGGCCGTCAGCCCGACGGATTCGACGCCCGTGAGCCACGCCGGGTCGAAGTGCTCCGGCCCGTCGATCAGCCGCGCCGGCACGCCGGCCTGCTCGGAGATCTCGCGCAGGCGGTTGGAATTGGACGAGTTCGGCGAGCCGACGACCAGCACGAGGTCGACCAGAGCCGCGAGCGCCATGACCGCCTGCTGGCGGTTCTGCGTCGCGTAGCAGATGTCGCGCACGTCGGGCCCGATGATGGCCGGGAAGCGGCCCTTCAGGGCGGCGATGACGTCGCGCGTGTCGGTGACGCTCAGCGTCGTCTGGGTGATGTAGGCGACCTTGTCCGGGTCGCGCACCGACAGGGCTTCCACCTCGGCGGCGGTCCCGACCACCTGCAGGGGGCCGTTCACCTGGCCGCGCGTGCCCGTCACTTCCGGGTGCTCGCGGTGGCCGATGAGGACGACGTCGTAGCCGCGGTCGGCATAGCGCTGGCCCTCGTGGTGGACCTTGCGGACCAGCGGACACGTGGCGTCGATGACGTCGAGGCCGCGCCGCGACGCCTCCCACTCCACCGCCCGCGGCACGCCGTGGGCGCTGAACACGACGATGGCGCCGTCCGGCACCTCGTCGAGCTCGTCGACGAAGATCGCGCCGCGGCCGGCGAGCTCGCTGACGACGTGGGTGTTGTGGACGATTTCGTGGCGCACGTAGACCGGCGGGCCGTAGATCGCCAGCGCCCGCTCGACGATGTCGACGGCGCGCACAACGCCGGCGCAGAAGCCGCGCGGCTTGGCGAGGATCACCCTGAGCGGACCGGCCATCGTGCGTCCTCCGTTCGTCCGTCCGCTCACGCTGCCCGCTTCAGCCCGGCGACCTTCCAGATCGACGAGAGCGCGTCGATCAGGTGGTCGATGTCGGCGTCGGTGTGCAGCGGCGACGGCGTGATGCGCAGGCGCTCGGTGCCGCGCGGAACCGTCGGATAATTGATCGGCTGCACATAGACGCCGTGCCGGTCGAGGAGCTCGTCGCTGATCGCCTTGCACACCACCGGGTCGCCGACGATCACCGGCACGATGTGGCTGGGGTTGGCGAGGTGGGGGATGCCGGCGGCGTCGAGCTGGCGGCGGACCCGGGCGACGCGGTCACGGTGGCGGACGCGCTCGACGGGGCTCGCCTTGAGGTGGCGCAGGCTCGCCAGCGCCCCCGCCGCCACCGCCGGCGGCAGCGACGTGGTGAAGATGAAGCCGGAGGCGAACGAGCGCACGAAGTCGCAGAGCGCGGTGGACGCGGCGATGTAGCCGCCGACGACGCCGTAGGCCTTGGCGAGCGTGCCCTCGATGACGGTGAGGCGGTCGGCGACGCCGTCGCGCTCGGAGATGCCGCCGCCGCGGCCGCCATACATGCCGACGGCGTGCACCTCGTCGAGATAGGTCATGGCGCCGTGGGCGTCGGCGACGTCGCAGATCTCCGCGATCGGCGCGACGTCACCGTCCATCGAATAGACGGACTCGAAGGCCACCAGCTTCGGCGTCTCCCTCGGCAGCTCCGACAGCTGGCGGTCGAGGTCGGACGGGTCGTTGTGGCGGAAGACCCGCTTCTCGGCGCGGCTGTGGCGGATGCCGTCGATCATCGAGGCGTGGTTGCCGGCGTCCGACAGCACGACGCAGCCGGGGATCTTGGTGGCGAGCGTCGCGAGGCTCGCCCAGTTCGAGACGAAGCCGGAGGTGAAGAGCAGCGCCGACTCCTTGCGGTGGAGGTCGGCGAGCTCCTGCTCGAGCAGCACGTGGTAGTGGTTGGTGCCGGAGATGTTGCGGGTACCGCCGGCACCAGCGCCGCAGCGGTCGAGGGCCTCGTGCATGGCGGCGAGCACGGCCGGGTTCTGGCCCATGCCGAGATAGTCGTTCGAGCACCAGACGGTGACTTCGCGCGGACCGTTCGGGGTGTGGTGGATGGCGCGGGGGAACTCCCCGACGCGACGCTCCAGGTCGGCGAAGACGCGGTAGCGCCCCTCGCGATGCAGTCCGGCGAGCTCTCCCTGGAAGAACGCCTCGTAGTCCATCGGCCCCGACCTCCCCTCGGCGCTGGTCTTCACGCCGGCGCTGTCGCCCGCGGCACGGTCGTTGTTCATCTCCGGCATCGGGCAGCCGCCCGCCTGGATGTGCTCGCTCTTCATGTCGCCGGCCTCACCCCGATGCGCGCAGGCGCGCGTTCCACTCCAGGCGCCCGCCGCGTCTCGCCCTCGGGCGGCTCGGCATGGGCGCTTCGCGACTTCAGGCCCCACCGCCACAGCTCCATCGCCGGGATCGGCAGAACCAGGAACCAGTGCTCGAGCAGTGCGAGCCCGGTCAGGGCGGCGAGCAGCGTCGCCGCGGTGGCGGCGAACGGATCGGCCGCCGCCACCGCCTCGGCGATGAGCGCGACGAACAGCACCGTCGTCGCCGTCACCGAGACGGGAAAGAGAAGGTTCATCGGTCGCCGCCGGAAGAAGCTCGCGATGTACTTCAGGTGATCCGGCAGGAACTCCTCCGAGAGGTTCGGCACCCCCAGGAAGACGTTGAGCTTGGTCGACAGCCGCATCACCCAGAGGATCAGGAAGGCCCAGAGGCCAACCCGGTTGTCGCCTCCGGCCGTCACCGCGAAGACGGCGAGCGCCGAGGCGGCGATGGCAAGCTCGTGCCAGAGGATGGAGCCCGTCGCCGCCACGAAGTGCCGCCAGCCGGCGACGCCCGGCGGGCAGGCCCGCCGGTTCGGGCCGGTGATGACGCCGGTGAGGAAAGCGAGCTCGTTCCACCCCCACACGGCGAGTGCGCAGACGAAGGCGATGCCGGCGCCGGCGATCGTCGTCTCGTCGCGGGTCTCGGCGAGGCCCGCGAGGGCGGCGGCACCGAGAACCGTGGCGCCGCCGAGGCTCCAGCGGAAGGTCCGCCGCGGCAGGCCGTCGAGATAGAGGACGAGCCCCGTCGACGCCCACCACAGGACGACGACGAAACCGACCGCTACCGCCGCGACTGCCATCGGCGAAAGTTCCACGGGCCTCGCCTCCTCTCGGTCGTTGCCCTCACCAGGCCGGCGCGAGCCGCACCTTGGCGGGGATGTCGTTCTTGCGGACCGGCAGCATGTAGAGCCGGAGCAGCGTGCCGGCGGCGCTGGCGCCGAGGCCGAACCGCTTCAGCGCCCCGCCGATGCCACCCTGCTTCTTCGCCACCTCGGTCGCCTCGGCGATGCGGAAGAGCTTGTCGAGGCCCGCCCAGAACACCGGGTTGTCGAGATCGAGCGTGATCGGGAAGACCTGCTTGGTGATCTCGGAGGTGAGGCGCAGCACCTTCTGGTCGTAGTCCGTCGGCGAGATGCCGAGGCCCTCGTGGAAGGCGACGCGCATGTGGTCGCGGACGTACATCGTCGCGAACACCGCGAGCAGGAAGAAGCGGATCCACAGCTTGTTCGCGCCCGACAAGAGCTTCGGGTCGGCGCGCATGATCAGCGCGAATGCCTCGCCGTGGCGGAACTCGTCGTTGCACCACTTCTCGAACCACTTGAAGATCGGATGGAACCGCATCTGCGGGTTCCGCTCCAAGTGGCGGAAGATGGTGATGTAGCGGGCGTAGCCGATCTTCTCCGACAGATAGGTCGCGTAGAAGATGAACTTTGGCTTGAAGTAGGTGTACTTCTTCGCCCGGGCGAGGAAGCCGAGGTCGACGCCGATGCCCATCTCCTTCAGGGTCTCGTTGATGAAGCCCGCGTGGCGGGACTCGTCGCGAGCCATGAAGGTGAAGAGCTCGCGGATCTCCGGGCTCTTGATGCGCTTCTTGATCTCCGCATAGAGCACGCAGCCGGAGAACTCGGCGGTGAGCGAGCTCACCAGGAAGTCGACGAACTCGCGGCGCAGTTCCGGCGGCAGGTCGTCGAGGCTGAAGCCGTCGAAGTCCTCGTTGCGGACGAAGTGGCCCTTGTTGTGATCGGCGCGCATCTCGCCCATCACCTCGTCCCACTCGGCGCGGACGGAATCGATCTTGAGCCGGTCCATCGCCTCGAAGTCGGTGGTGTAGAAGCGCGGGCTGAGCAGCGTGTCGGTCTGCGCGTCGCGCGTCGTGGTGTTGGCCTGGGCGCCACCCTCCATCGGGATCATGCTGCGCCCTCCCCCTGGAAGCCGACCTCGTAGAGCTCGGTGAGCTCCTTGTAGCCGGCGACGTGGGTCCAGAATCGCTCGAGCGGGCCGGCACGGACGACGGTGGCGTGGCACTCCCGGACCACGTGCTCACCGAAGCCGACGTCGAGCGGCGGCGCGTGCACCGTCACCTCGTCGCCGGGTCCGACCTCGAAACCATGCAGGTCGACATAGGCGTGTAGACTGTCTGGGGTCTGCTCGACGTCGACGGTGCATGGCACCTCGATCGTCCGCCTCCCGATCATGAAGAGTGCGTTCATCGGCTGGTCGTCTCCCTGTCGAATAGCCGTGCGAAGGCCTGGGTGTTGGTCGGGCCGAACGCGTCGAGCCCGATTTCCCGGCCGGTCTGTGGGTCGATCAGCGTCAGCCGACCGTCCTCACGCTGGGCGAGCCGCACGGGCGGCTCGGATCCGATTCCGAGGGAGCGACGCTCGCGGGCAACGCCGCGCATCACGCCCCGGATGAAGCCGTCGGTGTTCGGTGCGAGCACCGCGACGGTGGTTTTGTCGTCGGCGTCGAGGATGGCGATGCCACCCTCGGGCCGGTCGACGAAGACGAGGTCGCGCGTCTCGACGAGCGCCGCCGGCGGCAGCCGCACGGTGCCGATGTCGCCGACCCGGCCGGCGAGCGCCGCCACCATCGTCGCCGCGATCAGCACCCCGGCGCCGATGAGGGCACCACGCGGAAACGGCCGGTCGGTCATCTCTTCGCTCACGTCGAGGTCCTCCCGTTCAGGATGCGAGCGCGGCGCGCCCGCCGGCATAGCGGCCCGTCGGCGCGGCCTGCGCCGGAGCGGACGGGGTCTGCGTCACGGTCGCACCGGCGGCAACCGGATTGGCGGCAGCATCGGCAGCGAGCGCCGTCGCCACGAGTTCGGCGACGCGGGCGGCATCGGGGATGGCCCGGAGCGCCGGCTCGGGCCGGGCGAGCCGCCACGGACGGCAGTGCGGCCAGAGCAGTGCCCAGGCGATCTTGACGCTCGGGTCGAGCGCGAAGGTGAGGCTGCCGGTGCCGTTCGCCCGCACCACCACGCCGGCGTCCTGGATGAGCCGGAAGGGCACGTTGATCGTCATCGTCAGCGCCATGCCGATGCGCAGCACGAGGCGCTTCGTCGTCAGCGTGTAGACGGTGGTGCGCGCCGAGTACCAGGCGAGCAAGGCGAGGAGCCCGATCGCCGTCAGCGCCATCGGCAGCAGCCAGGCGGCCGAGATCGCGGCACCGAGCACCGGCTCGCCTTCGTAAAGGTAGATCACGAAGCGAACGGCGATCAGCGCGCCGAACCAGATCGCCACCTTGCGGACCTGGAAGGACTCGATCGCCAGCGCCCGCCAGTCGGGTGAGCCCTGCCACAGCACCCGTTCGCCGGCGGGGAGTTCCTCCGGAAGTCCCCGCACCGGCTCCTGATCGAGGTCGCTCACAGCAGCGGCTCCGCGCGCGCCGGCGTGGCGTAGAGATAGCCGCCGCCATAGTAGCCCATGATCTTGTCCTCCTCGAGGAAGGTGACCTGGTCGGGATGCTTCGTCGCCGGCACGGCGGCGAACTGCGAGCCGAGGATGGCGTTGACCTTCACCGTCCGCCTCGCGCCGTCGATGCGGCAGAAGTTGACCGGCACCAGCACGCGGCGGCCGGCGCCGGCGACGTCGACCTCGAAGTAGCGGGCGAGGTATTCGGAGCGGTCGACCCAGACGTCGACGATGGTGCCGCCGACGACGCGGTCGGTGCCGACGACTGACATGCCGCGCGGGTCGGGATCGCGGGCCTCGAGGTAGAAGTCACCGGCGACGCGCAGCGGCACGATCTTCGGGGCGCCCTCGAAGGTGAGGTCGGGGTGGTCGGAGCGCTCGGCCCAGGCGGCCGGGCCGACGCCGTCGACCATCGGGTTGCCGGTCGGCTCGAGCGGGGCGCCGGGCCAGATCGCCACGGGCCGCGCCTTGATCTCGCGGTCGTCGGCCTTGCCGTTCGGCACGGAGACGGTGCCGCCGTGCGGCAGCAGGTAGGTCTTCGGGGCCGGCGGCGCCGGGAAGCCGATGACGCTGACGCGCTCGTTCGTCCGGTCGGAGAGGAGCGGGTAGCCCTCCCGCTTGTTCTCCCGGTGCAGGTAGTAGATCAGCCCTGCGAAGAACGCCCAGAAGACGTAGAGCACGACCTGTGCGAGATCGATGTTGGCGGTGAAGGCGGGTCCCATGGCGACCTCCTCTTCTTTCCTTGTGTACCCGGCTCAGCCGGGAAGCTCGGACAGGCCGAAGCGCGACGATTGCAGGCGGAGCGTGCGCGCGTGGCGCACGAGCGGACCGATCGCCACCAGCGTGGCGAACAGGAGCAGGATCTCGATCTGGTAGACGGCGCCGTAGCCGACGGCCGGTCCGGTCATCGTCGGGCCGAGGTAACCCGCGGCCCCGAGCGCGCCGACGGCGTCGCGGATGATGCCGCCGGCGGCGATGCCGACGCCGGCTGCGGTCGCCTGCACGGCGCCCCAGGCGCCGAGGGCGAGGCCGGTCGCCCGGCCCTCGTCGAGGCCCATCGCCACCGTCAGCGTGCCGACAGCGAACAGGCCGCCGCCGAAGCCGACGAGACCGATGCCGATGCGGAACAGCCCGGCCGACTCGAAGGGTGCCGACAGCGAGACGAGCACGAAGGCCGGCAGCCCGGCGAGCGCACCGTAGGCGGCGACCCGGTAGGGGTCGGCGCCATGCACCAGCATCCGGGCGGCGACGACGAAGCCCGCGAGCGCGCCGCCGGCGAGCAGCGCCGACAGTGCCGAGGTGTCGCCGACGCCGAGGCCGAGGATCTCGCCGCCATAGGGCTCGAGCACCACGTCCTGCATGGTGAAGGCGGCGGTGCCGAGCGCCACGGCGATCAGGAAGCGGGTGGCGCCGGTGCGCTTCAGGAAGGCCCGGAAGGCTTCGCCGAAGGCCGGGCGCGGCGTGTCGGAGCGGGTCGCGGCCGGGTTGCGCGCCTCCTGCTTCCACAGCGCGATGACGTTGAGCACGACGGTGAGCACCGCCGCGCCCTGGATCACCTGGATCAGCCGCTTCGGGCTGTAGTCCTGCAGCAGCGCCGAGAAGAAGAAGGCGCTGGCGACGGTGCCGACGAGCAGCGCCACGTACATCATCGCCACCACGCTCGGGCGGGTGTCCGGCGGGGCGAGGTCGGTGGCGAGCGCGAGGCCGGCGGTCTGCGTCGTCTGCAGGCCGGCGCCGACCATCAGGAAGGCGAGGGCGGCGCCGAACTGGCCCGCCCACACCGGACCGTTGGTGCCGGTGCCGGACAGCACCAGCAGCGCGAACGGCATGATGGCGAAGCCGCCGAACTGCAGCAGCGTTCCGAACCAGATGTAGGGCACCCGCTTCCAGCCGAGTGCCGAGCGGTGGTGGTCGGAGCGGAAGCCGAGCAGCGCCCGGAAGGGGGCGAAGACGAGCGGCAGCGACACCATCACCGCGACGAGCGAGGCCGACACCGACAGCTCGACGATCATTACCCGATTGAGCGTGCCGACGAGCAGCGCCGTCGCCATGCCGACGGAGACCTGGAACAGCGACAGCCGCAGCAGCCGACCGAGCGGCAGCTCGGTCGAGACCGCGTCGGAGAACGGCAGGAAGCGTTGGCCAAGCCGCATCCACACCGCCGCCCACGTCATCGGCGACAGGCCGGCCGACGGGGTGCGGGACGTCACGGCAGGGCTAGCGGAGCGCTTCACGACCGGACGAGCTCCATCGCCTGGGAGATGTAGAAGCCGCTCGACACCCGGGCGGTGGCGGCGGGGCGCCAGCCGGCGAGGCCGGCGGTCGAGGCGATGCCGCGGCGGAGCGCCCGCTCGGCCACCGGCTCGATCGACGGCGCCCGGTCGCTGCGCGGGAACAGGCCGCCGACGGCGTGCATGGTGGCGAGCAGCGGCGTCCGCGGCGCGAACGTGAACAGCACCGAGGTCTCGGTGCGCTCGGCGAGCGCCGCCAGCGCGTCGAGAGTGTCCGACAGGCGGTAGTGGATCAGGCAGTCCATCGTCACCGCGTGGTCGAAGCGGCCGAAGGCCGGGTCGAGCATGTCGCCGACGCGGAAGTCGATCGAACCGGCGCCGAGATCGCGCGGCAGCCGCTCGCGGGCGAGCCCGACGAGCGTCGGCGAGACGTCGACGGCCAGAACCTCGGCGCCGCGGCGGGCCGCCTCGACGGCGAGCGAGCCGGTGCCGCAGCCGGCATCGAGCAACCGGCGGCCGGTGAGGTCGGCCGGCAGGCGCGACAGGAGCGTCGCCCGCATGGCGTCGCGGCCGGCGCGCACGGTGGCGCGGATGCGGCCGACGGGGGCGTCGGAGGTGAGCCGCGACCACGCCTCGACCGCGGTGCGGTCGAAGTAGGTCTCGACGCGGCTGAGGCGCTCCCGGTAGGTGGCGGAGGTCATCACGGGCGCCTCTCTCAATCGAAGCCGAGGAGATCGAAGATGTCGCGGTCCTTCATCGGCGCGCAGGTGTAGGCCGTGCCGCCGGCCCACAGGTTCGCCGCCAGCCGCAGGTATTCCTGCTGCACCGCCTCCACCTCGGGGCCGCCCTCCATCTCGAACAGCGTCGCCTTCTTCAGGCGCGAGCGGCGGATGACGTCGAGGTCGGGGAAGCAGGCGACGGTCTCGAGCCCGACCGCCCTGTTGAACTTGTCGATCTGGTCGGTGGCGGCGGAGCGGTTGGCGATGACGCCGCCGAGCCGGACCGGATAGTTCTTTGCCTTCGCCTGGATGGCCGCGACGATGCGGTTCATCGCGAAGATCGAGTCGAAGTCGTTGGCGGCGACGATCAGCGCCCGGTCGGCGTGCTGCAGCGGCGAGGCGAAGCCGCCGCAGACGACGTCGCCGAGCACGTCGAAGATGACGACGTCGGTGTCGTCGAGCAGGTGGTGCTCCTTCAGGAGCTTCACCGTCTGGCCGACGACATAGCCGCCGCAGCCGGTGCCGGCCGGCGGGCCGCCCGCCTCGACGCACATCACGCCGGCATAGCCCTCGAAGACGAAGTCCTCGGTGCGCAGCTCCTCGGCGTGGAAGTCGACGCCCTGCAGCACGTCGATGACGGTCGGGATCAGGCTCTTCGTCAGGGTGAAGGTCGAGTCGTGCTTCGGATCGCAGCCGATCTGCAGCACCCGCTTGCCGAGCTTGGCGAAGGCGACCGAGAGGTTCGAGGAGGTCGTCGACTTGCCGATGCCGCCCTTGCCGTAGACGGAGAAGACGCGCGCCGTGCCGATCGCCAGCGCCGGGTCGGCGAGCGGGTCCATGTGGACCTGCACGCTGCCGTCGCCGTCGAGGCCGCGGGCTGGGCGGATATTGGGGAGGGCGATGTTCACGGGGCTTCTCTCCTCGTCCGCAATCAGGCCGCGACGCCGACGGACACGCCTTCGAGGCGGTCCTCGAGGTCGTCGCCCGCCTCGCGCAGGGCCGACAGCATGGCGTCGTCGGGTGTCCAGTAGTTGCGCTCGTGCGCCTCGATCAGCCGGCCGGCGAGCTTCGCCGCCGCCGTCGGATTGAGGGCGGCGAGGCGGTCGCGCATTTCCGGGTCGAGCACGAAGGTCTCGGTGATGCGCTCGTAGACCCACGGCTCGACGTGGCCGGTCGTCGCTGACCAGCCCATCGTGTTGGTGACGTGGCACTCGATCTGCCGGACGCCCTCGTAGCCGTGCTTGAGCATGCCCTCGTACCACTTCGGGTTGAGCATGCGCGTGCGGGTCTCGAGGGCGACCTGCTCCGACAGCGTCCGCACCGATCCCTCGCCGCGGGTCTGGTCGCCGATGTAGACGGGCACCGACTTGCCGGTCGCCCGCTTCACGGCGCGGCTGATGCCGCCGAGCGTGTCGAAGTACTGGTCGAGGGTGGTGACGCCGAGCTCGACCGATTCGAGGTTCTGGTAGGAGAGGTCGACGTCCTTCAGCACGCTCTCGAGCAGCGCCGTCTGCTGGGCCGGGCGGCCCTTGCGATCGTAGGCGAACGACTTCCGGCGCGTGTAGGTCTCGGCGATCTCGTTCTCGTCGTCCCAGAGCCCGCTCTCGACGAGGTTGTTGACGTTGGCGCCGTAGGTGCCGTCGGCATTCGAGAAGACCCGCAGCGCCGCCGTCTCGAGGTCGCCGCCATGCTCGGCCACATGCTGGCGGGCGTGCTTGCGGACGAAGTTCTGGTCGTCCGGCTCGTCGGCGCTGGCGGCGAGGTAGGACGCCTCGGCGAGGATCTGCATCTGCAGCGGCATCAGATCGCGGAAGATGCCGGACACCGTCATCACTACGTCGATGCGCGGGCGGCCGAGGTCGGCGAGCGGCACCAGCACGGCGCCGCAGAGCCGGCCGTAGCTGTCGAAGCGGGGACCGGCGCCCATCAGCGACAGCGCCTGGGCGAGCGGCCCGCCCTCGCTCTTCAGGTTGTCGGAGCCCCACAGCACGAGCGCGATCGTCTCGGGGAAGCGGTGGCCCTCCGACAGGTGCCGCTCGATCAGGCGCGTCGCCTGGCGGGCACCGTCACGCATGGCGAAGGCGCTCGGGATGCGGAAGGGGTCGAAGCCGTGCAGGTTGCGCCCCGTCGGCAGGATCGCCGGGGTGCGCAGCAGGTCGCCGCCCGGCGCCGGGCGGATGAAGCGGCCGTCGAGGGCCCTCAGCAGCGCCGGGATCTCGGTGTCGACCTGCAGCAGCCGGTCGGTCCTGGCGAGTTCGACGAACATCGCGACGCCGGCGGGATCGGTGACCCCTGCGGCCGCGGCGACGGTCTCGGCCGGCTCGCCGGCGACGAGGCGCGCGATCACGGTGCGGTCGAGGCGGGCGCCGTGCGAGGCGTCGGCGAGCGAGAGCAGCAGGTCGACGCGCTCCTCCGCCGAGGCGGGCGTGCCGACGACGTGCAGGCCGTGCGGGATCAGTGTGTACTCGAGTTCGAGCACCGCACCGGCGAGCGCGGCGACGGCCGCTTCGGCCTCGTCGACCGGCCAGGCCGGCTCGGCCGGCGCGAGGTCGAGGCTGGCAGCGAGCGCCTGGATGACGCCGGCGAGGTCGCGGCGGTCGGCACTGTCCGGCGCCGGCAGCAGCCGCCAGCGCTCGATCGCATCCTTCAGGTCGAGCAGGCCGCGATAGAGCCCGGCGTGGGCCACCGGCGGCGTCAGGTAGCTGATCAGCGTGGCGGCCGAGCGCCGCTTGGCGATCGTGCCCTCGGAGGGGTTGTTGGAGGCGTAGAGGTAGATGTTCGGCAGGTCGCCGATCAGCCGGTCGGGCCAGTCGCGGGCGCCGAGGCCGACCTGCTTGCCGGGCATGAACTCGAGCGCGCCGTGGGTGCCGAAGTGCAGCACCGCATGGGCGCCGAAGTCCTCGCGCAGCCAGCGATAGCAGGCCGAGAAGGCGTGCGTCGGGGTGAAGCCCTTCTCGAACAGGAGCCGCATGGGGTCGCCCTCGTAGCCGAAGGCGGGCTGCACGCCGACGAAGACGTTGCCGAAGCGGGCGCCGAGCACGAACAGCGAGGCGCCGTCCGACTGCTGCCGGCCGGGCGCCGGGCCCCACTGCGCCTCGATCTCCTTGAGGTGCGGCTCGCGGCGGACGTGGTCGTCGGCGGAGATGCGGGTGTGGACGTTGGCGATGGCGCCGAAGCGGGCGGCGTTGCCCTCGATGATCGCGGCGCGCAGGGCGTCGACGGTCGGCGGCACATCAACCGCATAGCCGTCGGCGGCGAGCGCCGTCAGCGTGTTGTGCACCGACTGGAATACCGAGAGGTAGGCGGCCGTGCCGGTATTGCCGGCGTTCGGTGGGAAGTTGAAGAGCATGATCGCGAGCTTGCGCTCGGCCCGGGCGGTCTTGCGCAGCGTCACCAGGCGGTCGATGCGGGCGGCGAGCACCTCGGCGCGCTCGCGGCAGACCTGCATGTCGCGCGAGGTCTCGACGGTGGTCGCCGTGCACGACCGGTCGCAGCCCGTGCAGGCGACGCCGATGGCGCCGAAGCGGCCGCCGAAGATCATCGGGCCGCTGGCGCCGTCGAGCTCGGGGATCGCCACCATGATGGTCGATTCGACCGGCAGCAGGCCGCGATCGGAAGCGCCCCACTCGCCGAGCGTCTGGAACTCCGACGGATGGGCCGCGACATAGGGAACGTCGAGCTTGGCGAGCACTTCCTCTGCCGAGCGCGCGTCGTTGTAGGCGGGTCCGCCGACCAGCGAGAAGCCGGTGAGCGACACCAGTGCGTCGATCGCCGGCCGGCCGTTCTTCATGAAGAAGCGGTCGATCGCCGGGCGGGCGTCGAGGCCGTTGGCAAAGGCGGGCACGACGTCGAGGCCGCGCTTCTCGAGCGCCGCGATGACGCCGTCATAGTGGCCGGCGTTGCCGGCGATCAGGTAGGACCGCATGACCAGGAGGCCGATGCGGCCCCGCGCCGGCCCAGCGGAGGCCGGCAGCTTCTCGACGTGCTCGCCGAGCCGGCCCGCCATCGCTGGGTGGTAGACGCCGACGTCCGGATAGTCGATCGGCGGCCGCACCTTCAGGGCCCCGCGCAGGCCGCGGCGCGGCCCGTCGGCATAGCGGTCGACCAGCATGCGGACCATGTTGGCGACGTTCTCGTCGGAGCCCGCCAGCCAGTACTGCAGCGACAGAAAGTAGGCCCTGAGGTCCTGCGCCGTTCCCGGCATGAACTTCAGGATCTGCGGCAGCCGGCGCAGCATCTTCATCTGCCGGGCGCCGGCGCTGGCCGAGTGATCGCCGGGCTTGCCGCGCAGCTTCTTCAGGAACGACAGGGCGCCGCCCTGCGAGCCCCCCATCTTGAACTTGCCCATCCGCGTCAGCTTGGTGATCTGGCCTTCGCACATGCAGCAGATCATCGCGTCGCAGGCGTCGCGGCGGGCCTCCAAAGCGGGCCGGATGGCGCGGATCTGCTCGTCGAGGAAGATCATCGTGACGATGACGATGTCGGCCTTGCCGATGTCGGCGCGGCAGCGGTTCACCGCGGCGTCGTCATCGCCCCAGTTGGCGGCGGCGTGCATCGACAGCGTCAGGCCCGGAAGCTCGCGGGTCAGCGTCGTGCGGGCGCGATCGACCACGCCGCTCAGGTGGTTGTCGAGCGTAACGATCACGACGCGCAACGGCGTCGGATCAGCGTCCGAAATGCGCCCGAGCATCGTACAGCGTCTCCAGGGTGACGACAGCGACGCCCGTCTCACGGGCGAAGAGTTCGGTGTTGCGGCGTGCTTTCCCGCGCACGAAGAACGGGATCTTCTTGAGCTCCTGCTCGGCCTCGCTGGCCCAGGAGAGGGTGGATGAGACGGTCGAGGACGACGCGGTGGTCGTCGCCGCGGTCGCCGGCGCCGGAGCAACCTCTGTGACGGACGACTGCACCGCAGCCTCCGGCTCGGCGGCCGGCATCGGCGTGGCGAGGTGGGAACCGAGGTGCGAGGGCGCCGCGCCGTCGGCGAACTCGAAGTCATCGCGGAACATCGCGAGCAGGTGTTCCTCGAGGCCCATCATCAGCGGGTGGACGAAGGTGTCGAACAGGACGTTCGCGCCCTCGAAGCCCATCTGCGGCGACGAGCGCGCCGGGAAGTCCTGGACGTGCACCGGCGCCGAGATCACCGCGCACGGGATGCCGAGGCGCTTGGCGATGTGGCGCTCCATCTGCGTGCCGAGCACCAACTCGGGGTGCAGTTCGGCGACCTTCGCCTCGACCTCGAGATAGTCGTCGGTGATCAGCGCCTCGACGCCGTATTCCTTCGCCGCCTCGCGGACCTCGCGGGCGAACTCGCGGGCGTAGGTGCCGATGCCGACGACCTGGAAGCCGAGCTCCTTGGCCGCGACCCGCGCCGCCGCCACCGCGTGGGTGGCGTCGCCGAAGACGAAGACGCGCTTGCCGGTGAGGTAGGTCGAGTCGACCGAGCGCGAGTACCAGGGAAGCCGCGAGCCCTCGGCGGCGAGGACCGCGGAGACGTCGACGTCGGCGACGCGGCCGACCTCGGCGATGAAGTCGCGGGTGGCGCCGACGCCGATCGGCACTGTCGTCACCATCGGCTGGCCGAAGGTGCGCTTCAGCCAGGTGGCGGCGGTGAGCCCCGTCTCCGGATAGAGCACGACGTTGAAGTCGGCCTCGCCGAGGCGGGCGATGTCGGCCGGCGTCGCGCCGAGCGGCGCGCACACGGAGACGTCGACGCCGAGGGAGGCGAGCAGCGCGGTGACTTCCTTGACGTCGTCGCGGTGGCGGAAGCCGAGAGCGGTCGGTCCGAGCAGGTTGCAGCGCGGCCGGGCGCCGGCGGCGCGCGGCGCGCGCTCCGTGCCGGGGGCCGGCGCGGACGGGCCGGCGAGGGCGCGGACGATCCGGTAGAAGGTCTCCGCCGCTCCCCAGTTTTCCTTCTTCTGGTAGGACGGCAGCTCGAGCGGGATCACCGGGATCGGCAGGTCGAGGGCGCGCGCGAGGCCGCCCGGATCGTCCTGGATGAGCTCGGCCGTGCAGGAGGCGCCGACGATCATCGCCTGCGGGGCGTGGCGCTGGTAGGCGTCGCGCATCGCCACCTTGAAGAGCTCGGCGGTGTCGCCGCCGAGATCGCGCGCCTGGAAGGTCGTGTAGGTGACCGGCGGACGCTCGGAGCGCCGCTCGATCATCGTGAATAAGAGGTCCGCATAGGTGTCGCCCTGCGGCGCGTGCAGCACGTAGTGCAGGCCGCGCATGGCGGTGGCGACGCGCATCGCACCGACGTGCGGGGGGCCCTCGTAGGTCCAGACCGTGAGCTGCATCGGTCAGACCTCCAGCCGGTCGCGGCGGCCGAGGGGCCGGGCGAAGAGTTCGGCGAGGTCGCCGGCCTGCTCGTAGCCGTGCACCGGCGAGAACACGAGCTCGATCGACCACTTGGTGGTGAGGCCTTCGGCCTCGAGCGGATTGGCGAGGCCGAGGCCGCAGACGACGAGGTCCGGACGGGCGGCGCGGCAGCGGTCGAGCTGGCGGTCGACGTCCTGGCCTTCCGAGAGCTGCACGCCGGCCGGCAAGAGCGCGAGCTCGGCGGCGAGATGCTTGCGATGCAAGGTCGGCGTGCCGACCTCGATCGGCCGCATGTCGAGCTCGCGGGCGAGGAAGCGGGCGAGCGGCACCTCGAGCTGCGAATCGGGGAAGAAGAACACTGTCTTGCCGGCAAGCGCCTCGCGGTGGCGGGCGACGGCGCGCACCGCGCGCTCGCGGGCGGAGCGAGTCACCTGCTCGAAGCGGTCGGCCTCGACGCCAAAGGCGGTCGCCGCCGCCTGCAGCCAGGCCGTCGTGCCCTCGGCGCCGAACGGGAACGGCGCCGGCAGGCGCTCGGCGCCGCGCTCGACGAGCAGGCGGCCGGTCTCGGCGAGGAAGGGCTGCGCCAAAAGCAGGCGCGTGTTCGGACCGATCGCCGGCTGCTCGGTGGAGCGGCGCGGCGGGAAGAAGGCGACGGGCACGCCCATCTCGGCGAACAGCCGGCGGAACTGGTCCTCGACGACGTCGGGCAGCGTGCCGGCCACCAGCAGCGAGGCCGGGGCGTCGGCGCCGGCGGCCGGCAGTTCCGGCACCAGCGACGCGAGGCAGGCGTCCTCGCCTTCGGTGAAAGTGGTCTCGATGCCGCTGCCGGAATAGGCGAGCACCCGCACCGCCGGGGCAAAGCCCTTCGACAGCCGGTGGGCGGCGCGCGTCAGGTCGAGCTTGATCACCTCGGACGGGCACGAGCCGACGAGGAACAGCACGCGGATGTCAGGGCGGCGCTCGAGCAGGCGGCCGACGACGCGGTCGAGCTCGTCGTCGAGGTCGGCGAGGCCGGCGAGATCGCGCTCGTCGATGATCGCGGTGGCGAAGCGCGGCTCGGCGAAGATCATCACGCCGGCGGCCGACTGGATGAGGTGGGCGCAGGTGCGCGAGCCGACGACCAGGAAGAAGGCGTCCTGGATCTTGCGGTGCAGCCAGACGATGCCGGTCAGCCCGCAGAACACCTCGCGCTGGCCGCGCTGGCGCAGCACCGGGCGCTCGGCGCCGGCCTCGGGGTCCGCGCAGCCGAGAGCGGCCGGGGCGATGGCGACGCGCTCGTTCACGACGCCGCCTCCGCGTGCAGCACCGGACCCGCCTGCCGGTCCGCCCGCGCCATGTCGAGGCGGGCGGCCCTGAGCTTCAGGAGGAACTGGCCGGCGTTGATGACGTAGGTGGCGTAGGCGGCGAGCGCGAGCAGCATCAGCTGCGTGGCATCCAGCGCACCGGTATAGAGGGCGGCGAGGTAGGCCGTGTGCAGCGCCAGCACCAGCATGCTGAACACGTCCTCCCAGAAGAAGGCGGGCACGAACAGCCACTTGCCGAAGACGACCTTCTCCCAGATCGAGCCGGTGACCATGATCAGGTAGAGGACCAAGGTCTTCACTACGATCGAGATGGTGGCGATTTCCAGCCCCTCGCCGGTCAGGAACCAGCGGATGACGAGGGCAAGGCTGACGAGGAAGACCAGGAACTGCACCGGCGCGAGCACGCCCTGCACCAGCGTCCAGCGGGTGGAGTCGCGGCGAACCCGCTCGGCGGCCGTATAGAGGGCCGGTCGTCCGTTCGATGTCGCGCCGCTGTCCCGCATCTTCAAGGCCGACCCTCCCGTGTCGTTGGATCAAAAGCTAGAACCGCTCCACGGGGTGTGTCAATCAAATTGGACGTAAATTTCGATTTACAGCGCTCTCGCGCGCTGCTCTATTCTCGGTCGGCGTCTGCGGGCGCCGGCGGGGCTCGGGCCCCCGGAGGTACAGACAGGCAGCGGGAACACCCGTTGCCTGCTCTCGTGCTTTTTGCGCTGCAGCGATAGTTGTTGCGGCGCAATGTATTGCTGTCTTTTTTGGAATACTGACAATTTTGATTGACACTGCCCGAAGAGGCGTGTGTTCTTCACACATGGGGAGCGACCAACGGTCGCATAAGACGAAAGGTGACCCCCATGCCGCACATGGACAAAGTCACCAAGCTTGGCTTCACTCTAGAGGCCACCGGCGAGTGCAGCGACGAACAGCAAAGCAGTTCGCTACCGCACCCCGGCGTTATCTTCTCCAACAACGGCAGTCATCATGGTGGGATCGCCGACACGATCTACACCATCGAAGCCGAAGTGATTCCCCGCCTGCTGATCTCGACGCGCGCATCCGCCCCGCGGACGCGGTCGAGCGTGCCGATCCCACAGTTGAAGGTGGCGCCGCGGCTCGAAACCGAGGTGCAGATCCTGACGCAGATCGTGCTGCTCGACGAGGCTCACGCCGCCTATAGCTTCGTGTCCTCGATGCGGGCACGCGGCGTTGGCCTCGAGTCGATCTTCCTCGACCTTCTGGCTCCGACCGCCCGCAATCTCGGCGAGATGTGGACGGCGGATCGCTGCTCCTTCTCCGAGGTCACCCTCGGTCTCTGCCGTCTGCAGCAGGTATTGCGTCAGCTCAGCACCGTCTTCGACGAGGAGCCGGAACCGGTGCCGAGCGTATCGAGCGTCCTCTTGACGCCGAATTCCCGGCGAGCAGCACACCTTCGGCCTGTTGATGCTCGAGGAGTTCTATCGGCGCGGTGGCTGGGACACGGTGCTGTTGATGCCCGGAGGCGAGCGCGAGATCTGCGATGCTGTTTCGCAGGACTGGTTCTCCGCCGCCGGCATATCGGTCAGTTGCAGCTTTTCGCAGGACGCGCTCCGTGCCCTGATCAGCGACATGCGGCGCTCGTCGCGCAATGCCGATATCGCGATCCTGGTCGGGGGACGGGCGTTCGGGGCTGACCAGGAGCTTGCATTAGCCGTCGGCGCAGACGCAACCGCGGTTGACGGACGAGAAGCGATCGTTCAGACACACCGGCTGGTGGGCGAAATGCGCCATGGGTCCGATCGTCGGTCTGGCTAGATCGCGTTGTAAGGGGTTGGCTCGGCCATGGAGGCTTCGGTCTCAGCTCGGCGCCCAAATGAATTCGCCGTCACGGAGACGTGGCTCGAAGCCCTCGACGCTTCGGCCGCTGCCAAGCTGATCGGCGTGGCGGCGGATGTGGCGTTCCTGCTCGACCGCGACGGCGTCATCCGGGATCTCGCCTTCACCGAGGAAGACGCCGGCGAGCCGATCGGCCGCCGCGAGTGGGTCGGCCGTCGCTGGGTCGAGACCGTCACCGTCGAAAGCAAGGTGAAGGTCGAGCAGCTCCTTCAGGACGCGGCGGCGCAGCGCGCCCCCGCCTGGCGCGAGATCAACCAGACCTCCTCGGAAGGCCGCGACATCCCGATCCGCTGCTCGGCAGTGGCCCTCGGCCCCGAGGGGCCGGTGGTCGCCCTCGGCCGCGACCTCCGTCCGACCTGGACCCTGCAGCAGCGCCTCGTCGAGGCGCAGCGCGCCATGGAGCGGGAGTACGCCCGCCTCCGCAACACCGAGACCCGCTACCGGCTGCTGTTCCAGCTCGTCTCCGAGCCGATCCTGATCGTCGAGGCGGCGAGCGGCCGCGTCGTCGAGGCCAATCCGGCCGCCGGACGCCTGCTCGGCACGACGACGCAGAAGCTCGCCGGGCGCGCCGTCGCCGAACTCTTCGAGCCGGCGAGCGCCGCGGTGGTGCAGGCCCTCGTCAACAAGGCCGGCATGGTCGGCCGCGCCGACGACACCCTGGTGCGCGTCGTCGGCAGCGACGCCGACATCCGCATCGGCGTCTCGCTGTTCCGCCACGAGGGCTCGGCGCACCTGCTGATCCGGCTGTCGCATCCCGATGCCGAGCCGCCTGCCGACCCCGCCCAGCTGCGGCGGGCGCAGGCCTACGAGATCGCCATGGGCATGCCCGAGGCGCTCGTCATCGTCGACGACAGCCAGCGCATCCTCGACGCCAACACCTCCTTCCTGGAGCTTGCGGAGCTCGGCTCGCTCGAGCAGGCCCGCGGCCAGCCGCTCGACCGCTGGCTCGGACGGCCCGGCGTCGACGTCCGCATCCTCGCCTCCAACCTGCGCGAGCACGGCTCGCTGCGCGACTTCGCGACGATCGTGCGCGGCGAATATGGCGGCCACGACGAGGTCGAGGTCACCGCCGTGTCGGTGCCGCACCAGCAGCAGCCCTGTGCCGGTCTGATCCTGCGCACCGTCGGCCGCCGCCCGGTGCCGCAGACCCCGGATGGCGGCGAGACGCGGTTGCCTTCGGTCGCCAACATCACCGAGCGTGTCGGCCGCGTGCCGCTGAAGGAGCTGGTCCGCGAGACCAGCGACATGATCGAGCAGATGTGCATTGAGGCGGCGCTGAAGCTCACCTCGGACAACCGCGCCTCCGCCGCCCAGATCCTCGGCCTCAGCCGCCAGAGCCTCTACGCGAAGTTGCGCCGCTACGGCATCGGCGACATCGACGACGACGCCTCCGACAATGACGCCTGAGCGTCGCCAGCGGCCTGCGTCTGCGTCCGTCTTACCGTAATCCCAGCCGTTCCGAGACCCCTTCAGCCGCCGCGTGGTTTTTCGCGCGCGGTGGCCGTTGCGCGTTAGCGCAGCCACCGACCCGTGCAATCTGGAACAGCCGCCCGCTCTTTTTCGCCTGTCAATTCGCCTAGACAGTCAGAAGTGTCGCATCTACTCTCTGCGGCATGAACGCTCCATCCGTCCCCGCCGTCGTCGAGCTTTTGAAGCCGATCACCTGGTTCGCGCCGATGTGGGCGTTCGGGTGCGGGGTGGTGTCCTCTGGCGGCTCCTTCGCCGACCACTGGCCGACGGTGTTCGCTGGCGTGCTGCTCTCCGGCCCGCTCGTCTGTGCCACCAGCCAGGCGGCGAACGACTGGTTCGACCGTCACGTCGACGCCATCAACGAGCCGAACCGGCCGATCCCGTCGGGGCGCATTCCCGGCCGCTGGGGGCTCTACATCGCTCTCCTGTGGACGGCACTGTCGATCGCGGTCGCGATCCCGCTCGGGCCGTTCGTCGTCGCGGCCGCGGTGGTCGGGCTGGCGCTCGCCTGGGCCTACAGCGCGCCCCCCTTCCGCCTCAAGCTGAACGGCTGGTGGGGCAACGCCGCCGTCGGCCTCTGCTACGAGGGCCTGCCCTGGTTCGTCGGCGCCGCCGTGATGTCGGCGACAATGCCGAACGGCTACATCCTGGCGCTCGCTGCGCTCTATTCGGTCGGCGCCCACGGCATCATGACCCTCAACGATTTCAAGGCCGTCGAGGGCGACATCCGCATGGGCATCCGCTCGCTGCCGGTGCAGCTCGGCGTCGACCGCGCCGCCCGCTTCGCCTGCCTCGTCATGGCGGTGCCGCAGATCGTCGTCGTCGCGCTGCTGATCGCCTGGGGCAAGCCGCTGTTCGGCGCCATCGTCGCCATGCTGCTGCTCGCGCAGGTGCTGCTGATGGGCCGCCTGCTCGCCGATCCGAACGGCAAGGCCGCCTGGTACAACGCCACCGGCACCACGCTCTACGTGCTCGGCATGCTCGTCTCAGCCATCGCCATCCGCTCGCTCGGAGCCGCCTGATGTCGGGCGCCACCCTCGGCTGGATCGGCATCGTCCGCCTCGGGCTGGTGCAGACCTCGCTCGGCGCGATCGTCGTGCTCACCACCTCGACATTGAACCGCGTCATGGTGGTGGAACTCGCCCTGCCGGCGATGCTGCCGGGCATCCTCGTCGGCCTGCACTACGGCCTGCAGATGCTCAGGCCGCGCTGGGGCTACGGCTCCGACCAGAGCCGCCGGCGGACGCCGTGGATCATCGCCGGCATGGCGGTGCTCGCCTTCGGCGGGGCGCTCGCCGCCGTCGCCACCGCCCTGATGGGCACCGCGCTCGCCGCCGGCATCGCGCTCGCGGTCGTGGCCTTCCTGCTCATCGGCATCGGCGTCGGCGCCTCCGGCACCTCGCTCCTCGTCATGCTCGCCGAGCGCGTCGAGACGGGTCGGCGGGCGGCCGCCGCGACGATCGTCTGGATCATGATGATCGCCGGCTTTGCGATCACCGCCACCACCGCCGGCCATTTCCTCGACCCGTTCACGCCGGCCCGCCTAGTCGCCGTCACCGGCACCGTCAGCCTCATCGCCTTCGTCGTCACCGTGCTGGCGCTCTGGCGCGTCGAGGCGAGCCTCGCGGCCGCCCCCCGCGCCGCTGCACCGAAGGCACCGGCCGAGCCGTTCCTGCGGACCCTCGCGGCGGTGTGGAGCGAGCCGCAGGCCCGCGCCTTCACCATCTTCATCTTCGTCTCGATGCTCGCCTACAGCGCCCAGGACCTGGTGCTGGAGCCCTTCGCCGGCACCGTCTTCGCCATGACGCCCGGCGAATCGACCCGCCTTGGCGGCCTGCAGAACGGCGGCGTGCTCGCCGGCATGATCCTGGTGGCGATCGTCGGCACCACCCGCCTCGGCCGCAGCGAGACGCTGCTGCGCGGCTTCATCGTCGTCGGTTGCCTCGGCTCGGCCGCGGCGCTGTCCGCCCTGTCGCTGGGCGGCGCCGCCGGCGAGGGCTTCCCCCTGCAGGAAACCGTCTTCGCGCTCGGCTTCTGCAACGGCGTCTTCGCCGTCGCGGCGATCGGTTCGATGATGGCGCTCGCCGGCAGTGGCTCGGGCGGGCGGCAGGGCACCCGCATGGGGCTGTGGGGCGCCGCCCAGGCGGTCGCCTTCGGCCTCGGCGGCTTCCTCGGCACCGTCGCCGTCGACCTCGCCCGCCATCTCGTCGGCTCGCCGGCGATCGCCTACGGCGCGGTGTTCGCGGTCGAGGCGGGGCTGTTCGTGGTCGCCGCCGGGCTGGCGGTGCGGGTCGCGCTGAAATCCGAGGCGGTCGCAAGCCGCCGCTACCGTCCGGCCCCGGCATCGGGGCTCGTCGCCGAATTCGAGGGGGAGATGTCGCGATGAGAGTGCCCGAGTACGACGTCGCCGTCGTCGGCGGCGGCCCCGCCGGCGCCACCGCCGCAGCCGATCTCGCCGAGGCCGGCCGCTCGGTTGTGCTGATCGACCGCGACGGCCGCATCAAGCCCTGCGGCGGCGCCATCCCGCCGCGCCTGCTGCGCGACTTCGACGTGCCGGAGAGCCTGCTCGTCGCCCGCGCCAAGGGCGCCCGCATCTTCTCGCCGAGCGAGCGGTCGGTCGACATGGGCATCGAGAACGGCTTCGTCGGCATGGTCGACCGCGACACCTACGACGAGTGGCTGCGCCAGCGCGCCGTCGCCGCCGGTGCCGTCCGCCGCACCGCCACCTTCGAGCGCCTGGAGCGTGAGCCCGACGGCGGCGTCGTCCTGCACCTGCGCCCGCCCGGCGCTGCGGCCGGCACGACCGAGCCGATCCGCGCCCGCGCCGTCGTCGGCGCCGACGGGGCGAACTCGGGCGTCGCCCGCGAGGCGATGCCGAAGGCCGGCCGGCCGCCCTTCGTGTTCGCCTATCACGAGATCGTCCGCACGCCCTCCGTGACACCGCAGGGCTACGACCCCACCCGCTGCGACATCCACTATCGCGGCGACCTGTCGCCCGACTTCTACGCCTGGGTGTTCCCGCACGGCGACACCGCCAGCATCGGCACCGGCAGCGCCCACAAGGGCTTCGGCCTTCGCCCCGCCGTCGCCGCGCTGCGCGAGGTCTGCGGCCTTGCCGGCGCCGAGACGGTCCGCCGCGAAGGCGCGCCGCTGCCGCTCCGGCCGATGAAGTGCTGGGACGACGGCCGCGCCGTGCTGCTCGCCGGCGACGCCGCCGGCGTCGTCGCGCCGGCCTCCGGCGAGGGCATCTACTACGCCATGCTGTCCGGCCGCCTCGCCGCCGATGCGATCGACGAACGCCTCGCCACCGGCGACGTGCGGGCGCTCGCCACGGCGCGCCGGCGCTTCATGAAGCTGCACGGCCGGGTGTTCTGGATCCTCGGCATCATGCAGTATTTCTGGTATTCCAGCGACAAGCGCCGCGAGCGCTTCGTCAGCCTCTGCCGCGACCCCGACATCCAGCGGCTGACGTGGCAGGCCTACCTGGAGAAGGAACTGGTCCGATCCGACCCGATGGCGCACGTGCGCATCATGATGCGGGACTTCGCCCACCTGTTCGGCGTCGTCTCGCCCTGGGAGAAGCGGGCTTGATCGCTCGCCGTCGCGCTTGAGCGCCGTCCGCACGACGCCTGTCCGCACGCGCGACTGGGTCATCCCGATCGTCGTCGCTGCCATCGCCGCGGCGGCGGTCGCGTCTCTCGGCGGGGCGCTGACCGAGCTCGGCCCCTGGTATCGCGGGCTCGTTCGCCCGTCGATCCAGCCGCCCGACTGGCTGTTCGGCCCGGCTTGGACACTGATCTTCACGCTCTGCGCCGTCTCCGCGGCCACCGCCTGGCGGTTCGCCCGAACCGGCCGGCAGCGGGCAATGGTGGTCGGCCTGTTCGCCATCAACGCCGTCTTCAACGTCCTGTGGACGGTGCTGTTCTTCAAGCTGCACCGGCCCGACTGGGCGGTGATCGAAGTGGTCTTCCTGTGGGCCTCGATCGTCGTGCTGATGGTGGCGCTGCGGCCGATCTCCCGCCTCTCCGCCTGGCTGCTCGTGCCCTATCTCCTGTGGGTGACGTTCGCCGGCATGCTGACGTGGCGGATCAGCGTGCTGAACGGGCCGTTCTGAACCAGGCCCCGCGCCGATGTCGACCTTCACCTACTTCGCCTATGGCTCGAACATGCTGGACGAGCGGTTGCGGCATCTGACGCGCTGCCCGTCCGCGCGCGTCCTCGGCACCGGCTCGGCGGCCGGCTGGCGCCTCGGCTTCGTGAAGCGCGGGGCCGACGGTTCCGGCAAGGCGACGATGCTGCGGTCTGCCCGCGCGAGCGACCGCATCCACGGCGTGCTGTTTACGATCGACCTCGCCGAGCGCGCTGTCCTCGACCGCGTCGAGGGCCCGGGCTACGAGCGCCTCGACGACCTCGCCGTTGATCGCGAGGAAGGCGTCCATACGCAAGCCTCAGTCTACGTCGCGCGCGAAAGCGCCATCGACCCGACGCTCGTCGCCTTCGACTGGTACCGCGCGCTGGTCATCGCCGGCGCCCACCGTCACGGGCTGCCCGCCGACGTCATCGCGGAAATCGCATCGGTGCCGGTGCTCCCCGATCCGAATCCCGCCCGCGAGCAGCGCCTCATCGCCCTCGAGCAACTCGCGGCGGCCGGCTGCACCGGTCTCGTCGACGGCGGCTGACCCCTACGAGGCCAGCCGTGCCCGGCGGGCGAGGAGGAAGGCGCGCACCGCCGCATCGTCGGTGAGCCCGGCCGCCTGCGCGTAGGCGGCCGCCGCGTCGGCACCCCGGCCAGCGGCAGCGAGGAGGTGAGCACGCGCGGCCCAGAAGGGCTGGTAGCCCTCGGCCGCCTCGGCCATGGCATCGAGCAGCGCGAGGCCGTGCAGCGGGCCGAAGGCGTCGCCGTGCGCCACCGCCCGGCCGACGCGGGCGCCGATCGTCGGGCTGAAGTGGACGAGCCCGTCATAGAGCGCCGCCAGCATCGCCGGATCGACAGGCCGGCCTGCGGCGCGGCCGGCGTGCAGCGACTGGATCGCCGCCTCGAGCTGGAAGCGGCCGGGTCGGCGGGCGTTCGCCGCCACCATCAGCTGCGCCTCCGCCTCCTGGATGAGGGGCGCCGTCCAGTCCGCCGGGTCCTGGTCCGACAGCGGCACGTAGGCGCCGGCGGCGTCGCGGCGGGCGGCACGGCGCGCCTCGCAGTGGAGCATCAGCGCGACGAGCCCGCGCGCCTCGGGCTCCGCTGGCAGGAGCGCCACCACCAGCCGGCCGAGAAAGATCGCCTCGTCGGCGAGGCCGGCCGCCGCCACCCCGGCGGCGGGATTGACGCCGTCGTCCCAGCCGGTGCCGAAGGCGGCGTAGATCGCCGACAGCACCGCCTCGAGGCGCGGCGCGAGCTCGTCGCGGCCGGGCACCTCGAAGGGGATGCCGCCGTCGCGCAGCTTCGCCTTCGCCCGCACCAGCCGCTGCCCCATCGCCGCAGGAGAGACGAGGAAACAGCCGGCGACGCGGGCGGCGTCGAGACCGAGCACGGTCTGCAGCATCAGGGGCGTGCGCACCCCCGCCTCGATCGCCGGGTGGGCGCAGGCGAACAGGAGCTTCAACCGGTCGTCGGGGATCTCCGCCATCTCCGCCTCCTGCCGCTCGTCGGCGATCAGTGCCAGCGTGCCGGCCGCCGCGGCCGCGACGCCGCGGTGGCGCCAGTCGTGGCCGAGGCGGCGGCGGGCCGCCGTCAGCAGCCACGCCTCCGGCCGCTCCGGCACGCCGCGCTCCGGCCAGGTCTCGAGCGCGATGCGGAAGGCCTCGGCCAGCGCATCCTCGGCCGCGGCGACGTCGCGGGTGCGCGCCACCAGGAAGGCGAGGAGCCGCCCGTAGGAGGCGCGCGCCGCCTGTTCGGCCGCCGCGCGCGCCGTCTCGGCGAGGTCTTCCGGCGGCGTTTGCGCGGGACCGCTCACCGCTGCGGCGGCGGCAGCACCGGGCGCACCTCCGCCGAGGCATAGGACGCCGCGGGGCTGCGCGCCGCCCAGGCGATCGCCTCGTCGAGCCCGGGCACCTCGATGACGAAAAAGCCGCCGAGCTGCTCCTTGGCTTCGGCGTAGGGGCCGTCCTGAACGTGGCGGGCGCCGTCGCGGACGCGCACGGTGGCGGCTGTGTGCGGCGGCTCGAGGCCGCTGCCGGAGACGACGACACCGGCCTCGTTGAGGGCGCCGATATAGGCCATCCAGGCGCCCCAGTAGGCCGGCGCCTTGGCCGGATCGGCGCGCTCGCCGAACTGCGCTTCGCTCTCGCGGAAAATCAGCATGTACTGCATCGGATCGTCCTCCAGGATGGTGTTCGGAGGCGGGCGAACGCCCGTCTCAACACCATGAGCCGCGACACCGCCCGACTTCGACATCCGTCGAAGGATTCTTCCGAAAATTCCGCGCGCCTACCCCTTGGTGCGCAAGGTGGCGCGGCCGCCGTCGACGCCGATCACCTGGCCGGTGATCCATCCGGCCTCGGGCGACAGCAGGAACGCGGCGAGCGCCGCCACGTCGTCGGCCTCGCCGAGGCGCTGCAGCGGGTGCATCTGGGCGATGGCGGTGGCCATCTGCGCGTTCTCGGTGATCCCGGCCGACAGCGGCGTGCGCGTCAGCGACGGAGCGATGCAGTTGACCCGCAGCTTCGGGGCGAGCTCGGCGGCGAGCGCCCGCGTCAGCCCCTCGACCGCCCCCTTCGCCATCGACACGGAGGCATGGGCGGCAAAGCCCTGCGCCACGGCGACGGTGGAGAACAGCACAATGCCAGGCGTCCCCTCGCCCGCCTTCAGCGCGGCGGCTGCCGCCTGCACGGCATGGAAGGCTCCTGCGGCGTTCAGCGCGAAGTCGCGGGCGACGTCCGCCGCCGTCAGCCGGGCGAGCGGCTTCAGGGTGATCGAGCCGACGCAGTAGGCGAGTCCGGTCAGCGCCGGACCGGCGGCGGCGGCGGCCGGGGCGATGGTCGCCGGATCGAGGACGTCGACGGCGGTCCAGCCGGCGCCGAGTTCGGCGGCCAGCGCCGCGAGCTTCGCGTCGTCGCGGGCGGCGAGATGGACCGGCCGGCCTGCGGCGACGAGACGGCGGGCGAGCGCCGATCCGACGCCCCCGGTTCCGCCGTAGATGAGGATGGGAGCGGACAAGCGAGGTCTCCGGGCGCCGGGGGCACGATTTTCGTCCGCGGTCGGCTCGGCCCCACGGACCGAGAGCTTACGGGGGGAGTGTCGTCGTGGTTCAGCGTGTGTGCGGAGGCGCCGCAGGCGGCGACGTGGCCAGCAGCGACGTGGTCGGCGTCACTGCCGACGCGGTCGGCACCGCGACGGCCGCCGGTCGGTGGACAGCCGCGGCTGTGTGGCGCTGATGGCGCGGCGCAACGCCAACGGCCCGGTCGCGGCAAAGGGCGACCTGCCTCAGAAGACCTGCGCGGCGTGCGGCCGGCCGTTCACGTGGCGGCGCAAGTGGGCGCGCGACTGGGAGAGCGTCCGCTTCTGCTCCGACCGCTGCCGCGGCGCCGGTGCGGCAGACGGCAAGCAGCCGGACAAAACAACACCGGGCCGCGCGAGGCGGCCCGGTGCGGGATAGGCTTCCGGCGGGCCGCACGAGGCGACCCGCTTCGAACGAGCCTCAGGCCGAGGCCCGCGCGGTTACCAGCGCACCATGCCGGCGTCGACGTTGAGCGTCTGGCCGGTGATCCACTTCGCGTCGTCCGAGGCGAGGAAGGAGACCGCCGCGGCGATGTCGGACGGCTGGCCCTTGCCCGGGAAGGCCTGCAGCATCTCGACGAAGCCGAAGGCTTCCGCGTGCGGGCTCGCCATCACGCCCTCGGTCTCGGTCAGGCCGGGCGTCACCGCGTTGACGTTGATGGCGTGCTTGCCGAGCTCGGTCGCGAGCGCGCGGGTGAGGCCGAAGACGCCGCCCTTCGCCGCCACATAGGCCGCCATGTTGGGCGTGCCGGCAAAGATGGTGTTCGACAGGATGTTGACGACGCGGCCACCATGGCCCTGCTTGCGCATCAGGTCGGTCGCCGCCCGCGTCATCAGGAAGGCGCCTGTGAGGTTCACCGACAGGATCTTCTGCCAGTGGGCAAGGTCGACCTCGTCCCAGGCGATGAAGGGCACGATCGAGGCGTTGTTGACGAGGATGTCGAGGTCGCCCGCCGTCTTCATCACCGCCTCGTGCAGGGCCGTCACCTGCGCCGGATCGGAGACGTCGCAGGCGACCGCGAAGGCGCCATTCGGCAGCTCGGCCGCAACGGCCTTCGCGCCGGCTTCGTTGATGTCGCTGACGCAGACGCGCGCGCCGTCGGCGGCCAGCCGCACCGCGATCGCCTTGCCGATGCCCTGGGCCGCGCCGGTGACGATCGCCACCTTGCCGGAGAGTTTGCCGCTCATGTGAAGTCCCCTTGCTCGTTCGTAAGTTTGTTGAAGGCGGGTCAGAGCCCGGAATCGATGGCGGCCATGGCGGCTGCGACGCCGGCGCCGATGTCCGCCTTGTGGCCGAGGGCGTTGAGGGCGCCGCCGAGGGCCGCGAGCGCGATCACCGCGTACATCGGCTGCGCCGTCGGCCCCATGTGGCCGATGCGGATGAGGCGCCCGAGCGTCTCGCCGCGGCCCGACGACACCGTCACGCCGTAGCGGTCGCGCATCGCCGCGCGCAGCGCCGGCTCGTCGACGCCGGCCGGCACCTTCACCGCGGTGGTGGTCGGGGAGGCGATCGCCTCGCGCGCCGCCCAGATCTCGAGCCCCATCGCCTTGACGCCGGCCCGGCAGGCGGCGGCGGTCGCGGCGTGGCGTGCCCACACAGCCTCCGGTCCCTCGCCGAGATAGAGGTCGAGGGCGGCGTCGAGGGCGTACATCTCCGACACCGACGGGGTGAACGGGAACGGATGGTCGGCGCGCCAGGCGTTCTCCCAATCGAGGATCGACAGCATCGACGCGCGCGGGGCGAGCGGATTGGCCTTCATTTTCTCCCAGGCGCGGCGGCTCACCCCCATCAGCGTCAGGCCGGGAGGGCAGCCGAGGCACTTGTTCGGCCCTGTGACGAAGATGTCGGAGGAGGAGGCGACGGGATCGACGTCCATGCCGCCGAACGACGACACCGCATCGACCAGAAGGTAGGCCCCGTGCTTCGCCACGATCGCGCCGATCGCGTCGATCGGGTTGATGGTGCCCGACGGCGTATCGTGGTGGCAGACGGCGACGACCTTGATGTCCGGCCGCTCGGCGAAGGCCTTCTCGACCGAGGCCGGATCGATCGCCTGGTTGTAGGGCACCTCGATCTCGACGAGTTCCTTGCAGTAGCGCTTCGCCCACCAACCGAAGCCCTTGCCGTAGACGCCAGAGGCGAGGTTCAGCACCACGTCGTCCGCGGCTATCAGCGAGGCGGCGGCGGCCTCGAGGCCGAGCACCGGCTCGCCCTGCAGGATCACCGGCACGTCCGGCGTCTTCAGGGCCTTTTGCGCCTTGAGCGCGGTCGCCTCATAGAAGGCCTGGAAGGCCGGGTCATAGTCGTACCAGACGGTGCGCGAGAGGGCCCGCAGCACCGCCGGATAGGCGTCCACCGGCCCCGAGGTGAGGGTGAACACCGGCTCCGAGATCGTCTTCGTCATCGCCCTGCCCCGTCTTTCGTTGTCGCGCGTCGGCCGGCGTGCCGGCCGCGCCAGCTAAACCTTTTGTGGTCAGCTCGTGCCGCCTGCCCCGCCTTAACTTCATCCGTCATCACCCGGCTTGACCGGGTGATCCATCCAGCATCGCAGCGTCGCGATCGTGATGGATGGCCCGGTCAAGCCGGGCCATGACGATGGAGAGGGAAGTGGCACTAACCAAGCGCCACCGCGCCGCCCGCCTGTTGCCCCACTCCCTCCCCTCTCCGTCATCGCCCGGCTCGACCGGGCGATCCATCCCACATCGCAGCGTCGCGGCCCTGATGGATGGCCCGGTCAAGCCGGGCCATGACGGCAGAGAGGGAAGTGGCGGAGAGGAGAGCGCCGGAGGCCGCGTCCTCAGAAGCCCCTCACCCGTAGAACTGAATCCCCGTCTTGTAGGTCTTGAAGTTTTCCATGTCGTGCGAATACATCAGGTCCGCGCCGTGCTTCTCGGCGAGCGCCTTCAGCTTGCGCATCGAGGCGACGCCGGCGACCGGGTCGATGTGGAACGACGCCTGGTTCAACGTCTTGAGGCTCTGCTCGGTGTATGCGGCGTCGATGGTGAAGAGGATCGGCTTGCGGGTGCCGAACTCGACGAGCAGGCTGTAGTTTCCGATGGCGTGGCCGGGCGTGTAGATCAGGTGCACGCCCTTGGCGAGTTCGACGTCGCCGTCGATGCCCTCGAACCGCGAGTTCGCCACCGTCGTGCCGGGCAGCAGCTGGTCGGTCTTGCCGCGCGCCTCGGCCGCCTCGGCCGAGAAGGACAGGTCGGAGTAGCCCAGCACCTCGAAGGGCTCCGGGTTGCAGGCCTGCGCAACCTCCTTGGCGTGGCAGATCTTCTTGGCGTGCGGGAAGTACTTGTTGCCGCCGCAGTGGTCGAAGTGGAAGTGCGAGTTGACGACGACGCCGATGTCCTTCGGCTCCAGCCCGAGCAGCTTGAGGGCGCCGGGAATGGTCTGCTCCGGCGTCTGGATCGGCTTCTCGAAGGCGAGCACCTTCATGACGTGGTCGTAGTCGTAGCCGGTGTCGATGAGGAACCGGCCCTCGGCGTGCTCGATCAGGATCGAGTAGACCGGGAAGCGGATCTCGCCGCCGGGCCCGCGGTTCCAGTAGACGTGGAAGCCGTCGAGCACGAGCGAGCCGCCGTCGAGCAGGTAGACTTTCGTGTCGGCCATGGTCTGCTCCCTCTTGTCAGTTTCGTCGATGTTCTCAGGCGGGCCTCAGCGGGCGCCGCGCACGTAGGGCAGGCCGAGCGCCGCCGGCAGGCTGGCGCGGCGGCCGAAGATGACGAGCACAGCCATCACCGCCGCGAACGGCAGCATCTGGATGACATCGGTCGGGATGTTGACGCCGGCCACCTGCAGCGCCGTCGTCATCGACAGGCAGGCGCCGAAGATCAGCGCGCCAGCGAGCACCCACAGCGGCCGGCCACGGGCGAGCATGGCGAGCACGATGCCAATGAAGCCAGCGCCGCCGGTCATGAACGGGATGAACAGCCCGGCGCCGATGTTGGCCATGAACGCCCCGCCGACGCCCGCCATCACCCCGGTGGCCAGCACTGCCACGGTGCGCGTCGTCACCACGTCGACGCCGGCGACGTCGAGCGCCGCCGGCTTGTCGCCGGCCGCCTGCAGGTCGAGGCCGAGGTTCGTGCGGCGGTAGACGAAGGCCATCACCGCCACCATCGCGATCGCGAGGTAGACGATCGGGTGGCGGTCGAACAGCGCCGGCCCGAGGATCGGGATCTCCGACAGCACCGGGATCGGCAGGCTGCCGGCGGCATCGAGGCGCGGATAGGTGCGGCCGAACTGGAAGTGGTGGAGGAGCGCCGTCAGGCCCTCGACGCCAAGCGTCAGCGCGATGCCGACGACGATCTGGTTGAGGCCGTGGCGCACGCAGAGGAGCGCCATGACGAGGGCGACCGCCGCCCCGCCGGCAGCACCTCCGGCAAAGCCCAGCCACAGCGAGGAGGAATAGAAGGCCGCGACGAAGCCGACATAGGCGCCGGCGAGCATCATCCCCTCGATGCCGATGTTGAGCACGCCCGCCTTCTCCGACACCTGCTCGCCGAGGCCGGCGAGAAGCAGCGGAATGCCGGCGCTGATCGCGCCGAAGACGAGCGAGGTGAGGAAGGCGTCGGTGAGAAGGCCCTGCATGACGGTGCCTCAGGCCTTTCCGGCGGCGCGGCGCTTGTGGTCGACATACTCGACGACGGCGAGCAGGATCAGGATGATCGCCATCAGCACGAGGGTGAAGAAGTGCGGCACGCCGAGCCGCCGCGCCGCGCTCTCGCCGCCGATCGACAGCACCGAGAAGGCGAAGACGTAGGCGATCGCCGCAAAGCCGTTGAGGCGGGCGAGGAAGACGAGCGGCACCACGGCGAGGCCGTAGGCGGGGTTCCAGTCGGCCCGGACGTTGCCATGCACGCCGAGGATCTCGACTGCGCCGGCGAGGCCGGCGAGCGCCGCGGAGATGGCGAACACCGCCACCGTGAGCTTCGCCACCGGCAGGCCGGCGTGGACCGCGGCGCGGGGGTTGGCGCCGACCACCCTGAGCTTCAGCCCGAACGCCGTCTTCGTCATCATCAGGTGGACGGCGATCACCGCCACGAGGCCGATGAGGAGGCCGCTCGAGACCGTCGTGTCGAGGAGGCGCGGCAGCCGGTCGGCGACCGGCAGCGTGCGCGTCTGCGGCACCGTCGTGCCGGGGTCGAGGAAGAGAAGCTTCACCAGCACGTTGGCGAAGGAGACGCCGAGAAAGGTCATCATCAGCGTCGTGATGATCTCGTTGACGCCCTGGTAGGCGCGCAAGAGCGCCGGCACCACCGACCACAGCGCACCCACGACGCCGGCGACGACGAAGCACAGCACCAGCGTCAGCCAGCCCGGCAGCGTGCCGATCAGCGCCGGGGCGAGCGCGCCGGCGGCCACCGCGGCGAGCAGGAACTGGCCGTCGATGCCGAGGTTCCAGATGCCGGCGCGGAAGGCGACGATCAGGCTCGCGGCGAGCAGCAGCAGCGGCGCCATCCGCGTCAGCGTCTGCTGCAGGCCGAGCCCGTTGAACAGCCCGCGCTCCAGCACGAAGCCGTAGTAGGCGAGCGGGTCGACGCCGAGCGCCAGCAGGATCGCGCCGGCGATGACGAGAGCGGCGAGGATCGGCGCGACGGACAGAAGCAGGATGCGGGTGAGCGCGGCGCTGCGCTCGCCGCGGCGGCCGCCATCGGCGCCGCGCGGCGCGGTCTCGGCGGTCTCGACGCTCACGACACCGCTCCGATCATCAGCTCGCCGACGCGCAGGCGGGCACCCTCGTCGTTGCCGACGATGCCGGCGAGGCGGCCGCGCGCCATCACGGCGATGCGGTCGGAGAGTTCGATCAGCTCGTCGAGCTCGGTGGAGATCAGGAGCACGGCGATCCCCTGGCCGGCGATGTCGCGGATGCGCCGGCGCGAGGCGCGGATGTTCTGCACGTCGAGCCCGTAGGTCGGCTTGTTGAAGACGACGACGCGGGCCCCGTCGGCGAGCTCGCGGGCGAGCAGCACCTTCTGGATGTTGCCGCCCGACAGCTTGCCGATCGGCGTCTCGATGCTCGGCGTACGCACGTCGTAGCGCTTGACGAGCTCTTCGGCGTGGGTGGCGATCTCGCCCGGCCGCTCCATGCCGCCCGACCAGTAGGGCGCAGCACCGATGCGCTTCAGGAGGAGGTTGAGCGAGATCGGGAAGGTGCCGACGGTGCCTTCCGACAGGCGGTCGTCAGTGAGGTAGCGCAGGCCCGCGCGGGTGCGGGCGCCGACGTCGAGGCGGTCGACCGGCTTGCCGTCGACCAGCACGCTGCCGGCGGTCGCGGCACGTTGCCCGGCGATCGCCTCGGCGAGCTGCTTCTGGCCGTTGCCGTCGATGCCGGCGATGCCGAGGATCTCGCCCGGTGCGATGTCGAAGGAGACGTCCTCGACGCCGACGATGCCGGCGCCGCCGGAAACGGTGAGGTTACGCACCGACAAGAGCGGCGCGGCCGGGGCCAGCGTGCGGGCGACATGCGGCTCGGCGTCGGGATCGCTCGCGCCGGCGCCGAACATCAGCCGGACGATCTCTTCCGTCGCCGCCGCCTCGTCCAGGGCCCGCAGGCGCTCCGGGGCGATCTCGCCGACCTTGCGGCCGAGGCGGAGCACCGAGATGCGGTCGCCGAAGCGGAAGGCCTCGCCGAGCTTGTGGGTAATGAAGACGACGGCGAGGCCGCGGGCGACGAGGCGGCGCATTAGTGCACCGAGCTCGTCGATGCCCTTCGGCGTCAACATCGAGGTCGCCTCGTCGAGGATCAGCACGCGGCTGTCGCGGAGCAGCGCGCGGACGATCTCGACCTGCTGCTGCTCGCCGAGCGACAGCTCGCCGGTGACGGCCTCGAGGTCGACGGCGAGGCCGAAGCTGTCGGTGATGGCGGCGACCTTGGCGGCGAGGCTCGCCTTGTCCGGGCGCTGCCACCAGGGCGCGCCGAGGATGAGGTTCTCGGCCACGGTCAGCGTCGGCACCAGCATGACGTGCTGGAACACCGTGCCGATGCCGAGCGCGAGCGCATGGCGCGGCGAGGTGATGCGCTGCGGCCGCCCGTCGACGCGGATCTCGCCTTCGTCGGGTTCCTGCAGGCCGGAGAGGATGCCGATCAAAGTCGATTTGCCGGCGCCGTTCTCGCCGAGCAGCACGTGCACCTCGCCCGGGCGGAGCGCGAGATCGACCCGGTCGTTGGCGACGACCCCGGGGAAGCGCTTCGTCACCTCGACGAGCTCGACGAGCGGGACGGCAGGGGCTGCGGCGCTCGCCGCGCGTGCCGTGGCGGCAGGCGTCATGGTCTGCGGTCTTTCCAGTCTCGGGTCGTGATCTGCATCTGCCGCGTGCCCGGATCGGCGGGCCGGCAATGGCTCAAAGGCGCGGCCCCGGCGGGCACGAGGCCCGCCGGGACGCTCAATGGTGGGGTCGGGCGCCGATCAGGGAGCCGCGACGTCCGTCATCATGGCGCGCACCTTGGCGGCGTCGAACTCCGGCGTCACCGTGATCTTGCCGGCGATCATCTCGTCCTTCAGCGCCATCACTTCCGCCCACTTGTCGGCGGGCAGGTTCTTCGTCTCGAGCAGCTTCACCGAGCCGTCGGCGAGGCCGATGGCGTAGCTCTTGGTGCCGAACTTGTCGGCCTTCAGGTCCTCGATCATGGCGACGTAGACCGGCGTCATGTCCCAGACGACCGAGGTCAGGAGGTTGCCCTTGTCGAGCGAGCTCTTGTCACCGATCACGTCGATGAAGAACACCTTCCCGCCGTCGGTCGCCGGGGTGGTCTCGACCGCCTGCAGCATGCCGAAGGACGAGCCGTTGCCCTGGCCGAAGATCACGTCGGCGCCGGCGGCGATGACCGACTCCGTCACGCGCTTGCCGCCCGCGGCGTCGGCATAGGCAGCCGGGCCGATCACGGCGTAGCGGATCTTGACGTCGGGGTTCTCCGCCTTGACGCCCTCGGCGAAGCCGGCCGACTGCGAGTTCCACGACGGGGGCTCACCGGAGACGACGACGCCGACGGTGCCGGTGCGCGTCACCTTGGCGGCGAGACGGCCGGCTAGGTAGGCGCCCTCGTGGCCCGACAGCGTGTAGTCGGCGACGAGGCCGGGCTTCAGGCCCGTGGGCGTGTCGACGATCGCCACCGGGACCTTGGTCTCCTCGGCGATCTCGGGGGCGGCGGTGTTGTAGCCGGAGGCATGCGCGATCATCAGCCCGACGCCGTCGGCGGCGAGCTCGCGCAGCGTCGGCCGCACGTCGCCATAGCCGAGGCCCTCGGCGACGACCACCTCGACGCCGGTCTTCTCGCCGGCCGCCTTGGCGGCGTCGACGCCCTGCTGGTTCCAGCCGAAGTCCGTCCCCTGCTCCGGCGTGAGCACCGCGATCGACTTCACTTCGGCGGCGTTGACCGCGCCGAACGACAACGCCAGCGCGATCGCACTGACGCTCAGCTTCAAGCCCTTCATCCTCATCTCCCACTCCCCTGTCCGCGATGGCGATACCGCATCGGCCGCCATCTAACCAGTCATGACGTCATCGTGTCAAATAATAATTGTTGCAGATCAAGCTTTTGGACTGAATAATGCACAGCAGGTCGCGCGCAGAGGCGCATCCTCAAAGATGAATTGGCTGGCGATGTCTCCTCACCGACTTCTTCTGATCCTTCCACCTTTGGCAATACTGTTATCCTCGACGGCCGGAGCGGCGGAACCGGCGGCCCGCGGCAGCACCGGGCTGTCGCCGCTCACCGTCTCCGTCCGCAACACCGGCAGCGAGCCGATCGCCTGCGGCGCCGCCGTGGCGCACTGGTTCTCCGTCGAGCTCGGCACCGCCGCCGCCGGCGCGGCCGTGACGATCCCCTTGTGGCGCGACCCGGCAACCGGCGCCGTCTTCACTCTCAACCCGTCGCAGGACCGGCTGCCGATCGAGCGGCTGTGGTGCGGCCTCGCCGGCCGCTCCTGGGCGACGCGCTCCGAGATCACCCTGCCCCGCAAGCCGGGCACGGCCGACGACATCGCGCTCGCCTGCACGGCCGAAGCCGAGCGCCTCGCCTGCCGGTGAGGGGCGGCGCGCACCGCGCCCGCCCCCGCCGCGACCCCGATGGCGGCCGTTGTCCTCACTTGCCGGCCTTCTCCTCGACCACCTTGTAGAGGATGTCGTACTCGGCCTTCACGGCCGGGTTGGCGCCGACGACCTCTTCGCCGATCTTGCGGAAGTTGGTCATCATCGCCTGCTGCTGGTCGGCCGGCAGCGCCAGCACGACGCCGCCATTGTCGGTCCACACCTTGTTGGCGCGCGCGAGGTTCTCGACGCCCCACGGGAACACCGACACCTCGGCGGCACGGCCGGCGGCGCGGATCGCCTCCTGCACCTCGGGCGTCTGCGCCTGGAACCACGCCTCGTTGACGAGCGCCACCGACAGGATCTGCGTGAAGTTGAGGTCGGTGACGTTCTTCGCCACGTCGTAGTACTTGAAGGCGGTGAGGATCGGCATGCCGGCGAGCATGCCGTCGATGCCGCCCGACTGCAGCTGCGGCACCACTTCCGACAGCGGCAGCGGCGACGGGATGGCGCCGAGCGATTCCATCGGCTTCATCTGCAGCGGCGAGGCGAAGGTGCGGATCTTCAGGCCCTTGAAGCCCTCGAGGGTGTCGACGGGCTGGCGCGTCAGCGCGATCGTCGGCGAGTTGAAGATCGCCCCGATGACCCGCACGCCCTTGTCGAGGAACATCGTCTCGAGGTGGTCGCGATAGGCCGGGTCGTGGACGACGGCGACGAGGTTCTCCGGCGAGGAGAACAGGCCCGGCACGTCGAAGATCTGGAAGCGCGGATCGACCGGCGTCAGGAAGGCGGTCGGCGAGATGAACGATTCGATGGTGCCGAGCACGACGCCCTCGGCCATCTGCGGGATCGCGCCGAGCTGGCTCGCCGGATAGATCTCCGTCGTCACCGCACCGCCAGCGCGCGTCTGCAGCTCGGCGGCGAACTGCTTCTGCCACTCGTGCTGGACGTCGTTGATGGTGGCGTTGGCGAGCTTCATCACCGACTGCGCGGCGGCGGGCGCGGCCGCCAGCGTCAGCGCGAGGGCCGTGACGGCGAGCCGCCCGAGAGTGGAACGCATCTTCCAGGTCGACATCGCGGAAACCCTCCTCAGGAAACGAGACCGGTGAGCGCCAGCGACAGCGCCGGCCAGTAGGTGATGACGGCGAGCGCCACGATCTGCACCGCCGCATAGGGCAGCACGCCCGCATAGATCTCCTGCAGCGGCAGCTTGAATAGCGACTGCGCCACGAAGACGTTGAGCCCGAACGGCGGGGTGAACATGCCGATCGACAGGTTCACCGTCATGATCACGCCGAAGTGGATGGGATCGATGCCGAGGGCCCGCACGATCGGGATGAGCAGCGGCGTCAAGACCAGGATCGCCGAGGTCGGATCGAGCAGGCAGCCGACGACGAGCAGCAGGATGTTCACGGCGATGAGGAAGCCGACCGGCGTCAGGCCGAGATCCGACACGAAGGCCGTGATCAGCTGCGGCACCTGCTGGGTGGTCAGGATGTAGGAGAACAGACCGGCCGCCGCGACGATGATCAGCACCTGCGCCGTCAGCGCCGCCGCCTCCACCGAGGCCTCGAGGATCTGCCGCCAGCCGAGCGTGCGGTAGACGAGCGATCCCACCACGATCGCATAGGCGCAGGCGAAGCCGCCGGCCTCCGTCGGCGAGAACCAGCCGAGGAAGACGCCGCCGAGCACCAGCACCGGCATCAGGAGCGCGCCCGCCGCCCGCACCGTCGCCGTCAGCGCGGCCGCGGCCGAGAACCGCCCGCCGGCACGGTCGCCGCCGCTGCGGCGGGCGTGCCAGACGACGGCGACGCCCATCAGCAGCGCGATGAACAGCCCCGGCAGGATGCCGGCGATGAACAGCTTCTGGACCGATTCCTCCGCCGCCGCGCCGTAGAGGATCATCGCGATCGAGGGCGGGATGACGATGGCGATCGAGGCGCTGGAGGCGATCAGGCCGGCGGCGTTGCGCCGCGAGTAGCCGGCCCCGAGCAGCCCGCCATAGAGGCTCTTGCCGACGGCGGCGACCGTCGCCGGGCTCGAGCCGGAGACGGCGCCGAGCACGGTGCCGGTACCGAGCACCGTGAGGCCGAGGCTGCCCGGCACGTGGCCGATCAACGACTGCACGAAGACGATCAGCCGGTCGGCGATGCCGCTGCGCTGGATCAGTTCGCCCGCCAGGATGAAGAACGGCACCGCCAGCAGCGCGTAGCTCGACAGCGAGCCGAACATCACCTGCTGCAGCACGATCGGCGGGATCGGCAGCACGAAGACGAGGGTCGCCACCGCGCCGGCGAGGAAGACGACAAAGATCGGCGCCCCGAGAAGGAGCAGCCCGACCGGCAGCAGCGCCAACGTGAAGGTCATCGCGCGCCCTCCGCGTGGCGCGCTTCGCCCCGCACCAGCGCCGTCAGGTCGGCGACGACGAGCGCCGCGGCGACGAGGGCGGTGGCGACGAAGCCGACGAACACACCGGCGTGCGGGATCGCCATCGGCAGTTCGAGCGCCATGCTCCTCTGGTCGAGAGCGGCGATGCGGCCGATGAAGCCGAACGACTGCCAGGCGGCATAGCCGCAGGCGAGTGCGGTCACCGCACCGGTGAGCGCATCGCGCAGGCGCCGCAGCCGCACGGCCCCTGCTCCGGCGAGGAGGTCGAGCGCCAGGTTGCGCCGTTCCGCCGTGACGACAGCGAGGCCGATCATGACGATCCACACCTGCGAGTAGACGAGGAACTCGTCCGAGCCGATCCACTGCACGCCGGCGACATAGCGCGCCGCCGCGTTGACGACGTTGACCGCCACCATCACCAGCAGGATCAACCCAAGCAGCACGCGCAGCACCCGCTCGGCGGCGAGCGCAAGGCGGTGGCCGGCGTGCGGCACGGCACCGTTTCCCGAAAGGGTGGGAGCGGCGGCCATCGCTACTCGCGTCCCTCCAGGGCACGGCGGACGGCGACGAGCCGCTTCGCCCGCTCGGCCTGCAGCTCGGCGACCCGCTCCGGCGTGTAGGAGAACAGCCCCTCGCCCGACTTGATGCCGAGCTTGCCGGCATCGGTCTTCTCGGTGACGAAGGTCGAGACGTCCTTGCGGTCGGCGAGGTCGGCGTTGAGGAAGCTCGACACCGAGCGGTAGATGTCGAGCCCGGCCATGTCGAGGAGCGCCATCGGGCCGATGACGCTGAGCTTGTAGCCGATGCCCCAGGAAACCACCGTGTCGAGCCCCTCGGCGTCGATGACACCGCGCTCGACGAGGTCGATCGCCTCGCGCAGCAGGGCGTAGAGCACGCGGTTCTCGACGAAGCCCGGCACGTCCTTCTTCACCACCACCGGCAGCAGGCCGAGCTGACGGATGAGGGCGACGATCGCCTCCACCGTCGCCGGCGCGGTCTTCTCGCCACCGATCACCTCGATCATCGGGATGATGTGCGGCGGGTTCGACCAGTGCATGCCGACGAGGCGGGCCGGGTTCGACAGGAAGCGCTGCAGCTCGGTGATCGGGATGCCCGAGGTGTCGGAGGCGACGATGGTGTCGGCCGGCACCAGCGGGTCGAGCGCCCGGTAGACCGCCGCCTTCACCTCGAGGTTCTCCGGCACGTTCTCGATGACGAGATCGGCGCCGGCCACCGCCGCGGCGAGGTCGTCGGCGAAGCTCACCTCGCCCTCCCCGCCGTCCGGCACGGCGACGCCGAGGCGGTCGAGCACGCCGCGGGCGAGCGGCAGCATCGCCTTCGCGCGCTCAACCGCCGCCGGCGCCGTGTCGTAGACGCGCACGGCAAGACCGCCGCGGGCGAGGCGGGCCGCCATGCCCGGGCCCATCGTGCCGAGCCCGATGATCGCCACCGTGCGCATCGTCTTGAGCTCCCCTCAGGCCGCGCTGGCGGCCGGCTTGGCGCCGGTCGCGGTCTGGAAGGCCGGACGGGCCTCGATGCCCTTCAGCCAGCGGGCGATGTTGTCGCTCGGACCGCGGGTGATCGGGAAGTCCATGCAGCGCTTCAGGATCGGCGCCAGCGCGATGTCGGCGATGGTGAGCTTGCCGAGCGCCAGGAAGTCCTTGCCCGCGAGGTGCGCGTCGACGAGCGCCAGCTGGTCGGCGAGGTCCTTCTCGGCCGCCGGATAGCCGGGGCTGCGCTCTTCCGGCTTCAGCTTCGATTCCTTGAAGGCGGCGAGGTAGCCCGGGTTGATGGCGGCGAGGACGAAGTCCATCCACCGCTCGACCTCGGTGCGCTCGGCCGGCGTCGCGCCGGTCAGGCCCTCGGCCTTGGTGGCGGCGAGGTAGCGCAGGATGGTGTTCGATTCCCAGATGACGACGTCGCCGTCGACCAGCGTCGGCACCTTCGACGTCGGGTTCAGCGCCTTGTATTCGGCGCTCTGGGTGTTGCCGAACTGCCGGCCGTAGTCCTCGCGCGTGTAGGGCACGCCGATTTCCTCGAGGCAGAACAGGACCTTCTGAACATTGCCGGACGTCTGCCGGCCGAGAAGCTTGATCACGCGGCCTTCTCCTTCTTGTGGGTGCTTGGGGCGTCCGGCGCCGCCACGAGGCGGTGCCGGAAGAGGACGAGGGCGGCGAGACCGGCGCCCCCGAGGATGTTGGCGAAGAGTGCAAAGCTGCTGAGGCCCGCCGGCAGCACCAGGCCGAGCCCGAGCACGACGACGGCGATCCGCACGAGCGGCGACAGGTGGCCGCCGAAGTGGCCGACGGCGGCGACCGAGACGGCCGCGGTGCCGACGAAGGCGGTGGCCGCGGCGATGGCGTCCTCGAGCGGCGTGCCGCGCAGCACCAGCGCCGGCGAGAACGCGAACAGGAACGGGATCAGGTAGGCGACCCAGGCGAGCTTCACCGCCTCGAAGCTCGTCCGCCACAGGTCCGTGCCGGCGATCTTCGCCGCCGTGATGGAAGCCAGCGCCACCGGCGGCGTCAGCATCGACATCATGCCGAAATAGAGGATGAACAGGTGCGCCTGCATCTCCGGGATGCCGACGTCGACGAGGGCCGGCGCAAGCACGGTCGCGAGCACCACGTAGACGGCGACCGTCGGCATGCCCATGCCGAAGACGATCGCCACCAGCGCCACGAAGACCAGCAGCAGGAAGGCGTTGCCGCCGCTCGCCGCGATCGCCGTGCCGGCGAGCGAGAAGCCGAGGCCGGTGAGCGAGACGACGCCGATGATGAGGCCGGCCGCCGCCGTCACCAGCACCAGCGGCGCCGCCGAGAGACCGGTCGCCACCACCGCCTCGACGAGCATGCGCGGGCCGAGACGACGCCCCTCGTAGGAGCGCAGCACCGAGACCACCACGAGGGAGGCGAGCGCCATCAGCACCGCCGCCTGCGGGCGGGTGTCGAAGGCGATGAAGGCGACGAAGAGGACGACGAACGGCACCAGGAAATGCAGCCCGTCGAGGACGGTGCGGCCGAGCGGCGGCAGGTCCTCGCGCGACAGGCCGCGGATGCCGTCGCGGGCGGCGATTCGGTCGACCTGCACGAAGATCGCCGCGAAATAGAGCAGCGCAGGCACCGTCGCGGCGATCAGCACCTCGGTGTACGGCACGCGCAGATAGTCGGCCATGACGAAGGCGGCCGAGCCCATCACCGGCGGCAAGAGCTGGCCACCCGTCGAGGCGGCCGCCTCCACCGCTCCGGCGACGGCCGGGCGGAAGCCGGTGCGCTTCATCATCGGGATGGTGACGATGCCGGTGCCGACGACGTTCGAGACGGCGTTGCCGGAGATCGAGCCGAACAGGGCCGAGGCGCCGACGGCGGCCTTCGCCGAACCGCCGCGATAGCGCCCGAAGACGGCGGTGGCGAGCCCGGTCAGGTAGTCGCCGCCGCCGGTGAGGCGCAGCAACTCGCCGAACAGCACGAACGGGATGACGATCTCCACCGCGACGCGCAGCGGCAGGCCGAGCAGGCCGTTGGGGTCGAGCACGAGATAGATCGGCAGCCGCGACGGTGCGGTCGACGGCATCCCGATCATCGGGCCGACGAGGACGAAACCGACGAAGATCGCGACGACCAGCGCGATCATCGCGCCGACCGTGCGCCACAGGCAGACGAGCAGGCCGACGACCAGCACCGTCGAAAGCGCCACCAGCCAGGTCGGCCGGAGCGCCGCGCGGATCGAGAGCCACGGGTAGGCCCAGGCGATGAACAGGCAGATCGCCAGCAGCACCGCTCCGGCCGCGACCGCGAGCCAGAACACCGACGGTCGGGTGCCGCTCGCGAGCACGACGGCCGCGACCGCCAGCGACAGGCCGGCGGCGACGGCGAGCGGCTGCTCGACGAACAGCGTCAGCCCGGCGAGGCGCGGCAGTTCCAGGAGCCAGGCGAGGGACAGAGCGACGAGCGCTGCCGCGAGGACGGCGGCCAGCAACGGGAGCTTGCCGCCGGCTCCGGCCGGCAGCTCCTCGCGTGGAGCCGTCCTCTCGGCGATCGTCGCCATGGCGCGCTCGTCTCCCGGCCAGCCTCCCGCCTCAGTTCGCGGTCACGCCCAGCGCCGTGGCGGCAGCGGGGTGGTGCGGGATCTGCGGATAGACGCGGCCGAGGCCGTCCGGCTTGATGGCGCCGAGCACCTTCGAGCCAGCGGCGATCTCGGCGCCCTTCTCCTTCAGAAGGGTGGCAACGGCGGCGACGCTCTCGTCCGGCACGCCGGCGCCGACGACCAGCACGTAGTCGTAGGCCATCGTCTCGATCGCGGTCGGCGCGCCGACCACCTTGTCCTCCGGCGTCACCGGGACGAGGTAGGCCTCCGGTGCCACCGCCTGCATGCGGGCGACCGCCTCGGGCGACGCGTCGAACGGCAGCCACTTCACGCCAACGGAGGAATCCGCCTCGACCACCTTGCCGCCGCGCAGCGCGAACAGCGTCGCGTCGACCCGACCGGCGACGAGTTCGTCGACGCCGTTCGCCACACTCGCCACCGGCACCACCGTGACGTCGTCCATCGACAGGCCGCCGTTCGCCAGCGCCCCCTCGACGTAAGGAACGAGGCTCGCCTGGGCGGTGAGGCCGCCGGCGACGCGCTTGCCCTTGAGGTCGGCGATCGTCTCGATGCCGGAATCCTTGCGCACCATCAGCCCCACCGGGCTCGGGAACAGCGCCGCGACGAGGCGGATGTTCTCGAGCTTCAGGCCCTCGAACGGCCCGGTGCCGCGCACCGCGTCGCCGACGTCCGGCGTGACCACGGCGGCGAACTCGAGCTCGCCGGTGTCGACCAGCGGCAGGAAGGCGGTCGGGCCACCGAACGCCTGCACGCTGACCTCGAGGTCTGTGCCGTCGTCGATCGCCTGGCCGAGGGCGGCATTGACGCCGTAGTTCTGGGAGCCCTGCTGGCCGGAGCCGAAGCGGGCGGTGTCGGCCACCGCGGGCGCGGCGGCGAGGGCGAGGCCGAGAGTGGCGGCGGCGAGTGCGCGCAGGATCGTCATCGTCGTGGTTCCCCTTCCCTCAGCGCCGGGGCGCCATTCGGCGTCCTCCGGCGTTTGGTCGTGCGAAAATCAGCCGCTTGCCGTCACTTCGGCAGCGGCTTGTAGGCGATGGCGTCGATCTCGATCTTGGTGCTGATGACCGCGCGCGCCTCGACGGTCGTGCGGGCGAGCACGGCGTTCTTGAAGTGCTCGGCGAACACCTTGTTGTAGCGGCCGAAGTCGCGGGTATCCTGGAGGTAGGTGCACGCGCGCACGACGTCGTCGAGCGTCGCGCCCTCCTCGGCGAGGATGCGCTCGATGGCGAGGATGGTCGCCCGCGTCTCCTCCTCGATGGTGCCGTCGATCATGTTGCCGTCGGCATCCTTCGGCACCTGGCCGGAGACGAAGATGAAGTCGCCGGCGCGCACCGCCGGGTGGAACGGCAGGTTCGGGTTCTTCTTGCCGATGGCGTAGTGGTCTTTCTTGTCGGACACGGTTTGCGGCTCCGTCGTTCGGCAGCGGGCTGAGGCCCGGATCAGAAAACGCTGGTCTCGATGATGTCGACGCCGTTGATGCGGTCGACGAGGTAGATCAGCCCGCGCTCGTCGATGGTGACGTCGTTCGACGACGGCCGGTCGGCGCCGACGGGCGTGTCGGGGATGAAGTGCCCGACCTCCTTCGGCGCGAACGGGTCGGCGATGTCGAACAGGCGCAGGCCGTTGGCGAACCAGGCGAACGGGATGATCGTGCCGCGGAAGCGCTCGGACGGCTGGTGGCAGCCGGTCATCGGCGGCTGCGGCGAGCCGTCGAGGTCGATGCCGTCGACGCGGATCGTCGAGATCGGGATCGGCAGCCGCTCCTCGGTGATGTCGTAGATCCACGCGAACGACGGCGCCGCCGGCCAGAGCTTGGCGACGTCCTCGTCGGCCACCACCATGACGTTGCGGCCCATCAGCGGCTGCCGGATCGGCAGGCAGGTGTGGGTCGGGTGCGGGAAGGCCGGGCTCGTGTTGAGGCTCGAGACGAGCTTCGGGCGCGCCATGTCCTCGATGTCGAGGATGAAGAAGCCGTGGTGCCAGTAGCTGACGTAGAGCCGGTTCCCCATCCGCATCGGGTGGTGGCAGCGCGGCGTCACCCAGTCGTCCCACGGATAGGGCTCGCCGCCGGCCTTCCACTGGCCGGGGATCCACCAGCGACCGACCTCCTCGGGCTTCGCCGGATCGGCGAGGTCGAGGATCATCGCGATGTTGCCGACATAGCCCTCGGCCGTCGGCGAGATGTAGGCGTAGCGGCCGTCGAAGTCGTAGCGGTGGACGCCCCGCCCGCCGGTCACCCACTTCGAGATCAGCTTCGGCGTCGCCGGCTTCGTGACGTCATAGATCGCCAGACCGCCTCCGAAAGCCGGGTCACCGCTCTGGCCGAGCTTCTCATGGTTGACGACCATGATGCCGTCCTTCACCCGCACCTTGTGCGAGTGCCAGCCCTGCGGGAGCTCGACGGTGGTGAGCTTGCGCGGGTTGCGCGGGTCGGACACGTCGACGATCGTCGTGCCGCTCGGCGAGCTCATGTGGCCGATATAGAGGGTCGTGCCGTCGACCCACACCTGCCCGCCGCCGGGGCAGTCGATGTGCGAGACGAGTTGCGTGTTCTTGCACTTCTGCACGGACGGCACCCGGGTACGCGAGGGGACGGGAGGCGGGAGTGCGGACGGCCGGCGGACAACCGGCCGCGCGCGGACAGGGCGGGCGGCCCGCCCTGTCCTCGACGTCGGTCGGTGCCGCTCAGAGGATGCGGACGACGTCGCCCTGGGCGTCGCGGCCCCACTTCTTGTAGAGCGCGAAGGCCTTCTGCGCCGGCTCGTCGCTGGCGACGAACAGGATCGCCGGCTCGGTGGCCGAGCCGTTGACGTGCTCGCACCAGCTCTGGCCGGGCACCGCCAGCGTGTCGAACTGCTTCCAGTCGTAGCGCTTGCCGTCGACGATCGAGTAGCCGCTGCCCTCGAAGGGGGCGACGAGCAGGCTCGCCGTCTGGCGCAGCGGCATCGTCTTCTCGCCCGGCCGCAGCATCTGAGCGAAGAAGGTGATCGTCTTGAACACCGGGCCGCCCGTCGTCGGGTCGGTGTACTCGACCATCAGCGCCTCGTAGGGGTCGCCGTCCCAGTCCTTGTGGCGCTCGAGCACGTCGCGCATCGCATCCCAGCGATAGACGTACATCGGCGACGACAGGCCCGATCCGCGCTTGTGGTCGACGAAGCGGGGCGTCAGGCCGCCGTGGCCGTAGACGCGCGCCGAGTAGTCGGCCGGATAGCGCGCCGTCTGCACCTTCTTCGCCACCACCTCGCCGTCGACCAGCTCGGTGTAGTGGTGGTCGAAGTGGATGGCGTTCAGCGTCTCGATCAGCGGCAGGTCGAGGACCGAGAGGTTGACCGCCTCCTCGTCGCCGACGGTGCCGTGGTTGTGCCAGGTGTCGTTCGGCGTCAGCACCATGTCACCCGGGCCGAAGACGATGTCCTCGCCCTGCACGCCGGTGAAGTTGCCCTTGCCGGTCAGGCCGAAGCGGATGGCGCTCGGCGAGTGCTTGTGCGGCGGCATGATCTCGTTCGGATCATTCAGCCGGTAGGCGGTGTACATCGTCGAGACCGAGGCGCGCTTCGGCGCCAGGCCCGGATTGATGCAGATCACCGAGCGGCGCTCGCTGTCGTCCATCTTGATGAGGTCGGCGGCGCGGCGCAGCACCGGCTCGATGTCCTTGGCATATTCCCACACGAAGGGAACGGCCTTCTGGGTCGCCATGAGCTGGCGGACCTCGTCGTTCTCGACGTCGCTCGCCGTCGCCCAGAACGGGAACAGGTTCTTGGCGGCGAGATCGTCATAGAGCGACTTCAGTGCAGCCTCGCGGTTGCTGCGGTCGCGGAGCGGCTGGACCACGGACATGAGGGACCTCCCGGCTGGGGGCTTCGACGAAGCCCTGACCATAGCGCCGACCATAAGCCGGCTGGTTTCGACCATCAACCCAAAAAATGGCCGGAGCGGTCGCCTCCACCGGCCTTCGTCACACCCTTGGCGGCGGCCCGGCGGCCCCGTTCGTCGGATGCCCAGAACTCCAGCCATTCTGCGGCCCGGAGCCCCGTCCTGCGACGCCGCCCGACGCCCTCCGGCAGGCCCGGGCTGCGGCCGCGACCGATCGCGACCAAACTCTCGACCAATTCCAGCCAGCAGCCCGCCGGCCCGCCGTTCCGCGGCTCAGGCCGCGGCGCGTGCGGCCGTCGCCGGCTCGACCGGGGCCAGCGTCTTGCGGCCGCGGATGAGGTCGGCGGCGCGCTCGGCGATCATCACCACCGGCGCATTGATGTTGCCGGTGACGAGGTCCGGCATCACCGAGGCGTCGACGACACGCAGCCCGCGGACACCGCGGACGCGCAGTTCCTGGTCCACCACCGCCGCCGGATCGTCGTCGGTGCCCATCCGGCAGGTGCCGAGCGGGTGGTGGACGGTGATCGAGGTCTTGCGGATGTGACCGTCGATGTCGGCGTCGCTGGTCTTGGCCGAACCCGGCGCGAACTCGGCGGCGACGAAGGGCTGCAGCGCCGCGTGGGCGGCGATGTCGCGGGCGATCTTGATGCCGGTGCGCAGCGCCGTCCAGTCGGCGGTGGCGGCGAGGAAGTTCTGGTGGATGCGCGGCGCCGCCGACGGGTCGGCCGAGGCCAGCCGGACCGCGCCGCGGCTTTCCGGGTGCAGCAGCACGAGGCGAGTCGCGAAGCCGTCCGGGAACGGCTCCTTGAACGGCTTCATGTAGGGCCAGGCGCCGAGCGGGGCGGCCGTGAACAGGTACTGCAGGTCCGGCAGCGGCTTGTCGGGAGCGCTCTTGATGAAGGCGGTGATGCCGCCCGGCACGTCGGAGGCGAAGCCCTTGCCGAACAGATAGGCGTTCGCCAGCGCCGGCACGATGCGGTCGAAGCGCATCGCCCGGTGGAACGGCCCCGGCTCCTTGCGGCGATACATCAGGATCACCGAGACGTGGTCCTGCAGGTTCTTGCCGACGCCTGGCAGCGCCACGCGCGCCTCGATGCCGTGGGCGGAAAGCTCCGCGGGATCGCCGATGCCAGACAGCATCAGGAGCTGCGGCGAGTTGATGACGCCGCCGGCGAGGATGACCTCGCAGTTCGCCCTGACCCGGTGGGTCTCGCCGGCCCGCACATAGTCGAGGCCGACGCAGCGGTCGCCCTCGAAGACGAGGCCGGTGACCATCGCCTCCACCGTGACGGTGAGGTTCGCGCGCTTCAGTGCCGGCTTCAGGTAAGCGGTGGCGGTGCTCGACCGGCGGCCGTCGCGGATCGACATCTGCAGCCGGCCGAAGCCCTCCTGGTGGGCGCCGTTGTAGTCGTCGGTCCAGCCGTAGCCGAGGCCGCGCCCGGCGGTGGCGAAGGCGTCGACCAGCGGGTCGGCGTACTTGCAGGTCTGCACGCCGATCGGCCCGTCGCCGCCGCGATAGGCGTTGGCGCCGCCTTCCCAGCGCTCCTGCTTGCGGAAGTAGGGCAGCGCGCTCTCGTAGCCCCACTCCTTCAGGCCGTAGTCGGACGCCCAGCGGGCATAGTCGCCGCGGTTGCCACGCACCCACGCCATGGCGTTGGTGGAGGACGAGCCGCCGATCACCTTGCCGCGGGCGCACTCGACGGCGCGGCCATCGACGTTCGCCTCCGGCTCGCAGAAATAGTTCCAGTCGTGCAGGCGGTGCTGCAGGATGCGGCCCCAGCCGAGCGGGATGTGGATCCACGGGTCGCGGTCCCAGCCGCCGGCCTCGAGCAGCAGCACGGTCGCCGTGCCGTCCTCGGACAGCCGGTTCGCCAGCGTGCAGCCGGCCGACCCGGCGCCCACCACCACGTAGTCGTAGCCCGCACCGTCCCGCATCCGCACCCACCCGATCGCACCGTCCGGCGCCGCCCTGGCACCGATCCGAGTGGCCAACTCGACCATTGAGCAACCAAACTTGTCAACCATCATCTCCGAACCGTATAAACGGTTGGAGATTGGTCGAGTCGTGGCGGCGTCCGCCGCAGCCCGGCCAGACCGGCGACGGGACGGGAAGGATCGCATGACGGGGGCGATGCACGAACCACGCGCGACGGCACTGCACGACGCGTCACGACACGCATCGGACGACGCTATCGACGGAGCCGCGGAGGTTTCGATGGAGACCATCCTCGAGACCGTGCGCACCGTGCTCGCCGCCGACGGCGCCGTTCCCTCCGAGCGCGCGCTCGCCGAGCAGCTCGGCGTCAAGCGCCACCGCGTCCGCCTCGCGCTGGAAACGCTGCGCGGCGCCGGCGAGCTCGGCCCGGCCAAGGCCGGCCGGCGCGCCGCGACCCCGCTCTCCCACGACGAGGCGCTCATCCGCGTCACCAACCCGATCGAGGTGATCGAGCTGCGCTTCATGCTGGAGCCGGCGCTCGCCCGCCTCGCCGCGCTGCGCGCCTCGCCCTTCGAGATCCAGCGCATCGTGCTGTCCGCCTCGACGCCACCCGGCACCGGCTACGGCACCGCCGACTTCGCCTTCCACCGGGCGGTCGCCGTTGGTGCCCGCAACGGCCTCGCCGTCGAGCTCTACCGGCTGCTGCGCCAGGTCGGCACCGATGCGCGCGTCCGCGTCGGCGAATCGAGCACGGCCTGCCCGAAGCGCCTCGCCCGCCGCGACGCCGAGCACCGCGCCATCGCCGACGCCATCTCGACGCGCGACCCCGAGGCGGCCGAGCAGGCGATGCGCGCCCATCTCGCCGCCGTGCAGCGGCAGATCATGGAGCGCCTGTCGCCCGGCCTCACCGCCGCCTGACGACGCGCCCGACCGGTCCACCACGGCGCCCGCCGGCAGCCGAGCCCGACTGCATCCCGGAGGCGCGCATCGGCGTGCGCCCGTGACCATCGCGACCAGGCCACCGTCCTTCGCGATCGCCTGCCTTCACCACCGCCTGCTCACCATCGCCTTTCTGGGGACATCCGCGATGCAGCCGCCCGCCGAGGTCGACGTTCTCGTCATCGGCGCCGGAACCGCCGGTTCCGTCGTCGCCGCCCGCCTCTCCGAAGACCCGTCGCGCCGCGTCTGCCTGCTGGAAGCGGGCGACTGGCCGACCGATCCCGACGTCGCCAATCCGGCGATGTGGCCGCTGCTGCAGGGCCGTCCCTACGACTGGGCCTACGAGACGGTGCCGCAGGCCGGCACCGCCGGTCGCGTCCACGCCTGGCCGCGCGGCCGCATGATGGGCGGATCGAGCGGCCTCAACGCCATGGCGCACGTCCGCGGCCATCCCGACGATTTCGACGCCTGGGCCGCGGTCGCCGGCCCGCGCTGGTCGCACGCCGGCCTGCTGCCGGGCTTCCTCCGTTCGGAACGCTTCTCCGGCGGCGCCTCCGAGGCGCATGGCGGCGACGGCCCCTTCGACGTCACGCTGCCGTCCGACGAGGTGAGCCCATTGGTGCGCGCCTACATGGCGGCGGGCGAAGCGCTCGGCGCGCCGAAACTCGGCGATCACAATCTCGGCCCGCTCTGCGGCACGGCGCCGAACTCGCTGAATATCGCCCGCGGCCGGCGCGTCACGTTGGCCGATGCCTATCTCGCCGGCCTGAGTGAGCGAGCGAACCTCACCATCGTCACCGGCGCCCGCGTCGACCGCCTCGCCGTCGCCGGCGGCCGCATCGGTCCGGTGACGGTGCGGCTCGCCGACGGCACGACCTTCACCATCCGCGCCGCGACCGTCGTGCTCTCGACCGGCGCCGTCGCCTCGCCGCTGATGCTGATGCGCTCCGGCATCGGTGACCCGGACGACCTCGCCCGTTTCGGCATCGCCTGCACCGTGCCGCTGCCGGCCGTCGGCCAGAACCTGCACGACCACCTTCTCATTGCCGGCAACGTCTACCGCGCCCACCGTCCGATCCCGGCGACGAAGCTGCAGCACTCGGAATCGCTGATGTATCTGCACAGCGACGACCTCTCCCGCGCCGACGGCAGCCCCGACGTCGTGCTCGGCTGCGTCGTCGTGCCCGCCGTCTCCGAGTGCTTCGAGCGCCCGGTGGCCGGCACCGCCTACACGCTGCTCGCCGGCGCCTGCCATCCGACGAGCCGCGGCTCGATCCGGCTGTCGGGCCCGAACCCGGACGACGCGCCGATCATCGACCCCGCCTATCTCGCCACCGAGGCCGACCGCGCGGGATTCCGCGCGGCCCTGCGCACCGCCCGCGCCGTGGGACACGCGGAGCCGCTCGACGCCTGGCGCGAGGCGGAGCTCCTGCCCGGTCCGGAAACCGACGACGACGCCGCCCTCGACGCCTTCATCGCCCGCGCCGTCATCACCCACCACCACCCGGTCGGCACCTGCAGCATGGGCCGTGACGAGCGCGCCGTCGTCGACGCCGACCTTCGCGTGCGCGGCCTCGACAACCTCTTCGTCGTCGACGCCGCGGTGATCCCGAAGCTGACCGCCGGCCCCGTCAACGCCGCCGTGGTGGCGATCGCGGAGACGTTCGCGGAGTACTTTCCGCGACTCTGAGGCACGCCTGCGGGCCTGCCGATCGCGCAAACCTCTCCTCCGTCATCGCCCGGCTCGACCGGGCGATCCATCCCGAGCGCAAACGCCGCCTTGGTGCCGGGGATGGATGGCCCGGTCGAGCCGGGCCATGACGACTTGGCGGGGGCGTGCAAGCGCCCTTCCCTCGCCGCCGCAACCGGTTAGGCTCGCCTGCGCGATCCCGCGCCGGACGGCCCGATGTTCTCCCTCCGCCAGCTCCAGTATTTCGTCGCCGTCGCCGAGAACGGCTCGCTGACGCGGGCGGCTCACCAGCTGTCGATGTCGCTGTCGACGCTGACGGAGGCGGTGCACGCGCTCGAGCAGGATCTCGGGCTGAAGCTCGTGGAGCGCCATCCGCGCGGGGTGCAGCTGACCCTGAAGGGCCAGCAGTTCCTCCGCCACGCCACCAAGATCCTCGCCGACGTCGCCGACGCCCGCCGCACGGTGGCCGAGGAGGGCACCGCGCTCTCCGGCACGCTGCAGATCGGTGTCACGGCGCTCGTCGCCGGCTACGTCTTCTCAGACCTCCTCGCCCGCTACCGCCGCGCCCATCCGGCCGTCGCCGTCTCGGCGGTGGAGGACGGGCGCGACTATCTCGAGCACCTCCTCGTCAACGGCGAGCTCGATGTCGCCGTCGTCGTGCAGCCGCGGGCACGGCCGGCGCGGGAAACGCAGGCGCTCGAGACGGAGGTGATGGAGGTATCGCCCTACCGTTTGTGGCTGCCGCTCGGCCACCGGCTCGCCGAGGAGGCGGAGGTGTCGCTGTCGGCGATCGCCCGCGAGCGCCAGATCGTGCTCACCGTCGACGAGATCGAGGCCACCGCCGACGCCCACTGGCGTGCCCATGGCCAGCGCCCGCCGGTCGCGTTCCGCACCCGCTCGGTGGAGGCCGTGCGCTCGCTCGTCGCCACCGGCGCCGGCGTCGCCATCCTGCCGGACCTCGTCTACCGGCCGTGGTCGCTGGAGGGCGACCGCATCGAGGCCCGCCCGATCGCGGAGGCGTTGCCCACCGTGGAGGTCGGCCTCGCCTGGCGCCGCGGCGCTCCGCTTCCCCGCACGGCGCGGGATTTCGTGGCGGTGGCGCGGGCGCTCAGGGCGGCGCGGGCGCGAGGGTGACCGGCGAGCGGTGCAACACCTTGCGCAGCGACCCCGGCGAGTTATATTTCAGTATAACTTGGAGGCGAATATGTTGACCTCGACCCTGCGGACCGTCGGTGGTTCCGTCATGATGACGATCCCGAAGGCCATCCTGGAAGGCCTCGGCCTCGCGGCCAACGAGAAGGTCGCGCTTCACATCGAGCACGGCAAGCTCGTCGTCGAGCCCCGGCCCCGGCCGCGCTACGCTCTCGCGGACCTGATCGCGCAGTGCGACCCGACGGCGCCCGAGGACAGCGAACAGCGAGACTGGGACAAGGCGCAACCGGTCGGCCGGGAAGTACTGTAGTGGACCGCGGCGACATCTGGCATGTCGACCTCGATCCCACCAAGGGGCGGGAACAGGCGAAACCGCGCTATGTCCTGATCCTGACGCCGCGAGAGTTCAATGCCCTCGGCACCCCCATCGTCGCGCCGATCACGAGCGGTGGGGATTTCGCCCGGGACCGAGGCTTTGCGGTTTCCCTGACGGGCGCCGGGACGAACGCCACGGGCGTCGTTCTCTGCCACCAGCTTCGCGCCCTCGACATCAAGGCGCGCAACGGCCGCTTCTCCGAGAGGGTACCGGATTACATCATCGACGAGGTGCTCGCCCGCGTTCAGACCTTGTTCGAGTGAAGGTCGGTGCGCCCCTCTGCGGGAGCGGGCAAGAGGTCTTGCATGTTCAATTTTTTGTAGTTACATAAAATGTGCCGGCGGGGGCGTCCGTGGATGACTACTACGAATGGGATGAACAGAAGCGTCAGAGCAACATTCGTAAGCACGGAGTGGATTTCGGGGCTGCCGTCGGCTTCGATTGGGAAACGGCTTTGGTGCTGCAGGATGAGCGCTTCACCTACACCGAGGCACGTTCCGTTGCGATTGGATGGCTCGAGGGCCGCCTGCACGTCCTGGTGTTTCAGGACCGGCGCGAGCGCATTCGCCTGATCAGCCTGCGCCGAACGACGCCACAGGAAGGAAGACTTTATGCCGCGTGGGCCAGGGCGAACCAGGAAGGGCGTGATTTCCCCTGAGCAAGCAGACGTGTGGCGCAAATTGGCGGAAATGGCAGAGATCGATGCCACGCTGTCGGAATCGGAACCCGGAATTCCCGACGATGACAGCCCGGAACTGACTTCCGCCGACGTCACCCGTGCCCGCCCCGCGTCCGAGGCAGTGCCCCACATCGTGGAAGCCTGGCGTCGGTCGCGCGGGCGCCCGAAGTCCGACGCTCCGAAGACCCAGGTCACGCTTCGGCTGTCGCAGGAGGTGCTGGAGCACTTCAAGGCTGGCGAACCCGGCTGGCAGACCCGGATCGACGACACCTTGAAAAAGGTCATCCGGAGCTAGCCGAACCACCGACTTCGGTTTTTCCGAAGGCACTTTCCAGATTTTCGCGAGTGCGGCGAACGGCGGGGCGGCCGCATACTGTTCCTCAGTGCCGCCAGCGTATTCGGACGACCCGAACGGGCGCCCGCGGGCGGTGGGGAACGGATGGGCGGCGGGCGCCGCAGCGCCTCCCGCCGAGGGAGTGCTCCATGACGAAAGCGCTGATCGCCTCGACGGCGGTGGCGGCCCTGCTGTTTGCGCAGGTGCCGGCCCGAGCCGAAATCACAGCCGTCGGTCCCGGCGAGGGGGCCGTCGATATCGTCGCCTGGCCGGGTTACATCGAGCGCGGCGAGACCGACAAGGGTTTCGACTGGGTCACCGAGTTCGAGGGCAAGACCGGCTGCAAGGTCAGGGTGAAGACCGCCGGCACCTCCGACGAGATGGTCGCGCTGATGAACGAGGGCGGCTTCGACCTCGTCACCGCCTCCGGCGACGCGTCGCTGCGTCTCATCGCCGGCAAGCGCGTGCAGCCGGTCAACGTCTCGCTGATCCCGAGCTGGGGCACGGTGGACGAGCGCCTGCAGAACGCCCCCTGGCACACCGCTGCCGGTGTTCACTATGGCGTGCCCTACCAGTGGGGCGCCAACGTGCTGATGTACAACACCGACGTCTTCAAGACGGCGCCGGATTCCTGGTCGGTCGTGTTCGAGGAGCAGACGCTGCCGGACGGCAAGTCCAACAAGGGCCGCATCCAGGCCTTCGACGGGCCGATCTACATTGCCGATGCGGCGCTCTACCTGATGAACACCAAGCCCGAGCTCGGCATCAAGGACCCCTACGAGCTCAACGAAGACCAGTACAAGGCGGCGCTCGAGCTGCTGCGCACCCAGCGCGGCCTCGTCTCCCGCTACTGGCACGACGTGATGATCCAGGTCGACGACTTCACCAACGAGGGTGTCGTCGCCTCCTCGTCGTGGCCCTTCCAGGTCAACCTCCTGAAGAGCCAGGGCAAGCCGATCGCCTCGGTCGTGCCGGCGAGCGGCGCCACCGGCTGGGCCGACACCACCATGATGGCCGCCGACGCGCCGCACCCGAACTGCGCCTATCTCTGGATGGAGCATTCGCTCAGCCCGAAGGTGCAGGGCGACCTCGCCGCCTGGTTCGGCTCGGTTCCGGCCGTGCCGGCCGCCTGCAAGGGCAACGCGCTGCTCGGCGACGAAGGCTGCACGACCAACGGCTTCGACAACTTCGACAAGATCCACTTTTGGCGCACGCCGGTGGCGAAGTGCGAGACCCAGTCCGCCGGCTGCGTGCCCTATTATCGCTGGGTGACGGACTACATCGCCATCCTCGGCGGGCGGTAGTGCCACGCGTCCTCCCCCTGCCAGGGGGGAGGACAGCCGCGCCGCAGGCGCGGCAGGTGGGGGCCTGTCAATCCAAACGCGAACCTGAGTTCGGATTGACGGGCCCCACCCTGACCGCTGCGCGGTCTGTCCCTCCCCCTGGCAGGGGAGGGACGGTATCCGGCAGCCATTCCGGAATTCCCCAACCATGACCACCGCCGTCCGGTTCGAGCGCGTCGTCCGCCACTTCGGCTCCGTCAGGGCCGTCGACGGCGTCGACCTCGAGATCGCCGCCGGCGAGTTCTTCGCCATGCTCGGCCCCTCCGGCTCCGGCAAGACGACGTGCCTCAGGCTCGTCGCCGGCTTCGAGCAGCCGAGTTCGGGGCACATCGAGATCTTCGACGAGACGGTGGAAGGCGTGCCGCCCTACCGGCGCGCCGTCAACACGGTGTTCCAGGACTACGCGCTGTTCCCGCACCTCTCGGTGCTCGACAACGTCGCCTACGGGCTGATGGTGAAGGGCGTCGGCAAGGCGGAGCGACACGCGCAGGCCGCCGAGGCGCTCGCCCTCGTCAAGCTCGCGAACCTCGGTGGGCGGCGCCCGTCGCAGCTCTCCGGCGGCCAGCGCCAGCGCGTCGCGCTTGCCCGTGCCCTCGTCAACCGGCCGAAGGTGCTGCTGCTGGACGAGCCGCTCGGCGCGCTGGACCTGAAGCTGCGCGAGGAGATGCAGGTCGAGTTGAAGGCGCTGCAGCGCAGCCTCGGCCTCACCTTCGTCTTCGTCACCCACGACCAGGGCGAGGCACTGTCGATGGCCGACCGCGTCGCCGTCTTCAACGATGGGAAAATCGTCCAGGTCGGCTCGCCGGAGGATGTCTACGAGCGCCCGGCGAACCGCTTCGTCGCCGAGTTCGTCGGCGGCTCCAACGTGCTGACGGCCGCCGAGGCCGCAGGCTTCGGTGGCCCCGATCGCCTGTGCTCGCTCCGCCCGGAGGCGATCGCCCTCGTCGCCAGTGACACCGCCGGCGCGGTGCCGGTGACCGTCGTCGACGTGCAGTACCACGGCGCCAGCCGCCGCACCGTCGTGGCGCTGTCCTCTGGTCGCCGCCTCGCCGTCGTCGCGCCGTCGGGCGCCGGGGCCGCACTGTCGCCCGGCGCTGAGGCTGCGATCGTCGTGCCGGCCGAGCGGCTCTGGCCGATGGAGGGCGCATGAACGCGGCGGCCGCCACGATCGCGCCCCGCGGCGGCCTCACCGGCCGCCTCGCCGACGGGCTGTGGCGGCACCCGCGCGTCCACCTGCTGCTGCTTTTGATCCCGCCACTGCTCTGGCTTGGCGTCGTCTATCTCGGCAGCCTGTTCGCGATGCTCGCCCAGAGCTTCTTCTCGATCGACGAGTTCACCGGCCAGATCGACCGCACGCTGACGCTGTCGACCTACGCGCAGCTGCTGCAGCTCGCGAACCTCGACATCATCGCCCGGACGGTGCTGATGGCGGCCGCCGTGACCATCGCCTGCGCGCTGATCGCGCTGCCCGTCGCCTACTACGCCGCCGTCTACGCCCGCGGCCGCATGAAGGCGGCGTTCTACTTCCTGGTGATGATGCCGCTGTGGTCGGCCTATCTCGTCAAGGTCTACGCCTGGAAGCTCCTGCTCTCGAAGGAAGGCGTCGTCGGCTGGGTGTTCGACGCGGTCGGCCTCGGCTTCGTGCTCGACGCGATCCTGGCGATCCCGGTGATCGGCGGGCCGTCGCTGTCGACGAGCTATCTCGGCACCTTCCTCGTCTTCACCTACGTCTGGCTGCCCTACATGATCCTGCCGGTGCAGGCAGCACTCGAGCGGGTGCCGAAGAGCCTCGTCGAGGCCGCCGCCGACCTCGGTGCGAGCCCGGGCAAGACCTTCCGCTCGGTGATCCTGCCGCTCGCCCTGCCCGGCCTTGCCGCCGGCTCGATCTTCACCTTCTCCCTCACCCTCGGCGACTTCATCATCCCGCAGATCATCGGCGGCTCGACGATCTTCATCGGCCAGGCCGTGCTGATCCACCAGGGCACCGCCGGCAACATCCCGCTCGCCGCCGCCTTCACCGTCGTGCCGATCGTCGTGATGGGGCTCTACCTCTGGGGCGCCAAGAAGCTCGGAGCCTTCGATGCGCTCTGACCGTCGCCCACCCTTCCTGCTGTCGCTCGGCGCCTTCGCGGGGCTCCTGTTCCTGCACGTGCCGCTCGGCTTCGTCATCCTCTATGCCTTCACCACCGAGGAGAAGACCTACGAGTTCCCGCCGCCGGGGCTGACGCTGAAGTGGTTCGCGGTGGCCTTCGAGCGCACCGACATCTGGGCGGCGATCCAGCTGTCGCTGCAGGTGGCGGCGATGTCGACGGTGCTCGCCCTCATCCTCGGCACGCTGATCGCGGCGGCGCTCGCGAACCACCGCTTCTTCGGGCGCGAGACGCTGTCGCTCTTGGTCATCCTGCCGATCGCGCTGCCCGGCATCGTCACCGGCATCGCGCTGCGCTCGGCCTTCAACATCATGGACGTGCCGTTCTCGACGTGGACGATCGTGCTCGGCCACGCCACCTTCTGCATCGTCGTCGTCTACAACAACGCCGTCGCGCGCTTCCGAAGGCTGTCCGGCTCGCTGGTCGAGGCGTCGATGGACCTCGGCGCCGACGGCTTCCAGACCTTCCGCTACGTCATCCTGCCGAACCTCGCGACCGCGCTGATGGCCGGCGGCATGCTCGCCTTCGCGCTGTCGTTCGACGAGGTGATCGTCACCACCTTCACCGCCGGCCAGCAGGCGACGCTGCCGATCTGGATGCTGAACGAGCTGATCCGCCCGCGCCAGCGGCCGGTCACCAACGTCGTCGCCGTGTTCATCATCCTCGTCACCTTCCTGCCGATCCTCGCCGCCTACTACCTCACCCGGGACGAAGAGCCCGGCCGCGGCGCGGGACACTGAGAGACACCGAACCGACCCCGAGGAGGCAACCCCATGACCGCATCCGCGTCCGCCACGCCGGCCCTCGCGCTCCCCTCGAAGATGCTGATCGGCGGCGAGTTCGTCGCCGGCACCGAGGCCGAGGAGACCGTCCTCGATCCGAAGACCGGCGGCACGATCCTGAAGCTGCCCGAGGCCTCGGCCGAGCAGATCGACGCCGCCGTCGCCGCCGCCGGCGAGGCCTTCACCTCCTGGTCGCGCACCACGCCGTCCGAGCGCGCCGGCCTGCTCCTGAAGCTCGCCGACCGCATCGAGGCGGAGGCCGAGACGTTTGCGACGCTGGAGGCGCTCAACTGCGGCAAGCCGCGCCATTCCGTGCTCGGCGACGAGATCCCGGCGGTGGCGGACTGCTTCCGCTTCTTCGCCGGCGCCTGTCGCGTGCTGCCCGGCAGCGCCGCCGGCGAGTACATGGCCGGCTACACCTCGATGATCCGCCGCGACCCGATCGGCGTCGTCGCCTCGATCGCGCCGTGGAACTATCCGCTGATGATGGGCGCCTGGAAGCTCGCCCCGGCGCTCGCCGGCGGCAACACCGTGGTGCTGAAGCCGTCCGAGCAGACGCCGCTGACGACCCTGAAGCTCGCCGAACTGATCGCGGAGATCTTCCCGAAGGGCGTCGTCAACGTCGTCTGCGGCCGCGGCGGCAGCGTCGGCCAGACGCTGATCTCGCACCCGAAGGTGTCGATGATCTCCCTCACCGGCGACATCGCCACCGGCAAGAAGGTGCTGACGGAAGCCGCCAAGACGGTGAAGCGCACCCACCTCGAGCTCGGCGGCAAGGCGCCGGTCATCGTCTTCGACGACGCCGACCTCGAGGCGGTGGTGGAAGGCGTGAAGATCTTCGGCTTCTACAATGCCGGCCAGGACTGCACCGCCGCCTGCCGCATCTACGCGGCCGACCGCCTCTACGACCGCCTCGTCGCCGACCTCACCTCGGCCGTCTCCTCGATCCGCTTCGGCCAGGCGGACGACGCCAACAACGAGATGGGCCCGCTGATCTCGCCGCGCCAGCGCGACCGCGTCGCCTCCTTCGTGGCGCGCGCCGGCGAGCAGAAGCACATCGAGGTGACGACCGGCGGCAAGCCGGGCGAGGGCAACGGCTTCTTCTTCCAGCCGACGGTGGTGGCGGGCGCGCTGCAGTCCGACGAGATCGTCCGGCGCGAGGTGTTCGGCCCGGTCGTCTCGGTGACGCGCTTCTCGGATGTCGACGACGCGGTCGCCTGGGCGAACGATTCCGACTACGGCCTCGCGTCCTCGGTGTGGACGCGCGACGTCGGCCGCGCCATGGGCACGGCGGCGCGCCTGCAGTACGGCTGCACCTGGATCAACTGCCACTTCGCCCTCGTCAACGAGATGCCGCACGGCGGCCTGAAGCAGTCCGGCTACGGCAAGGACCTCTCGCTCTACGCGCTCGAGGACTACACGGTCGTGCGGCACGTGATGGCGAAGCTGGGGTAAGGGCGGGGGTCGGCAGGGGGCAGGGGCAATCGGCAGTCGGACTTTCCCGCCGATGCGGGCACCCACCCTCCCCCTGTGGGAGGGTCGGGCCGCGTAAGCGGACCGGGGAGGGCCGTCGGCGGCGACAGCCGACGACGGTGCGACGGTTCGACAATCTCTGACGCCGTACCGCCGCGCCTTGCGCGGCGGCCCCCTCCGGTCGGCTGCGCCGACCACCTCCCCCACGAGGGGGGAGGGGACGGACACGTCGGGCGTCGGGCGGAAAACCGCGTCGCATTTGCTGCCGCCGTCCGCCAAACTCTTCCACCTCAACTGAAAACACCGCCATCTCCGCCGGAAACACCGCCACCCCCGCACGGTCTCCCGCCGGGGTTTTGGCCATTGTCTCCCCCTCCGGTGGAGGGGACGGGGCGCCGATCGGCGCAATCCGTATGGTGGCGGCGGATGTACGCTCCGCCGCAGGGTGCCTTGCGGCACCCGCGCCTTTCGGCGCCCCGTATCTGCGGTGTTGCCTGGGTCCCGGTGCTCCCCCTGGCGGTCCCGCGGGCCGGCGCGCTTTCCTCGCCTAAGTCGCCGCAGGCGCTACTCCCTGGCGTCACTGTTTCCAGTGACGCTGCCTCCGCCCTCGCGGAGGCCCGGGACGCCGCTCGTGGTGGCGGCGGGAGGCTTTACCCACGATCCCCCCGGGGAAGGAGTTTGCGCGTCTTCTCCAGCCGCGGGTCACCGCCGTCCACCCCGCGGGCACCGGTACGCCTCCGGCTGCGCCCCTCCGAGTGGACGACAGGAGTGTGGATGGGGATGATATCCGTGTCAAGGGTTTTATTCCTATCTCGGGGCTGGGTGGGAGCGGCAGTAGGCAGTGGGCAGCAGGCAGCAGGCAGTTGATTGGCCGTGGGCAGTGGGGAGCTGAGCGCGGTCGTCATGGGGGACACGCCACGCCGGCCGGTCCCCCTCTCCCGCCTGGCGGCGGGAGAGGGTGGCGCGCAGCGCCGGGTGAGGGCCGCTCCGCAGGAGCGGAAGCCGCGGGCGCCGAGTTCGCTGCTTCCGCGCCGCTTGCGCGGCGCAGCCCTCATCCCCCTGCCGGGACCTTCTCCCGCTCGCGCGGGAGAAGGGGTGTGTGGCGAGGCGGTGCCGCAGTCTCTGAATGCCCTGCCACCGCGCTTTGCGCGCAGCTCGCGCCATCATCAGGGGACGGCGGCCTGCATGAAGGCGTCAATCGAAAGTTCGCGAACGGCGCCCGTCAGCATCGCCACGTCGAACCCCTCCGCCACTACTTCCAGCATCGAGTCCTGGAAGGGAAAGACGAAGTGGCGACAGTCCGCGAAAATTCTGTCTGAATGACTGGAGTGCACGCTGTTGATGGCGTTCAGTTCGGCGATCCAGGCGGAGTTCAGCACCTCCCCGACCGTCGACCACAACAGCCCGCGACCGTACAGCCGGTGTCCGCGCAAGACTTCCTCGTTGGGATGACCGAATTTGAAGATCCTGCAGCGTCGGAAGGTGATGACGGCGCAGCGATGCCTGTCGCGTTCGTCGATCGTGACGGGTTCCTGCAAGCTCTCCTGCTCGCCCAGATACGCGCAGATGTAGGCGACGACGAGTGTCAGGTCGTCCGCCAGGACGACCGGGCAAGGCGCGCCGGCGCTCGGACTTGGCAACTCGGCGGCGATGACCCTCTCGGCGCTGCTCATTGGCAAACTTTCCATGTCGGCTGGATCGCGACGTGACGTTGCCACATCCATCACCGCCTCGCCGCCCCCCGTCGCTATTGCAGTGCACGCGGAAGCGAGGGAAGCTCGGCTCGACCGTCATTCCGGTGAGCCGGGCGAAGCCGAGCGCCGAAGAGGGATGACCGTTCGCGCCTTTCGCCCGCCCGCGCGGGCCCACCCGGGGGACACCTTCGATGCCGATCCGCAGCCTCGCCCTCGCCGCAGCGTTCGCGACCAGCCTCGCCACCACCCTCGCCCTGCCGGCGCTCGCGGCCGACCCGATCAAGGTCGGCGCGGTGCTGCCGTTCTCCGGCGGCCTCGAGCTGTTCGGCGGGCAGGCGAAGCTCGGGCTCGACCTTGCGGCCGCCGAGATCAATGCGGCCGGCGGCATCCTCGGCCGTCCCGTCGAGATCCTCTACGAGGACGACAAGACCGACCCGAAGGCCGCCGTCGAGGCGACGCGCAAGCTGATCCAGCGCGACGACGTGCTGGCGCTGGTCGGCCCGATCACCTCCAACAACCGCGACGCCATGGCGCCGACGCTGGAGCGGGCGAAGACGCCGCTCCTCTATGCCACCAACTACGAGGGCGGCGCCTGCAGCCGCTACATCTTCTCCTTCAACACCGTGCCGAACCAGGAGCTCGCCAAGCTGCTGCCCTACATGAACAAGGAGTTCGGCAGCACGTACTTCATGTTCGGCGCGGACTATGTCTGGCCGCAGAAGATGTTCGAGACGGCGAAGGGCATCGTCTCGGGGCTGGGTGGCGAGACGCTCGGCGAGGAGTTCACGCCCTGGGGCGTCAAGGAGTTCGCGCCCGTCGTGCGCCGCATCGCCGATACCAAGGCGAAGGTGCTCGTTTTCGCGCTGCCCGGCGGCGACGGCATCACCTTCATCAAGCAGGCCGAGGACTTCGGCCTGCTGAAGGACACGACCGTCGCCTTCCTCGGCTTCGCCGAGACCTATCTCGGCGCCTTTGGGCCGGGGAAGGGCCAGAACATGTTCGTCGCCGTGCCGATGGTGGCAGGCTCCGACGACCCGAAGGTCAAGGCCTTCGTCGACAAGATCAAGGCGTCCGGGGGCACCACCGTCTCGCACTATGTCTTCACCCACTACAACGCCCTGATGGCGATGAAGGCGGCGATCGAGAAGGCCGGCAGCGTCGACAAGGAGAAGATAATCGACGCCATGGAGGGCCTCGTCCTCGACAGCCCGACCGGGCCGGTGACGATCGGCAAGGACCACCACGTGACGATGAACATGTTCCTGGCGAAGACCGAGGGCGACGGCCTCGTCACCGTCGAGGCGCTCGGCGAGATCGCTCCCGAGCCCGGCTGCCCGCAGTAACGGCGGCGCCCCAGAACACGGGAGACCCATCATGCTCGACCGCGTCGGCGAGAAGGGGCTGATCGACCAGCTCCGCGACATGCTGCCGATCGCCATCGGCGACGTGCCGATCGGCCACCGCCGCACCGGCCTCGTCATCGTCGACGAGGTCAACGGCTTCGCCACCGTCGGCCGCGGCCCGCTGGCGCCGCCGGTGGAGAACCCGCAGGTCACGCAGATGATCACCGAGACGGACCAGCTGGCGCGCCAGTACTCCGCGCGCGGCTGGCCGATCCTCTGCTTCCTCGACACCCACGAGCCGGACCGGCCGGAGCCGCCCTACCCGCCCCACTGCATCCGCGGCACCGGCGACGAAAACCTCGTGCCGGAGCTCGAGTGGCTCAACTTCGAGCCGCACGCGACGATGATCCGCAAGGACTGCATCAACAACTTCGTCGGCTCGATCCGCCCGGACGGCTCGAACGCCTTCGTCGAGTGGATCAACGTCCACAAGCTGCAGGAGATCGTCGTCGTCGGCATCTGCACCGACATCTGCGTCATGGACCTCGTGCTCACCGCCCTGTCGGCGCGCAACCACCGCCTGTTCACGCATCTCGAGGACATCATCGTCCACGCCGACGGCTGCTCGACCTACCACCTGCCGAAGGACGTGGCGCTGGAGATCGGCCTGCCCGGCCACGCCGCCCACCCGCAGGACGTCACCCACTACATGGGCCTCTACTTCATGGCCTCGCGCGGCGCGGTGCTGGCGGATCGCCTGATCCTGCCGGAGGGGTGAGCGCTGCCGTGCCCGCCGACGGGCGACCGCCGCTGCTCGCACTTTCCACCGTCACGCGGCGCTTCGGCGGGCTCGCGGCGGTCGACGGCGTCGACCTCGCGCTGCGCCAGGGGGCGCTGCTCTGCCTGATCGGGCCGAACGGCTGCGGCAAGACCACGCTGTTCAACCTGATCACCGGCGAGCTTGCGCCCACCTCCGGCGAGATCCGCTTCGATGGCTCCCGCATCGGCGGCCTCAGGCCCTTCGAAGTCGCCCGCCGCGGCATCCTGCGCAAGTTCCAGATTCCCGGCGTCTACGCCGACCTCTCCGTCGCCGAGAACCTCCGCATCGCCGCGCACTCGCGGAGGCTGCGCGGCGCCGGCGACGTGGACGCGCGCACGACGCCCGACGCCCTCCTCGACCTCGTCCGCCTCTCCCACCGCCGCGCCGTCCTCGCCTCGGACCTCCCCCACGGCGAGCGGCAGTGGCTGGAGATCGCCATGGTGGTCGCAGCCTCCCCCCGCCTGATGCTGCTCGACGAGCCGACCACCGGCATGACGGCGGCCGAGACGCGCGCCACCGTCGCCCTCGTTCGCGACCTGCACGCCGAGACCGGCGTGGCGGCGATCGTCATCGAGCACGACATGGCCTTCGTCGCCGAACTCGACGCCCCCTGCGCCTTCATGCTGCGCGGCCGCATCGCGATCGAGGGCTCGTTCGAGGAGGTCCGCGCCGCCCCCCTCGTCCGCGACGCCTATCTCGGCGCGGCGGTGTAGGCCCTTCCTTCTCCCGCCAAGGCGGGAGAAGGGCCTGCCCCGGACTTGATCCGGGGTGGCCGAAGGGTGGATGACGGAGGCACACGGGCAGAAGCGGCGCGGAACGATCTTTGCGCGCCCGCTCGACAAGGAGCACACACGATGGCCAAGGCGTTCGCGTCGACCGGCGACATGGCGGAGAAGACCGTCTCCTTCACTGAGGTCGGCCCCGGCCTCTACGCCTATACGGCGGAGGGCGACCCGAACACCGGCGTCATCGTCGGCGACGACGCCGTCATGGTGGTCGACGCCCAGGCGACGCCGGCGATGGCGAAGCGGGTGATCGAGAAGATCCGCACCGTCACCGACAAGCCGGTGAAGTACGTGGTGCTGTCGCACTACCACGCGGTGCGCGTGCTCGGCGCCTCGGCCTATGGGGCGAGCGAGATCGTCGCCTCCGACACCTGCCGGGCGATGATCCACGAGCGCGGCCAGGAGGACTGGGATTCAGAGTTCGGCCGCTTCCCGCGGCTGTTCCAGGCGGCCGAGACGATCCCCGGCCTCACCTGGCCGACGCTGACCTTCTCCGGCCGCATGACGCTCTACCTCGGCAAGCGACGGGTCGACCTCCTGCACCTCGGCCGCGCCCACACCGCCGGCGACATCGTCGCCTGGGTGCCGGATGCCGCGGTGATGTTCTCCGGCGACATCGTCGAGTACCGCTCCGCCTGCTATTGCGGCGACGGCCACTTCCGTGACTGGCCGGGCACGCTCGACGCCATCGCCGCGATGCGGCCCGCCGCCCTCTCCCCCGGCCGCGGCGACGCGCTTGTGGGCGAACAGAAGGTGGCCGAGGCGATCGCGCTCACCCGCGACTTCCTCGCCTCGACCTTTGATCCCGTGGCCAAGGTCGCCGCCCGCGGCGGCTCCCTGAAGGAGGCGTGGGACGCCTGCCGTGCCGCCTGCGACGACAAGTTCGCCGAGTACGCCATCTACGAGCACTGCCTGCCCTTCAACGTCGCCCGCGCCTACGACGAGGCGCTCGGCATCGACACCCCGCGCATCTGGACCGCCGAGCGCGACCGGGCGATGTGGGCGGCGCTGCAGGGGTGACGAGGCCCGCCGCAGCGCGCCGGACCGTCACCAAATTGGTATCCGACATTCTCTAGAATGGACCTACCGCGCCGACCACTTGCCCTCTCTGATGGCGAAATGGCGCGCGTTTCCCAGGGGACGGGGGAGCGGGCGCGTGTGCCCGTGGCCGCCGTGCCCCGGGTCCCGGCGCGCCCCGGCGCGCCTTTCGGAGGGGAGGTTCCGACACCATGACGACCGTTCGCGCCACGCTGATCGCCACCACCGCCCTCGGCCTCGTGCTGTCGGGCGGCTTCACGGCCGCTCAGGCCGAGACGCTGCGCCTGCTCACCTGGGGCGGCTATGCCCCCGACAAGGTGATCGAGCTCTTTGAAGCCAAGTATCCCGACATCGACGTCGAGGTGACGCTGTCGAACAACGAGGAGATGATCTCAAAGCTGCGCGCCACCGGTGGCGCCGGCTACGATCTCGCCCAGCCGAGCCACGACCGCATCTTCGCGGTGCAGGAAGAGTACGGCATCTACAAGCCGCTCGACCTGTCGAAGATCGACACGTCGGTGATGAGCGAGAAGCTGCTCGACGGCGTCAAGGCCAACACCACCATCGACGGCCAGGTCTACGCCGTGCCGCACCAGTGGGGCACGTCCGGCCTGATGGCCGACAAGTCGAAGGCGCCGGACATCAAGAGCTGGGCCGATCTCTGCGATCCGCAGTACAAGGGCAAGACCTCGATGCGGCTCCGCCGCACCATCCTGCTCGGCACCGCCTTCGCCATGGGCGAGAACCCCTTCGAAGCCTATTCCGACCTCGCCAAGTACCAGGCGCTGCTCGACAAGGTCGCCGACAAGCTGATCGCCTGCAAGGACAACATCAAGGTCTACTGGCAGGGCGGTGACGACCTCGCGAACCTGATGCTCTCCGGCGAGATCGTCGCTTCCGAGACGTGGGATTCCACCGCCTTCAAGCTCTACAACCAGAACAACAACATCGTCTTCGTGCCGCCGGAGACCGGCGCGCTCGCCTGGATCGACACCTTCGCGATCCCGTCGGGCGGCGAGAACGATGACGCCGCCTACAAGTGGATCAACTTCGTCCTGCAGCCCGAGATCGTCACGATGATGTCGGCGAGCACCGGGGCGATTGCGGCGGTGAAGAACGGCGGCGACCTGCTGCCGGAAGAGGCGAAGGCTGCGGTCGCCGCCGCCTTCACGCCGGCCGACATCGACAACCTCAAGTTCTTCGCCAACATCCCGCCGGGGGTGGAGGACATGGAAGGCAAGACGCTCGAGAAGATCAAGGCGGCGACGGGCGGCTGATCGCGCCTTTTCTTCGCGGCGCCGCATCGGCGCTGGTAACGTCGACCGGGAGGGAGCCTCCGGG